>JBKPAJ010000114.1:0-16356 GCA_046726375.1 Acidobacteriota bacterium
ACGGGGTCAATTCGAAGGCGGCCCGCCGGATCCCGAAGGACCTGTGGCCGATCGTCCGCCGCAAACTCGATCAGATCGATGCCGTGACGAAGCTCGACGACCTGCGGGTGCCGCCCGGAAATCGATTGCACCCGCTCGCCGGCGATCTGGAAGGGCAGCACGCCGTGCGCGTCAACGATCAGTATCGAATCGTGTTCCGGTTCGACGGATCCGACGCATTTGACGTGCGCTGCACCGACTATCACTGAGGAAGCCAACATGCTCCCGACTCATCGTCCACCGACGCACCCCGGCGAGATGCTCCTGAAGGAGTTCCTCGAGCCGTTGGGCGTGTCCCAGGTAGAGGCCGCCAAGCGGATGAACATTCCGTTTCAGCGCCTCAACGCGATCGTCAGGGGACGTCGTGGCGTCAGTGCGGATACGGCGCTGTTGTTCGAAGCCCTGACGCGTTGGGACGCCGAGATCTGGCTGACGCTCCAGGCCAAGTGGGACCTGTGGCATGCGCTGAAGGTACGGGGGCATCGGCCGAAGGTGCGTGCCCTTCCGAAGAGCGCGTAACGTCGTGGTTGCGGCCAAGTAGGGAGCCGAAAGATCCACGCTCGGTCATCGCGAGTCCCTGCCGTTCGCGCGCGACTCCGTCGAGACAACGGTGGAATGCTGCGGCGTCTGCGTCGCTCGCATTTCGAACGCGGACGTCGTCAGACATGTGCGGAACCTCCTGCAACGCAGACCTTTATCGGCCCACACGGGGAACGAGCTGCTTCCACCGTTCGATGAACTGCACCGCCGCAGCGACAATTGATTCTGTTTCCGCTCGGCCAATGTCCGCACTCGCGTCCTTTGGATCGCGAACGCTCCAGGCGCCTGTTGTCGTGATCTCCTTGGCTGACGTGTGCTTGCCCGTCGCTTCCGGCTTTAGGCCCTCTGATCGGAGGAGAAGATTCGCCGTCGGGTCACCCTTGGTGACACTCGGCACCAGTTGCTCCAGGTGCTCGGGCATGGTCACGGTGGCCTGTCGAGCCTTGGACATGTCCACCAACGACGGTGTGAGATAAAGGGAATTGGATGTCTCCGGCACCCCCGCGTGCTGATCCAGTACGGTGGTGCTTCGACGGGTGCCGCTCGGAACCTTCTCGAATGCCGCCGCGGCATCCCGCAGATCAACCGCGGTCGCCTTCGTTTCGAGATTGATTCTGTCGATAACGAACTGCGTCACGACGGTGTTGCCGATATGGCCGTTGACGAACATGATCCGGCGAAAGCCATGCTGTACGAGACTCTCCGCCGTCTCGAACAGCACTCGCTGAATCGTGTCGGAGGATAGCGTGATCGTACCCGGAAAACCCATGTGATAGGGCGACAGACCAGCCCACAGCACCGGCGCGACGAGCACGTCGGTCTGCTGCGCGACGAGCAGTGCACGGTGCAGCGCGTTATAGAAGTCCGTACCGATGGGACCATGTAGGGCGTGCTGCTCGAGAGCACCAACAGGAATGATGACCATGTCGGTGCGCTTCAAGAGCTCCTCGACTTCCGGCCACGTCATATGTGGCAAGTAGTTCTTGATCTTCGGTTCATGCCAAAGTGGATTCGTTTGTGCAATCACGGTCGTGGAAACTGAACTGAGCATCGCCAACAGAAGTAATACGGCTCGCATCGTTAGACCTCACCTGGTTCTATCCGATCGCAATTCCATCGAAAAAATCGCTCAATGGCCAGTGCTGCGTTGCAATACAAGTGGCTCCCATCACGAACGCAATAGCCGCTGGCGAGAGATAGCATCCCATGGAGGTCAACTCCAGCCACCACCAGGGCACCAAACGCCGCCATGGCGTCGGCGGCGGCGCATGTCGTCCCGTGCACGTTGACCCCGAGCCCCGGGTGGGCCACACCTGTTCTTGCGCTGCCAGGGCGGTACCTCTCCCTGCGATTCGCGCGCAACGAGACGATCTGCAAAGCGTGAGCTTCATCGAGCCTGAAATAGGTCGGTCCCCGCAGCGGTCATCGAGAACGGAGCAAGCGCGATGACTCCGTGCCAAATCTGTTTCTGTCCTTCTAACACTCGTTGAACGACGTCACTCGAATACTGCGTCCGATGGCACTCCATCGCCGCCCGTGCGGCCTCGGCGTCCGCGGTCGTGAAGGCGATCCGCACCGTGAAGTACTTCGCGAGCGGAACGAGAAACGGCGGCTCAGCCCGTGCCGGATTGATCAGCCGCATGCCCTCGGCTGGAATCGACACGTAGAAGAGCCGTTCGGGTACACCAGGCGCGCCCGCGCGCGCGAGCTGGGTCACGACGCTGTTCACGAGCCGGTGATCCGGGTGCCCGGTTCCGCCGTCCGGCCCCCACGTCAGGACGGCGTCCGGCCGCAGTCGTTCGAACTCGCGCTCGAGTTGCGCGGCCAGGCGGGCGAGCCGTGTGGGATCGTCAGCGTAATGACCGAGTTCGGCATCGGGGAATCCGAGAAGAATCGGCGACTGAATGTTGAGCGCGTCGGTCGCGCAGCGAGCCTCGGCCGCCCTCGCTCGCGCGAGGTCCGGCCCGCGCGGAATCGCCGTGTGCGCTCCGCCCTGCGAGCCGTCGGTCGCGATCACCAGATAGACACGTGCGCCCTCGCGGGCATAGCGGGCGAGTATCGGGGCGGCGGCGCCCTCGTCGTCCGGATGCGCGAACACCGCCACGAGCGTTTTCGGCGCATCCTGGGCCGCGGCGCTGGAAACGGCGAGCAGCGCCAACGCGATCGTCACAGCGAGAATGTACGCGGCCTCGCCGAGTCCGAATCCGGGCGTGTCGGCGCCCAGCGCCGGAGAGTTCGTAAGACTTTCTATCTCGCGTTCTTTGCGACCGGCCTCGGCCATCACGACATTCGCCGCGCGGTTGTCCCAATCCGAGCAGAGGTCCAATCTGTACCAGCGCAGGCCGCTTGCCGCGACCGTCGTTGTCGTTTCTACTAGAGCGGAAGCTCAACGTCAGCGCGAAGGTGCCGAGATTCTGCGCCGGTGAACGGTGCGCGATTTCTTATCGAGCAATGGCGCGCCGGTGGCGCCACGATATCCTAGAGACGGACAGGGCTCTGGCTTCCGATGTTCATTCGGATCGTAGACTCGGCCCTGTTCGTCGCTGACCAGATTGTGAGGCAACCGCGATGAGAACCCGGTCCTCGGTCCGACGCCGATTCGCCGTAGCCGCCTTGGCCACACTCGCGTTTACTACAGGTCTCCCGGCTCAGCAGCTTCCGGGGAAATTTCCGGGCGGCTGCGCCGAGCCGCCGAAGCGCCCGAGTGAAACGGGATGTTACCTCAGCGCGATTCTGCCCATTGAGAAGCGACCTGACGCGCCTCTGTTCTGTCATCTCCACTCCTACCCGAGTCTCGCTGCGGCAGAAGCGGCGAAAGCCGACTCCTTGAGCGTCGTCGCGGAATCGCTCGATAAGGTGTGGCTCTTCACGCTCGCTCCGCAGAATGGCGGGCCGCCGATGGCGAGCGGGTGGCGATCATTGGCCCGTTACCGTTGCCACGTTCAAGTCGCTTGGTCGCGCGATTTATGGAGGCGACGTTTCCGCCAGGCCAGGGGATGATGACGACCGTGCACCGGCATGCCGGCCCAGAGGCCTGGTATGTGTTGACCGGTGCACAGTGCTTGCGGACACCCGAGCGAGTAATGGTCCTCCGTTCGGGTGAGGGTGGCTTCGTGCCGCCAGGTCCGCCCATGGTGCTGACGAGCATCGGTCCGGAGACACGTCGGGCAGTTTTCCTCGTGCTTCATGACGCATCGGAGCCATGGCAGACGAACACCAGCGAGTGGACACCGACAAGCGAATGTCCGGCTCGGTAGGGTCCGACGGCACTGAAACGATTCATCCCACTCGACGGAGCTTTGGGAATCAACCTTGAAGAGCCGTCTACCGGAGAATGCGTTCTCCCTATTGCGGCCCAAGCGAACGGGTGTCGGAGAAACCGCTAACTTCCATCGCATGCACTCGGTTGCGCGCCTACGCCGCGAGAATGAGCCAGGGTCGAAGATCGTTGCCCGGCGAGTCTTCATCGCCTTTCGCGGACCGCAGGTCCTGCTGAACAGTTGCGGAAATCGTCCCTAACACCCAGCCAATTCTCCGCTTTCTCTCGAAACACCTGCGGCAGCAGAAGTTCCGCCGGCTTCGAACTCGCGCTTCGCGGTATCGATTCGCCTCGGATGCCGTGCGACTTCTTGAAAACATCAGTCCCGCCAACAAGTTCGCGCTAGCGTGAGTGCGTTCGAATCCCAGCAGGGTCATTGCGTGACTGAGCTGACTCGTCATTATCGGATTCCATCGCAATGTTGACCCCCGCTGCCTTCAGCAGCTTGAGGTTCGCCGCTTGATACTGGACGACCAGCGCGACCCTGACCTGATCCCGCTGCTGCGATTGATTCATTGATTCAATGATGCAGTCGCGTCAGGACAACGCCGGCGCGAGCCGCTCTGGTGGCGTCGAGTACCGTCAACATGAAACGCTACTCGTCGGTATGGGATGTGATGTTGTTTGCCAGCAGATGCCCGCCATTTGATCCACCGGCGTCTAGCGCAACGCGGAAATCGCCCCTGGGCCGATGTTGATGAGATGGGCCGTCATCGAGAGTCTGTGCGGATGCCAGCGAAACGGGCGCAGAGCGCCGCCACCAGCGTGCAGAGAAGACGTTTCACCGGAGAAACCCCGGTTGATTGGAGATAGGGACGATCACATCCTACCTGGGCTTCACCCGTTGCTGATTATCGAGTCGCGGTTCCACGTGCATTGATGCGGGAGGAAGAAGATGTCGTCAGAAGAGAACAAGGCAGTAGTCCGGCGTTTTTTGGAAGCCCTCGACCGCCAAGACTTCGAGGCACTGAAAGAACATCCCGGCCTGTATCAGGCCGTACAGCGTCAGCCGATGGTTCGTGCCGCGTTTCCTGATTTGCGGACAAAGGTCGAGCAACAGGTTGCCGAAGGAGACACAGTGGCGACACGCGCCACGATGGAGGGGACTCACGGGGGCACGTTCTTTGGCATTGCGCCGACGAACAAGACGGTAAAGTTGACCCTCCTGCTCATCGATCGAATCGTTGACGGAAAAGTCGTGCTGCATTACGCCAATGCAGATTGGCTTGGCGTGCTGGTTCAGTTGGGGGCACTCCCGCCGCCACCAGGGATCACGAAATCGCTCGCTTGATCGGTGCACCTCCGAACGAACGGCCGAAGTTGTACTGGGAGCTTCGCCGAGCGTCACGAGTCGCCACGTTCTTCGGACAACTCTGAGCTCACTGTTACCGCTGCCTATAGGCGTCACCTTGATGCTGGCAGCGTAGAATCGCGTTGATCCGCGCGCCGACACGCCACGGTCACGGCCACTCAGGCGCTCGCGTGCTGTGATGCACAGGAGTTGTCGGATGAGAACGTTACCCCTGATTTGCTTTCTCGCTGCTGGGCTGGGAACAGTCGCCAGTCGGCCCATTTGGTCGGCATCTCAGTCCGCTTCTCGCCTGACGCCGATCTTCGAGCCGATCGACGGGCCTCAGGCGAAAGCGACGATTGCCAGCGCCATAAACGTGCACGGCGAGATCGTTGGGCGATACACGGACCAGCAAGACCGGGTGCACGCGTTTTTGATCGATCGCAGTGGAGCGTTCCGAACTCTGGATTTTCCTGGGGCACAGCTGTCGGTTGCCAGGGGATTGAACGACCGAGGCGATGTAGTGGGACAGTTCGAGGCCGGCGCGGCTCGCCATGGTTTCCTGTACAACCAAGGGAAATACGTTCAGCTGGATTTCCCCGGAACAGGCGCAGAGGGCACCGAGACGTTCGCCTGGGGCATCAGCAATCGTGGAGACGTCGTTGGCGTTTCACTCTGCGACGTGGCGATGGACCGCACGGGTTCGTATTGTCGGGTGGTCAGTGGAAGCGCATCGATCATCCGCAGTCAAACACTAGCGCAATAGATGGCATCAATGACGCCGGCGAGATGGTCGGGATCTGGTTCGACGAGAACCAGAACGAGCACAGTTTTCGGCTGAACAACGGCCGGTTCACTTCGATCGATGTACCAGACGCGAGGCGCACGCTAGTCGATGCGCTGCTCGATTCCGGCACCGTGAGCGGCACTTATCGCGACAAGGGCGGGGTGAGTCGCGGGTACGTCATGGATCGGTCAGGATGCGTCACGACGATCGACGCCGACAAATATCCTGGCGTAACCGTCGCGCGCGGCATTAACGCACTCGGCTCGATCGTTGGCCACTACACGGATCAGACACACAGGCAGCGCGGCTACGTCTTAAGTGGTTATCCGCTGCAAACATGTAAGGACAAGGGCCGGAGGCCTTGACAGCACACCTCACATCCGCAGCATCGCAGGCCAGAGAAAAACTCAGCGAGTTGCGGGTAGTTAGGCCAGGCACAATGCGAAGGCGTGCGCTCGGCCTCAGGTTGCTCGAATCAACCAGGGTCGAAGATCGTTGCCCGGCGAGTCTTCATCGCCTTTCGCGGACCGCAGGTCCTGCTGAACAGTTGCGCAAATCGTCCCGAACACCCAGCCAACTCATCCGAACATCGGTCACGATCCCGAGACATCCGCAATCGGTGCTCCGACCGATACTCGTCAATCTCCTCCCTTCAACGCCCTCCAGCGTCAAACGTTGGACCATCGGTCGTCGACGTTCACGTAGACTTTGGTGCCACGGAGGTCGCATGCGATCGCACATCTTGCGGGCGGCACTGGTTGTCTGTATTGCTGTCTGGGCTACTCAGGCTGGGTGGCGCCATCCGGCCCACGCGGGTGCTCAATCCTCGGGCAGGTTCGTCCGGCCAGTGTTCGATCTCGGCTCGCCCGAGCGCAGTCCGTTCCCGTCGGACGCGTTCACCGTTGCTGACGCCAATCAGAACACCGGCCGTCGCGTGAATCTTCCGTCCCCGCCGGACTGTGTGGCGCACGCCTCGGCGTGTCAAGACGTGGCGATGTTGAATCAGCTCGACGGATTCAACATGCAGCCGCGAATTTCGCTGCCGTTCGACGGCGACATCGATCCCTCAAGCGCCACCAGCGAAACGATTTTCCTTGTAAGGCTGCGCCGACGCGCTTACGAAGAGGAACGGCGAGCGTCAGGTCGTTGGCATCAACTACCTCGTCTGGGATCCCACAGCGAAGGAGCTGAGCTTCCGACCCGATAACTCACTGGATCAGCACACTACCTACACCCTCGTCGTAACAACCGGTGTACGCGACGTGCTGGGCAATCCGATCGGTGTGGTCGACCAGGCAGGAGTGAGCAGCACGCCCGCCGCTGCAGACTACCGTCGCGCCTTGGACGAGGCGGCGGCTGCCGTGCGCAAGTTCGGCGCGGTCGCGCGCGGACTCCAGATTGCGACGCTCAGCGTGTTCACGACGCAGACGGTCCTCTTCGTTCGATTCATTGAATTGATAACTCTGGTGATAGAGAATCAGCAGCTCGGGACGCGCCCGCATCGCCAGTTCGCCAAGCTGGCGTGACGAGGTGTGATCTTCGCGGCGCATTCGTTGCCACTCGGCGGACGCCTTCGCGTAACCCGCCTCGGTATAGACTTCGTGGATCAACACGTCGCAACCGTTGCACGCATCGACAACGCTCTGACTGGGTGTGGTGTCGCCGGAAATGACGATTGTCCGATCCGGCGTCTGGAATCGATAACCGAACGCGCGATCACCCCACTCACCGTGTTTCACGTTGAATGCAGTCACTGTCATGTTGTCGGTCTTGTACACGACTCCTGCTGCGATCTCGTGGGCGTTGACGCGGTATCCGTTGGCGCTTGTTAGCGCGCTTTCAACAGGCCCCCTGCGAATCTCGATGTCGTCCGCCCACGCGGCGAGAACGTGATCGGTCATCGCCCTGATGCCGCGAGGACCGAACACCTCCGGCGGTCCAATTCGGCCGACCACCCAAGGCCGTGAAGATCAAGTCGGGGTACCCGACCGTGTGATCGGAGTGCAGATGCGTCACGAATGCATGACGGATGTGCGCGGGGCGGAGCGCGCTGATGCCTTTCTGCTGCGCGGCCGCAGCTCTGCGAACCACGCCTGGTCCGAAATCGACGAGGTACGGCTCGCCCTCAACGATGATCGCTGTTGAGGGTCCCGACTTGTCAGGCGTGGGACCAGGATTGCCAGTACCAAGGAGCACAATCTGCGTACGTGATGCGCGTGGTTGGGCGGCGTTGAACGAAGACACGAGTGTCGCCGTGACCAGGCTCAAGCCGATAACGAACCGCCGATATCCCAGACGTTCGTGCATGGGCGGACTCCTCCTGATTGGAAGCGAACTGGTTCTCCCGCTCGACGACGAAGATGCGCTGGCCAGCGTAACGATCCGGGTTCGGGTGCTCCAGGATGTCAACTACGCGACCGGGTTGCGCCGTCGGAGCAACCCTCTCTTCGGGCACAATCCAGTGGGCACAGTTTCGGGCACATCTCGCGAGTTTTCCGGTCGGTCTGTTCGAGAAACGGAACGAAAACGAGGCGAGGCGACGGTTTCTTTGACCGTCGCGTCTGTTCGACGACAGCGTCGCATCATTCCCTGACTGACGGACGCGTCGAGTGGGGGAAGGATGGCTCAGGGCGTTCAAAACGCGCAGCGGTCTCGTGAACCGCTACGTTTCATTCCGACCAGACGGTGATGCGGCTGTCGGCGACAGCGCCCAATCGGTCGCAACGTCTAGAGTCACGCGTCTTGACGGCGTCGCCTGGTGCGCTCGACCCTCAGCTTGAAGGACCACGCTTTGGAAGCAATTCTGGTGATGCTCCCGAGTCATGCGGAAACACGTCTTCGCGCAATCGATTCAACGACCTGCCGCCCAGCATGGTTCTTCAAGTGAACTCGTAAACGTCGAATGGCGTTGACGGTTTCGGGACGACCCCACACAGTTTGTACACAGTTCTCGCTTCACTGGTCCGCGTACATCTCAGTGTTCCTCGGCATTGCGTCGGCAGCACCGCTACCATTCGATCAGCGCAGGATCACGCGCGTCCACGCAGTTCGCGTGTGAGCCATGCGCGGGCCAGCCGCCAGTCCCGCATCACGGTGGGCGGCGAGACGCCGAGTGCCTCGGCGGTTTCTTCCACCGTGAGACCTCCAAAGAACCGCATTTCAACGACCTGGGCGCGGCGGGGATCGAGCTCGGCCAGACTGGTCAACGCGATGTCGAGTGCACACAGTTCGGCGGGTCTGTCTGTACCGGGTTCAGGAAACTGATCAAAATCGATGTCCCTCGCGTGCGCCACGCGCGGCACATGCCCGCCGCGCTTGGCCGACTGCTGCTTGCGCGCGGCATCGACGAGCACACGCCGCAAGATCCGCGCGGCGACGGCGAAGAAATGCGCGCGATCCCGCCACTCCAGCACGCCAATCTTCAACAAGCGAAGGTAAGCCTCATTCACCAGCGCGGTCGTCTATAGCAGGTGCCCGGGGCGCTCCCTCCTCATGTGGTTCGCGGCCAGACGACGCAGTTGGTCGTAGACCAGCGGCGTCAGCCGGTCGAGCGCATCCGCGTCGCCGCCGGTCCAGGCATGGAGCAACCCGGTGATTTCAGAGGGCATCGGCAAGGCTCGTGTGCCGATTGTAGCGTTCCGACTGTTTTCCCGCTTACTCTCTGGGAGATCTACCAGGCTGATGGCCTCACCCTTGACGCCCGATCGCTGGAGCCGTGTGGCTGAGCTCTACGATGCCGCGGCGGCGCTGCCGAAGGACCAGCGGACGCCGTTTCTGTCGAGCGCGTGCGTCGCCGATCCGGCGCTGATTGCGGAGATCGAGT
The DNA here is from genome assembly GCA_046726375.1 of Acidobacteriota bacterium. Classification (GTDB taxonomy): domain Bacteria; phylum Acidobacteriota; class Vicinamibacteria; order Vicinamibacterales; family UBA2999; genus DASPWV01. The sequence continues at coordinate 9,800 of JBKPAJ010000114.1, forward strand.
CGTTGATCGCGCAGGATGATGTGGCGAGTCCAATCGACAGTCCGGTATGGATGCCCGACGATCTCCTCATGCAACCTGCGGCCCTGGCGGTTGGTGCAACGGTCGGTCCGTACGTCATTGAGGGCCTTCTCGGAACGGGTGGCATGGGCGAGGTCTACCGCGCAAAAGACACCAGGCTCGGTCGCCGAGTTGCGCTCAAGGTCTTGCCCGAAGGGCTTTCAGACAATCCCGACCGCCGCGCGCGGTTGCAGCGCGAGGCGCAGGTCCTCGCGGCGCTCAATCATCCGCACATCGCCGTCATCTACGGGTTTGAGGATCGGGACGCCACGTACGCCATCGCACTGGAGCTCGTGGAGGGGTCGACTCTCGCGGAGCGGCTCACCCGCGGACCGATTCCGGTCGAAGAGGCAATCGCGATCGCCCGGCAGATCGTCGATGCGCTCGACGCTGCGCACGACATCGGCGTCATTCATCGCGACCTGAAGCCGTCGAACATCAAAACCAGGCCTGACGGAACGGTCAAGGTACTCGACTTTGGCCTGGCGCGACTCGCAGCGGGACAAATCGATATCGTCGACGTCTCCGACGTGCCCGCCGATCCAGTCACCAGTACTCCGAGCGCGCTCATGGGAACGGTCGCGTATATGAGCCCGGAGCAGGCGAGCGGGCGTGCCGCGGATGCGCGCAGCGATGTGTGGGCGTTCGGGTGCGTTTTCTACGAGATGCTGACCGGACGTCGCGCGTTCCCGGGCGAGGACGTCACGGAGACGCTTACCGTCCTCTCGCGAGCCGAGCCGGATTGGAATGCGCTTCCGACGGCGACACCGCTCCCGATCCGCCGATTGCTCGAACGATGCCTTCAGAAGGATCGGAAGCGTCGGCTGGCCGCCATCGCTGACGCCCGTTGGCACCTGGACGAGGCAAGGCATGCTGTCGAAAGGCCCCGCAGATACGGTCTTCTGCCATGGATCGTGGCCACGGCGAGCGCTGTCGTCGCAGTCGCTCTCCTCGCGTATCTGTTGCGTGGACCGGCCGACGTCGCACATGCCGACGATGTGGTTCAGTTCACGATTGATGCGCCTGATGATGTCTCGTTCGGTGGTCTGCCCGCCCCTGGCAGCGGGAACGCCGCACAACTGGCCGTGTCGCCTGATGGACAAAAGGTCGTGTTCGTCGGTATGCACGCCGGTGCGGTCAAGCTATGGCTGCGTCCGCTTGGCAGCGTGTCGAGCACACCGATCGCGGGCACGGACGGTGCCGCGTTTCCGTTCTGGTCGCCGGACAGTCGTGTCGTGGGGTTTTTTGCCGATCGCAAACTGAAAACGGTGTCGCTCGAAGGCGGTATGCCGGTCGTGCTCTGCGATGTTCTCGCCGGCCGCGGCGGCAGCTGGAGCCGAGACAACGTCATCATCTTTTCCGCACTGCGTATCGATGGCCTACAGCGCGTGTCGAGTGCGGGAGGCGCACCAGTGGCCGTCACCTCTCTCGAGTCGGGAGAAGACGCTCATCGCTGGCCGTTCTTCCTGCCGGACGGTCGCCACTTTGTCTACACGGCGATATCGGGTCCCTGTTGTCCTCCCGCAAAGCCGTCCCTCGTCAAGATCGGGTCGTTGGATGCCGCGGCTCCGACACAGACGTTGATGCAGGCGGAATCGGCTGTCAGCTATGCCGCGGGTCACCTGTTTTTCGGCCGTGACGGCAGCTTGTTTGCGCAGCCCTTCGACGTCGAGAGGCGAGCACTCCTCGGTCCGGCCGTACCGGTTGCCGAGCACGTTGGCTGGGAAGGCAGCCGATATGTCAGCGCGTCCATGTCCGACTCAGGAACCCTCGTCTACTCCGAGACGGGCGTACCAAATGCCGTACAAATCAGCTGGTACGACCGCACAGGGACCGTTCTCGGCACTTTGGCTCCGAACACGACGTATAACACGCTGGCCCTATCGCCTGACGAAAAGCACGTCGCTGTCTCGATGCGAAGCCAGGGGCTGCGCGATCTCGATATCTACGTCCTCGACGTCGCGAGCGGCAGCCCCACTCGCCTGACCTCAGACCCTGGCGACGACAGGTCGCCCGCGTGGTCTCCCGACGGATTACGTATCGTCTTCGAGCGGGAAGCAGATAACGTGTTCTCGCTTCGCCAGGTGTCGCTCGGTGGTTCGAGCGACGAGTCACTGGCCGATGACGGCGGACGCTACATGAACCCGAGTTGGTCGCCCGACGGCCGATTCATCGCGTTCACGCGCGCCGGCGCGTCCGGGTCATCCGACGTGTGGCTGCTCCCGTTATTTGGCGAGCGGCGGCCATATCCGGTTGTTCAGAGTGCCGCGAACGAGACATCAGGCATTTTGTCGCCCGATGGCCGCTGGATTGCCTTTGTCAGCGACGAGACCGGTCGTCCCAACGTATTCATCCAGCCGTTTCCACATGGTGGCGGGCGGCGCCAGATATCCAGAGAAAGCGGCAGCCATCCGGTATGGCGCGCTGACGGGAAGGAGCTGTTCTACGTGGCTGACGGCCCGTCGCTCAGTACCGTCTATCTGGCGGTACCCATCGATTCGGCAGGTCGGGCCGGTGAAGCCACGGAACTGTTTCGCGGCGGCTTGCCCAGGTTCAGCGACGGTCAGGTGTATGGCGTTTCGAACGACGGGCAGCGTATCCTCGGCGGCGGCGGCGCCGGCAGCGGCAGCACACGCGAGCTCCCAACCAGCACTCGGGCGCTGCGCGTGCTCTTGAATTGGCCCACCGCCCTGCGTCGTCGTCAGAGCGGGTGATCGTTTCACCAGCCGTTTGCGCTTACCTCAATAGAAGAGGGAGGCGAAATGGCGAGCACTCGCAGACTGTCATCGATTCTCCGAATCACCTTCGCGGTCGCGCTGCTGCAGCCGCTCTCGACCTCAGCAGAAGTGACGCGCGTGACCATCAGGTCTCAAATCGTCGTCGCGGGCGGAGAGTCGTTTGGATCGACAGGCCCATACGAGAGGCTTGTCGGTCGTATCGAGTTCGCGCTGGACCCCAGCGATCCTCACAACGTCGGCATCGTCGACCTGGATCACGCACGACGAGATGCCGATGGCCGCGTGCGGTTCTCATCCGACCTGTACGTGCTGCGGCCAACAAATCCATCAAAGGGCAACGGCGTCCTGCTGTTCGAAGTGCCTAATCGGGGCCGTCGAGGGCTCCTCGGTCGCTTCAACCGGGCGGAGCGACCCGGCAACGATCCGACCACCGACCCCGACTTCGGGGATGGCCTGCTCATGAGAGAGGGGTACACGCTGGTCTGGGTCGGATGGGAGATCGATGTCCCAGCTCCGCTGCTCCGGATCGACGCCCCTGCGGCGTTGCTGCCGCCGGGTGCAGAGGATCGGATCAGCGTGGAGATCATGCACAACGAGCGGGTCTCCGAGATGCTCCTCATCGACGATCCGGTAGGCCGTCCGCCAGTCATCTACCCGCCATTGAACGGCGGGAGTCCGGACGACACGCTGACGCTGCGTGATCGGTTCTGGGACGCGGGCGAAACAATTTCGCGCGATCGGTGGCGGTTCACCGGCAGTCCGCAATCTCCCCCCAAGCTGCGTCTGGATACCGGGTTTGAACCCGGTCGTTACTATCGCGTGACCTATCGCGCGGCGGGACCGCTGGTGGCCGGCGTGGGACTGGCGGCGATTCGCGACGCGGCGTCGGCATTCCGCTATCGATCCGACTTGCCGATTCGCGGACAACGGGCGTACGCAACCGGCTCGTCTCTGGCTGGACGCTTCCTTCGCCAGTTCCTTTATGACGGGTTCAATGTCGACCAGCACGACCGGCGCGTGTTCGACGCGATCTGGATCCATATGGCAGGCGCAGCGCGAGGTTCGTTCAACGAGCGGTTCGCCACACCCACGCTCGGAGACGTGTTCAGGCCGACGAAGTTCCCCTTTTCCGACCTCGAAGAGGTTGACGTCGACGGTACGATTGGCGGCCTGCAATCGCGGTATCGCCCCGAGCAGCGGCCGAAGGTGTTCTACACGAACACGCCCGTCGAGTACTGGGGCGGCGGCCGGGCTGCAGCGCTCACCCACACGAGCATCGATGGCAAGCGGGACCTCACGCTGCCGGATAACATCCGAATTTATCTGTTGGCAGGGACGCAGCACATCGTTGCGGCATTCCCACCAGGACGTGTTCAGCCGATATCCGGTATCACGGCCGCGGCAGCCGCCGCACGCGGTGGCGGGCAACAATTGAACAATCCGACGCCTCAGGAGAACGTCTTGCGGGCGCTGCTTCGCGCATGGCATGAGTGGGCTTCCGCCGGTACGCTGCCGCCGCCGAGTGAGTATCCACGGCTCAGCGACGGGACGTTGATCGCCGCTGAACACGTTACGTTTCCATCGCTCCCGGGAGTATCGGACCCGCGTCGCATTGTCGGACCCGCGCGGATCACCGGCGGCAAGGTTGTGCCGCTGCCCCATCTCGTCCCGCAGGTCGATCGCGATGGAAATGAGATCGCCGGCATCCGTGACCCCGAGGTCGCGGTACCGCTTGCGACGACGACGGGCTGGAATTTCCGCGACCCGTCAGTTGGAAACCCCGGCGACATTTACCAACTGTTGGGTTCGTATGTTCCATTCGCACCGACTAAAGCGGCGCGGCAGGCCAGTGGTGATCCGCGTTTGTCAATTGAAGAGCGATATCGAGGATTGGACGACTATCTGCAGCGAATCCGATCAGCAACGATGGACTTGATTAGACGACGTCTTTTACTTGCCGAGGATGCCGACGCGATCCTCGAGCGGGCGAAGAGTCACTGGAATTTCGCGCTCCGCGCGCAGGTCTCCCGGGCGGCGGATCGTCAATCAATCAGAAGGCGAGTCCAATGAAGTGCCGATTCTGGTTTGTTTTTGCCCCGTTAATTCTCGCTTCAACGGCCGCCGCACGTGTACAACGCGACGAAGTTCTCAATCGAGAGCTGACGGTGGTCGCTCAGGATGCGGGTGCGAACGTCGATGTCGAGGGCACGCTGCTGCCGCCGCCGGATCAGAGCGCGGTGCGAGTCATCGTGGTGCTTCGCTGGGGTGCTGGCGCCTGGATCTTTGACGACCCGGATTGGCGCCAACTCGCCGAGAGTATGCACTGCGCTCTTTTGGGGCTTGTGGTCCGCAATCTCAGCGATCCAGCAGAGCCCCTGAAGAATATTCCGGTGGCGGAACAAGCAGTGAGGAATGCCTCGGCGGGAGGGGCCGAGGCGCTGCTGAATATTCTTGAGGAGCTCGCCGCCCAAGCACATCGTCCAGAGCTCCGAGATGCCAAAATCTTCCTCTGGGGCCATTCCGCGGCAGGTAGTTTCGGCTCGACGTTCGCGGCGACACACCCCTCGGATTCGTCCGGTACCATTCACATTCTCGCGGGCTGACGGTCGACCTGAAGACGACTTCGGGCATCCCAGCGTTGATTTTTGCGGGAGACAAAGACACGACGGCTGGAGTCGAGGACAGCGATACGTTTTGGAAGGCAGGTCGCAGCCTCGACGCGCCTTGGACGTTTGCGCTTGAACCTGACGCCGAGCATAACGACATTCAAGCGGTGAAGAAAGCAAACGAGCTCGCAATCCCCTGGGTACGCGCCGTAATCGAACAGCGACTAGAACGAAGCCGCTGGCGCGGCGGCCGACGAGCACCGGGTAACTGGTAACAGGGTACGGTGCGTGGTCACAGGAGGTGTCTGTGACCAAGCTACTGCAATGCCTGCGCGACGAGTTGGTGCGTCGCGACTACGCCGCTCCGACGATTCGCAGCTACGTTCAGATCGTTGAGGCGTTTCGCCAGCACACGGGTGCGCGCCTCGATCGGATCACTCCGACCCAGCTCCGACGCTACCACCTCTATCTGCTCGAAGAGCGGCGCCTTGCGGTCGGGACGGTGGTCACGCAGATCTGCGCGCTTCGGTTCTTCTGCCGCTATGTCCTGCACCGGCGCGATGTCCGTGAGGACCTGCCCTATCCGAAGGAGCGGCTCCGCCTCCCCATCGTACTTAGTCCCGACGAGGTTCAGCGCTTAATTGCCGGCGCGAAGAATCTGTATCACCGGACGCTTCTCTTGACGCTCTACGGTGCCGGCTTGCGTCGCAGCGAGGCGTGCCAGCTCAAAGTCCGTGACATCGACAGCCAGCGCATGGTGCTCCGTATCGAGCAAGGCAAAGGCGGACGGGACCGCGAGATTCCTCTCAGCCCGACGCTCCTCGCGGCCTTGCGCGAGTACTACCGCTGGATGCGACCGCGGACCTACCTCTTCCCGGGTACGCGCAACGGCTGGCGTGCTGATGCGCCGATCACCACGAAAGTGATCTGGGAGGCCGTACGCCTCGCCGCGCGGAAGGCGGGGATCGACAAACGCGTCACGCCGCACACGCTTCGGCACTCGTACGCGACCCATAGTTGTGTAAGTCAAGTTCTGCAAATGGTCTACTGGGCTTTTTTCGTCTCCGCCCTTACTAAAAAATGATGATGCCTGTGGACGCTTGTGGAAAACCGTTCTGTGGTTTTCCAAGGAGCGGTGGGCGCGTTCTGTGCGTCC
>JBKPAJ010000115.1:0-9840 GCA_046726375.1 Acidobacteriota bacterium
CCCTCATCAGCAAGGCGCCGAGGAGTTCGCGCGTAGGCAGCAACCAGTCGGGCGGCTCGTTATAGGCAAGTTGGTCTTCCGCCGCCACGGCGCGGCCGGCCGCCGCAATGGCTTCGCGCGTATCTCCCTTCGCCACCGCGATGCGCGCCGTCAGGTCTTCGCGCGCGACATCGAGAATCGCGGCAGCAGAATTGACCAGGCTGAGCATGACATCCTTTGGGATCCGTACGGCAGCTTCCTGCATTGCCGCGGCTTCCTTTTCGGCGTCTGCGATTTGACGAAGGCCTGCGTGCGCCGCTGCGCGAGCATAGTGATCAAGCGCGATCTGCACGTCACGACCCGCTGGCGCCGGTGGTGTCGCCAGCACCGCGTCCCACTGATCAAAACGCAGGAGCGCGAGCGTCTCCTGTAACGCGAACGGCTGCAGCATGAGGAGGTCGCCCGCGAGCGACGCAACGAGCGTTGCCGTCTTGCGACCGGACTCGCGCGATTCGGCCAGATTGTCCGCCATCATCGCAGCCGCCGATCGAAACTGCAGGTTGTGGCCGTAGTACATCGTCGGATACATGCCGGTCGCGCCCGTGGCCTGCACATACTTCTCGTCAATCGTTGCGGCCACCGCGTTGCTCTTGGCCGAGGCGCGGTAATCGCCCGTGCGCTGGTAGATGTGCGCCGGCATGTGCACGAGATGGCCAGCGCCGGGCACGAGCGTGTCCAGACGCTTCGCGCTCGCAAGCGCACGTTCGGGTGCGCGCGACGCTTCGACCGCGTGAATGTAGTAGTGATTGGCGCCCGGGTGCTCGGCATTCCGCGCCAGAACACCTTCGAGCGTGCGCACGATCACGTCCGTACCAGGAGCAGGCGCGCCGTCGAGCGAATATAACTTCCACGGCCGTAAATTCATCATGCTCTCCGCGTAGAACGTGGTCGCATCCAGATCGTCCGCGAAGCGCTTCGCGACCTCACCCATCGCCGCCGAGTACACCGCTTCCCTCGCCGCCTGGTTGCTCTCGTTCGGAGTGGCAACGTAACGCTTGGCGAGCGCGCCGATAAACGCCCGCTCGACATCGCTGCCGTTGCTTGCGCGCTCCTGCGCGTGCTGCAGATGGCTGTACGCCTGCTGCAGACGATCCGGCGTTGCCGTGTCGTTGTAGTTGGTGCCGAGCGCAAGCGACAGGCCCCAATGTGGCATCGGCGCGCGCTCGTCGAGCGCCGCCGCGCGCGCGAACGACCGGAACGCTTCTTCGTGATTGAACCCGTACAGAAGCGTCAGTCCTTCGTCGAAAAACTTCTGTGCCTCGTGGTTTGCCGTCGTGATCGCGCGATGATACGACCCCAGATTTCCCAGGAGCGTTGTGCGCTGTGCGGCCGTCGGCGCCGCATGATTGCCATGAGCAGCGAGCGGAGCGGTGTCTGGTCGATTGCAGCCGACAACGACGAGCAGAGCAACCACACCGCAGGTCAATCTCATGGCAACCACCGCGCAAAAAGGAATAACACGGTCTCAGCTCCGAGAAGCAGGCTTGCGGCACTTAGATGCGCAATCTGCGCCGATGGTGTCAAGGTCACATATGCCATCGTGACGCCGAGCGTGAGCTGCCCCACGACCAGCGCCGCCATCACATAAGCGGTCCGCTCAATCGGGCCGGCTGGCCGATGCTCGAGCGGAGACCGGCTGTTCCAAATCTGCAGCATGACGACGAGCACGAGCCCGAAGACGACGAGCGATGCGTCGCGGTGCCACCGATCAAAGGCGCCGACGGTGGCCAGGACGTCGGTCCTGGCAATGCCGCTTGACAACGCCTCGTCCACACATTCGCGCACTTGCGTGCCGAGCGCGATCTGCACCAGGGTGACGACGATCAGGATGAAACTTGTCCAGGCGAGGCCGCGCCGCCTCGCTGCTCCGCGGCCACGAGCACCACTGCTCTCGGCATCCAGGAAAAATGCAACCACTGTCGCGTAGAGCAGCAGCGATACAATGATCAGCGCGACGATCAAGTGTGCGGTCACAATCCACGCCGCGAGGTCCTGCTGGACGACGACGCCGCCGAGCCAGCCTTCAAAGCCAACCAGCAGAAACGCAAGCGTCGTCGCCACAACAATCCGCGGCGTGCGGCGATGATCGCGAATGGCAATGACCAGGGTCGCGAAGATGAGCAAGCCGACGGTTACGCCCAGCAACCGATTCAGGTATTCGGTCCACATCAGCATCTGGTTGAACTGCGCGCGATCGAATTGCGGCGGCAAATCCGCAGCCGAGAGCGGCGGCACCCACGACCCGAAGCAGCGCGGCCAATCGGGACACCCCAGGCCGGCACCTGACGCCCGTACAAGTCCGCCGACGAGAATCAGCAGATACGATGTCGCTGTGGTCCACAGCGCGAGCCGCTGGAACCGCGTCAGCCGACGCATCTGCATAAGATAGTCAATTAAGTGGCCACCGCACACGCTTTGCGACGCCGATCGCGCACCACACTCGAACGTGTGCGACGTGTGATTCGCTATAAACTCGTCATCCCGGTCTACCGCAGCCCTCATCCGCCCGCGTATACGGCCCGCGGCGTCGCGATCGGCGTGTTCTGGGGAGTCACACCGTTACTGGGTTTACAGACAATCCTGATGGTCGCAACGTGGCAGACGCTCAAACGCGTCTTCGCCAAAGATGCCAGCATCGTGCAAGCGCTCATTTGGGCGTGGGTGAACAATCCCGTCACGATGCTGCCGATGTTCTACATGTTTTACGTCACCGGATCGTGGATCGTCGGATCGCCGAATGCCTTGGGCGGCTATGACGCGTTCGTCACGCTCTGGGATCGAAGCCAGCACGAGCCGACGTTTCTGGGGCGAGCGTTGACGATCGCGCGCGAGGTCGGGCTCGCGTTGATCGTCGGCTGTGTTCCTTACGCCGCCCTCTTCAGTTGGGTCGCGTATCGCTGGGCGCTCGCCATCACGCTGGCGCGGCGGCGGCGGATCAAACGGGTTCCAACACCCGATACACAGAGCGCATAGGCGCTACCGTGCGAGGGCCGTCCGCTATCTGTGTTCGAACACGCGCACCCAGGGCGACTCAGCAGGCTTCTGCTCCGGCGTGCGCGCAGCAAACACTTCGCCAATCCTCGTGAGCGGCTCTATCGGGAAGGCCGACCGCCACGGATCGAGGCCGACGACAATCGCACGACCGGACTGGTTCGATGGCTTTGCCGCGTTCACGGCGGCCTCGTAAGATTCGTACGTGGCCTGCGTGAGGATTTCGTTGAACTTCGTGCCGCGATCGTCAACACGTTCCGCAACAGTGACGACGCTGGACGTTCGGGCCGGCGTCACGTCTTTGCCGCCCAGCACCATCAGGCGGAACGCCATGCTGCGATAGTACGGTTCGTAGAACACCCACACCGGCATCCACCCCGCGGCGTCGCGTTTATAGAAAACCTCGTAGTAGGCGGAATGACGGCCGCCGGCCCAATCGATGACGTTTTGGAAGCGTCCCATCACCGCGCCATCGGCCGTGAGGCGAAACGGCAGCTCCCAATCGGCCACGATATAGCGAGAACGTTCAGCGGCAAGCGCCATGAGCGCGTCGCGCTCGGTTGTCGCGGCATAAAACCGCGCGGCGTTCGGAGCCCGCTCCTGCGTGGGGTTGGCAACGGGCACGCGCCGCGCCAGCTGGATAACCCAATAGCCGTGATCCCACCAGTTCATCACTGTGTAATCGGGAGGTGGAACAACCGTGCGTGGGTAGCGCGCGTAATAGTAGTCGTCGCCAGCGTTCGCTGCGACCGCGAAGGGCCGTGGCGTGTGATCGCCCAGCCATCCCATGGTGTTGCGCCAGTAAACGGGCAGGCTGGCGGGACGCGACCCGACCAGAACCGCGGGCACGAGATTCGGCGCAAAGATGCCGCCAGCGACCAGAATGACCGCGACCTCGCGTTTGAGAGGAAACGTCTTCTTCGTGGTCGCCGTTGGTTTCGCCGCGTCGGGCACTAATGCCCAATCGAGCACACGCGCAGCGAGCCACCCGCCGAGAATCGCGCACCCTGGGACCAAGTAATAGCCAAAGCGGTTTTGTCCGATGGTCGCGACAAACATCGTTGCCGCAAAAACCCAGATCAGCAGATCGATCGGTTCGCGGCGCCGCCATACACGACCTGAAAACGCGATGAGTCCGATCAGTCCCACGAAGAAACCGGTTCGGAAAAAATCCCACGGCTGCGTCCAAGTCCAGTTTCCGGGATAGAGGAACAGCGGTCGTGCTTCGAGTACGGCCATGCGGGTCGGATCGGGCGCCAGACGCGCGACGTCAGTAATCAACTGCCGCAACACGCCGGACGCGAACGCAAACATGACAGCAGTCGCCGCCACAATCACGATCGTCATCGCGCCGTAGATCCTGGTGCGTCCCGACAACGTGAACGTCGTTCGCGGCCGAACGAATCGAATCGCCAATGCCATCCCCGCGAGTGCAATCAGGCCGAGCACCTGGCTCTCGTAGCGGAACAGCGCGCGATCTTGAAAGGCCACCACCAGGACAAAGGCAGTCAGCGCGGCGACGCCACTGACGCGTGCTGCGCCGCTCAGGTCGTCGGATGACTTCGCCAACAACACGAGAAGCGCGAGCCAGGCTGCGAGAATCGCCACGAGAAAGGCGCCGCTGCTCCAGCTGAGAAGGTAGAAGCCGAGAACGACGCCGGCAACCACGCTATTGCGCAGGGCGGATTTCGACGCGGACCGATCGATCGCCGCAGCCAACGCCCATAATGTGGCGACCGCGAGGCACGCCTCGAGCGCATGATGATCGTAGAAACCGAGCAGCGTGCGATCCAGAAAGTGTCCCGGAAGCACGGCCAGCAGCGCCGCCGCCAGCAGCGCCGCACGTCGACCGAAGGCGCGGCGTGCCAATCCCCAGACGACGACGATCGTCAGCGCCCCCAACACCGGCGGCAAGAAAGCCGCGATGCGTTCGATTTGAACCGCATCTGCAGCGCGTCCATGCGCCACGACGGCGAGAGAGGCGGTCAGGGTGTCGAGGAACGGTGCGATTGGTACAAATTGACCGCCGGAGGCTGCATACGGATCGAGCGTGACCCGCCACGGCCAGTTTCTCACTTGGTTCTCGATCAGCCGCACGTGGTACCACGCATCGTTTTCGAGAAAGTTCACACGGCCGCTCTCGAACACTTCGTTCCACGGTCCGTAAACTCTGATGCCGAAGGCGATGGCGACAATCACGCCGAGGTAGGCGAACTCCCTGCGCACCGCAGCAAGCTTATGTCGTTATGCTAGGATTCGCGACTTCAGGAGGATCCCGTGGGCCAGAAATACACGCGCCGCCAATTTGTTCAATCCACCACCGTTGCCGGTCTGGCCGCTGCCGCGACACGCGAAGCATTTGGGCAGGCCCCGGCTGTGCGCCCCAGCGCCGTGAAGCCCGTCGTCGTCTCCTCGTCCAACGGCAACCGTTACAAGAACGGCGGACCGGTCACCGGCGTCCAGAAAGCGTTCGAAGCGATCACGAAAGGGACAGACGTTCTGGATGCTGTGATTGCCGGCGTCAATTTGTGCGAGCTCGACCCCGAGGATTCGGGTGTGGGCTACGGCGGCTTGCCCAATGCGGACGGCATCGTTCAGCTCGACTCTAGCTGCATGCACGGTCCCACGAAGCGCGCCGGCGCGGTTGCCTGTATCGAAGGCGTGCGTACACCGTCGCTGGTGGCAAAGGCCGTGCTCGAGCACACCGATCACCATCTCATCGTCGGCAAAGACGCACAGGCGTTTGCGCGCAACATGGGCTTCGCGATCGAAGACGATCTGAACACGCCGGGATCGCGCGAACGCTGGCTCGAATGGAAGCGGCGCATCGACCCGGAGCACTATCTCGATCCCAAGAAGCGCGGCGAAGCCATGATGATGGCGGGCCTGAGCATGGTGCGTGACGGGCTCATCGATCCCGAGCACTTCTACGGAACGATCAATATGGACGGCGTCAACGCCAAAGGCGAGGTCTCGGGCGTGACGACGACGAGCGGCCTGTCGTGGAAGATTCCTGGACGCGTCGGCGACTCGCCCATTCTGGGCGCCGGCCTCTACGTGGATGGCGAAATTGGCGCGGCCGGATCCACCGGGCGCGGCGAAGCCAACCTGTTCAACCTGTGCTCGTTCCTGATCGTGGAAGAGATGCGGCGCGGCAAGCACCCGAAAGACGCCGCACTGGAAGCGTGCCGGCGTGTGCAGAAGAACACGATCGAGAAGCGGCTGTTGAATTCACGAGGCCTGCCGAACTTCGGCCTCAGTTTCTACATCCTCAACGCGAAAGGCGAGTACGCGGGTGTCTCGTTGTACGAAGCCACGTACGCGGTGTGCGACGAAAGCGGCCCCCGAACGATGCCCACAACGCCCTTGCTCGAGGGAAAGTCCACAGACTAGGTCAATCGGCGCGAAGAGCAGCCGTCGGATTGTTGGGACGCGGCGCACCACGGGTGCGCCGCCGTGACCTCTGTATCGGATGCTGACATCCGGAAGTCGAATATTCTGGGTGCATGAAACCTCTGTGTCTATTCGTTGTCGCTGTAAGCCTCCTCGGCGGTTGCAGCCGTAGCGCCGGCTCGGCGGCCAACGGCAACAACGCAAGCCGCGAAGACGCGCGGCAGTTCTTAGCCACCGTTAACGAAACGATGCTCAGGCTGGGGGTCGCGTCCGCCCAAGCGGGTTGGGTTTCGTCGACCTACATCACGCCCGACACCGAGGCGCTCAACGCTCGCGCGAATCAGGAATATATCGAGGCTGTCGCGAAGTTCGCCAAGGAGGCCACGCGCTTCGACAATCTCGAGCTCGCCCCCGACGAACGGCGCCAGATGAACCTGCTCAAGCTCTCGCTGGTCATCGTCACGCCAGGCGATACCAGGAAAGCGGAAGAGCTTACGCGCATCGCGGCATCGATGGAAGGCGCATACGGCAAAGGGAAATGGTGTCCGGCCGCCGGCGAAGCCGCATCGGCGGAAGACGACGGGTGCCTTGACGTCGAAGAAATCACCGAAATCATGGCTCAGAGCCGCGATCCGAAGCGGTTGCGCGAGGTCTGGGAGGGGTGGCACACCATTTCGCCGCCGATCAAGAAGGACTTCGTTCGCTACGTCGAGCTCGCCAACGAAGGTGCGCGCGAGCTCGGCTTCGCCGACACGGGCGCGATGTGGCGCGCGAAGTACGACATGTCCGCGGACGAGTTCACGAAGGAGCTCGATCGCTTATGGGAGCAGGTGCGACCGCTGTATGTGTCGCTTCACGCTTACGTGCGCATGAAGTTGCGGCAAAAGTATGGCGACCAGGTGCCAGCAAACGGGCCGCTGCCCGCGCATCTCACCGGCAACATCTGGGCGCAGGATTGGTCAAACATCTTTCCGCTCGTCGCGCCTGCGAACGCCGATCCAGGGTATGACCTGAGCGCGATTCTCAAGACGCGAAAGATGACGCCCGTTGACATGGTGAAAGCCGGCGAACGCTTCTATACTTCGCTCGGGTTTGCGCCGCTTCCATCCACGTTCTGGGAGCGATCGTTGCTCGCGAAACCGCGCGACCGTGACGTTGTCTGTCACGCCAGCGCGTGGGATGTGGATTTCGTCGAGGATCTGCGCATGAAGATGTGCATCGATCCAACGGCGGAGGACTTCACGACCATCCACCACGAGCTCGGGCACAACTTCTATCAGCGCGCCTACAAGCATCAGCCGATGTTGTTCCGCGATTCCGCAAATGACGGATTCCACGAAGCGATCGGCGACACCGTCGCGCTCTCGGTCACGCCGGAGTACCTGGTGAAGATCGGCCTGCTGCAGAAAGCCCCGGACGCGTCGCGCGACATCGGACTCCTGCTGCAGCGGGCACTGGAGAAGATCGCATTCCTTCCGTTTGGCCTGCTGATCGATCAGTGGCGGTGGAAAGTCTTCAGCGGTGAGGTGACGCCGTCAAACTACAACAAGGCGTGGTGGGATTTGCGTTTGAAGTATCAAGGCGTCGCGCCACCCGCTCCACGTGGCGAAGAGTTCTTCGATCCGGGCGCGAAATACCACGTGCCAGCCAATTATCCCTACGCTCGCTACTTCCTTGCGCATATCCTGCAGTTCCAGTTTCATCGCGCGCTGGCTCAGACGGCTGGATGCGCCGCGCCGTTGCATCGTTGCTCGGCGTACCAAAGCAAGGAGGCCGGACAACGGCTCAACACGATGCTGGAGATGGGAATGTCGCGGCCCTGGCCTGACGCGCTCGAAAAACTCACCGGCACCAGGCAGATGGATGCCACTGCCATCAGGGATTACTTCGCACCGCTGCAGGTGTGGCTCGACGAGCAGATCAAAGGTCAGCCTGTCGGCTGGTAACTAACGCAATCGATCTGTCACGGCGTGCGCGCCGGCGATGAACGGCGCGCGATCGCGTACACGCCAGGCCAGTATGCGCGCTTCGCTGCCGGCTTCCACGAGCGGCGGCCAATCCAGGCCCGCGGCGTCAGCGACGCCGCGGAATTTGTCCCGGAACTCGCCGGCTTCCCAATCATCGAGCACGAACCAGAGTTCATGACCGCTGTCGCCGACGCGCTGAACCACGCGCGGCAATGCAGCCGGCGACAGAAAATCCCAGCGCACGATCGGCTGTCCCGTGTAGTACCGCATCGCGCCGCTTTGTTCACCGGTAATGAGTACGGCGCCGCGAGGCGGGATCGCCGCATCCAGATAGCGGCCAGCAAGGAGCGCGCGTGATTGACGGGCAGCAAAGCGAAAAACATCAAGCTCGCGCGCCCTGCCAATCTGCCATGTTGCAAGCGCAAACACCACGAGCAGCAGCATGGGCACGCGCACGACGACCGGTAATCTGGCGATGGCCCTTGCAAACGCGATCGACGCGGCGATTGCGGCAATCGTCATTGCCGGCAGCAGAAAGCGTAGATACGGCCATGCTTCGAACTGCGAGTAAAGCAGGTAAGCCCCGCAGACCAGCACGGCAAATGCGAGCATCCAGCGGATCACTCGATCGGCAGGCGCGAACACCGCGAAAACAGCGGCGAGCAGCCACGGCCCGTGGGTGTCCATCAGCCAGCGAGAATAAAGCGCGGCGTTCGGCGCGAGATTCGACAGCGAATAGATCTCAGAGGCGCTGCCGTAACCGGATCGAAGTGCGGACCCGAAATAGCGCCGCTGCAGATACGCGACGAGGACGCCGGCGATCGCGACTGGAATAGCAAACGCGAGCGCTTTCCTCAAGCGCGTCGCCGCGCCTTCTCCGCGAGACACGACAAGCATATAGATAAATGGGATTGCCGACAGCGGTGCCAGATTCGGCCGAATGAGAACGGCCACCGCGGTCGTGAGTCCTGCGAATGCGGCGTAGCTTCCGTCGACGGTCGACAGTCGACGGTCTCCGGCAACAACACCCGCCTTCACTCGGTTCGTGCTGTCGACCGGCGACCGGCGACCGGCGACTGACGCCACAGCGAGCCACGTGGCCAGCCACGCCGCCGTCACCGGAACATCGCTCATCGGCTGGATCGATTCGTAGAGCTCGATCGGCATAGTCGCGATCCAGACCGCCGCCAGCAGGCCGGCGGCACCGCCAGCAAGGATCATCGCGAGACGCGCGCCAAACCACACCACGAGTGCAGCGCCGGCGCTGACGACCAGGCAGGCCGCAAGGGCGCCGCCAAGGGTATGAGGAGGCGTCATCAACAGCGGCAGTCCAACGGCATACGTCGGAACTTGTACCTCGCCTGCCGCCGCACGCCACCCGAGCGGAGCGAGGGTTGCCGCCGCGTCAGGCCAATCGGCGATCATCGCAAGCGGCTCGACGCGCGTAATC
>JBKPAJ010000116.1:0-16014 GCA_046726375.1 Acidobacteriota bacterium
TACTGGGCCTATGTCAGGCTCGCTTCGAGCCTGCCGTTTTTAGTCCAGGATGCCGGGAGCGGTGGTGTCGGGTCGGTAAGCGTCGGCCTGGTACCTCTCGAGCTTCTTCTGTTTCTATCGCCGGTTCTCACCTTCGCGCTCACCAAGAAGGGGATCACGGGCGCGCTGGGCGTCAAGCTGCGATGGACGCATGTGATCGTGACGATAGGCCTCATCGCGATCGCGTTTGCCGGCGCGATTCATCGCAATGTTGGTCTCGCGTTCGTCGCCATCGATATATTCTCGCCTGTTCAACTGTTCTTTCTCGTCGCCGCGATCGCTTTGCGCGTGAGTCGCGCGGGAACCGACGTGACGTAGGTTCCTTACCTACGTTCCTTGCGTAGGGTCCGTGCGTTCCTACGGGTTCCTTCAGGCGGTTCGCTACGCAAGTTCACGCCGGCAAGCACCCTGTGAACTCCTTAAGGAACGTACGTGAGGAACCTCCGTAAGGAACCGATGTGATCCCTAGATCTGCGTAGAGGTCCGCGCGGCCACCACGACTTTTGGTGGTTCGGGCGTGAAGTCTTCGCCGGGGTTGATGAAGCGGTTGGTCTCGATCCTGTACTGCTTGTCGTAGAGCTGCTTGTAGCGGCCCGCCTTCTCCAACAGCTCCGCGTGCGTGCCGCGCTCGACGATCTCGCCGCCTTCCATGACGAGAATCTGATCGGCGCTGCGAATCGTCGACAACCGGTGTGCGATGACAAACGTCGTCCGGCCGCTGCGCAGCGCACGCAAGCCGTCCTGAATCATCTCCTCGCTCTCCGAGTCGAGACTCGAAGTGGCTTCGTCGAGGATCAACACCTTTGGATTGGCGAGGATCGCGCGTGCAATCGAAACGCGCTGACGCTGACCACCCGACAGTTTGATCCCGCGCTCGCCGACCACGGTGTCGTAGCCTTGCGGAAAACGCAGAATAAACTCTTCGCAGTGCGCGATTCGCGCCGCGGCCTTGATGTCTTCGAGCGATGCGCTTGGATTGGCGTAGCCGATGTTCTCCGCCACGGTGCCGTCGAACAGAAAGTTTTCCTGCAGCACCGAGGCAAGCTGCTCGCGAAAATCGCGCAGCGGAATCGTGGCCAAATCGCGGCCGTCCACGAGCACGCGCCCACGCAGCGGTCGATTGAACGCCATCACGAGACTAATCAGCGTGCTCTTGCCGGATCCACTCGATCCCACCAGCGCTGTCGTCGTCCCCGGCAGCGCGTCAAACGACACGCCCTTGAGCACCGGCTGCCCCTCGTTGTACTCGAACCACACATCGTCAAACGCGATGTGTCCGTCAATCGTTGTGAGAGGCTTCTTGCTTTTGTCGACGTCGTCTTCGGTGGGCGTCTCGAGCACTTCGCGAATGCGATCGAGACCGGCAAACGCTTCGGTGATTTGCGTTCCAATCGATGCGATCGACACCAGCGGTGCAGCGACCAGGCCGATGAAGAAGATGTACATGAAGAAGTCGCCGAGCGTCATGCGGCCGGCGAGGATGTCGCGTCCGCCGAGCCAGATCATCACGATGCTGATCACACCGACGATGACGTTGCTGCCCGAGGTCGTCGCCGACACGCCAGTCATCGACTTGGCGATGTTGCGGAACAAGCGATGCGCGCCCTGCGCAAACACGATCTCTTCACGCTTTTCGGCCGTGTAGCTCTTGACGACGCGAATGCCGCCGAGCGCCTCGGTGAGCCGTCCTGTTACTTCGGCGTTGATTTTGCCGCGCTCGCGGAACAGCGGACGCAGCTTCCGGAACGCGTAGGACATGCCGCCGGCAAACACTCCGAGGACGAGCATCGTGACGACGGTGAGCCGCCAGTTCACGTAAAAGAGCACGCCCAGGCCGAGCACAGCAGTCACGAGACCACCGACAAGCTGAACCAACCCGGTGCCCACCAGGTTCCGCAGCCCCTCGGCGTCGTTCATGATGCGCGAGACGAGCACGCCTGTTTGTGTGGCATCGAAATAGCGGACCGGCAAGCGCATGATATGCGCCTGCACGTGTTTACGCATCTCGGTGATCGCACGCTGTGCCGCGACACCGAGAATCTGAGATAAGGCAAACGACGTGACTGCCTGGATCGCGGTCGCGATGCCCCCGGCAATGGCGATGGGGGCGAGCAACTCGTAGCGCTGTTTCGCAAGGACCTCGTCGATGACGTACTTCGAAGAGAGAGGTAGGACGAGACCGGCGAGTCGCCCAACAAGCATCAGCAGCAAGCCAGTGACGAGACGGCGGCGATGCACCCACAACAGGTCGCGCATCTCGCGCCACGCGGCGCCCGCGCTCACGTTCTTCTTGGGCGTAATCGCTGCGTCGGCCGAGCGCGCCTGCGCCGCGGCCGCACGACCGGCGCCTCCGCGCTCAGCGCGAGCCATCCCGATTCCGGAGGGTCTGAGTAGGGCCACTAGTTCACCGCGTTTGGAACGGCAAGCATGAATGGCGCGATTTCCGCCTCAAAAGTCTCACCGTCGGGCCGGACCATCACATAATGCCCGTGCATCGTCCCGAACGGGGTCGGCAGCGGACAAAAGCTCGTGTACTCGAAGCGTTTGCCCGGCTCGATCACCGGCTGCTTGCCGACAACGCCCTCATCCTCCACCGTTTGCACGGCGCCGTTGGCGTCGGTGATCACCCACCGGCGGCTCACAAGCTGCGCCACCTCCTCGCCTTCGTTCGCGATCGTGACGTGATAAGCAAAGAGAAACTGTCGCTGCCGCGGCGAGCTGCGCTCAGGAAGATACGTGCTGACCACGTCTACTCTGATGCCACGGGTGGTCGCGACGCTCACGGGAATAATTATCACACGGCCGTCTGGCCATCCCTAGCCGATTGGCTAGTCGAGATGTCCTTTCTCTGCATCGCCCATCTCCACTTTTCGCGACGGAAAGTACTCACGCCAGCGTTCCGACACTTTGCGCGCGATGTCGTCGTGGCACGACACCTCTTTCGGGTACCACGGCTTCATGCGGGCGTCGACGACGATCGGTGGGTCGTGCGCAATGTGATTGCGGACGATACGCCGTGACGCGGCATGGATGTCGGCCGCGGGCTCGAACCGTGTGAACGTCGTCCACAGGAAGTTCATCACGCTCCGGGTTGCACCTCCGGCATCATCGCTCACAATCACCAGTGGCCAGTCGGCAAACGCGGCGTGCGCGGCGACGCGATCGGCAACGTTCGGATCCCCTGGGTAAGGGGGGGCAGATACAACAACGCACCCCGCGCAGAAGACGCGCACATCCGAGATATCGCTGGGCGGTGCAACACGCGGGCGGAACTCTCGCAGCAGTTCGCGCACCGGATCACCGACTCCAAGCCACACGCCCTTCGACCCCTCGTTCACCGCCGGTCCGGTGTAATCGAGCGTGTCCATCGCAAGGTTGGAGAACACGAACAAGTCGGTGCGAGGGTCGGTTCGCGCGAGCAGGTGCTCGAGCGTCGCGCGAAAATCTTTGAGATCGATCGCGCGATCGACGACGAGCAGGAACTTGGTCAACGAGAGCTGCCCTTCGCCGAGAATACGAAACGCGCTCGCCATCGCCTCGCGCTTGTAGCGCTGCTTGACCACAGCCGCCGCCAGCGAGTGATAGCCCGTCTCGCCGTATGACCACAGGTTCGTGACCGCGGGCATCACAAGCGGAAAAAGCGGCGAGAGCAGCTCCTGCAGCAAGTCACCGACGAAGAAATCCTCCTGGCGAGGCTTCCCGACCACGGTGGCGGGATATATCGCGTCGCGACGCCGGGCGATCTGCTTTACCTGAAACACCGGGTAATCGTGCTGCAGCGAGTAATAGCCATAGTGATCGCCAAATGGACCCTCGGGACGCCGCAGGTTTGGCGGGACCTCACCCAGCAACGCGAACTCAGCGGACGCAACCAGCGGATGCGGATGACCACCTGGCGCGCTGACTTGCGGAAGCTTATGCCCCGCAATCAGCGATGCGAGCATCAACTCCGGCACGTTCTCGGGCAACGGACTGATGGCGGCAAGGATTAACGCTGGCGGGCCACCCAGAAACACAGTGGCGGGGAGCGCCTGTCCGCGCGCTTCGGCCTGAGCGTAGTGAAACCCTCCGCCCTTGCCAATCTGCCAGTGCATGCCTGTTGAACGATGATCGTACACATGAAGGCGATACATTCCGAGATTGTGACCTGGGCGATCGGGGTGGGTGGTGTAGACGAGCGGGAACGTGATGAACGGTCCACCATCTTCCGGCCAACACGTGATGACCGGCAGACGATCGAGCCGCACATCGGACGTCACAACGTCGAGCACGGCCGCACGCGATACCGTGCGCGTGCCGACACGCAGAAGCTCGCGGCCGACGTCGCGCGCGCTCCACAACTTCGACGGCGAGGGCGGCAACAGCGTTTCGGCGAGGTGAACGAGGCGCTTGATCAGCCGCAACGGTCGCTGGCCAAATGCCACTTGCGCACGCGCGGCCGTGCCAAACAGGTTCGTGACGAGCGGAAACTCGGCGCCTTTGACGTTGGTGAACAGCAGCGCGGGACCGCCGGCGGCAATCACCCGCCGGTGGATCTCGGCGGCTTCGAGATGGGGATCGACTGGCGCCGCAATCTCGACGAGTTCGTCGCCGCGACGAAGCTCATCGAGAAAGGCGCGGAGATCAGGAAAAGACAAGCAGGTTCCGATGTTCCGGGGGTTCCCGGTGTTCCGGTGTTCCGGTGATCTGGGGTTCGAGGTTCTGAGTTCCGAGGTTCCGGAGTTCGGCGTTCCGAAGTTCGGAAGTTCGGACGTTCTCGGTTCCTCGTTCCCTAGGCGTTCGCCTCAGTCGGCCCTGTCCAGGGCTCGTCGTAACTTCCACCGTAGATGCTCGGCACCTTGCCGCCCATGGGACGCAGATACGCCGAAAGCTGTCCGCGATGATGAACCATGTGGACGAGCGCGAACAGCAGGTAATTCACCGCCGGCATCTTCATCCCGTAGAAATCAACGATCTGCGCCAGCTTCGGCCCTTCGAGCGCCATCGCCCGTTCGAGCGTCTTCGGGAAATTACTTTTGTACCAATCGCCGAGCTCGGCGACGCTTGCCGGCTTCGGTTCGCTCGTCGTCGGATCGTCGAACTTCCCGTTGATCACGCCGTTCAAAAACCACACGTCGGCAGCCGCGAGATGCCGCGCCAGCTCGAACGCTCCGCGAGCGTTTGGCTCCGGCTTGTAGTCTTTCTTTCCTTCTGGAATCGCCGATAGCACTTTGTAGGTCACCATCCACTCGTGCTGCAACTGTTGGCCAACGAGGTCGGCTGCGGCCTTGGCTTGATCTGCGTTCATGGGGGTCTCCTGGAAGCGGCATTCTACATCGCCAACGAGCTTCCGGGGTTCCAAGGTTCCGGGGTGCGGAGTTCCGAGGTTCCGGAATTCCGAGGTTCGACGTTCCGGAGCTCGAAGGCTCCGAGGTTCGAACCCGGAACGTCGAACTCCGGGAACTTCGGAACTTCGGAACCCCGAACGCCGGAACCTCGAACTTCGGAACTCGGGAACCTCGGAACCTCGGAACCCCGAACGCCAGAACCTCGGAACTTCGGAACGTCGGAACGTCCGAGTTCGATCATGTCGCGAATCATCGCGCGTTTTCGATTTGTCTAATAGAACCGTTCCGGTTGAACAAAAGGAAACGCCATGACCCTTCGCCTGCTCATTGTCCACGCATTCGTTCTTCTGTCGGTCGGCAACGCCGTCGCGCAGCCCCAGATTGCCCTCTCGACAACCGTCGTCGCGCCGGGCGAAGCCGTGGTCGTCACTGTCAACGGTGGTCCAGGACAGTTTTATGCAGTGCTCGGCAGCAGCGTCAACTCTGGCTTCTCGTACAAAGGCGTGGAGCTCGGCGTTGGCCGTGACGTCGCCATTCTGCAGAACGGCGTCCTCGACAGCAGCGGACAAGCGACCGCGGCAATCGTGCCGCCGTTCAACGGCACCGTTCTCGATCGCTACTATCTCCAGGCTGTCCAATCGACCAATTCGAATTTCAACCCGCTGCAGGCGTCGCAGGTGGGCGTCGTGCGAAACGGCGATCTCGTTTCAGGACTGAACGGTCCGCCGGGACCTGAAGGTCCGCCCGGGCCTCAGGGAGCGGCCGGTCCGGCGGGACCGCCGGGGCCCGCCGGCGTGCCCGGACCAGTAGGACCGATTGGACCGGTTGGGCCGCGCGGACCGAGCGATGCGTGGCGCGGCAACACGCTTACGTTGCCAGCGGGCCGCTTCATGCTGACCGTCCGGGTGCAGATTGAAAACAACAGCCTCGTTGAAGTCGGCATGACGTGCAATCTCTTCGTCTCGGCAACGAACAACGCCGGTATCATCTATTCCCCCGCGATGGGCAATGTGCGCGCCGCGCGCCGCGACACGCTCGTCATCCTCGGCGAAGCGGACGTGATTAGTGGCACGGGCACGATTACAGGTTCCTGTGGATCACTGCCGGAGGGCGTGACCGCCCATTTCTCGATGATGGCGATACAGGTGGCGGCGGTGCACGTGGGGAACTGACGACCAAGTGTCAGGTGTCAGGGCGGACCTGAAGGTCCGTCCGCCCCTACGTGGGTTCAAATACACGTCAGCCGCGCGTCAGCTTGCGGTATTTGATTCGGTGCGGGCGATCGGCTTCCGCACCGAGTCGCCGTTTCCGATCGACTTCGTAATCCTGGTAGTTGCCTTCAAACCACACCACCTGCGAATCGCCTTCGAACGCCAACATGTGCGTCGCAATACGATCGAGGAACCAGCGATCGTGGCTGATGACCACCGCGCACCCGGCGAAGTTGAGAAGCGCCTCCTCGAGCGCGCGCAGCGTGTCCACGTCGAGATCGTTCGTCGGCTCGTCGAGCAGCAACAGGTTGCAGCCCGTGCGCAGCAGCTTCGCCAAGTGGACGCGGTTGCGCTCGCCGCCCGACAGCGTCCCGACCTTCCGCTGTTGCGCGGCGCCTTTGAAGTTGAACCACGACACGTACGCACGTGAGGGTACCGTGCGCTTGCCCATCAGCAGCTCGTCTTCGCCGCCGGAGATCTCCTCCCACACCGTCTTGTTCGGTGACAAGGCATCGCGCGACTGATCGACGTAGCCGATTTGCACCGTATCGCCGATGCGCAACGTGCCGCCGTCCGGCTGTTCCTGCCCCGTGATGAGCCTGAACGTCGTCGTCTTGCCGGCACCGTTCGGGCCGATCACGCCGACGATGCCACCGCGCGGCAGCGTGAAGTTCAAATCGTCGAACAGGACGAGATCGCCGTACGCCTTCCGCAGCTTGCGCGCTTCGACGACGATGTCGCCCAGACGCGGGCCGGGCGGAATGTAGATCTCAACGGTTTCGATCTTCTGCGCTGTGTCTTCGTCGAGCAGCTGCTCGTAGGCATTGAGCCGCGCCTTGCCTTTCGCCTGTCGGGCGCGAGGCGACATGCGAATCCACTCGAGCTCGCGCTGCAGCGTGCGTTGCCGCTTCGACTCGCTCTTTTCCTCGAGCGCGAGGCGCTGCTGCTTCTGCTCCAGCCACCCCGTGTAGTTGCCTTGGTACGGATACCCGGTCGCGCGATCGAGTTCGAGAATCCACCCCGCGACGTTGTCGAGGAAGTACCGATCGTGCGTGACGGCGACAACCGTGCCCGGATAATCCTTGAGAAAGCGCTCGAGCCACGCCACCGATTCCGCATCGAGGTGGTTGGTCGGCTCGTCGAGCAGCAACAGATCGGGCGATTGCAGCAGCAGCCGACACAACGCCACGCGCCGACGCTCGCCGCCAGAGAGCGTCGACACGTCGGCGTCGGGTGGCGGCAGGCGCAACGAGTCCATCGCCATCTCCAGACGCGAGTCGAGATCCCAGGCATTAGCCGCCTCGATCTTGTCCTGCAGTCGCGACTGCTCGTCGAGAACCTTGTCCATCTCCGCGGGCGAGAGATCCTGGCCGAGCTTCTCGTTTACCTCGTCGTAGCGCATGAGCAGCGCGCGAATCGCCGCCACGCCTTCCTCGACGTTGCCTTTGACATCTTTCGCCGCATCGAGCACCGGCTCCTGCGCGAGATAGCCGCGCGTGACGCCCTCACCGGGAAATGCTTCGCCGCCGAAGTCCTGATCGACGCCGGCCATGATTTTCAGGATCGTGGACTTCCCCGCGCCGTTGACGCCGAGCACCCCGATCTTGGCGCCGGGGAGAAACGAGAGCCAGATGTCTTTGAGGACGATGGTGTCGGGAGGATGGACCTTTCCGACGCCTTTCATGGTGAAGACGTATTGCGCGGGCATGTGAGGTGTCAGGTATCAGGTATCAGGTATCAGGTATCACGCGATAACAAGCGGATTTTACCTGATACCCTGATACCTGCTACCTGAAACCTCCCTGACCCCTGATCCCGACACCTGACTAAGCTTCAGGCTTCAGCGTCACCACCGTATATCGATCGAGCGGAAAGTACTTTTTGAACATCTCCTGAAGCACCGGCGCCGAGAGCTTCTCGATGCGATCGGCGCGGTGCGTGATGCTGAGTGGATCCCACCCCAGCATGTGCACGGTTTGCAACGACCCCAGCCAGTAGGCGTTTTGCTTCGTCGCTTCCTCGAGATCGCGGCGTTCGAGCTCCTGTACTTTCGCGACGTCCTCCGCTGACGGCCCTTGCGCTTTCAGACGCTCAACTTCCTTGAGCACGGCATCGGTCAGCTTCTGCACGTTTTCCGGCGAGCTGCCAAAGCGCACCGTCATTGCGCCATAGCCTTTCTGCGGGATCGTGTTGTCGTAGCTCACGCCGACGCTGTAAGTGCCGCCGAGCTCTTCGCGCAGGATGTCGCGCAAGCGGATGCCAAGAAGCGACGCCGCGGCACGCGCGCGATGCATCTCGAGCTCCTCCAGATTGGTATCGGCAAAGAACGACATCACCGTCTGGCTCGCCGGCTCTTTACCCTTGCGCACTTCCTCCTTCAGCGTGTTCGATGGGAAGCGGATGCCGACATCGCGGAAGGTCGAAGTCTTTTTGCCGGTCGACGGCAACGTCGCGACCCACCGTTCGAGCAGCGGCACCATGTCGTCGACGCTGAACGTGCCCACGAAGAGGAAGGTAAAATCGGCGGCGTTCGCAAAGCGCTCCTTGTAGAAACGGCTCATCGCTTCGAGGTCGAGCGCCTGGATGTCTGCCGGTGTGGGTGCTTTCGCCGTGTAGTGATTGGAGGTGTTGACCTGCTCGACTTTTTCGCCGAACACGAACTTCGGATTTTGCGCCTGATTCTCGAGTGCGCCAATAAAGCGACGCTTCAGCAGCTCAAACGCGTCGCGCGAAAGGTTGGGTGCGGTGAACGCCAGGTAATTGAGCTTGAGCGCGGTCTCGAGATCGCGCGGCGACGCCGAACCCGACGTGCCGTGCGTGTACTCGCCGATGTTCGGCGAGGCCTGCGCGATTTTGCCGGCGAGCAGCTTGCTGAGATCGACCGGATTGAGTCCGCCCATGCCGCCCATGCCGACGAGCGCCGTGGCGAGCGTCGCTTCACGATAGTCCTCCTGCGACGCCAACGAGCTGCCGCCGAGCGCGTAGGAAGCGAACAGCACCTGATCGCTCTTGTAGTCCGTTGGCTTCAGCCACACTTCGACGCCGTTGGACAGCGTCAACACGGTCGCGCCAATCTCTTTGATCTCGCGCCGCGCCGCGACCTTGCCTGGCGCGGGCGCCTTCTCGACGAGATCGCGGCCGGCGAGCGCGTCGGTCCACGCTTCCACTTCGGAACCCTCACCCTTCACGAAGGCCGTCCTCAGCTGGTCTTCGGTGGCCGCCGTCACGCCTTGCTTCTCGGGCGCGACCGCGAGGACCAGGCGGTTGTCGTCGTGGATGAGCCTCCGCGCTTCTTCACTGACCTCTTCGAGCGTGATCGTGGGCACAAAGGTGGCCGCGACCTTGTACTCGAACTCGATCCCTGGAATCGGCTCCTGCTCGAGGAACGCCCGCACGTATTCCTCGGCGTAATCGGGGCTCTCCGATGTGTTGCGCTCTTTGTAAGCCCGTTCGTAAAACGCGAGCGTTGCCGCCTTCGCGCGCTCCAACTCGTCGCCGCTGAACCCGAATTTCTGTGTCCTGCGCGCTTCGAGCGCGAGCGCTTCGAGGCCACTCGTCAGGCGTCCTTCCGGAACGTTTGCTTCCAGCTCGAACAGGTCCATTGATCGGCCGAGATTTCCGCCCGTCGCCCGTGCCGACAGGAACGGCGCGTCCTGTCGCCGCGCGATTTCGCGCAGGCGCAGATTGAGCATCTGCGCGACGAGTTGCCGGATCAGCGAGCGGCGATAATCCGCGACCGTGCGTTGGATCTCCGTGGGGCGCTTGTAGGCGATCGACACGGTCCACTCCTGCGCTTCCGGATCCGTGGCAACGCTATAGATGGTGTCCTTGTTTGGCGGAATCGTTCGATCGACGGTTTCGATCGGCGTCTTGACGCCGGCAATCGCGCCAAAGCGCTTCTCCACCAGCTGCTGCACTTCCGCCGGATCGATGTCGCCCACGACGCTGATGGCCATCTGATCGGGCCGATACCACTTCTTGTAGAAATCGACGACGCGCTGGCGCGGAAAGCTCTTGAGAATTTCGGGTGTGCCGATCGGCAGACGCTCGGCGTAGCGCGAACCTTTGAAAATCACCGGCAGCTGCTTTTCCATCAGGCGCGTGCCCGCGCCGAGCCGGCCACGCCACTCTTCGATCACGACGCCGCGTTCCTTGTCGACCTCATCCGGGAGGAGCGACAGGCCGGCAGCGAAATCGTGTAGCGCGAGTGTGCCGCGATCGAGATAGCCTGCTCTGTCGGTCGGAACGTCGAGCATGTAGACCGTTTCATCGAACGACGTGCGGGCGTTGACGTGCGGGCCAAAGCGCGCGCCGATCGATTCGAGAAACGCGACGAGCTCACCGGGCTTGAAATTTTCGGACCCGTTGAACGCCATATGCTCGAGGAAGTGAGCGAGACCACGCTGGTCGTTCTCCTCCTGCAGCGACCCGACGTTCACCGCAAGCCGCATCGACACGCGATTGGCTGGCAATGTGTTGCGCCGAATATAGTAGCGCAGGCCATTGGCCAGTTGCCCTGTCCGTACGGCGGGATCGACCGGGAGCGGTTGGGTCAGCGAAAGCTCTGGCTGTTGCGCCGCGGCGTGCGCAAACAGCGTGCACATCGCGATTCCGAGAATCAGAGCGGCTCGTCGTGTCCGTTGCATGGAGGTTCCTCTCGACTACTATCTTCCCATGCTCTTGAAGATCACGCGGCTCGATCCGTCCTTGCCGCTTCCCTCGTACGGCACCGGCGGCAGCGCCGGCTTCGATCTGGCGGCAGCCAGCGACATGGAAGTGCCGCCGCATGCAATCCGGCTCATTGGGACGGGTCTGGTGATGAAAATCCCGGACGGCCATTTTCTCGCCGTGTTCGCTCGCAGCAGCACGCCGATCAAGCGCGGCCTGATGGTCGCCAACGGCGTGGGCGTTATCGACGCCGAC
Source organism: Acidobacteriota bacterium (assembly GCA_046726375.1). Lineage (GTDB taxonomy): Bacteria > Acidobacteriota > Vicinamibacteria > Vicinamibacterales > UBA2999 > DASPWV01. Next base: position 11,501 of record JBKPAJ010000116.1, read on the forward strand.
TACTGCGGTCGAACAGACGAAGTGAAAATTCAGGTGATCAACGTCACCGACAAGCCTGTTCGCGTCGCACGCGGTGATCGCCTGGCACAGGGAATCGTGCTCGCCGCTCCGCGCGTGACCTGGGAGGAAGTGGAGAGCGTGACTGAGTCGAGTCGGGGAGGATTTGGATCAACGGGAACGTGAACGTTCCAGCGCAAATTTCAAAGCTTGAAGTGACGTAGTTGAACGTTACCAGTTCGATGGCGACCGGAGTTCGACGGATTCTCCATATCGATATGGACGCCTTCTATGCGTCCGTGGAACAGCGCGACAATCCGGCGCTGCGCGGGAAGCCTGTCGCTGTCGGTGGCGATCCGACGAAACGTGGTGTCGTTGCGGCCGCAAGTTACGAAGCGCGCAGTTACGGCGTCCGCTCCGCGCTTCCCATGTCTCGCGCTGTCCGCCTCTGTCCCGGCCTCATCATCGTCCGGCCGGACTTCCACAAGTACAGAACGATCTCCAACCAGATCTTCGAGATCTACCGCAGCGTGACGGCGCTCGTCGAGCCGCTCTCGCTCGATGAAGCGTACCTTGACGTCACGGAGAACAGCTGGCACGAACCGCTCGGGGTGACCGTCGCAAAGCGGATCAAGGAGAGGATACGCGACAGCACCGGGTTGACCGCGTCCGCCGGCGTCGCACCAAACAAGTTTCTCGCGAAGATTGCATCCGGTTGGCAAAAACCCGATGGCCTCACCGTGATCGCCCCCGAGCGAATCGAGAACTTCTTGCGCGGCCTGCCGGTTGACGCGCTCTGGGGCGTGGGACCGAAGACCGCCGAGCGCTTGCGCAGTCACGGCATCGCGAAGCTCGTCGACGTCCGGATGAAGTCGCTGGACGAGTTGCGAACCATCGTGGGAACCGGCGCCGAGTGGCTGCGCGATCTCGCCCATGGTCACGACCCGCGGCAGGTGAACCCCAACGAAGACCGCAAGTCGGTCGGCTCAGAGTGCACCTACGAGACCGACCTGACGGATGTGGTCCGGATTCGCGGCGAGATCGAGGAGATGGCACGCGATGCGGCGCGCTGGCTCGACCGGAACGGAGTTTTCGCGCGCACGGTCGTGATCAAAGTGCGCTACGAGGATTTCACCACGATCACGCGAAGCCAAAGCGAAGCCAAACCGACGCGCGACGCCGATGCTCTGGCAGCCCGGGCGATTGCCCTGCTCGACAAAACCGATGCCGGGCGCCGTCCCATCCGCCTTCTGGGGGTCAGTGTGCACAACCTGGAAGAGTCCGACGCGGTTCGCGCACCCAAGCGCGCCGCCAGGGTAGACGACAAACCCCGATTGCCCCTCGATTAGATAGCCGAGAGCTGAAAGCGTTCCCTGGCACAAGCGATCGGCCACGGCCATGGCGGGTTTTGCCTTCCGATTTCGTTAGAGAAATTAAGGAGAACTTCACCATGCAACAGTCGATCGTCCCAGAGAACAAGCGCGAGCGGGTGCCGCTCAACGGTGTCGATACACCGAACCTGCTCGCCACCATCAACGTCGTGAAGGGCGCACCCGAACTCGGCGGGTTTCAGTTCCGCGCGCAGAACACCTGGCTGGCCGGCACCCACAGCCGCAGCTGTATCGAGACCTTCAGCGGGGCCGGCAGCGAGCAAAGCCATGTCCGCCGGTTCGAATTCGACGCCGACCACCCTGCCGTCCTTGTTGGCGGCGATCACGGACCCACGCCCGTCGAGTTTCTACTGCACGCGCTCGCCACATGCCTGACCGCTGGCGTCGCCAACGTTGCAGCCGTCCGCGGTATCACCCTGACGCGCGTTGAGTCGACCGTCGTCGGCGATATCGACCTGCGCGGCATCCTCGGTCTTTCGAACCAGGTGCGCAACGGATACGAGCGCATTCGTGTCAACTTCACGATTGACGGCGACGCTCCGCCGCAGAAGCTGCGAGAGGTCGTCGAACAGTCGCGCGCACGCTCGGCCGTGTTCGACGTAATCACGAACGGCGTTCCTGTCGAGCTCGCGATCGACGTGGCGCGATGAGGCAGATCGACACGGTTGTCGTTGGCGGCGGACAGGCAGGGCTCGCGATGAGCCGCTGCCTGACCAGTCGCGGCGTTCCGCACGTCGTGCTCGAACGAGGGCGCGTGGCCGAACGGTGGCGGAGCGAACGATGGCAATCGCTGCGTCTGCTGACCCCCAACTGGCAAACACGACTACCGGGATTTCGCTACCAAGATGTTGATCGCGATGGCTTCATGACCATGCCCGAGGTCGTGGGCTTTCTCGAGCAGTACGCGCGCTCGTTCGATGCACCTGTCCACACCGACACGGTGGTGACGGCTGTGAGCCGCGACGGCCGCGCGTTTCGAGTGAACACCAACCGCGAGACGTGGCTCACCAACAGCGTGATCGTCGCGACCGGCTATTGCGACGTGCCGTTCGTGCCGGCGATCGCGTCAGGCGTACCTGACGATATCGACCAGGTCGTGCCCACGCGCTATCGCGTTCCGTCCGACCTTCGCGAAGGCGCCGTCCTCGTGGTTGGCGCGGCGGCGTCGGGCGTTCAGCTGGCACACGAACTTCGTCTCGCCGGACGCCGCGTGATTATCGCGGCCGGTCGGCATACTCGGATGCCACGCCGCTACCGCGGTCACGACATTCTTTGGTGGTTCGAGCACATCGGCATTTTCGACGCCACCCACGACGATGTCTACGATGTCGACGTCTCGCGCGAGCAAGCGTCGTTGCAGCTGGTGGGGAGGCCAGATCGCGCATCGATCGATCTCGTGGTGCTTCAGGAACTCGGCGTTGAAGTCACGGGTCGGCTTCGTGCATTCGATCGACGACGCGCCTTGTTCGCCGACGACCTCGTCGCGACCACCGCCGCCGCCGACGTCAAGCTCGCGCAACTGCTGCAGCGGATCGACACGTTCATCGAGCTCGACGCCACGCACGATGCGGGCGCGAGCGAGCCATTCGAACCGAGTTGGACGCGGTTTACCGACGCACGCACCGAGATCGACCTGGCGACGGAAGGTGTCACCACAGTTCTGTGGGCCACCGGATTCACACGGCGATACCCGTGGCTGCGCGTGCCGGTGCTCGACGCGCACGGCGAGATTCGCCACAACGGCGGCGTGACGCCTGTGGAAGGACTCTACGTGCTCGGACTTGCATTTCTGCGCCACCGAAATTCGAACTTCATTGACGGCGTCGGTCGCGATGCCGAAGCCGTGGCCGATCACGTGGCGCGTTACCTGATGGAACGGCGCGGCGCCGTCGCCTGATCGGAGAACCCATGCCTGCTTACGATGCAATTGTTGTCGGGCTGCGGGCGGCGGGGGCGGCAACCGCCATGTTGCTGGCTCGCGCCGGTCTGCGCGTGCTCGCCATCGACCGCGGGAAATACGGCAGTGATACACTCTCGACGCATGCGCTGATGCGCGCCGGCGTTCTGCAGCTGTCGCGGTGGGGTCTGCTGCGCCCGATCGAGGCGGCCGCAACGCCGCCGATCCGCTCGACGACCTTCCATTACGGCGCGGAGAGTCTGCGGATACCGATTAAGGCCCGCGACGGCGTGCCGAGTCTCTTCGCGCCGCGCCGCTTTCTGCTCGACCGCGTTCTGGTAGATGCGGCTCGTGCGTCCGGCGCACAAGTGTGGCACGGTGTGTCGGTGCTCGATGTCATCCGGGATGCGACCGGCCGCGTCGCCGGTGTCGTCGCGCGCGACGAGTCGCACCAGATACTGAGTCTCCAGGCCCGCGTCGTTATCGGCGCCGACGGGCTGCGATCGACGGTCGCCCGACTTGTGCGCGCGGCAGCGTATCACTATGGCCGGCACGCGGCCGGCGTCCTCTATGGTTACTGGCCGGCGCTTCCGATCGAGGGGAACCACTGGTATTGGGAATCAGGCGTCGCCGCCGGCGCGATTCCAACCAACGATAACGAGACGTGCGTCTTCGTCGCGATTCGCCGCGACGACTTTGCTGACACGTTCCGGGCAGACGTCGCCGAGGGGTATAAGCGACTGCTGAGCCGCGCCGCCCCGGCACTTGTGCCCGCGATCGAGCGGCACTCAGGAGCGGTCAAGCTACGCGGCTTCGCCGGAGAACGCGGCTTTCTGCGACACTCGGCAGGATTTGGCTGGGCGCTGGTTGGGGATGCCGGCCACTTCAAGGATCCGCTCACCGCTCACGGGATCACCGATGCGTTGCGCGATGCCGAATGGCTGGCGCGCGCCGTCGTTGCCGACAGCGACGCGGCGCTCTTCGAGTACCAACGCACGCGCGACGAAATGTCCATGGAGATGTTCGAGGTCTCTGACGAGATCGCGTCGTTCAACTGGACGCTGGCGACGCTGCCGGCGTTGCACGAGCGGCTGAGCGATACCATGCGACGCGAGGTCGACGCCGTGCGCGGGCTCGACGAGACAGGTGCGGAAGCACTGTCATGTCGCGATCTCGCGACGTGGTGATGTCGCGATGTAATGTAGTGATGTGGAGATGTGATGATGTGT
>JBKPAJ010000117.1:0-15953 GCA_046726375.1 Acidobacteriota bacterium
GTCGCGTTCGAAGTGCTCAAGACGGGAAATGTTGGTGTCGGAGGAAGCACGGGGACTGTGCTGCATCGGAGCCTCATGCGAGCACGTGCTCTCACTGGCCGCTCGCTCGCCGAGGTCAGCCTCATTCAAGGCGTCCAGAATAGAGAGCAATTTCCCGTTGCCGGATTCATCGACGAACTCGCCCTGGCCGCAACGATGGAGGGAAACTCCCGCGGCATCGAATTACGCGTGATGCCAGTCGAAGATGGAGTTTTCATTGAGGCTGACCGGCAGGTCCTCACCGCGGTCGTGATGAACCTCGTGCAGGCCGCATTCAAGTTCACGCGAGCTGGTACCACCGTCGTGCTCAGGGTTGGCGCCAGCGCCGAACGCGTGCTCATCGAGATCCAGGACGAGTGCGGCGGTCTCCCGATTGGGAATGTCAACGAGCTGTTTCGTCCGTTCGAGCAGCGGGGGGTCGACCGAACCGGCCTGGGCCTTGGCCTCGCCTTCAGCCGATGTGGCGTTGAAGCGAACAATGGCCGGATCTATGCCCGCAGCCTGCCTGAGACGGGATGCGTCTTCACCGTCGACCTCCCGCGGGTCCCGGTTCCCGCCCTGGCGATCGTGTAGCCTCGAAGCTCCGCGGCGCGAACACATGGCCCGCAATGCAGGGGAGCGCCTTAAACCGAGGCGGAGCTCTTCTTGATTGCGCACACCGGATGATCGTGTCAATCTCAATGAACCAATGTCCCATATTCGGCGGTCAACTTCTGAGCAGGGAGGGGCGCCCTCCGCCACACGGCAACGTGCGATGAGCGAATCGAAGCGCGTCCCCACGCCCAAGCCAGTCGACGTACTCGATTGGGCCGGCGCGCGAACACAGCGTGCCGAATACGGACCCGCCGCAGTGATCTTTGCTCAGGGCGATCCGGCCACAAGCGTCATGTATATGGAGACGGGCACCGTGCGATTGTCGGTCTTGTCGCACGCGGGAAAAGAAGCGGTGGTCGCCGTGCTCGAGGCCGGGCATTTCTTCGGGGAGGGCTGCCTGGCGGGCCAAACGCAGCGAATGGCTACTGCTACGGCTATAGCCCAGAGCACCATCCTGGCCGTCGACAAGCCCGAAATGGTGCGGCAGCTCCACACCCAGCCCGCCTTCGCGGATCGCTTTCTGACTCACATGCTGACGAGGAACATCCGCATCGAAGAAGATCTCGTCGATCAGCTCTTCAACTCTACCGAGAAGCGGCTCGCACGTACGCTGCTGCTACTGGCGCGGTACGGCGAACCCGAGGCGTCTCACCGCGCCCTTCCAAAGCTGTCTCAAGAAGTCCTGGCCGAGATGGTTGGCACGACACGGTCGCGGGTCAACTTCTTCATGAACAAGTTTCGGAAGCTCGGGTTCATCGATTACAACGGCGTCTTGAAGGTGAACAACTCTCTCTTGGGCGTCGTATTGCGCGACTGACGTACAGCGACATCGTGCCGTGGCGTTGCAGCGCGTCAGCCGCACTGTCGCGACGGTTGAATCCGGGTGCAGCCCCTCTCTAGCGCGTCTTGCCTCCAAAAAGGAGGACGCCGCCGCCAGTCACTACCGCCCCCACGCCAAGCCACACTCCCAGCACCAACATTCCGCCGCTGTTCCTCAGCGCACGCTGCGGAGGTGTCACGCCATCAACGGCGAGATGCGCTGAGGGTGCGACTTACGCCCGACGTCTGTAGAAGAATCCCCCGCCGCCGAGCGCCAGCACCACGAGGACGATGACGAGCAAAGTAGTCGTGTCCATTTTCTACTCCCGTATGGTTCGCGGGTTATCCGCCACCGAACAGTATGCGGCGAACACGAACCAGCGTCTGTGCACTTGAGAACACCCTTACGTGGGCCAATCCCGCCACGCCCAGTCCCTCCGCACCTTGTCCGGAACGCGTTTCGATTTCCGCGCTACCATGTCAACAGCACTGCAGCGTCTGCTGCAACTTTGCGGAGAAACGGAGCACGAACGTGGACGACACCTTGAAATCCGTGAAGCCCTGGGTGACGTTCGCCGGCGGGGTGCTCGTTGTCGCCGTTCTGTACTGGGCACAGGCCGTCCTCGTGCCGGTCGCGCTCGCCATCCTGATCACGTTCGTCCTGACGCCGCCCGTCACCTGGCTTCAAACGGTGGGTCGGCCGGGTCCCTGCCGTGCTGTTCGTCGTCACGCTGGTGTTCGCGGCGCTCGGTCTCACCGGTTGGGGCCTAGCGCGGCAAATGGACGATCTCGCCAAGGACCTGCCCGGCTATCGTGCCAACATCCGAACGAAGATCGCCGACGTGCGCAGTGCGAGCAGGGGAGGCGCGGTCGAGAAGCTGCAGGAAACGTTGGAAGGCATCAAGACTGACCTGGGAACGGAGACGCCGAAAGGAACCGTGTCGCGGCCCATCGTGGTGACGTCCAACCCGGCGACGGGATTTTCGGCCTTCGCGTGGCTCGGGCCGTTCGTCGGGCCGCTGAGCACGGCGGGGCTCGTTGCGGCGATGGTCATCTTCATGCTGCTCGAACGCCGCGATCTGCGGGATCGCCTGATCGGGCTGATCGGGCACGGACAGCTCGCCACGACCACGAAGGCATTCGACGAGGCCGGAAGTCGCGTCAGTCGGCAGCTGTTGATGCAGTCCCTGGTGAGTCTGCTGTACGGCATCGCGGTCTTCGTCGGCCTGTACTTCCTCCACGTCCCGTACCCATTAGTGTGGGCGACGCTCGGCGCAGCGTTTCGATTCATCCCGTACATCGGTCCCGTGCTCGGCGCCGGCGCGCCGATCCTCGTCAGTCTCGCGGCCCTCGAGGGGTGGACTGGTCCTTTGATGGTCCTCGCCCTGTTCGTCTTCCTCGAGCTGTTCACGAATCTCGTGCTCGAAACAGTGCTGTATGCCGGGGCGGTCGGCGTGTCGCAGGTGGTGCTGCTCGTGTCCGTCGCGTTCTGGACGTGGCTGTGGGGACCGCTCGGGTTGCTGATGGCATCACCGCTGACCGTCTGCCTCGTTGTGCTCGGCAAGCACGTGCCCGGCCTTGCGTTCGTCGGCCTGCTGATGGCCGACACGCCAGCCCTGGCACCTGAGTACGGCTTCTATCAGCGCCTGGTGGCTCGCGACCAGAGCGAAGCGGCCGAACTGATCGACAGCCACATCAAGACCGGGCCGCCCGCATCGGTCTACGACGCGCTGCTGCTGCCGGCACTCAGTTATGCCGAGCGTGACCGTCTAGAACGACGGCTTTCTTTGGAGGAAGAAGCAGCGGTGATCGAGGCGACCCGGGAGTTGATCGCGGACGCGGCCGAGATCATCCGCCGCCACGCGGAGGCGGAGCCACCCGCCTCGGCCGCCGATCCCTCGCGCTTGAGACCACGCGAGCCGCTGCGCGTCCTGGGCTATGCGGTCAACGGAGTCGCCGATGAAGTGGCGCTCGCGATGCTGGCACATCTGATCAACGATCTGCCGATCGCGATGGAGATCACCGCTGCGCGCATGCAGGCGGTGGAGTTAGTGTCGTTAGTGAGAGACCGAAAGTTCTCTGTCGTCTGCTTCGCTGATCTCCCACCCAGCTCGTCGTCGAAGACACGGTATCTCGTGAGGAGACTTCGCTCGACGCTGCCGGAGTTGCGAATTGCGGTGGGACGATGGGCACCGCCAGCGCTGGCGGACGAGAGCTCGCAAACGCTCCTGGACGCGGGCGCCGATCACGTCGCCTCTCTGTTGATCGAGAGTCGCAATTACTTTGGCGGCCTCCTGGAGATGCCGCGTCTTCCAATCTCCGACACCGCGGACGCCGCCGGCCTCGCGGCACCCGCGGTTTCCATTGGCCGTGGGTCAGCTTGAACCGACCCGTTACCTCCCGTTTTCCGCGACCCAACAGCACGATTCTGGCCACTTCACTTCCACGGCTCCCATCATCGGTGTTCGGCGCTCGTCGTCGTCGAGCGCGAAGCCTCGCGTCAACCGGCAGCAGGCGCGGAAGGTGTGGACGTCGTCATGGCATACCATGGATCCATGACCGGGTTCGGCGCGCTCGAACTGCTCGCCCGCGCGGGCTTCCTCGTGAAGGGTGTGGTCTACATCGTCGTCGGCGCGCTGGCCCTCCAAGTCGCGGCCCATCTCGGCGGACGAGTGACGGGGACGCGCGGCGCCTTCACAACGGTCCTCGCCCAACCGTTCGGTCGCACCCTACTGCTCGTCGCCGCCGTTGGGCTTCTCGGCTACGCCGCCTGGCGCCTCCTCCAGGGTTTCTTCGATCCAGACCGCCTCGGGCACGGCTGGCGCGGCCTCGCACTCCGTGTGAGCTTCGTCGCGCTCGGGGTCGTGCACGCGGCGCTGGGCCTGCAGGCATTCCGCGTCTATCGTGGGCTGTCGGCAGCGTCCGGAATCAGCGAGCGCGCGGTTGCCACCGAAGCGTTCGCGTGGCCGCTCGGTGATTGGCTCGTCGTGCTCGCAGGGCTCGGCCTCATCGGCTTCGCCGTGCAGCAGATCTACGCGGCGATTACCTGCCGACTGGAACGCGATCTCGATGTCGCAAAGATGCGACGCGAAGCCGGCGAGTGGGCCGTCGCCCTCAGCCGGTTCGGCGTGGCGGCACGCGCTATCGTGTTTGCGCTGCTGGGATGGGGCATCGTCGTCGCGGGTTGGTTCCGCGATGCGTCTGAGGTCGGCACCGCCGCGTCGTCGTTGCGCATCCTCGCCGCACAACCGGGAGGGGTGGGCCGCTGGCTTCTCGGCGTGACAGCAGCAGGTTTCGTCGCCTACGGCTTCTACCAAATCATCCACGCGCGCTATTTGCAGATCCGACTCACGCGCTGACCGGTGGAGTGCGAGGGTCGCGGACGCGGAGCGGGCGACGATCGTGGGGCTCTCGCGCGTGAACTGATCGTGGCCGGACGTTAACGCATCATCGGGCCACCGCCGAGGTTGCCAGTGAGCCAGAGGATCAACAGGATGATCAGGACGAGACCGAGCAGTCCTCCGCCGTAGTGTGGCCCGCCCCACCCTGCACGCGAGCCGTAAAACGCCCCGCCGTCACCCAGGAGCAACACCAACACGATGATGAGCAGAATGCCGTGACACGGTTCAACTCCGTCGGCGTCTTGTCCTCAGACATGTGGGCCTCTTCGCACTCGCTCGGAAGTAGGTACGCGGAGGCAGCCGCGACTAGCCCTTCTTTCCACCAACCAGCAGCAGGGCACCGCCAATCACGATCGCACCCACGCCAGCCCATACCGGGATGTTGACCGTCTCCTTCTCTTTCACCGACAGCTCGATCGGACCCAGCTTGGCCTCGTGGGTGTCCTTGGTGTAACTGAAACTGCCATACACCAACCCCAGGACACCAGCCGCGATGAGCACGACGGCCGCCATCTTGACTGCGTTCATCTCGATTCCTCCTACGTCACAACACGGCGACCCAGTTGAGTGCTCGCGGCCCAGCGTCTAACGGATCCTCATGCCACCGCCCAGGTTGCCAGTGAGCCAGAGGATCAACAGGATAATCAACACCAGACCGAGCAAGCCGCCCCCATAGTGCGGCCCGCCCCATCCAGCACCGCGGCCATAGTAATAGCCACCGCCGCCTCCGAGGAGAATCACCAAGATAACAATCAACAGGATCAGCACGACGGTACCTTTCTCCTTCTTCCGTCCACTCCCTACTCGGTCGTCTTGCCGTCGAAATGTTCGCTGTCGGCCTCCGCGTCGTCGCGGGTATGGTGGACAACGCCATCCCGGTGATTCGGCGGCGCATAGAGCGTATAGAGCTTCAGTGGACCCGTGCCGGTATTGATGATGTTGTGATTCGCCCCAGCCGGGACGACGACCGCGAAGCCCGCTCGGATCGTCGTCCGCACGCCGTCGAGAATCGCCTCACCCGTGCCCGCTTCCACGCGAAAGAACTGGTCAAGCGTATGGACTTCGGTGCCGATCTCTTCCTTGGGCTTGAGTGCCATGACGACGAGTTGGCAGTGCTTGGCCGTCTACAGCACACGCCGAAACTCGTCGTTCTTGACCGCGAGATCCTCGATGTCTTGCACAAAGCCCTTTATCACGACTCCTCTATCACTGACCCGCCGGGCCGACTCATGCCGCCACGTGCGACTAGTTCTTGCGTTCCTTGGCGGAGTACCGGTTCAGGAGCTCGAGCAACTTCTCGGCAGCCTTGGGTGGACGCACGCCCTTCGTCACAATCTCGCTGTTCGCCAGTCTCTTGCCATACAGCGTGGCGTTGTCATCCAGATCTTCGCGCAGAGTGGCTCCCTCCAGCGCGACCCCCGCAAACAACCCTTGCGATCGCGACCACGACAGGATGTCCGCGTGCATTTGCGCATCCGTTTGGGCCGTGGCCGTACGACCCACGGGGCCAGCCGCAACCGAGCCTTCCGCGCCTAATGTGAATTTGCTCGCCAGCAACTTCTCTGCGCCCCGTTCACTCATGACCAACATGATCAAGTCCGTTGACGAGGCGCCGATCTGGAAGCCCACGCTCCCTCCCTCGATGCGGACCGTGGCTGGCGCCGACCAGCCCGCGCCGCTCGTATTTCGGCAGGACAGGTACCCTTTCCCGTATTTCCCGCCAACGCCGAGCGCCGCCGTCTTGAGGTCCGGGACAATCACAATGCAGTGGGCGTTCTGCAGAAGGTCCTGGGGAATGCCCTTATCCGGTGATCCCATGATCTCGGAAAACACCGCCGCTGCTTCGTCCAGGCGCTTGGCTGGCTCATTGTCCACCGCCAGGAGCGGTGTCAGCGCCAACGTCGTCACGATTGTCGTCGCCATCATCAAGTTCATGTCGCACCTGCCTTCTCTCTTACGCTGTGACACACCATCGGTCTGTGCCGTCTCTCCAACCGCGCATCAGCGGTTCACGGTGGTATCGAGCACGTCGTTGATCGCGTTCGACGCGTCTGCCGCCAACGCGTTCGCATCCTGATTGAGCTGACCGGCCATGCGCTGCGCCTCGTCGATCTTTGCTAGGGCGAGCTCCAGTGGTTTCGTATCCGCCTGGCGGCCGAGACTATTGAGTCGCGCCTCGGCAGCGCGCAATGCACTCCGAGCCGCCTCAAGATGGCGGCTCGCTTCACCAAAATTGACGCTGTAGATATCCAGGCGTGCATCGAGCACGGCGGCGCGCCCCTCGAGCAAACCGTCGCGTAGCTCAGCGATCCGGAGTGCGCGAGTGAGGTCCGACCTGCCCGACGCGCCCCACACCCAGTTAGCGCCGAGTGCCACGAGCAGTGCGACACCGATTCCAAGGATGCGCTTCATCATCCCGCCAGAGGCCACTGCCTCTCCTCACAACCCTGCGCCCTCGCCGGCGTGGCCGTGCCAATGGCGATGCCGATCGCCAATACGCCGCGTCGTAGAAGTCGTCCAGTAGACATGTGATTCGTCCCGATGACCGACGTCAGTCGGGTCGCCGACGTTTGCGAAAGCCTATTTCTTGATGATGTTGCCGACGTGTTCGATGGCTTCGCCAACCTTGCGTTTAGTGCGGCCCACGGCCGCATGGGTCTTTCCGGCAACTTCGTCGATGACGCCTTCATCGTGCAGATCAGGATCCCGTGTGAGAGTGCCGGCCGCCTGTTTGATCTTGCCTTTGAGTGCTTCGGCCTTACCTTCGAGTTCATCGCGATTCATGGATGCTCCTCTGTCTCTCTGAAGTTCTCGTTCTGCTTGCAGCCAGTCGTCTACGTCGTGTCCGTCCTCACAGTCACGGGCGAGGTACAGCTCGTACGCACGGCGGGCGATGTCGTACTCGGTCACGTTCGCAGACCCATCGAGCGCCGCCGACCTGGGTGACGAGCGATCGGGAGCAGGACTGACTACAGAGCGCCTATTTCGGTTCGTTGATTTCGCCATCACAAGGACCTCGTCAGCACACGCGACAGCCGGTGAGCGGCATGCCACCCGAGCCCGCGGCGCACCGCGCGGTGTGAAGGAAGCTGAAAGCCCCGCGGTGTCTCGGCCGTCTGTGAGCGCGTGGCCGCAAGCAATTGCCGCACTTTGCCCAGCAGGTCATTCGGGAGACACGGCTTTGGCAGGAACACGTCACACCCCGCGCCCTCAGCACGCGCCCGTTCTTTCGGCCATACACACGCGGTGAGCACGATGATGGGTGTGGACCTCGTACAGTCGTTGTGCCGCAAGCGCGAAACGAGTTCAACGCCATCCATCGGGTCGTCGAGATTCATGCCCGTGACCACGATGTCGGCCTGGGGCGCCAGCATGAGAGCATCCCTGGTATCCGAGACCGGAATCACCGTAAGTCCGTGGTAAGCAGAAACTCCGTATACATTTCCAATCCGTCGTCACGCGATGGTTGAACGAGCAGGACCACCGGGCGCCGAGCAGTGGACATTGATGGCCGCTGCATTTGGTCGAACCGCATGGCGCAGGGGCAAGCTCTGTGCCGCTTCTCGCACGTGAAGACAGTTAGATATCTGCGCTTCCGATGCGACAAGCGGGATATCTCTCTCGTCCGTGTGGAAAAGTCCGCGGGCAATAGCAGTGGGTGCGTCACAAGCTGCAGACCAGGCCGGAAGCGGCTCGCCCCGCAGGAAGCGCTATCGGCCGTGACGGACGTGGCGGTCGCGACTTCCCGACGTTACATGCGGAGCGAGTGAGAACTAGGACACCGATGTCGATCATGCGGCGGCTCCTTTGCATTTTCAGTTGCCGGATTTTCGTCATCGCCGCACCACGGAGACGCTATGCCGGTGACACGCCACGTCGAACGCCATTTCACATCGGGGAACACGGTTCGCGACATCGTCATCGGCATGTCGGATGGCCAGACCGTGCCGTTTGCGCTGGCCGCCGGTCTGTCCGGCGCCGTTGAGTGCCCGTCGATTGCAGACCACTCTCGGGGGCGGCCTCGCCGCGGCCGCGGCCTTTGGAATTGCGCGCGCCATTTCCTGACGAGCCCTACCAGTTCTCCGGCGAACGCTAGGCATCCGCGCGAAGGGTGAGGACACGTGTTTGGGCGGTCTTGGCTCACGCATTGCTCAGGCATCGAAGCGGCCGGAGTTCTCGAGCCGGGAGTTGTCCGCGAACATCCTCGAAACTTTGTGAGGCTCTTGGTTTCAAAGGAGAATGGGTCATGCTGTACACCATCGCCGTGATTCTCTTGATCCTATGGCTGCTCGGGTTCGTGAGCGGCTATACGATCGGCGCGTTCATCCACGTCTTGTTGGTTGTCGCGATCGTGTTGTTTCTGGTTGGGTTGCTGAGCGGCCGACGCGTCGTGTGATCGCCATGACCGCCTGACCTTTTCGGCGGGGACGTAAACTGGGCTCAACCCATATGCGGGCGACGGCATCAACGTCGGTGCTCTTCTCGCCACGCCGCCTCCTCATCGCAGCGGGACTGGCGGCGCTGGTCATCCTTGTGGCGGCGGCCATCGCCAGCCGCGAGTTCGAACCCCGTGTCCGCCAGGCCATCGTGTCGAGGCTCTCGACGTCCCTCGAGAGCACGGTCGAGCTCGGGGACATCCGCCTCTCCCTCTTCCCTCTGCGCTTCCGGGCAGAATCGCTGACCGTGCGGCATCACGGCCGCGTGGATGTGCCTCCGCTCCTGGTGATCCAGTCGCTGGTCGTGCACCTTAACCTGTTGGACCTCTGGGGCCAGGTGATCGATCGCGTTGCGATCGATGGCATGGAGCTCAACGTCCCGCCCCGCCCGGAAGTGGGCGGCCCTCGTCTGCCGATGACCCGCGAGCACGCCGGCGGCGGCACCCCTGACGTAGTGATCCGCCACCTCACCACTACGAATACCAGGATCGCCGTAATCCCGCGCGAGTCGGGCAAGAACCCCAAGGTGTGGGACCTCTCCTCGCTCGACATGCGCAACATCGCCACCGATGCCCCGGCGTCGTTCACCGCCTCGGTCACCAATCCCATTCCCACCGGCAACATCGACATCACCGGGAATTTCGGCCCCTGGCAATCGGGCGACCCCGCTTCGACACCGCTCGACGGGACCTACACCTTTGCCGCGGATCTGGGCACCATCAAGGGCATCGAGGGACATCTGGACGCGAACGGTGAGATGGACGGCGTGTTCGATCGGATCACCACCCACGGCGAGACCACCACGGAACGCTTCCGCATCCCCCGCCTGAACGCAGGCAGCCTGCTCCTCAAGACGCGGTACGAGGCCGTCGTCGATGGCACGAAGGGGGACGTCCAACTGACCGGCGTCGAGATCGAGCTGGGGCGCTCGGTGCTGCACGCGCAAGGCGTCGTGGAAGGCACCAAGGGGATCAAGGGCAAGCGCGTGACGCTCAAGGTGACCAGCGACGCCGTCGACCTGGCCGACCTCCTCACCTTCGTCACAAGCACCACACCGCCGGCTGCGCATGGCACGCTGTTGCTGGACACGGCGTTCGACCTTCCCCGTGGCGACGGGGACGTCCTTGACCGTTTGGCGCTTGCGGGATCGTTTCGCGCGGACCAGCTCGGGTTCACCTCTCCCGATACCCAGCAGCATGTCGACACCCTCAGCCGCAGCGGGCAGGGGCGGCCGAAGGATGCGTCAATCGGTGATGTGGCGTCCCGCGTCGGAGGCGTCTTCGTGCTGGCGAACGGCATCCTCACGTTCAAGAATCTGGCCTTCGACGTCCGCCGCGCGTCGATCCGCATGGCGGGCACCTATGCCCTCGAGCCCCGCGCGATGAACCTCTCCGGCCAGGTGCGACTCGTGGCCAGCGCATCGCAAACACAAACGGGGTTCAAGTCGTGGGTGTTGAAGCCCTTCGACCCGCTCTTTCGCAACAAGGGAGCCGGCACGCTCATCGCTATCCACGTACGTGGCACGGCCGACAAGCCCGACATTGGGTTGGATGTTGGGAAGACCCTGAATCCGAAGTGAGACATGCCCTGCGGTTCTCCGCCAACGACATCGGGGATGGTGTTCTTCGTCATCGAGCAGCTCGCCGAGTACTGAAGCGAGCTGTGTGGCTCCAGGGAACTTCCGTCCGAATGGGCCGACCGCTCAATCACGATCATGCGCCTCGCTCTCGTCGGACAAGTCGACACGTGGCTATTTCCACGGCACATCGGCGTGCTTGAGCGCTCTCTTCACGGCCGCGCGCTACGACGAACTGATCGAACTGGTGCAGAGTGATGTCTTGTGGTCTTACCAGCGGTGTGCTGTGAAGGCGCTGGCTACACGAGGGCGCGGCGCTGAGGCGATCGCATACGCCGAGCGTTGCCGCAGCCCGATTGCCAGCGACCATGCCATCGACAGCCTGTGCGAGCACATTCTCTTAACGTAAGGCCAGCCAGTGGAAGCGTATGCGCGCTACGCGATCTCGGCGAATCGGGCCGCAACGTTTCTTGGGTGGTTCGAGCGGTTACGAAGAAGTACCCGGACAAGCCGCCCGGCGTCGTTCTGGCGGACCTCGTTCGTCACACGGCCCGGCGAGGAGGGCAAGTGGTTCGCCGCGGCGAAGGATGCGAAGCTGTTCGACGAGGCGGTCGCTCTCGCCAACGCCACGCCGTGTGATCCGAAGACGCTGACTCGGGCGGCCCGCGACTTCGCCCAGACGAATCCTGCGTTTGCCAATGAAGCAGGGCTCGCAGCCCTTCGTTGGCTCGTTCGAGGCTACGGCTACGAGATCGCGCCCCTCGATGTCAGGGCCGCCCACTCCCACACCTTGAGGGCCGCAGCCAACGCCGGCGTCGACGGGGCCGTCCGGACCCGCATCCGTGCCCTCTTCGACGATCCGCCAGCTCGCGGCGGATTCGTCGCAAGCGTTATCGGGAAGGAAGTGGGCCTGGACTGACACGCTCGCAACACGGGGCGTATCGCGAAGCTGCCGCCGGTGATACGGTCTGCGAGTGGCGTGCACATCACCGATGATTTGCGCGACGTCCCGTTATGTGAGACCTCGGGTCTTGTGGCGACGGCTCCAGTGTGCCCACCAGTGTGCCCAAACCCGGTCCGAGGACCATCAATCGGCAGCCAACGCCAACCAAGCTAGAATTGAAAAGCGGCCTGAAACCATCGATTTCAGGCCCGTTCTGTAATGCCTGGCAGCCTAGCAAACCGCCTCACGCGGCTCTCTGAAAGTCTTCTATTTGGCGCATCCAGCTGGTCAGTGGGTTCCATCTGGGGAAAATCTGGTCCACCAACTCAAGTCGTTGATTCTAAACGGCTGATATCACCAACCCACTTCATTTATCGAACCGCCGATTGTTGAAGGTCCCGTTGCAGCGGTCTCCTGAACCGTTGCGTTCCGTGCCGAGTGCCCGCTTTTGAGTTGGGCCGCGACCGTAGCGCCCGCCGAGCCGCTGCGGCCCGGAGGAATTGACGGGAACAGATGTGCGAACGCTGAAGGGGCACCCTTGGAAAGCCAAGCGGGCGGAGCCACACCGAGCCACTCCGTCGCACGTTAACGTATACGCGATCAGCGATTTAACCCGCCGGTACGATCACTCCGTGTGCGTCCGTAAACCTCGATGTTCCTCGAGGGTTTGAACCCGACGTATCACAGCCCTATCACAATCGTTTTCGACTTAGGCGAAGTCGCAGCCACGTGTCGAGGAGGTGGGTGTCCGTGACTGAGGACTTGCAGCTCCCGATCGCGTTTGCGTCCTTTTCTCCGGTCCCCCGTCCGTAGAAGCAAAAGGCGACGGAGAAGCAAAAGATGCAGACATCGACATCCGACCAGATTCGAGCGGCCGTCCGACAGGCGTATGGAGCCGTCGCGACGCAGGAAAGGCAGAGCGGTTGTTGCGGCAGCGGGAGTAGTTGCTGCCCCCCGACGGGCTCTTCATTAAAACAACTCGGCTATAGCGACGCCGACCTCGCCGCCGTGCCTGACGGCGCCGATCTGAGTCTCGGGTGCGGCAATCCTCAGATGATCGCTGGCCTCAGACCTGGCGAACGCGTCCTCGACCTCGGGAGTGGCGCCGGGTTCGACGCCTTCCTCGCCGCTCAACAAGTCGGTCCGACCGGCCATGTCATCGGCGTGGACATGACGCCGGAGATGATCGACCACGCCAAGGCGAACGCGGCCACCTCTGGACTCGCGCACCTGGACTTTCGCTTGGGTGAGATCGAACACCTGCCAGTAGAAGACGCGTCTGTCGACGTCATCATGTCGAACTGTGTGATCAATCTCGCACCGGACAAGCCTACGGTGTTCCGCGAAGCGTTTCGTGTGCTGGCGCCTGGAGGGCGTTTGGCGATATCCGACGTCGTGGCGATCGGCGACATACCGGCAGCGATTGCTGCGGATCCCGCCGTCTATGCGGGCTGCGTCGCCGGCGCTGCGCCCGTTGCAGAACTCGAGCGGATGATCGCCGCCGCGGGATTCGAGGACGTTCGTATCGCCGTCCAGGCACAGAGCCGCGCGCTCATCGAAGAGTGGAGCCCGGGGAGCGGCGCCGAGCAGTTCGTGGCGTCGGCCCTGATCGAAGCCGTCAAACCTGTGTGATCCCACGCAGTGCATATCGCGAGAGGTCATCACAACGGAGTACATCATGAATCTCACTGAACCCACGCAATCGGCGGTGAACGTCGCACCGCCGCGTGTCGAAGCGTGCTGCGATAGCGTCCTCCTCAGTATCTGCTGCCCGCCTGAGGCCAAGCCGGCCTGTTGTGGACAATCGTCTCACCCCGCCAGGTGCGGCTGTCAGGGCGGCGGCTCCTCGAAGCGATAGGATCAGGGCACTATGGCTGCGGTCTCCGAGCTGCCGTGGGAGGAACTGCACGGCAACCTACGGGCGTTCATCAGCCGCCGCGTCCGGAATCAGGCCGACGTGGACGATCTGGTGCAGCGAGTGTTGCTCCACATCGTCAAGGGCCTCGCGTCGCTTCGTGATGCGGAGCGGCTCCACGCCTGGGTGTATCGCACGGCCCGAAACGTCATTGTGGACTACTACCGGTCGTCAGCCGGTCGACGCGAGGTCGCCAGTGGCGCAGCCGAGGACGTGGCGGCGGCAAGTGCGGAGACTCAGGCGAACTCCCAGGACGATGAGCGAGCCGCTCTTCAGGAGCTGGCCGGCTGCATGGCGCCGATGATCCGCCAGCTACCTCCGGCGTACCGGGAGGCAGTCACGTTGGCGGATCTGGAAGGCGTCAATCAGGCCGATGCAGCCACGCGAGCGGGCGTCTCTATCTCCGCCATGAAGAGCCGCATCCAACGAGGCAGACAACAGCTCAGGGCCGTGCTCGAAGACTGTTGTCGGGTCCAGCTCGATCGTCGCGGAACCGTCGTCGCATATGACCCACGCAAGCCCAACTCCTGCGGGCCGTGCAGAACGTGCGACTGACGGGGGGCCTGTAAAGCGCCGCCGGTTTCCAGATCGGTCGCGAACTTGTCTGGCGGTTCGCGGCGTTAAGTCCCCGTACACAAGACTACCCACTCGGTGATTGTCCTCACTGGGCAATGCGCCCGAGGGTTGATGCCCGTAGATCCCGCAGGTTGATTCACGTTCGTTGAGGAATCGACGGGAGGCACTCATGAACGCTGCGCGCGGGGCCGTGGACACGCTGGTGATCGGGGCGGGGCAGGCGGGCCTCGCCACGAGCTACTGGCTGACGAAGGCGGGCGTGGAGCACGTGGTGCTGGAGCGGCGCGACCGACTCGGCGGCGGATGGCTGGATCGCTGGGACAGCTTGTGTCTCGTCGCTCCGAACTTCACCATTCTCCTGCCGGGTAGGCCATACGACGGAGCCGATCCGGATGGCTTCATGCCGCGCGACGAAGTGGTGAACTACCTGAAGGAGTACGCCGCCTCCTTTGGCGCCCCGGTACGCCTCGGATCTGGCGTGAAGCGCCTGACCGCGTCGAACGACCACTTGGAAGCCACTATTGAAGGCGGCGCCACGATTCGGGCCAGTAACGTCGTACTCGCAACGGGGCCATACCAGCGATCGAAGGTGCCGGCGGCGTCGGCCACGCTCTCGGCACACATTCATCAATTGCACTCGCAGGAGTACCGGCGGCCGCAGCAGCTTCCAGACGGCGCCGTCCTGGTGGTCGGCACGGGCCAGTCAGGGGCACAGATCGCCGAGGAACTGCATGACGCCGGGCGCGACGTGCATCTCGCGGTCTCGATGTGCCCCGGGGCCCCCCGTCGTTACAGAGGACGCGACGTCATCTGGTGGCTGCTCAATTCCTTCCTGCACGGCGCCGAGGTGGGCGTGCCCTTTCCCACTGTTGCGGATCTCCCATCGCCCGCTGCGCGGTTCGGTTGCATCCCCCATGTCTCCGGAAAGAATGGAGGCCACGACATCAGCCTGCGGCAGTTCGCGCGGCAGGGAGTTCACCTGTACGGACAGCTGGAATCGGCGGCAGGGACGATCGTCCGCTTCAGCGACGACCTGGAGAAGCGCTTGGCGTTTGCGGATTCCGCCTTCGATGTGAAGTTCAAGCCGATGTTCGATGCGTACATCGCGGCGGCCGGCATTAACGCCCTAGCCGATGACCGCCCGCCGTACGACACGTTCGCGCCGCCGACGATGACGGAGCTCGACCTTGATGCGGCGGGCATCCGCTCGATCGTCTGGGCTACCGGCTATCGCCTCGACTTCGGATGGGTGGACCTGCCCATCTTCGACGAGTGGGGGTATCCCCGGCACGTCAGGGGCGTGACGGTGCACCCGGGGCTGTACGCCGTCGGGCTGCCGTGGCTGCACTCGGAGCCCTCCTCCGTCTTTGCCGGCGTCGGTGCGGACGCCGCTCACATCGTCGAGCATATCGTGCGGCGCGAGGAGTCGGGCCATGGACATCGAGCGGCTACTTCTTCGGCTGAAAGAAGTCGTGGGTGACCTCAGTGAACGAACAAGGCTACGGGCCTGCAAAACTCACGTTGCGCGCCGGCACACCTGCTCGCATCACGTTCGTGCGTACAACCGACAAGACGTGCGGCACGGAGGTGGTGTTTCCCTCCCTGAACATCAAGCGAGCGCTGCCGCTCAACGAGCCGGTAGTGATCGAGTTCA
>JBKPAJ010000118.1:0-6977 GCA_046726375.1 Acidobacteriota bacterium
GCGTTCAAAGCGAAATGATGCCGCGCGTTCCAGACGCTCGAGGTCGGCGGCCGGCAGCACCACGAGTGCGCCCGGATTGTCTGTTGCAAACGCCTCCAGATGGCCGTCGTCCGGTAAGTCCGCCTGTCGCACACCCGTATAGAAGATCAAGTTCCGCACGAACACGTGATAAGTGCCGACGGGCTGCCCGCGATGATTCTCGGCCGCGACCGCCTGCGCCATGTGCCAAACGGCCGAATCACGCGGCCGCCCAAGCACACCGTAGGGCAGAACAGCAAATGTGATTGCGGACGCGGCGGCCAGACCGAGCGGCGCGGCGCGCCACGCGCGCGTGAAGCTGACGAGCACTACGGCGGCGCTGACCAAACCGATGACGGCGGCGGCAGTCAGCGCCGCTGCATCGCCGACATCGATGAACAGCGGTCGTGCGTGATAAAGCAGCGCGGCCACGGCAACGAGAAACGCACCGGAGAGTGCGCAGCCGAGCACCACGGCCCGGTTCGGCCGCGGGCGGACACGCACGCCGTCGAGACTGCGCCATTCGCGCGTGCGCTCGACGATCGAGCCGGCCAGCAACAACGCCACCGGCGGCAGCACTGGTAGGAGATATCGAGGCTGTTTGCCAATCGACAGTGAATAGAAAACGAGCGGCAACGCTGCCCACATCAGCAGCCGGATGTCGAGTGTCGCGATATCGCGCCGCCTGGTCAGAAACTGCCAGATGGGCGAAAACCACACGATCACGAGCGGCGTCCACGGCAGCAATCCTCCGGCGAGTACGGGCAGATAAAACCACCACGGTCGCGGATCGTTGAAGCGCGCGGTCGCAAACCGTTCGTAGTTGTCTCCCACGAAGAAGCCCTCGAGATAGGCGCTGCCATGCCGTATCCACATGACGACGTACCACGGTAGGGCGAGCGCGAAGAACAGCAACAGGGCGAGAACGAAGTCGGTCAACTCGAGGTTCACCGATCGTCGTTCGAGCAGCACGATCGGAACGACAACGAGCGCGGGAATGACGATCCCGACGGGACCCTTCGTCAGGAAGGCGAGAGCCGCGGCCGCTGCCGAGAGGAGCAGAACCTTGCGCGGATATGGCTCGCGATCCAACATCGCGACGAGCGCCGCATAAATCGAGAGCGTGATGAAAAACGTGAGCGGCAGATCCGGCAACGCCATTCGCGCCATCGTGAAGTAGCCGAACGTCGTAGCGGCGATCGCGCCCGCGAGCAGGCCGATGTCTTCGTCGAACCAGCGGCGGCCGCACGCCGCAATCACGAGAACCAGCCCGACGCCCGACATCGCGGACCACAGGCGCGCGGCAAATTCGTTGGGTCCGGCCGCAAGGTACGTGACCGCTGTCAGCCAGTAATAGAGCACCGGCTTCTGAAATCGCGGTTCGTAGTTGTAGTGAGGGGTGATCCAGTCACCCGACTCGACCATTTCGCGTGCCGACTGGGCGTAAAACGCTTCGTCTGCATCAGTGATGGCGCCGATGCCGAGCCCGACAAAGAAGCTGAGGGCACACAGCAGCAGCAGTGGAACGGTCGACCGACGCACGGAAGACGATTGTAAGCCGGGAGTGGGCTATACCGTGGCGCCGCGAGACGTCAGATAATCAGCGCATGAAGACGGTTGCGGTCATTGGCGCTTCGGGCGACCGGCGGAAGTTCGGGAACAAAGCGGTTCGCGCATTCGTCCATGCCGGCTACAAGGTTATTCCGATCAACCCGCATGAGCGGAAAGTCGAAGGCCTCAACGCGTACGCGTCGGTGCTGGACGTCCCGGATCCGATCGATATGGCCACCGTCTATGTGCCGCCCGAAATTGGGGAGAACGTGATCGGCGAAATCGCGCAAAAAGGCATCGGGGAGGTCTGGCTCAACCCGGGTGCAGAATCCGGGGCGCTCGTCGCAAAGGCCAAATCGTTGGGCATACGGCCCATCCAGTCGTGCAGCATCATTGCAATTGGTCTCCATCCGAGCGACTTCTGATATACTCGGCGAAACCCTTTTCCTGCCTCAGTCGATTGCACGCGGGCTTAGGTCCCGGCCCCCGTATCCCTCCGAGAACTCAGATATGTCGAATCACAAGCGTCACGGATCACGTGGAGGAGCCACCCAGTCACCGCCGGACAACGGCGTCCAGGAAGGCGCCGAAAACAACGCCGCGCAAGCGGCACCCGCACCACCATCGCCGCCTGCGCAGCAGCAGCAGCAGGACAATCGCGCCTCGACAGGCTCGGGACGACCTGACGCGTCGACAGGCGCAGGGTCGGCGCGAGCGGACGCGAGGGGTGAGCTGGCTGAAGGACGGGGTCGCGGCCTGAACATCAGCGAGCTGAAGGACATGAGCATCCAGAAGCTCACTGGCGTGGCCAAAGACCTGAACGTCGCGGGCGCGACCGGCATGCGCAAACAGGAGCTGATTTTCCAGATCCTCAAAGCGCAGACCGAGCAGAGCGGCTTCATCTTCTCGGAAGGCGTGCTCGAAGTGCTGCCCGACGGCTTCGGCTTCCTCCGCGCGCCCGATTACAACTACCTGCCGGGGCCGGATGACATCTATGTTTCGCCTTCGCAGATTCGCAAGTTCGACCTGCAGACCGGCGACACGGTGTCGGGACAGATTCGACCGCCGAAAGAGGGAGAACGGTACTTTGCGCTGATCAAAGTCGAGGCCGTCAACTTCGAGGCGCCGGACCAGGCCCGCGACAAGCTGTTTTTCGAGAATCTGACACCGCTCTACCCGCAAGAGCGCATCAAGCTCGAAACCGAATCCGACAACCTCTCAGCGCGCGTCATGGATCTGATGACGCCCATCGGCAAAGGCCAGCGCGGCCTCATCGTCGCGCCCCCGCGCACCGGTAAGACGATGCTCCTGCAGAACATCGCTCAGTCGGTGGCGAGGAATCATCCTGAGGTGTATCTGATCGTGCTGCTCATCGACGAGCGGCCGGAAGAAGTTACCGATATGCAGCGGTCGGTCGATGGCGAGGTGATCTCGTCGACGTTCGACGAACCGGCGCAGCGCCACGTGCAGGTGGCGGAAATGGTGATCGAGAAAGCCAAGCGCCTTGTGGAGCACAAAAAGGACGTGCTCATCCTGCTCGACTCGATCACGCGCCTCGCGCGCGCGTATAACACCGTCATTCCGCCCTCAGGCAAGGTCCTGTCGGGCGGTCTCGACAGCAACGCGCTGCAGAAGCCGAAACGCTTTTTTGGCGCCGCGCGCAACATCGAAGAGGGCGGCTCGCTTACCATCATCGCCACGGCCCTTATCGATACCGGGTCCCGCATGGACGATGTGATCTTCGAGGAGTTCAAGGGCACCGGCAACATGGAAATCCACCTGGATCGGAAGCTCACCGACAAGCGTGTGTTCCCGTCCATCGACATGCTGAAGAGCGGCACGCGCAAAGAGGAGCTGCTCATTCCCCGCGAGGATCTGAATCGCATCTGGGTCCTGCGGAAAGTGCTCAATCCGTTGTCGCCCGTGGAAGCGATGGAGCTGCTGCTCGACAAGATGGGCAAAACAAGGAACAACGCGGAGTTCCTGTCGGCGATGCAAAAAATGGGGTAGTGGCGCGGCGCGCCCCTGCGGACTTATAGCGAAGGGACACTCTGTGGCAACTATCAAGGTCAGGCAAAACGGCTCACTACTCGTGGACGGCGAGGAAGTCAAGCTAATCGACTGGAACGGCAACGAGTATGAGATCGCCAAGAAGCCGTTCGCGCTCTGTCGCTGCGGATTCTCGACGAAGAAGCCGTTCTGCGACGGCACTCATTCGAGGATTGGCTTTCAGGCTGCCGAAGCGGCTCTCGGACCAGAGGCGAAGGACCGTCCCGCTGATGAAAAAGGGGTCTGACCCCTTTTCCCCGTGAGCGCTGCGGAAAGAGGGGGCAGACCCCTGTTTATTCGGCCCGCAGTGCGACCGTTGGATCGATGCTCGCTGCCCTGCGCGCGGGCAAGTACGCGGCGGTTAACGCCACCGCCGCCAGGATTCCCGCGAGCGGGCCGAGTTGCCAGAGATGGATCGCGACACCTCCCATCAGCACCGACTCCATCACACGACCGAGCGCGGCGGCGAGCATCCCTCCGGCGGCAACGCCGACCAGCGTAATGCGCACCGCCTGCGCCGTAGCGATCCGAATCACTTGCCACCAGCTGGCGCCGAGTGCCACACGCACGCCGATCTCCTGCGTGCGCCGGCTGGCCATGAACATCATCAAGCTGTAAACGCCGGTCACCGCGAGCACGAAGGCGATGCCCGAGACCACCCCGAGGATTCCCGCGAGGAAGACGATTCCGGAGGTCCGATCGGCAATGAAATCTTCCATTGGCTTCAAGTCAACGATCGGCTGATCGGGATCGGCTGTTGCTACGGCACGCCGAAGATCGCCGGCGACGCTCTTGGGATCGCCGACGGTTCGCACCACGAACGCCTGCGTGAAGGGAGCGTCCTGTGCGAGCGGTCGATACACCGTCGGCGCGCGGCGTTGCTGAAACCAGTCGTCCAGGACGTCGCCAACGACGCCGACAACCGTGATCCACTCGCCGTCTGCGCTCAGCCTGAAACGACGGCCGAGCGGTTCCTGGCCGGACCAGTAGCGGTCGACGAGACTGCGGCTCACGATGGCCACCGCGCGTGTGTCACCGCGATCCGCGGCATTGAACACGCGCCCGGAGAGCAGCGGAATGCGCATCGTCGCGAAATATTCGTTCGAGATGCTCCGGTAATCGACCGACCTGACGTCAGTGCGATTGAGCGTCACTCCATCTGGCCAGAACTCGTGTACGGTGTTGCCGCCGGCATACGGCAGGTTGCTGACCATGGCCGCACGCGAAACTGCTGGGATCGCCTGGAGCCGATCGAGAACTGTCGAGACAAACTGACGCCGCCGCTCCGGTTGCGCATAGGCATGTTCCGGCAGCACGACTCGTCCAATCAAGAGGTAGCGTTTTTCAAAGCCGAACATGCCGTCAACGGCATGCCTCGCTGCGGTCAACACCAGACCGGACCCAAACAGCAGCGCGAGTGTCAATGCGATCTGTGTCGTCGCCAACGCGTTGCGCAGCCAGTGACGTTGGCGTGATGAAGTGACTGTGCGGGCACCCTGGCGCAGTGTTTGCGCCACGGCGGCGCGGCCAGCCTGCACCGCCGGCATCAGCGACGCGAGAAGCGCCGCCATCGCGGCAGTCAGAGCCATTACACCAACCAGCATTGGACTGAGGCCGATATAGGCGTAGCCCGGAATGAAGCGGATGATTGGAGGCGGGAGACTGGCCTTGCACACGGCAAGGCCCGCCCAGGCAAGCGGCAACGCGGCGAGCACCGCGATGGCCGCGAGGACGCCGGCTTCGACAACGGTGAGCCACGCGAGGCGGCTGCGGGATGCACCAAGCGCCAGCCGTACGGCATATTCCTGCGCGCGCTCGCCGCCGCGCGCGAGCAGCAGATTGGCGATGTTCGCGCAGGCGATCAGCATCAACAACAGCCCCGCCGCTTGAACCGTGGCCATGAACGGACCGGTGCCGGGATCCGCCATGCCGTCGACGAAATCCTTGATCGTGACCGGACGCGCAGCGTTGGTGTCCGGG
This sequence comes from Acidobacteriota bacterium, assembly GCA_046726375.1. GTDB lineage: Bacteria > Acidobacteriota > Vicinamibacteria > Vicinamibacterales > UBA2999 > DASPWV01. Next base: position 5,599 of record JBKPAJ010000118.1, read on the forward strand.
TATTCGCGCTGCTGCCGCTCTACGATCGCGGTCAACTCCGCGCGGGCTTGCTGAATCGAAGTGCCCTCGGCTAAACGGCCGAACACTCGAAGATAGCCGCCGCGGCGGTCGTTCCATTGCTCGGCCGAGTAGGAGAGCGGCGACCAGACTTCGGCGCCATCAGGAATGGCGAAACCATCTGGCGCGACGCCGACCACCTCGTACGGTTCGCCGTCGAGCCGCACCGTAGTGCCGACGATGCGAGGATCGGCGGCAAAACGGCGTATCCACAGCCGGTATCCGATCACGGCTCGGCGATGTTGCCCCGGCGTTTCCTCTTCCGGCACAAAGGCGCGTCCGAGGATTGGCCTCGCACCGAGAGCCTCGAAGAATCCCGCACTGACGCGATACCCGGGAACCTGTTCCGGAATGTCATTGCCAGAGAGATTCGCGTCCCACCACTCGGCGGCAGAGAGGTCCCTCAGCATCCGCACTTCGGCGCGCCATTCGCGAAAGTCGGCGGGAGCAACCGACTCTCCGTCGGGAAGCGGATCCTGCGGATTACTGGACATGACGACGGCGAGCCGTTCGACGCCGGGAAATCGAAACGGACGCAGAACCAACGCATCGAGCAGCGCGAAGATGGTGCTGTTCGCGGCAAGAGTGAGCGCAAAGGTGAGGACAATCACCACGCTCGCCCCCGGCCGCGCGAACGCGGCACGCCACGCGTGGCGTACGTCGCGCGCGAGCCCGACGTGCCACCCCGCCGACCGTTCGGGTTCCGCCGTACGGACCCAGGAGCGTCTCGACGGTGGGAAGTGGAAGCGTGTGGCCACCCGCCGGCTTCCGATGGCGACGGCCTGCCGCCAATACCACCTTCGCGCTGCACGGTGTCCGAACCGCTCACTGAAGGCGAGAAACTCTTCGCGCAGGTCGCCCAGGATCGTGGCGCGCCACTCGGCGTCAGGAATCACGGCGCCAAGAAGCCGTTCGGCGACGGCCGGCGGCGAAGGGGCAGTCATGGTTTCTGCAGAATGGCTTCGAGACCGCGTGTGAGGTTGGCAAAGGCCGCGTGGGTGCTTTTCAAGGCACGCAAGCCCGTGGGCGTCACCTGAAAGTAGCGTCGCGCGCGACCGCCGCGTTCGGGCGAGGCGTCGTCCATGCGCGAGCGGAGACAGCCTTTCGCTTCGAGCCGCTCGAGCGCGGTGTAGAGCGCGCCGCGCGCGACCGGGCGGCCGGTGCGCTCCTCGAGGATGCGGCGGATCGGGACCGCGTAGGCGCCTTCGACCTGGAGCACCGCCAGGAGGACTGCGTATTCAAATTCGCCGAGATAGGTCGTCGTTTTCATGCCTGCAATGTAGGCAAATTATGTCTGCAATGTAGGCATGGTGTCAAGGAGT
>JBKPAJ010000119.1:0-62875 GCA_046726375.1 Acidobacteriota bacterium
GTCTCGAAGTCGTGACCGGGCGCGATCACCGGCGGCCCGAGAACGGCCGCCGCATCCGTTTGCATCTGAACGTTGTTCGCCATCAGTGCTGCTCGCCTTCGCGTTTGGTCTCGCCAGTGCCGTGCGTCTCGTCGGCATGGCCGCCCATTGCGCCTGCCCACGGAAGCGCGGGATTGGGATTGCGCACCCCGGCCAGATACGTCGTACGCGGCCGCGTGTTGAGATCGTCGAGAACCGAATAGTTGCGCCCGGTCGCTTTGAGCTGCGACACGCGGCTCGCCGGGTCCAGGATGTTGCCGAACACAATCGCGTCGGTCGGACAAACCGACTGACACGCGGTGAGCACTTCGCCGTCGCGGATCTCGCGCTCCTCGCGCTTGGCCTGGATGCGCGCTGCGTTGATGCGCTGCACGCAGTACGTGCACTTCTCCATCACACCGCGGCTTCGCACCGTGACGTCGGGATTGCGCTGCAACTGGAAGGTGCTCGTATTCCAGTCCTGATAGAGAAGGAAGTTGAAGCGCCGCACCTTGTACGGACAGTTGTTCGAGCAATACCGCGTGCCGACGCAGCGGTTGTAGACCATGTCGTTGAGGCCTTCGTCGCTGTGCGTCGTGGCCGCAACCGGACAGACGACTTCACAGGGCGCGTTCTCGCACTGCTGGCACGGCATTGGCTGCCAAAAGGTGTCCGGATTATCGAGATCGCCCGAGTAGTAACGATCGACGCGCAGCCAGTGCATTTCGCGGTTTTTGCCGACCTGCTCCTTGCCGACGACCGGGATGTTGTTTTCGGCGACGCACGCGACCACACACGCCCCGCAGCCGGTGCATGTGTTCATGTCGATCGCCATGCCCCACTGTGGACTGTTGCTGTAGTCGAACGCAGGATAGAGCGACAACAGCTTGCCGCCGGGAACGTGGGACATCTCCTGCGCAAACCTTGGATTCTCTTTGTACTCGGCGAGCGAGTTTGTGCGCACGATATTGCGGCCTTCGATCGACCAATGGTCCTGCGTGGTGACGAGACGGTAGTAGTCGCCGGTCTTGCTGACATCCGCGGCGCCGAAGGACGGCGACGTGCTCCCGCGTAACACGTACGCGTTGAACCCGGTCGCATTGCCGAGTCGCCCGGCCCGCGTCCGTCCGTACCCAAACGTGATGGTGATGGAATCCTGTGCGTGACCCGGATCGATGAACACCGGCAGCCGCAGCCGGCGTCCTTCGTGGCGGACTTCGATGATGTCGCCGTTGGAGACATCCAGCCGTTCGGCAGTACCGGGTGCGATCTGGGCCGCGTTGTCCCACGTCAGCTTGGTGACGGGCTTCGGCAACTCTTGCAACCACCCGTTGTTCGCAAACCGGCCGTCGTAGACGGTCGGGTCGCGGCGGAAATTCACTTCGAAGGCGACGGGACCAGTCGAAGCTGGTGCAGCTGCACTCGGTTGGGAGGTCGGCGCCGCTAGAGCGGCTGCGGCCGGCGTCGCGATCGCGCGAGGCACTGCCACTCCGACTTCGCGCTCCGAGCCGGGACCACCCTGCGTGCCCGGCGCCGTGGGTGCGACCGTGCTGGCGGTGAAACCTGTGCCAGGGACGAAGCCGTCATGCAGCCACTTGCGCCACGCGCGCTCGAATTGCGCGGCCGCGCGTTGCTCAGCCGTCATCGGCGGCGGTGCGGCTTGTGCCGCAACCGTCGCGGCGACGTCTTGTTCCGAAGGCTGCGTGCCCCGCGCGCCCGTACCCGCTTGCGCTCCACCGGCAGCGGTTGGTGGCGCCGACGGCCTTGCCTGCTGCGCGCCCGGCGCGGCGGGAGCCCCGGCGAGCGGAACAGACCGTTCACCCGGTGCGGCCTGTGCCTGCGCACCCGTCGTACCTGCCCCACTCGCTCCCGCCGCACTCGTCGCAGCTGCCGCAAGCGCCCCGGCGGGCGCGCTCGCCATCCAGTATTCGCGGACGATGTCGTAGCCGTTGCGTTCGGGGCGATCCGAAAGCGTCGCAATCAGCTCGTGCGCCGACTTGCCGCCATACATCGGTTGAATCAGCGGCTGCACGATCGTCACGGTTCCGTCGAAGCTCCGCGCATCGCTCCACGCTTCGAGGTAATGCGTGGCCGGAACGTGCCAGTGACACAGTGTCGCGGTTTCGTCGACGAACAACCCCGAGTGTATCCGCAGCGCGACCTTCGCCATCGCGTCAGGGAAGTTCAGATCGGCCGGCGCCGTGTACACGGGATTCGACTCGCCGACGATGATCAGCATCTGCACACGGCCGGCCTCCATGTCGGTGACCAGCTCGCGCAAGGCGGCATGCTGCTCGCTCGGCACGATCTCGGCGGGCGGCCGATACCCTACGGTGGCGCCAACGTTGCCGAGCGCCTGATTCATGGCGTGCGCAAGCGCGTGCACCGCGGGCGGCTGCGCGTCGCCGGCGACGACCAGAGACGTGCCGCGATGCGCGTTGAGGTCGGCGGCGATCGCCTCGACGAACTGTTCGGCGCCGCCGGGCAGCACACCCGTCGCACCTGCCGCGCCCGCCGTACCGATCTTTGCGGCCACCGCGCGGGCGAAGCTCTCGATCTCGCTCGCCTTCATCGGTACGCGATGATCGGCGTTCGCGCCGGTGACGCTCGGCGTCGGCTCCACCGCATAAAGACGGTTCAACCGATCGGGGCCGACATCAACCCGTCGGCGCGACGCAAACTGACGTGAGTAATACAGATTGGCGCCGCCTTCGGACGCGAGGAAGTCGGCGTGCAGCGAAAGGATGACGTCGGCCTTCGTGAAGTCGTAGATCGCCTCCACGTACTGTCCGTGCGCCATGCGCGCGCCCGCGCGCGCGTTGTCACGCGTGATTGGCTCCCATTGGATCCACTTCGCCCCCGGATTGGCCGCGAGCACCTGCTGAATCTGACGCGCCAGCGTCGGCGAGTTCACGGTTTCGGTGAGGATGCGGAGGCCCGCTCCCTGCACCGACGACTGCGCGGACAGGCCCGCGCGCACCGCGGCGATGAACGCACTCCACGGCCGGATCTCTCCGAGCCGCAGGATCGAGGGCGACCGATCGGGATCGTAGAGCGTCAGGAGCGACCCCTGCGCGTACAGGTCGGTCGCGCCCAGGCTCGCCGGATGATCGGGATTGCCTTCGACCTTCGTTGGACGGCCCTCGTGACTTTCCACCAGGAGCCCCTGCACGTCGCCGCCAAGAGACATCGCGGTGGCGAAAAACAAGGGCCGTCCCGGGATCTCCTCTTCCGGCTGGCGCACGTACGGGACGATCAATTCCTGGGGCTGCACGGTGCAGGCCGCCCCCACGCCGGCCAGCGCGAGCGACGCGCTCATCAGCTTGAGGAAGTTGCGGCGTCCGATCGGGTCGAGCCACTCGGTGGCGTTCTGCGGGAACTCGCGATGCAGGTATTCCTGAAACTCCGGCGTCTCGGCGATCGACTCGAGGCTTCTCCAATAGTGCTTCCCCGTTGCGCCGCGCAGGCGCGCGCGTAGCGCGCTCAGGTCTGGTCTTCCGGCCTTCTCCATGTCCCCTTTAACCTTTAGCGGTGACAGACGGAGCAGCTGGTCAGGTGCTCGATCGTCCCAATCTTGTAGTCCTTGACCAGACGCGCGCCGAGTTGCCGCTGATCTTCGGCCGTCCGGTATCCCATCGTCGTGATCTCCTCGCGTGGACGCAGATAGCGCGTCGGATCGCGATGGCAGTCGAGGCACCATTCCATCTGCAACGAGGCCTGCTGCGTCATGAGCGGCATCCGATCGACGCGGCCGTGACAGGTTTCACAGCCCACGCCTTGCTTCACGTGAATGCTGTGGTTGAAGTACACGAAATCCGGCAGATCGTGCACGCGCACCCACTGCAGCGGCTTGTCGTCGCGGAAACTGGCGCGCACCGGCTCGAGATACGGGCTGGTCACCCAGATCTGCGAATGGCAGTTGATGCAGGTCTTGGTCGGGGGAATGCCCGCCGAGGATGACACCTCCACCGAGGTGTGGCAGTAGCGGCAATCGATGCCGACGCCGCCGACGTGATGCTGATGGGAGAACTGGACCGGCTGCTCGACGTAGGTGTGCGCGGCAGTGACGTAGTCCGATCGCTGAATGACGAGAATGAGCCAGCCGAGGCCGAGTACGAGAAGGCCGAGACCAACGAGGCTGGCGCGCGACCATTGGTTAGCGCTCTTGGGGAAAATCTGCGACATGTCGTTGGTACACTCCGGCCAGGGTGGGGACGAACCCCTCAATTCACACGGTTCGACAATCGCGGCGTCGCGGCAATCCGACAATGTCGGCCCGAAACCGGCGCCGTTCAACGCCTGCGCCGTTCCGCGCCGTCAACTCAGGTGAGCTTTGGGGACTTCACCGGCGTCCGCGCACCCTGGACCGAGGAAAACCGGAAGACTTTACCCCGGTTTTGCCCCGTCGTGGCCACCTTGTGAAAAATTTCTCAAGCCCCACTTGTATCACAGGCGCATGCGGTTGCGCAACGCAAGCCCATCCATGTGACGATCTGGGATTTGATGAGGTGACGATGTGATCTGGGCGATGCAGAGATGTGGTGATGGCTCTAGCGATGTGGCGAGGTGATGCAACGATGTGATGGGGCGACGTCGCGCCCGATCGCCACATCACATCGCAACATCGTGAGACCCATCGTCATCTCGCAACATCGTGCGATGACATCGCGACATCACCAAATCGCGACATCGCTACATGCCGCCCGCCGTCGTCGTTGGCTTTGCAGCCGGCTTTTCTTCGGGGGCCTTCTCCCAGACATACGCGCGATTGTTGATCCACCTCTCGAACCATTCCATCTCCACCTGCAGCTTGAACAGGCGATGACGAAGCTCCGTCCAGCCGTGTCCTTCGCGCGGCGCGACATAGAGCTTGGTCGGCACGCCGTTGTACTTCAGCGCGCGATACATCTCCACCGACTGCGGCATCGGCACGCGGGGATCCTGCTCGCCGACAAGGAAGATCGTCGGCGTCTTCACGTTGGCCACGTCCTTGAGCGGCGAGTGGTTCCAATAGAGCTCGATCGGCGCGTTTTTCTGCCACGGGGTGCCCCCGAACCACGGCGTGCGGAACTCGCGGTGATCGCTTTGCGCGTACATCGAGATCCAGTTGGCCGCGCCGGCGCCGCTGCTCGCGACCTTGAACCGATCAGTGAAGGTGATGATCTTGTTGGTCATATGGCCGCCGGCGCTCCATCCCATCTTCACCAGCTTGTCGGGATCGGCGAGCCCCATCGCGATCACGGCGTCGGTCCCCGCCATCACGTCTAGGTGCGCCTGCTTGAAATAGCCGCTCACCATGTCGCGCAGAAACGCGTCGCCGTAGCCGGTGCTGCCGCGGTAGTTCGGACGAAGCACGGCGTAGCCCTTGCCCGCGTACACCTGCACGTCGCTGCTGAATCCAAACTTGTCGGACGCCGCGGGTCCACCGTGCGTATAGACAATCAACGGATAACGCTGACCCTGCTGGTAATCGACCGGGTAGTACAACAGGCCCTCGACCTGCTGCCCGTCCTGGCCCTTCCACGTGATCCGTTCCTGACGCGCGATCTTGAACTGCTGATCGACGTAATCGAACACGCTCGTCACGCGTTTCGGCTCGCCGCCGCTCTCGGCGGGCAGCACGTGCACCTCGGCAGGCCGTGTCGGCGTGTTGCGCGTGAAGACGTGCAGGTTTGCGCCGTCCGCGTAGCGCCAGTTGCCGATGTTGTGATCGCCTTTCGTGAGCGGCGTCACCTGCTGCGTCGTCACGTCGACACGCAGCAGCTCGTTGTGCACACCCATGTTGGCGGACACGAGGAGCGACTTGCCGTCCGCTGACCAGACTGCGTTCTCGACCTCGAACGTCGCATTGGGCAGCAGCATCCGCGGCGTGTCTCCGGCGGCGGGAACCAGAAACAGCTTGTCGTTGTAATAGACGTCGAACTTGTCGTTGGTGCCGGAGGTGAAAACAACCGTGGAATTGTCGGGTGACAGCGATGGATTGCCTTCAGCGACTTCGTTCTTGGTGAGCTGCTTCGCGTTGGTGCCGTCGGCGTCGCTGACCCACACTTCAGCAAGACGCGAGTGTTCGAGCAGCGGCGACGGCGCACGCGACATCGCGACCTTCTTCCCATCGTTCGAGAGCTCGTAGGAGGTGACGCTGAAATCGCCGTCCGTGATCTTCTTCGTCGTGCCTGTGAGGTCCGTCGTCCACAGATGCCGCTGTTTGAAGTTCGTCTCTTCGAACGTGTACACATCGTCCTGGAGGCGATCTTTTTCTTTTTCGTCGGCGCTCTTGGCGTCGTTTGCGGCAAACCAGATCGATTTGCCGTCGCGAGCCCACGTGAGGTCGCTCGGCGCCGCGCCGTGATTGGTCAGGCGCCGCGCCTCGCCGCCGTCTGTTTCGAGTAGATAAATCTGATTGTTCGTGTCCGGGTCACGCCGCGCGGTGAAGGCGATCGTCTTGCCATCGGGCGACCAGCGTGGGCTGGATTCACCGCGTTCGCCAAACGTGAGTTGCAGCTGATTGGACCCATCGACGTTGATGCGGTAGATGTGACCGACGCGCCGATTGTTCTTCCAGTCGGGCTTGTCCATCACAAACAGAATCTGCTTGCCGTCGGGTGAGACCTGCGGATCCGATAGCGTCGGCATCTCGATGCTGTCGACGAACGAAAGCGGACGCTTGCCCTGCGCCAAGGCGTGTTGCGAAGCCGCTGCCGCGACGAGCACGGCGATGAAAGCGAACAGGGCGGGACGACGTGGCCGCATGGTGAACTCCTTACGAAAACTGGCCTGAATTGGGCGATTGTACGGCAAAAGCCGGGCTTTGCGTCCCGTAAATCGTGCTTATCAACGGTCGAGCGCTCTTGACTGGGCGAGCGGCGGAGCGCATAACAGTCTGTTATTCCCGGTTGTTTACAACCTTTCGCGCTCAACGCAGGCAGGAGGATGGCGATGTTCCGTGCGGTTGTCGCGTTCTTCGTTGTGGTTTCAGTCACTCCCCCCGATGTCGCGGTCGCGCAGACCGGTTCCGGCAGTCTGCGCGGCTACGTGCGTGATGAACAAGGCGGAGCGCTTCCGGGCGCAACCGTCACGGCGACGAGTCCCGAACTGCTGGCACCGTCAACCGGCGTTACCGACGCCAGCGGCTTTTATCGATTGCCGAATCTCCCGCCCGGCACCTACACCCTCAGCGTGGAGCTGCAGGGCTTCTCCGCGCATAAGCAGGAAGGCATCCTGCTGCGCGGCGGCGCAAATTTCCAGGTCGATGTCGAGATGAAGATCGGCACCCTCGCCGAGACGATCACCGTGTCAGGCGAATCGCCGATGCTCGAAGTCTCGAAACCCGGGAACGTGCTGAACATCGACGGCGAGTTCCAGAAAAACCTCGTCATCGCGTCACGGCGCAACTGGACCGATTTCCTCGAGATCACGCCCGGCGTGCACTCCCGTCCGTTTGACGATGGCAGCGGGCGGATGGTGTATTTCGGCCACGCGACCGAGCACTTCGCCCATGTGGTGCAGCTCGAAGGCATGCAGGCCGGCAACTACAACGACTTCCAGTTGACGTACGTGCAGATGGGTTCGGACATGATCGCGGACACGCAGGTCAAGACCGGCGGAGCCGAAGCGTCGACGCCAATGGGTACCGGCCTCGCGATCAACGTCATCACGAAGAGCGGCGGCAACGTGTTTCGCGGCACCGCCGGTTTTGCGTATCAGCCCTTCAGCTGGAACGACGACAACACGAGCGCGGGCACGGTCTTCGCGCTGCCGCCGGAGCTGCGCGCGATTTCGGGCTGCCCGAACGGTGAGTGCATCTCGACCGCCGGCAGCCCGGTGCAGTCAGAAATCAAGCAGCTCGACGCCTCGCTTGGCGGCCCAATCATGAAAGACAAGGTGTGGTTCTTCGGCTCGCTGCGCGTGTCGCGCGTGCAGACGTCGATCGGCCGCATCGACAAACAGCTCAACGACATCAAGACGTACTTCCCGGATCGTGAGCTGTTCAACAACGAGGCGAAGGGCTACCAGCCGTACGTGAAGGTCACCAGCCGTATCGGCACGGCGCACGAACTTGCGACGATTTACCAGCGCGATCGCCTTGATGGACAGCCCAACTGGGAGTGGTACTTCGATCCCATCGACGCCTACTCGAACGGCGGAAATCTCTACAGCGCCAAATTGAATTCCGCGTGGTCGCCAAACCTTTCGACCACCTTCTCAGTCGGCTACAACGACAAGGGCGGTGCCACGCCAGACACCTACAAGGCGTTTGGCTTCGAGGGCACTGGGCCGCGCATCGAAGTGTATGAAGGTTCGCGGCTGGCGAGCGGTCTGCGCACGGGTAATTCGTTGATCCTCGAAGGCGGCAATCTCGATTGGGAGGGGTACGCGCCGGCGTCGCTCTGGATGCTGCGCGGCGATCTCACCTGGTTCAAGCAGGGACTCGCCGGATCGCACGAAGTGCAGACCGGCTTCTTCATGGAGCCGAACAACACCTATGACCAGATTCGCCACTACAACAACAACGGGTTCAACCTCGAACGGCAGACGACGATGCCGAGCGGCGTGCTGCAGCCGTTCTATCGGCTATACGCGGATCCGCTCGACATCACCACCCGGATCGCGCGCGACAGCAATTACGCGGTCTACCTGCAGGACGGCTGGAAGCCAAACGGACGGTTGACAGCGAACATCGGTTTGCGCGCCGACTACGTCCGTCGGGTCGATAAGGTGTTCGACATCACCCGGCAGTCGTCGTGGACGATTCAACCGCGCCTTGGCGTCACGTATCTGGTCACCTCAGACGCCCGCAACGTGCTGCGTGCGAGCTGGGCGCGATTCGGCGAGCAGGTGATGGGCCGTGACGCCGTCACCACCTTCGGCGCCGACAACACCGTGTCGTTCCGGCGCGAGTACGACAATGACCTCAACGGCATTTTCGGCGAGCTCGACAAGAACGAGGTGGTACTCCTTCCCGCATCAACGACCACCATCGCGGCCGAGCAGATCGATCCGAATCTCCATCAGCCGTACCTGGACGAAGCTATCATCGGCTTCCGCAAGCAGTTCGGCGGGCAGATCGGACTCGATGCCGCCTACATCAACCGCGTCTACAACGACATGTGGGCTGAGGTGGAGATCAACGGTTTCTGGCCGAGTAGTCCAGGCCGGCCGTTTGAGGGATTCGGGAAAATCGATCCGAATCGCGGTGAGGTGTTGCGCCAGACCAACAACAGCTGGAGCCAGTTGAAATACCAGGCCATCGAGATCACCGTCACCAAGAACATGTCGAACAACTACCAGTTCATGGCGGGGTTCAATCGGCAATGGCACAAGATGACGGGCACCTGGAACCCGACCGATCGCGCGGGGTTTATTCACCCGAACGCGTTTGCGAATGACAAGAATCTCTACATGCCGCGCGGCAATAACGATCGCAACTCGTTGCCGGATACGGGCAATGCGCTGAGTTATGGCCCGACGTGGATGAAGTACCGAATGAACTTCGGCGGTGTGTGGCGCGCGCCGTACGATCTCATGGTCGCCGGCAACGTCACCGTGCAGGCGGGTCCGTGGTCGGGCGCGATCCTGCAGCAGCTGCCCCAGGGCGATCCAGCCATCTTGGCCTACGGGCCGGAGACGTTCAGGCTTCCGAACGGCACATCGCAAGCCAACCCGCTGGCGACGCGCAACCGCTACGTGTACGCCACGCGCGGCGAGGGACAGCTGCGGGCGCCGGCGATTACGACGGTAGGCCTGAAGGTCGGCCGAGTCATCCGGTTTGCTGGACGCGAGGTGGAAGTCGCGGGCAACATCTTCAATCTCCTCAACGCGGGTGACTTCACGCAGTTCACCTATAACAGCGCCTACCAGAGCTGGAGCACCAACTTCCTGCAGATGCGCAATCGGCAGCCTGCACGCGCGTTCCAGCTCACGACCGTGTTCCGCTTCTAGACACGGAAGCACACAACGGGACTGGGTCCCGCAGAAGCACGGAGATGCGACGGGCCGGTTCTTTGCAGCCGGCCCGTTGCGTTTCGCCGCATGGGGATCTAAAGTCCGCGCATGAAGACCCGCATTTCAGTCCTCCTCCTCATCATCGGCCTCGCCTCGATTCGGTCGGGCGCGCAACAGCCCGCGGATTTCACCTTGGCGCTCACCGGCGATTCGATCATTACGCGCAAGCTCTCCGTCTATAACGAGCCCGCCTTTACGCGCATCATCGATCTCGTCCGCGGCGCCGATGCCGCGTTCACCAATCTCGAGATGTTGTTCCACGACTACGAGCCGTACGCGATGAACGAGAGCGGCGGGACCTACATGCGCGCCGAGCCTGCGCTGGTCAAGGAGCTGGTGTGGGCCGGCTTCGACATGGTGTCGCGCGCCAACAATCACACCGGCGATTACGGCGTGCTCGGGATGAACTTGACGACGAAGTACGTCGCGGAAGCTGGACTCGTGCAGGCCGGGGTCGGCCAGAGCCTGCCCGAGGCGCGCGAGGCGAAGTTCCTCGAGACCGCCAAGGCGCGGGTGGCGCTCATCTCCGTCGCCTCCACATTCACGCCGCATTCGGTTGCCGGCCGCACGCGAGGGGATATGCCGGCGCGTCCCGGGCTCAACCCGCTGCGCGTCACCACGATCACAACGGTGACGCCGCAGCGTTTGACCGAACTGCGGCAGATCCTCGCCGAGGTCAACGGCCGTCCGGCGCAAGGCGGCGGCGATGCCCTCAACTTCTTCGGCCGCCGCATCGTCGCCGGCGAAAAGCCCGGTGTGCGCACCGAACCCAACAAGGAGGACATGGCGGAGATCGCGGGCGTGGTCAAAAACGCCGCCGGCCTCGCCGACTACACGATCGTCACCATTCACGCGCACGAGGGGGGACGGGAACGGACGCTGCCCGCCGATTTCCTTGTGCCCTTCGCGCGCGCCATGGTGGACGCCGGCGCAGATATGTTCGTCGGCCACGGGCCGCACGTCCTGCGCGGCATCGAGATCTACAAAGGCAAGCCGATCCTCTACAGCCTTGGCGACTTCATCTTTCAAAACGAAACCCTGCTGCGGCTGCCCAGCGAAAACTACGAAGGCCAGAACCTCGGTTCCACGGCCGGTGTCAACGATTTCAACGACGCGCGGTTCAACTTCGACAAAAGCGGGTTCCCGGCGGATCGCCTGATCTGGGAAGCCGTGGTCGCCATGCCGAAATTCCGCGGCGACCGCCTGACTGAGCTTGCGCTGCATCCGATCACGCTGGGCTTTGGCAAGGCGCGCAGCGTGCGCGGCCGTCCCCAGTTTGCCGACGGCGAGCTCGGCGCCAAGATTCTCGGCGACCTCACGAAACTGTCGGCCGAGATGGGCACGAAGATTACCGTTCGCGATGGGGTCGGGTACGTGACGCTGTCGCAGAGCACGTCGAGTCAGTGAAGGTGACGCGTGAATTTGGAGATCTGGAGATTTGGAGATTTGGAGACGATTTGGAGATTTGGGAGACGATTTGGAGATTTGGCGATTTGGAGAAGATTTGGTGATGTCGGGTTTCTGAGGAGCGTGAGTGATGCAGAAGCTGACCCGCAAGGAATTCTTGGGATTCGGCGCGGCTCTTGCGGGTGCGGCAAGTGCTACGGCCATCGGTCCTGACTTCGCACCGGAGGCGGCGCAAACACCGCCGCCATCGCGCGTCGAGCCCGATCTGATCGTCGTCAACGCAAAGATCTACACGATCGATCCAGCGATGCCACGAGCGGAAGCGTTTGCGGTCACGAACGGCCGCTTTGTCGCGGTCGGGTCGACGGCCGACGTTCGTAATCTCGCGACGCCGCGGACGCAGCTGATCGACGCGCAAACCATGACCGTGACGCCTGGCTTCATCGACTGCCACGCGCACGTCAGTGGCGTCGACGAACTTTACGGCGTCAACGGTAACGTTCCGCGTGTGCGCGAATTGCAGGCGGCGATCAAGAAAAAGGTCGAGTCCACGGCGCCGGATTACTGGATTGACGTCTCGATGTTCGACGACACCAAACTCGACGTCGAGCTCACGCGCAAGCATCTCGACGAGGTCGCGCCCAACAATCCGGTGGCGGTGAATCATCGTGGCGGCCATACCAGTTGGTACAACAGCAAGGCGCTCGAGCTCGCGGGGATCACAAAAGACACAAAGGATCCCGAGCACGGCCGGTTCTTCAGGGGTCCGGACGGCGAGCTCACGGGTCGCGTCGCCGAGCTCGCACGCGGCGTCTTCAGCGGCAAGGGAATGCGCGAAGCTTTCTCGCCGGAACAGCAGCGTCAGCGCGGCCGTTCTGGCATGGCGCACATCTCGAAGTTGATGACGGCGGTTGGGTTGACGACGGTACACGACGCGGGCGCCAATCGCGCGCGCATCCTCGCGTACGAGGACGCGTACAAGAATGGCGAGTTGCGTCACCGCGCCTATTTCCTGGCGCGTGGCGCCGAGACGTTCAACGGGTTCAAAGCGGCTGGACTCTATACCAACTTCGGCAACGAGTGGCTGCGGCTTGCGGGGGTGAAGTTCGCGGCCGACGGCTCGGCATCAGAACGAACGATGCGCATGAGCACGCCCTACGTCGGCACCAACGATTACGGCATTCTCACGATGACGCAGCAGGAGATCGATGAAGCCGTTGAGGATGCGCACGCCCATGATTTTCGCGTCGCCATTCATGCCAACGGCGATGTCACCATCGACATGGTCTTGAAGGCGTACGAAAAGGCCCTAGCCAAGCGGCCCGATCCAAACCGCCGCCATCGCATCGAACACTGCACGCTCGTCAATCCCGATCTGCTCACGCGCATCAAGGCCAACGGTGTGATTCCGACGCCGTTCTGGACCTATGTGTACTATCACGGCGAAAAATGGGCGCAGTACGGCGACGAGAAGCTGCGCTGGATGTTTGCGCACCGTTCGTTCCTCGACTATGGCATCCCGGTGCCCGGCGCGTCGGATTACGTGCCCGGCCCCTACGATCCGCTCATGGCCATTCAGAGCATGGTCACACGCAAGGACTACCGCGGCCGCGAGTGGGGCCCGAATCAGAAGGTCACGGTCGACGAAGCGTTCACGATCGCGACCGCGCACGGTGCGTGGGCGTCCTACGAGGAAGATCTGAAAGGGACGATTACCTCAGGCAAGTACGCCGACTTTGTGATCCTCGAGAAAGATCCACACGACGTCGCGCCCGACACGATCAAGGACATCAAGGTGGTGCGGACGGTTGTGGGAGGGAAGACGGTACACGAAGCGTGAATTTGGAGATTTGGAGATTTGGGGATTTGGAGAAGATTTGGAGATTTGGGGATTGGGGGATTTGGGGATTTGGAAAACATTTGGAGATTGGGGATTTGGAGAAGATTTGCAGATCGGCAGATTTGCAGATTTCCAAATCTCCAAATTTTCTCCACGTCTCCAGATCCCCAGCTCTCCAAATTCAATAACGCTGATGCCCGTCAACTAACCCCAACGCTCGCTTGAATTCGGAACGCCAACGGCGCGAAACGGTCGAACCATGCCGGTTTCGGCCCGAGCGTTGGAATCGGCTCGAGGCCACGATTGCGAACAGAAGTGAATTGAGGGGCTAAGGCCTAAACAGTCTGTTCACCTTCACCACCAACGCGCGATTGCGCAACGGCGTGAGCCCGGCGCGCACGTCGGTGTCGTAATCGTCTGTGTAGACGACGAAGAGCTCGCTGCCAGGCGCGTATTCCCACCGCAGCCTGACATTGCTGCCCGCCGATCGCGTCGTCGAGTTGTATTGCACGATGCCACTCACGAACATGCGGGGCGTGACGGTGTAGGTTGCGCGGTTTCGCAGCACCGTCAATGTGGCCTTGCCTTGGGGTAAATCGACGAAGTTGATGCTGAAGCTTGGCTCCAGTGAAACCTGCGGTGTTACCTCCACGCGCGCCGTGTTCAGCGCAATCGACTGTCGATCGCCGTTATAGAACGGACCTGCCTCGTAGACGACTGTGCCCGAGACTTTCCGTTGCTGCCCTGCCGCGTAGGAGAGTTGCAGGGTGCGAAAGTCATAGCTCCCCACCGGGACGCTGACGCTGGAGGTCACATCGAACGGCCGCGTAAGACGCTCGAAACTGTCGATCAGGCCGATTGATGCGACATCGCTGTTGACCAGCTCGGTCTGGAAACTCCCACTCAGCTCGCGTGTGTCGAGCCGATTGTTGTTATTGGTGAGATACAACACGCTCGCCTGCGACACGAACCGGCGCACGTACTTGCTGTGCGCGGGCCGCGGACTGAACCGTCCGAGCAGGAAGTTGCGTCGTATGTCGGGTCTCCGTACGAATCCGATCTCCGGGAGGAAGTTTCGCTCGACCACAAGACGTTCCACCTGCACGCCGTAGCGATCGGCGTTGTAATCAAAGAAGCCGCGGTAGCTCAAGTCGTCGCCGGGCCGTTCTTCGGTGTGCGTGCGCGCGACATAGGTGTCGAACCTGACGTTTTGATAGAAGGAGAAGGTCGCGTCCGCGCCGTAGCCATCGTTCGCTCCCACGCGTCCCGGTGTAGACGTTCGATGCGTATACATGCCGCCGATGCTGCTTCGCCGAAGAACGTCCCGCTTGGCGCGCAGGACGGTGGAGTTCGCATCCTCAACCCGCGCCGCGTCATCATCTCCGGTCTCAACGTTCAGCATGCCCACGGTGAACCCCCCGACTTTGCCGGTCAGCCGGCCGCCAGCGCGGAGCGGAGTCACACGGTTGTTGTCGAGGCCGATGCGGCGCGAGAAAAAAAGGTAGGGCGTGTCGCCGGAGCCTGCGGCGAGCCCGGCGCTCGCACGCCCGGCAAAGGCGAAGGTGCCGAGCCCCTCGAGAAAGAAATCGCGTTTCTCCGGGAAGAAAAGATTGAAGCGCGTGAGATTGACTTGTTGTTCATCCACTTCGACCTGCGCGAAATCGGTATTCACGGTCAGGTCGGCTGTAAGGTTTTGCGTCAGACCGTACTTCATGTCACCGCCGGCGCGGCCGGATGCGTCGTTCGAGACACGTGGGGCCACCATGTTATCGGTCGACACACCCGCAAGCACATACGGCTTCAGTTCGAGGTTACGGCTGCCCGAAGGCGCCTCCAGTCCAACGAGCGTCGCGGCTGACGAGATTTTGAGAATGCCGCGAAAAGTCGTGAGCGCGCGAGGCACCTGCGCGAGGTACGACCACTCGTTCTTCCATCGCACGACGCGGCGGAGGTTGATGCCCCAGGTCTGATCACGACCCGGCTGATAGCGCAGCGATTTGAAGGGAATGGCCATCTCGATCGTCCATCCCCCTTCAAAGCGGCCGGTCTTCACATTCCAAACGGTGTTCCAGTCGACGTTCGGAGGGCCTTCGTCGGTGATCTGGCTGTCGGCTAATCCGCCGATTGGGTTCGCGTAGAAGAGATATCCGTTGCGACGATCGTGAAACGTATCGAACAGCACCGCGAAAGTGTCGTTCTGCCGCAGTTGACTCGTGTCGCGACGCATCTCATTGGCGACCCGGCGTTCCGGATGTGTCTCCCAACACCGCGCTGAGACGTACACCTGATCGTCGTCAAAAAACACCCACGCCTCGGTTTTCTCTGTTGCTGGCCTGGCTTCGTCCGGCTCTTGTTGAACGAAATCGCCGATCGGTTCCGTCGTTGTGTAGATCGCCTCATCGAGCCTTCCGTCGATTCGTACGGGCGTCGTCACACGCAGCGCGCGCACGGTAATGCGTCCATCCGCCTCGCGTGAGACAACAGTTGCGGGCGGCGCTTGCGCAAAGACGGCTGCCGAAAAGCAGCCGAAGAGCAACGCAATCGCCCCCACGGCGCGCGGCCGAGTGAGCATGCGGTGCGATGCTACTCGCAGTGACTTGCATTTTGCAAGTGACTTGCTATTCTATGGGCCACGCCATGCCCCGCTCGCTCTGTCCCGTATCGTGCGTGCTCGATCTGATTGGCGACCGCTGGTCGCTGCTGGTCGTGCGTGACCTAGTTAGAGGGAAAAAGCGGTTTGGAGAGTTCCTGGAATCCGCGGAGGGCATCCCTACCAACATCCTTGCCGATCGTCTCAAGCGACTCGTCAAGGCAGGCGTGATCGCATCGCACCGCTATAGCGCCCGTCCGCCGCGCGTTGAATACACGCTCACTACAAAAGGCGAAGACCTGCGCCCAATCGTGCGGGCGATGGTGCAATGGGGTATCCGCCACGCTGGCGCGCGCGTGCCGCCGGGCTACGAGCCGTGAACGCGCTCAGTAAGCCATCACGTAACTGTCGCGCGTGGGACTGACTCCGCCCATGAGCGCGCCGCTCCTGGGATGCACGACGATTGCCTTGACGGACCCGACTCCGCGACCGTTGTTGAGATCCAACTTGTGCCCCATCGACGTCAACTCGTCGAGCACATGCTTCGGCACGGAGGAGGGAATCTGCAGTGTGCCTGCAGCCTCGTGCGGATAGTACGAGCTCTTGAAATTGGTGGTGACGATGTAGGGCTGTTCGAGTGCCTGTTGCACGCTCATGCCGAATTCAACGACATTGAGGAACAACTGCAGTTGCGCCTGCGGCTGCGTGTCCGCGCCGGGCGTGCCGAACGTCATGTAGGGCTTGCCGTCGCGCAGCGCCAGCGCGGGATTGATCGTTTGCCGCACGCGCTTACCCGGCTTCAACACATTCACATCGTCCGGCTCGAGCCCGAAGTAGGCCATGCGGTTGTTCAGGAAGAAGCCTGCGCCGTCGACGACATGACCGCTGCCGAACAGACTCAAAAGAGACGATGTGATCGAGACCATGTTGCGGTCCTTGTCGACGACCGCGAGATATGTCGTGTGCCCGTCTTCGTTTACCTCGCGCACCACGGAGAAATCGGATGGCGGTCGCGGCGCTGCATAGGCGATTTGCTGCGTTGACGTCGGGCGTCGTGGATCGCCCGCGGGCGCCTCACCCTGAATCGCTCGATCCGGATCGATCAGCGCACGTCGTGCCGCCGCGTACTCCTTTGAGAGCAGTTCGCGGATCGGTATCTCCGGCACCATCCTGGGATCGCCGTTCCAGCGGTTCCGATCGGCAAACGACAGCTTCAACGCTTCGGTGACGGCGTGAAGGTACGGCGCGCTGTTGTGACGCATGTAGCGCACGTTCATGCCCTCGAGGATGTTCAGCGCCTGCAGCATCACGTGCCCTTGCGAGTTGGGCGGACACTCGTAAACCTCCACCCCCTTGTAGTTGATGTGGATGGGCGCATCCTCGAACGGCTTGTAGGCGGCGAGATCGTTCTCTTCCAGGATGCCGCCAACGCTCTTCACGTACGCGACAGTCTTCCGCGCGATCGTGCCCTGGTAAAACGCAGCGCTGCCTTTGGCGCTGATTTCGCGCAGGGTGGCGGCGAGATCTTTCTGGACGACGCGCTCGCCCGTTTCGAGCGGCCGATCGCCGTTGAACCAAATGCGCGTAGTTGAGGGAGCCTTTGCGAGCTTCTCGCGATTGGAGCGAAGCGAAGCGGCGACGTTGGCGCTGATCGGGTACCCGCGATCGGCAAGCTCGATCGCGGTCGCGAAGATCTCCGGCAGCGGCCGCGTGCCGTAGGTTTTTGCTGCGAGTTCCACCGCTCCAACGGCGCCCGGCACGCTCACCGACAGCGGCCCTGCATCCGGCATTCCGCCCTTGCTCTTGTAGAAGTCCACGGTCGCCGCCATCGGCGCGAATCCGGTGCCGTTGATGAACTTCACCTCGCCGGTTTTGGCGAGATAGATCAGGATGAACATGTCGCTTCCAAGGCCGGTCATTTCGGGCTCGGTGAGTCCTTGCACGGCCCATGTCGCGAGTGCCGCATCCACTGCGTTGCCACCGGCACGGAGCATGCGCAACCCCGCCTCCGACGCAAGCGGATGGCCAGACGCAACCATTCCGTTGTCGGCGACGACGGTAGGCCGCCACGTTGTTTGTGCGTGTGTCGAAACCGTGAGCGAAATGACCAGGAACGACGCGATGAGCAAAGGCAACCGGCGCATACGGCACCTCGTTGGTGAAATTCCGAATTTGGCGATCTCGAGATTTGGAGATGTGGAGACAATTTGGAGATCTCCAAATCGACTCCACATCACCACTCTCTAGATCTCGAGATTCACGCGTCAGAAGATCAGGTAGCACAGTAGAGCACCGATTACGCTCATCGACAACCCCCACGCGAGGAGTTTGTTGAAAAGCAACCGGCTCGCATCCGTTGGCGCACCGGCGAGACATAGCGCCCCAATCGTCGAGAGCGGCGACACATCCACCAGGTGCCCGCCGATATTCATCGAGGATGCAATCGCCAGCGCGCTGGCGCCCGGGAGTGCGGCCGCAAGCCCGGGCACCATCGGAAGAAACGCTGGCAGGACCACCCCCGACGTGCTGCTGTAGACCGAAACGAGCGCAGTGAGGAGCGCCACGACGAACGTCACTGTGTTCGGCGACGAGACCTTGGCCACGAGCGAGACGAGTAGATCGATGCCCTGCGCACGCTCGACCAGAGCAATCAGCACCGTCACGCCGCACACCATGACGATCACGCGCCACGGCATCCGCTTGACTGCTTCGCCATCATCCGCGGAGTGCGACAGAACGAGGATCACTGCGCCGACGAACGCTCCCATACCGACGTTGATCTGCGCAAATATGACGCTGAGGATCAACGTCGCGATCACGCCGATCGTGATCCAGTGGCGCCGTTTGAACGCTCCGTCCGATCCATCTTCGAGCGCGGGCGCCGCCACTCGCCCCTCGCCAAACAGTTTCAACCCGCCAAAGAGCGCATATCCCGCAAAGGCGACCATCGCGTGAGCCGCGAGGTTGTAGAGATACGTCTGAACCTCGAGACCCTGCAGCCCATTTCGGGCCATCAGGCCGTTGACGATGATCCCCGTCGGTGCAAACGGCGAGAGCGCCCCGGAATTGGCGCCGTTTCCCACCATGATGGCCATCAAGAACAGCGGGATGCCGGATTGCGCCGCGGTCGCCATCGCGAGCGGCGCGAGCAACGCGGCGGTCGAGATGTTGCCCGGCCCCATCGACGAGAGCGCCGCGCCGAGCACGAAGAACATCACGGGTATGACGCCGCGATTCCCGCGGCAGACTCGCACCGCATGATGCGTGATGCGGTCGAGCGTCCCGTTGGATTGCGCGAGCGAAAACAAGAGCGTCACACCAGTGAGCGTCAGGAACAGTTGGCTGGGAAATCCGCCCATCACGGTGTTCACCGGCAACCCGCCGATATAGACGCCCACGATCCACGCAAGCGCGACCGCCAACACACCAACGTTCAGCGAGCTGACACAACTGACGACAACCGCGAGCACGAGCGCGGACACTGAGATGACGGCGAGATTCATGCGGACTCCGCGACCAGCGACCGCACCAATTCCGCCGCGTGAAGCGCGCGGACGCTGGTGAAATCGGCGATTTGATGCCGGCACGACACACCGCTCGCGACCAGCACGGTGCCGGCGTCCATGGCACGTGCCGCCGGCAGCAGTCGGCGCTCTCCGATTGCACGCGACACTTCGAAATGCTCGCGTGCGTAGCCAAACGATCCCGCCATCCCGCAACACCCGGCATCCAAATCGATGACGCTGGCGCCGGGAATTCGGCTCAGTAAGGATTTCGCCGGCGCAAGGCGGCCCATCGATTTCTGATGACAGTGTCCGTGCAGCAGGATGCGCGATGGCCCCTTGTTCAACGGCAACGGCGCACCGGCGGCGCATGCCGTCTCGACGAACTCCTCGAACAACACGGCGTGCTCCGCAATCTGTCTCGCGCGCCGCTGCCACTCGCCGCGAAGCAGCGCCGGTGCGTCTTCGCGAATGGCGGACAAGCAACTCGGCTCGAAGAAGACCAGCGGCGTGCCGCTCTCAGCGGCATCACGCAGCCGCGTTGCGT
The DNA here is from genome assembly GCA_046726375.1 of Acidobacteriota bacterium. Taxonomy (GTDB): domain Bacteria; phylum Acidobacteriota; class Vicinamibacteria; order Vicinamibacterales; family UBA2999; genus DASPWV01. The sequence goes on from JBKPAJ010000119.1 coordinate 19,908, forward strand.
TCTCCTCGGCGAGCTGCCGCGCTTCGCCAAGCAGTCCCTGGGAGATGAGCGGCCGGCCGCAGCAGACATTCGGCGCGAGATCGACGCCGCAGCCGAGTGCCTCGAGCACGTCCGCGCCGGCCAGACCAACCGCGGGATTGTAATAGTTGGTGAAGGTGTCGTTGAACAGGAGCGCGCGCGGTGGCGAGTCTGCATGGCGCCGCCGGAACTGCCGCGCAAATGGCGTGGCGGTCCATGCAGGAGGCGTTCGGCGCCGATCGATGCCAATCAAGCGATCGTTCAGCCATCGCGCGGGCGCGCTGCGCGCGACGATGTTCGACACAGGAGCCAGCCGGCTTCCCCATCGCGAGACCGTATGGACGTGGCCGAGGACGCGCGCGCGGAGTGGCGTGCCGTGCCGCCGCCAGTAATCGGCAAAGAACTCGCTCTTGAATCGCGCGACGTCTACACCCACGGGGCATTCCGACTTGCACGCGCGGCACTCTAAACACAAATCAAGGACCCGGCGGACGCCGTCGTCGCCCAATCCGGCTTCGTCAATCTCGCCGGACATGACGAGGCGGAGCGCGTTGGCGCGCGCACGCGTCGAGTCGGCTTCCTCGCGCGTGGCCATGTACGACGGGCACATCGTGCCGTCGAGCGTCTTGCGGCAGACGCCGAGGCCGCTGCACATCTCCACCGCTCCGGACATGCCGCCGTACTCTGAATAATCGAAGAACGTGGCCGGTTGAGCGGTGCGATACGAAGGTCCGTAGCGCAGGTTGGTCGTGATTGGGGGCGCGTCGACGATCTTGCCGGGATTGAAAATGCCTTCCGGATCGAAGGTCCTCTTGATCTGCCGGAAGGCGGCGTAGAGTTCGGAGCCGAACATCCTTTCCATGAACGGACTGCGCACCAGGCCGTCGCCGTGTTCACCCGAAAGCGCGCCGCCATACTCGAGCACCAAATCGGCACTCGCGGTTGCGATCGCCTCGAACTGACGCAGGCCCGCTTCGGTTTTCATGTTGACCACAGGCCGGACATGCAGACAACCGACCGACGCGTGCGCGTACACTCCCGCGCTCGTGCCATGAGTCCGAATCATCGTGAGAAACCGATTGATGTAATCGCGCAGCTTCTCCGGAGCGACCGCGGTGTCCTCGACGAAAGAAAGCGACTTCGCATCGCCTTTCATCGCCATGGACAACCCCAGCGCGGCTTCACGCAACGACCAGATAGCGCTCTGCGCCACCGTGGTGGTGGCACGGTGATACCGATATCCGAAGCGCCGCGCCGTCAGGTCGCGCTCCAGCGCTTCGAGGCGCGGCAACAACTCGTCGGGTGTATCGCCGTAGAACTCTACGCACAACAAGGCCTGCGGCTCTCCTTCGATGAACGTCCGTCGCAACCGCTCGAGCGCGGGACTTTGCTTGGTGTGATTCAGGATGAAACCGTCCATCACTTCGACGGCCGATGGCTTGTGCGAGAGAATCGCCGGTGTCGCTTCGAGCGCCTGCAGCAGATCGTCAAACTGAATCGCGAGCACGGCTTTCGCGTTGGGCAGGGAGACCAGTGCGATCTTCGCTTCGAGCACGACGGCCAACGTGCCTTCGGAGCCCACAATCAGCCTGGCCATGTTGAACGCATCGCCCGGGCACACGAAGGCGTCCAGGTTGTACCCACCGACGCGGCGAATCACCTTGGGATATCGCGCTTCGATGGCGCGCGCGCATTCCCGAGCGATCCGACGGACGTCGCGGTAGCACGCGGCCTCGAGCGTGTCACCGGCGCTGGCTGCATCCAGTTCGGTGGCGGTCAGCGCGCGAAACCACGCCACTGAACCGTCTGAGAGCACCACGTGCTGTTCGAGCACATGATCGATGGTCTTTCCGTAGAGCACCGAGCGTGCGCCGGCGGAGTTGTTGGCCATCATGCCGCCGAGCGTGGCGCGGCTGGCCGTTGAAATGTCCGGAGCAAAGCGGAGACCGTGTGCACGAACAGCGGCATTGAGCTCGTCGAGCACGATGCCAGGCTCGACGCGCGCCCATCGCTCGTCGGCATTCACCTCGAGCAGGCGATTGAAATACTTGGACGTGTCAACGATGAGGCCGGCGCCGATGGCCTGGCCGGCTTGCGAGGTTCCCCCGCCGCGCATGGTCAGCGGGACGCGATGCTTTCGGCACACTCGCACCGCCCGGATCACGTCCTCGCGCGATTTGACCACAGCCACGCCGAGTGGGCGAATCTGATACACGCTCGCGTCGGTTGAGTACAGCGCGCGCGTTACGTCATCGAAGCGGACTTCGCCTTCGAGTTGCTGTTCGAGCTCCTTGCGAAACGCGTCGATTGCAGGCACGGGTCGTGAATTGTAGCGCGGCCTTTTTGTCCCGCGCCGCCGCGTAGTATGGGCAGCTGGAGGGAGCACACCCTGGCAGCTAGCGGCCGCTGAATCGCGGCGGGCGCTTGCCGAGGAAAGCGGAGACTCCTTCGCGGAAATCCTCGCTCGCGTAGCATTGCTCGATCAGATCATCGAGATCGCTGGGATCGAGGCGCTTGCTGACAGCAATGCGGCGCAGCGCTTCTTTCGTGGCCCGCAGCGTCAGCGGCGCATGGGCCATAATCGTGGCCGCGAGATCGCGCACGACGTCGTCGATTACCGCGTGGTCGGCGATCCGCGTCACCAGGCCGAGCGCCTCGGCTTCGGACACGTCGAGAAAGCGCGCGGTCAAGATCAGGTCCTTCGTGCGCGCAGGCCCGATCAGATCGATGAGGCGGCCGTAATTGGCCGCAGACAGGCAGTTGCCGAGCGTGCGTGCGATCGGCATGCCGAACTGGGCGCTCGGCGTGCAGACGCGCAAATCGCAGGCGAGCGCGATCGCGCACCCGCCGCCGGCGGCGACGCCGTGAACCTGCGCTATGGTGGGCACCGCGACCGCTTCGAGGCGATCGATTACCGCATCGAGCCGCTGCTCGTAGGCGATACCATCTTCGGCGGACGAGAATTCAGTGAACTGCCGGATGTCAGTGCCCGCAGCAAATGTATCGCCATTCGCGCGCAGCACGAATACGCGGATCCCGCTATCGGCTTCAACCTTCTCGCAGGCGTCGGCGAGCCCGTCGTACATCGCCCACGTGAGCGCGTTTTTGGCGTCCGGGCGGTTGAACGTCAGGTACGCCACGTGATCGCCGGATGAGAACAGCACTTCAGAGGTAGACATGAGTACGGGTCGCAGCGCGCTTGAAGGAATACGCGTCCTCGATGTGACGCAGGTGATGGCCGGTCCTTTTTGCGCCATGCAACTATGCGATATGGGCGCGGACGTGATCAAGATCGAGCCTCCGGAGGGCGATTCGACGCGCCGGATGGCGGGTGCCGCTGCCGGCGAAAGTGCGGCATTCAACGCGGTGAATCGCGGCAAGCGCGGCATCGTGCTCGATCTCAAAACGGCGCTCGGCCAGGACGCCTTTCGCCGTCTCCTGCGGCACACCGATATCGTGGTCGAAAACAACAGGCCCGGCGTCATGCGGGCCTTCGGGTTGGACTACGCAGCGCTCGGGCCTGACTTTCCTGCGCTGATCTACGCCTCGATTTCGGGTTACGGTCAGACCGGTCCCGACGCGAAAAAAGGAGGGTTCGATCTGATAGCGCAAGGGGTATCAGGCCTGATGTCGGTCACGGGCGAACCCGGCCATCCCCCGGTCAAAATCGGTGTGCCAATCACCGATCTGGGCGCGGCCATGTTTGCCGTGACGGCGATACTCGCTGCGCTCTACTACCGAGAGCGGACGGGGCGCGGCCAGTACATCGACACGTCGCTCGTCGATGCCGGCATCGCGTTTTCGGTTTGGGAAGCTGCGGAGTACTTCGGTGAAGGAGTCGTCCCACAGCCACTCGGCTCGGCCCATCGTCTGCTCGCGCCGTATCAGGCAATTCGATGCGGGGACGGCTACATCACCCTTGGCGCCGCCAACGATCGGCTGTTCGAGCGGTTTTGTGCGCTGCTTGGGCACGCAGAATGGGTTGGTGATCCGGACTACGCGAACGCCACCGCGAGGGTGAAGAACCGCACCGCGCTGATTGCGCGAATCGAGGCGATCACCGCGCAGGAACCGCGGCGGCATTGGCTTGCGTTACTCGAGAACAACGGGATTCCGTGCGGACCAATCAACAACTATGCGGAGGCGTTTGCGGATCCGCAGGTGCGCGCGCGTGAAATGGTGGTGGAGGTCGAACACCCGACGCTCGGCCGCCTCCAAGCACCCGGATCGCCGATCAAAATGTCGGAAACTCCGCCTCTCGTTGCGCGCCGGGCGCCAATGCTCGGCGAGCACACGGCCGAAGTTTTGCGCGCATTGGGTTACTCCGACGCGCAACTCGCGCAGTTCCGTCTTTGTTAGGCTGCAACTTCGGGGTGCGAAGCGGCAATCACCCAACGGTCAGGGTCGGCCCGACAGGCGAAAGACGGCTGGTGAATCGTGCGCGAGTCGGTTTACGAATCGGCCGGCGCGATTATAATCCCGCGTAGGCCTGCATGAGCGAGCGCAAATACCGTCAGCGCGGTTATCAGGACGATGGGCGCGAGCGGCAGCCGCGACCGGCGTCGCCAGATGGACAACCGCGCCGACCGGAACGTGAACCCGGCGCTCCGGCGGGCGCACGCCGCATTTCGTCTGAAGGTGCGAAAAACCCGAATATGCCCGGTTTTCGCGAAGTGGCGCGCTGCGCGCGATGCGGAAGCCTGGTTGAAGTGCAGGTGTTCTCGCGCAGCAAGTGCGCAAAGTGCGGTCAGGACCTGCGCTCATGCGCGCAGTGCGTGCATTTCGATCCCGGCGCACGTTTCGAATGCACGCAGTCGATTGCGGCACGGGTGTCGCCGAAAGACGTCGCCAACGAATGTCAATTCTTCACCGCGCGCACCACATGGGAGCGCGAAACCTCATCGGCCACGAGCAACAAACCGGCTGAACCATCCGGCGCGCGGAAGGCCTTCGACGATCTGTTCAAGTTCTGAAGCCCTTACAATCGATCCATGGCCCTTCTTTCTGCTCAGGATGTCCAGGTCCTGACCGAACACCTGTCGCCGATCAATAAGCGCGTCACCGTCGTACTCTTCACGCAAACGATCGGCGGATCCGAGAGCGGTCTCGTCGCCAAACAAGTACTCGACGAGCTCGCCACGCTCAACGACAAGATCGACGTGGTCGAAAAGAATTTCATCCTCGATCTCGACGATCGCGCGAAGTACGGTGTCGACAAGTCTCCCGCGATCGTGGTGTTGGCGGACGGCGAAGACACGCGCATACGGTTTTTCGGCGCGCCCACCGGCTACGAGTTCGTTCCGCTCGTGGAGGCGGTGCTCCTTGCAGGCACGGGCGATCTCGAGCTCCAGGACGAGACGAAACGATTGCTCGCGACGGTCGACAAGCCGATGCACGTGCAGGTGTTCTCAACACCCACCTGACCGCACTGCCCCAGGGCGGTCGTCCTGGCGCACAAAATGGCGTTTGCGAACCCGAACATCACCGCTTCGGCGATCGAAGCCACGGAGTTCATGGAGCTCACGCGCCGCTATCGCGTCACCGGTGTTCCCAAAACCGTCGTCAACGACAGCGTCGAGATTCTCGGTGCGCTGCCGGAAGAAATGTTCGTCCGGGCAGCATTGCAAATTCCCGAACAGCAGCCCTCCGCGTAGAATGACCTCCCGAACGGGAGGTCACATGTGCCGCGCGTTGTTCACGTTTGCGTGCTTCCTTTTGGCGGTTGCTGCCGACGCACAGCCATCTGGCAAGCGCGTCTACATTTCGGTCGATCTCGAAGGCATCAGCGGCGTCAACGGTGACGACCAGACGTCGGCCGGACAGCCTGAGTACGGGCGCGCGCGGAAGCTCATGGCCGAAGACGCCAACGCGGCGATTCGCGGTGCGTTCGACGGCGGCGCTACGGAAGTGGTGGTCAACGACTCGCACGGTGGTCAGCGCAATCTGCTGCCGGAGGACCTGGACCCGCGCGCTCCGCTCATCTCTCACAACTTCAATCCCGATCTCTTCAGGTGGATTGCGGGAATTACGGTCGCAGGCGCGCTTCACGGATGCGTTCGAGTTGTGCCTCCGGCACAACGACCGACGCACGTGCGACCACTCCTGCCTCGGTCAGCGCAAACTCTGCGTCGAACACGGTCTCCGCGGCCTCGTGCGTTCCGCGCAAGTGGCCCGATAACCAACACTGCCACTTCACGGTCACCACACCGTCACGGGAAAGCTGCGACACCTCGCCGCGCGCGATACGAGCGTCGGGGACTGCGTGCAGGAGTGCTTTGGCGCTGAAGCGATAACCAGCCGGTCCGCGAGCCAGCATGAGCACGAGCGGATCGGATGGCGATCGACCGAGGGTCTCCTCGAACGGTCTGCCGTTGAGAACAAACTGCGTCCGGCGATCGAAGAGACCGTCCGGCAGGTCGTCGCGGCGATGGTTGAACAGATCGATGAGTTGATCGATCCGCGGCGTCATGCCGGAACCGGCTTCCATCCTTTCCCTTCCTCGAGAACGAAGCGCGTATCTTCCGGAACGTCCCATCCCGGGATCGTGGGGTAGAGCGGATCGCCCGGCAACGTCAACATCCGTCGATTGCCGCTCTGGTTGAAGTGCGGCTGGACACGCACGACACGCGTGCGACGCGCCCAGTCGAGCGCCTCGGCGATCGATTGGAACCGCGCAAGCCGGCGCAGTGTCGTCCAGGTCGGCGGCGGCAGCACGATCTCACCACGGCGACAGCGCTCGATCGCGGCCGACGGACTTCCCCACACGAGCGCAGTTGTCTCGCTCTCGTCGTGCCGCGCAACCTGGCCTTCGGGCATGAGCGCGAGAAAGAAGTGCGTGTCGTAGCGGCGGGTTTCGATCTCGGGTGTGACCCAATGCGCGATCGGAATCAAATCGTCCGGCGTGAGCGTGACAGCCGCTTCCTCTTGCGTCTCTCGGACAGCGGCAATCCGGTACCCGAGTTCCTCGTCGCCGGCCGCGAGCACACGATCGCTGTCGTCGACGCGGCCTCCTGGAAACACGTACGCGCCGGCCATAAACGCGACGCTGTCGTGCCGCCGCACGAGGAGGACCTCCAGGTTCTGCGACTCAGACTCGCGCACGAGCACTACGGTTGAAGCGGGACGTGCGGGGACGGGGTGCATCGGCCTTTAGTGTCCTAGGATATGGCACCGCGGCCGGTCCCGGATCGGGCGGTGCGCGATGCCACGATCCAACCCGTCAACGCGCTAACGTCACCACGGTTTCGATATGGGTGGTGTGAGGGAACATATCCACAGGTTGCACGCGCGTCACGTGATAGCCGCTGGCGAGGATCGCCGGCAACTCGCCCGCCAGCGCCTCGGGATTGCAGGACACGTAGGCGACGCGTGCCGGACGCATTTCGTTGAACAGCCTGTGGATGACATCCCGCGGGCAACCCGATCGCGGAGGATCGATGACAGCCAGATCCCAACGCAATCGTGGCTGGCGCGGCAGCGCGTCCTCGACACGTCCCCGAACAAATCGCACCCGCTCGTCGAGCCGATTCAAACGCGCGTTTGCGTGGCTGTCGCGCACGGCTTGCTCACTTTCTTCGATTGCTGTCACGCGATGGCCGCGCGCAGCGAGCGGGAGAGTGAACAACCCACTGCCGGCGTAGAGATCGATGACATCCAACGGAGTCTCGGGCGGCGCGTGAGCAAGTACGAGATCAACGAGCGTTGCAGCGACGACCGCATTGGTTTGAAAAAACGCAGTCGGCGAGACGAGATATGAAATCGGGCCGATGGTCTCACGGACATGAGGACGGCCGTCAACCCGGAGCGTTTCGCGACCCACCATGTACGGGCCTGGCCTGCTGTGAATGTTCAAAAAGAAGCCGGTAGGGCGTTCGGGACCTGCCAGGAAGTTACGAATCGGCTTGCGCAGCGCCTTGTCGTTCCTCGTGACAACGAGCATCGCCACCGCCTCTGCATCGTCGCGCGTGGTGCGTACAAGGAGATGGCGAACGACGCCGCGAAGATCCAGTCCCGCGGCCGCGATGCGCGCGCGCGCGAGATCGGCATGAAGAGCAAACGCAATCCGGTTCGCGCGATCGGAGTGAACCGGGCACTCGACAATGGCGACGACGCGATTCGAACGTGCGGCGTAGTGTCCCAGGATGAGGTGACCTTCGCGCTGACCAAAGACGAACGAGGCTTTGTGACGGAAGCGCCACGGCCAGCCTGTTGCGTCAGGGTGCATGCCGAGGAGCGGCTGCACCTCCGGCGCGCGGCGGCCGAGCGATGCGTACAGCAATTCCGCGACACGATCCCGTTTGCGGGCGAGTTGCGTGGCGTAGGGGAGGTCTTGCCAATCGCATCCGCCGCAGGGTCCGAAGTGTTTGCAGAGCGCGGGGCTACTTGGCTTCGACGAGTTCAACGTCAAAAATCAGCGTCGCGTTGGGCGGAATCTGCCCAGCGGCGCCTTGCGGACCGTATCCTAACGCCGGCGGAATGATCAACGTGCGCGCACCCCCTACTTTCATGCCGACGACGCCCTCGTCCCAGCCGGGGATCACTTCGCCGTCGCCAAGCCTGAAGGTGAACGGGTCCTTGCCACGAGAGCTGTCAAACTCCTTCCCCCTCCGATCGGCTGCGTTGATGTCGTAGAGCCACCCGGTGTAATGCACCTGGACGGACATGCCCTTGCGCGCCTCGTGTCCGGTGCCCACCTTCGTATCAGTCTTCTGGAGGGTGGTGATGCCCGAGTCCGGCATCGGTTCATCGGCTCGATTCGTGGAGGGGGACCCGCTGCAGCCGAGCGCCACCAAAGCCGGCACGAAGAGGATAAGGAAGCTTTCGCGTGTCACAGGCGGGAAATTACCACAAAACGGGAGGCCGGCCGGGAGCGACGATTTTTCGTAAAATGGGGTCAGGCCCCTTTTCTCAGGGCCGCGCGCGCCTTGAGGCCCTTTGTTCAGAACCTCGTGCTTTGGCTCGCAAAGCCTCGACCACCACCGGTCCCCGCTGGCTCTACCGCTGAAAGCCCAGTGTTACGAGTTTTCGTAACAGCATTGCCGACGAAATATCGTAGAATCTCGCCGTGCAGAACGACTCCGCCTCGCTCCTTCGCGCCATCGTGCGGGCAACGACTGTTTGGGACCTCGCACAGTGCTTTACGACTCACGTCGCGGCCCGGAGGTCCGTTGCGCTCGTCCGGGTCTGGATCAAAAACCGGCTCGGCACTCTTGAATTGATGGCAAGTGCCGGAACGCCGAGCGGCGGCGGCAGCTATAGCCGCCTCGATGGCGAGTTCCGCGAGATGGCGGTGGTCAGCTCCAGAATCACGCGTATCGCCGACGCACGGGAGCGGTTTATCGTGCGCGCCATCCGCGGTGACGAAGACTGGCTCACCAACCCAGGGTGGGTCGCACGTCAGAGCGTGCGCGCATTCATCGGTCTTCCGATCCTCGAGGACGGCGAAGCGATCGGTGTCTTCGCGATGTTCGATCGCGAAATGCCTTCCGACGAGCAACTGGCGAACCTTCAGCTTGCGGTTGATCTTGCCGCCTCGCGCATCGTCGATCTCAGCGCTCGATCGGTCCCGACGCCCGGTGTGCCTCCGCCGATCACGATCGTCACGCGCGCCGAGGTGCGCCGGCTGGAAAAGACAAACATCGAGGCCGCGCTCGCAGCAACGCGCGGCAAGATTTTTGGTGACGATGGCGCCGCTCGGCTGCTGGGGATGCGTCCCACGACGCTCGCGTCCCGAATCAAGGCGCTTGGAATATTTCGCCGATGAAGAGCGGATTACGCGGATGAAGAGCGGATTACACAGAGAAAGTTAAACCACAGATTTCACAGATTTCACAGATTGCGCGAGGAAACACGATCGGTCGTTCATGTCCGTTTCTGACTAGTCGCGCGCCCGGGTCGCGTTATCCTGCCAGCGTGGTGGATCTCGATCGCGCCGTGTGCGATCGCGCGCGGCGCTCGCGCGATGTGCGCTTCGACGGACGCTTTTTCATTGGCGTCACCAGCACGCGCGTTTACTGTCGGCCGATTTGTCCCGCACGAGCTCCGCGCGACGAGAACATCAGATACTTTGCCACTGCGGCCGCGGCTGAAGCCGCCGGCTTTCGACCGTGTCTGCGGTGTCGACCCGAAGCGTCTCCTGGAAGCCCTGCGTGGTTTGGTACGTCGAGCGTTGTCTCGCGTGCGCTGCGGTTGATCGGTGAAGGTGCGCTCGATGACGACCGCGTCGAGGCGCTCGCCGAACGCCTCGGCGTCACGGGGCGGCACTTGCGCCGATTGTTTGTTCAACATCTCGGCGCCTCGCCGCTCGACGTCGCCCTCACACGCCGCTTACATTTCGCCAAAAAGCTCCTCGACGAGACCGCGCTTCCTCTTCATCAAGTCGCGGACGCTTCAGGGTTCGGCAGCGTTCGGCGCTTCAACAGTCACATTAGAAAAACGTATCAGCGCACGCCAACAGAACTCCGCAACCGCGCCGCCCGGCGCGACGACAGCGATACAGAGCGCTACTGTTTTCGTCTCGCCTATCGTCCGCCGTACGACTGGGCAGGCCTGCTGGATTTTTTGCGCGCGCGTGCTGTACCAGGGGTCGAGACCGTCGACGACGCGCGCTACCGGCGAAACATCTCGATCGACGGAAGGTTTGGCACGATCGAGGTCTCGCACGATGACGCCGCACGCGGGCTCCGCCTGGTTGTGGAGTTCCCCGATCCGCACGCGTTGCTATCGATCGTGGAGCGCGTGCGCGGGATGTTCGATCTCAGCGCCGATCCCGCGCTCGTCGCTGATCAGCTCAACAGCGATTCGCGCCTCCGCCGGCCCCTGACCAGACATCCCGGCATCCGGACCCCTGGCGCCTGGGACGGCTTCGAGCTCGCGGTGCGCGCGATCCTCGGCCAGCAGGTGTCGGTGCGCGCGGCGACGACCATCGCCGGACGACTTGCCGCGATGTCCGAGACGCGCGGTCTCTTTCCCACGCCGGTGCGCCTCGCCAACGCACCGATTGAAGAAGTCGGAGTCATGCCGGCACGCGCGGGTACCATTCGAGCGCTCGCTCGAGCAGTGGCGTCCGGCGTGATTTCACTCGATCGCGCTGCAGCCAAATGCTCGCGGCACTGAAGCAAATCGGCGGCATCGGTGATTGGACAGCGCAGTACGTGGCCATGCGTGCGTTCAATGAGCCGGACGCGTTTCCCCGCGGAGATCTGGTTCTCCGACGCGCCATGGGCAACTGCTCGGCGCGCGAGCTCGAGCGCCGCTCGCAGGCGTGGCGTCCATGGCGGGCCTACGCCGTGATGTTGTTGTGGAGGGAGAGTATCGATGCCAACCTTGTCAAAGCTTCGAACTGTGGTGGTCGCCGCCAGTCTCCTCGCGCTTCTGCCGCTGACCGCGCGCGGTGACCAGCCAGCCGAGAGTCGAATGGTCGAAATCCGCTCCTACAACCTGAAACCCGGCACGCGCGATCGCTTTCACGCGTTGTTCATCAACCAGGCGCTGCCGATGCTCAAGCGCTGGAACGTTGACGTCGTTTCATACGGCCCATCGCCGCACGACGCGAATTCGTATTTCCTGATGCGTGGATATCCAAGCCTGGAGGAGCGTCAGAAAAGCGAAGACGCGTTCTACGGAAGCGACGAATGGACGAAGGGACCGCGCGAAGCGATTCTCGCCTGCATCGAAAGCTACGCGACCATCGTGATTCCCGTCGACGCGGTGACGTTGCGCGGACTTCGGAGCACACGGCGCGAGTAAGCACAGCCTGTGGCCTGCGCTATGCTCATTCGGATATGAAACTCACCGAAGTCTTTTTAGCAGAGCTGGACCGCGAAGCCGAGCGCTCGCGCCGCGCGCTTCAACAGGTGCCCGAAGGCAAGTACGACTGGAAGCCGCACGACAAATCGATGGCGTTCGGCTATCTCACCGAGATGGTCGCGATGATGCCGTCTTGGATTGGCTTTATCATCAACCAAAACGAGCTCGACCTGAATCCGCCCGGCGGATCGCAGAACAGGCCCGCGCCGATGCGCACGGCCGCGGAGCTGCTCAACGGGCTCGAAAGTTCAGTGGCAAGCGGACGCAAAGCGCTGCAGAGCACGAACGACGAATTTCTCAACAGCAACTGGCGGCTGCTCGTCGGCGGCAACGTCGTGGTCGAAGCGGCGCGTCACGTCATGATGCGCGATCTGATCAACCACATGGCGCATCACCGCGGACAGATGACCGTGTACCTCCGCCTGATGGGCGCGACGGTGCCCGCGCTCTACGGTCCCTCAGCAGACGACAAGCGTTTCGCGTAATCAGAGTCAGAAACGGATGATGCCTCTTCCGCCTTCTGCATCGCCGAGTGCCCGGAGTGCGTCGTTCACTTGATCGATCGTGTACGTGCGCGTCGCGATCTCACGCAATTTGAGTTTGCCCTGTTGGTACAGCGACGCGAGCTGCGGGATATCGCGGAGCGGCTGACCGGATCCATAGGCGGATCCGATCAACCGCTTCTCCTGCATGACGAACGGAAACATCGGCAGCGACGCGCGACCATCCACGCGTGATAGTCCCGTGATCACCACTGTCCCGCCTTTACGAGCGGCGGCGACCGCGTCGGAAATGGTCTCTGCCGTTCCGACCGTATCGATCACGTAATCTGCGCCGCGGCCCGCCGTCCGTTCGCGGATCGCATCGACAGCCGACCGCGCGATCTGCACGACGTCGGTCGCACCAAAAGCTTTCGCGAGCTCCAGCGGCTCGCGCCGGCGATCGGCGGCGACGATGCGCGACGCGCCGGCGATGGCTGCGCCCTGCACGACGTTGAGTCCGACGCCACCGGCGCCGATCACCGCCACCGTGTCGCCGGCCGCCACCCTTGCGGCGTTCAACACGGCGCCCACTCCGGTGACCACGGCGCACCCAAGTGCCGCAAGCGCCTCGAATGGAATCTCGTCGTGGATCCGGATCGCTCCTTCTTGCGGAACCACAACATGAGAGGCGAAACACGCGGTGCCGAGAAACGGCGCCACGTCTTTCTCTCGCGCGCGCAGTCGCGTGCCGCCGTCCGGCATCTTGTTACGGTAAGTCGTCTTCTCGAGGCGATCGCAAAGAATCGGCCGGCCCTCGACGCACGCAGGGCACTTGCCGCAGGCGGGCGCCCAGCACAACACAACACGGTCCCCTGGTTTTAGTTCAGATACATCGGCGCCGACTTCGCGGACGATGCCCGCGCCTTCGTGTCCGAGCACCAGTGGCACGCGTATGGGCCAGTCGCCGGTGGCCGCGTGCAAATCGCTGTGGCAAACACCGGCGGCCTTGACTTCAACGAGCACCTCGCCACGTCGCGGCGGCGCCAGTTCGGCCGGCTCGAGCGAAAGCGGGGCACTTTGCTCCCATAGGATGGCAGCGCGAATCTGCATTGACAGGCGACCATTATCTCCCTGCGTTAAGCTGACATGTAGCCGGAGAGGTGGCCGAGTGGTTTAAGGCGGCGGTCTTGAAAACCGTTGAAGTCGAAAGGCTTCCAGGGGTTCGAATCCCTTCCTCTCCGCCATCCTTCGCTCGCGATTCGCGCGAAGGGCGCCATCCATCCGCTTACGGCACTTGCATGGCGAACCTCTCTACTGACATCGTCAGTGTCCGACGCCCTCTCGCGTCGCCAAAAACCTCCATGGCGACCGGCGACAGATCGACGAACTGAATTCTCGCCAGCGTGTCCTGCACGTTTGCCGAGACAATCTCGAGCTGGCCGCTGCGCGGGTGAACGTCGCCGTATACGAGCACTTCTTCGAACCACTCCTGAAATCCGCTCATGTTTCCGCCCGTTTGACCCGCTTCGGCGGCCATGATGCTGAACTGCGGCACGCCCGGCGTGAATCGCAAGCGTATACCGGTGACGATCGGAAGCTTCGGCACCGCCATCCGGATTCCCCGCACGGCCACAACGCGTGTGCCATCGAATCCTTCGATATTCATGGCGAACGCAAACGGAAAGAATCCAGTTTGTAATTGAGCGTTGACCGGTCCGGAGCTCGAGCGCAGGTGCGTCGAGTCGGGAACGAGGGTAAACGCGATTGAGCCGGCTGTCCTTTGCGCGGCGTCGAAATCGGAAATCTGGAAATCGCTCAAAAAAGCATCGGAGATCTCGAGACGAGACACCTCTCGGAAGTTCGCGTCGACCTGAATGACGACAGCGTCTTTGACTGTGTGATTTCCGGTTGCGACGTGGTTGAACCAATCGATGACTGGAAGGACGAGACCGTTGGCCGTGAAATAACAGTCCTCGATTTGATCAATTCTGACGGCGCATCCAGCGAAGGACGCGAGCCGGAACGTCACACCGCCATCGATCTGCAGATAGAACGTCCCGCCGTACGGCGCCGGTGGTCGCAGTCCAATTGGTTGTGCCGCCACGGCCGGCCACAGAGGCCCCGTGGTGGCGCTCAACGACGCGACGAGCAGCGCAGTCCGCAAGATCAGCCGGTTCATTGAGGGTCGATGGTTTCTTTGCCGTTCATGAACGGCCGCAACGCTGCCGGAATGACGACAGAGCCGTCGCGCTGCTGGCAATTCTCGAGAATAGCAATCAGCGTGCGGCCGACTGCGAGTCCCGACCCGTTCAGGGTGTGAACGAAGTCAGCTTTACCGGTTCCCTGCGGCCGATATTTGATGTTAGCGCGCCGCGCCTGAAACGCTTCGGTATTGGAGCACGACGAAATCTCGCGATACGTCTGCTGGCTCGGCAGCCATACTTCGATGTCGTAGGTCTTCGCTGCGGCGAAACCCGTATCGCCGGTTGACAACACCACCGTGCGATACGGCAGCTCGAACAGCTGCAACACACGCTCGGCGTCCGCCGTGAGCCCTTCGAGGTCGTCGTACGACGTTTCCGGCTCGGTGAACTTCACGAGCTCCACCTTGTCGAATTGATGCTGGCGAATGAGGCCCCGCACGTCGGCGCCGTACGAACCTGCCTCGCTGCGGAAGCACGGTGTGTAGGCAGTGAATTTCAGCGGCAACAGCCGGCCGTCGAGGATCTCGCCGCGATACAAGTTCGTCACCGGCACTTCCGCAGTCGGAATCAGATACAGGTCCCACTCGCCGACGATTTTGAAAAGGTCCTGCTCGAACTTCGGCAGTTGTCCCGTGCCGTAGAGCGTAGCTGCGTTGACGAGAAACGGCGGTTCGATTTCGGTGTAGCCATGCTGCGTCGTGTGCAGATGGAGCATGAAATTGATCAACGCGCGCTCGAGTTGCGCGCCTGCGCCCATAAGGATCGAAAAGCGCGCGCCGGCAATCTTGGTGGCGCGCTCGAAATCGATGATCCCGAGCTGCGGGCCGAGCTCCCAATGAGGTTTTGCCTCGAAATCAAACGAGCGAGGCTCGCCCCATTTGCGGATCTCGACGTTGTCCTGCGAACTCTTTCCAACGGGGACGCTCTCGTGCGTCACATTCGGAATGGTCGCGAGCAGTCGGCTGCGCTGACCTTCGGCTGCATCGAGCTCGACTTGCATCTGCTTGATTTTGGCCGCGCGCGCTTTGCTCGCTTCCAAGAGCGGCCGTGCGTCCTGGCCCTGGCGCTTCGCGCGCGCAACCTCGTCCGCCGCGGCGTTCTGCTCGCGTTTGAGGGCTTCGAGCTGCGGAATCAGCCGGCGACGCTGCGTTTCCAACGTGGCAAGCTGCTCGAGGTCTTTGCTCAGGTCCAGACCGCGCGCCGCCATGCGTTGCCGCACGAGTTCCAGGTTGTCGCGAATGAAGCCCGGATCGAGCATTCCTGTATCCTATTCCGGATGCCCCCGCCGATTCGCAAAGCCGTGTTTCCCGCCGCGGGGTTGGGAACACGGTTCCTTCCCGCCACCAAAGCGCAACCCAAGGAAATGCTGCCGCTCGTAGACAAGCCGACGATTCAGTACGGCGTTGAGGAAGCCGCGGCCTCCGGTGTCACCGACATCGTTCTCGTCACGGGACGAGGCAAGAACGCCATCGAGGATCACTTCGATCGTTCGACGGAACTCGAAAGCTTTCTCGAAGGGCGTGGCAAGCGCGATCAACTGGAACAGGTCCGATGGATTTCAAGCCTGATCAATCTCGCCTACGTGCGCCAGGGTGAGCCGCTCGGGCTTGGTCACGCGGTGTTGGTGACCAAGGCCCTTATCGGTGGGGAACCTTTCGCCGTCGTCCTCGGAGACGACGTGATGGACGCGGAGCCGCCGGCGCTCAAACAGATGATCGATGTCTACAACCGCGTTGACGGACCGGTGCTTGCGGTTGAGCGCGTGCCGGACGAGGAGGTCTCGAGCTACGGCATCGTCAGCGTGCAGCCGGATCCAGTCGCCGACTCGTTTGCGTCGGACGGTCCGCGCGTGCATCGGATCAACGACCTGGTGGAAAAACCGGCGCGTGCCGAGGCGCCGTCTAATCTCGCCATCATCGGCCGCTACATCCTCACGCCAGACATCTTTTCAGCGCTCGAGGCGACTTCGGAAGATCGGTCGGGAGAGATTCAGCTCACCAACGGTCTCCGCCGATTGCTGCAGAAGCGCCCACTGTATGCGTGCGAGGTGAAGGGCGTCCGCCATGACACGGGGAACAAGTTGGGCTATCTGAAGGCTACCGTGTATTTCGCATTGAAGCGTCCGGACCTGGCCGACTCGTTTCGCGCGTATCTGGAGAGCCTGAATCTCACGTCGACGGTCAAACGGTGACGGTGGAAGTCAGCACGGTTGCAAGTACGCTCGGCGCTTTGCGACCTTCGAGGAACTCAGGTCGCCCTGAGGATCGTCGAAGGGCGCCTCGCTTGCAGTGTTCGCAGGTTAAAGCCGCAACGCGCAAAACCACCTGCTCGGAGCCTTGGCAGTCCGCCGTGACGTGCGCGCGTTCTTGCCGGGAGCTGATGGCCGACAGCTGACTGCTTCTACGACGTCGCCGGCTTGGTTTCCGGCTTCGATTCCGCTTTCCTTGCCGTCTTTGTGTCAGTCGTTTTCTCGCTGGACGACGTGCTGGAGGCGGCGGGCTTCGCGTCGGCCGCTTTCGTCTCGCCGCCTGCGGCGCCATCCGTTTTGCCGGCGCGCGCGTAGTCAGTGATGTACCAGCCCGAGCCTTTGAACTGTATGGCCGGCGACGAGAGGAGCTTGCGCACGACGCCGTTGCAGCGGGGACATACTTCAAGCGGAGCGTCGGAGAATTTCTGAATCACCTCGAAGCGGTGCCCACAGGCCTCGCACTGGTATTCATACAACGGCATCAGGTTTACTCCAGCACCGCATCGGCGGGGCGCGCGCTCAATCCGTCCGGCGAGCTTTGTGTCAGCGCCGGCACGCCGAGCATCAGTTGGCGAAGCGCCCAGAACGGCGCCGCCCCCTGCGCCAGCAGCGCCTCGTGAAACGCGCGGAGCGACGCCTTGCCGGCCTGTTGCTCCTGCCAATCACGACGCAGTTTCAGCAGCGCGAGCTTGCCGGCAGTGTAAACCAGATACGTCGGATCGAACGTGCCGCGTTCGGCTTCGCGCCGCGCGCTCGCCTCTTCCAAAAACGCTTCGTCGCGGAAAAAGCGAACGCCCTGTTCGACCGACCAGTCGTCCGTGTGCAGCCGTATGCCCACGACAAAGCGCGCGAGGCGCACGAGCGCTTCGGCGAGCTGGCCCAGTTTGAGCGTGTAATCGCGCCGGCCGAATCCAGCCTCGATCATCATCTGCTCGCAGTAGTGCGCCCAGCCCTCGACATACGACGTCGTCATGAACAACGTCGATCGCCGGACCTTCGATTCCACGCGGCGGAGGTGCTGATAGTGCAGGTAATGACCGGGAAAGACTTCATGAATCGAGATGTTCCAGAGCGTCGGGATGTTGAAGTCGCGAAGATGCTCCAGTTGTCGTTCCTCCGGCCAGCTCGGGTCCACGTCGGTGAGGTAGTAGAGGGCACGCGACGCGCGCGGCTCGAATGGGCCCGGCGACCACATGCTGGCAAACGACCAGCGGAAGAACTCCGGAGTGGGCGCGACTTCGATCGAGAGGCCCTCTGGGATGGGCACGATCGCGTTCCGTTCGAGGAACGTTTTTAATTCTCCCACTTGCTCACGGGCTGTGGCGAGCAGCTTGCCCGGTTCGGGATGCGATTCCTTTTTCGCTTTACGCCACGACTCTATCGGGTCGCCGCCGTTGAGACGTCCCGCCAGGGTGCGGAACTCTTCCTGCGTGGCGTGGAGTTCGCGTTCGGCGATCGCGAGCAGTCGTTCGACGGGCAGCGCAATGCCCTCATCCACGCGCAGCTTCTGTTCGAACTTGTCGCGACCGAGCCGGAACGACGCTTTGGCGCGTGGCCGCATATCGTTCTCGAGGTAATCAACATAGCCCCCGATCGACTGCACGGCTTCGGCTGATGCGTCGGCGAGATCCGCAAGCAGGTGCAAATCGTCGAGCGCTGAAAACGCCTTCGGCAAGTCGCTGTCGATGAAGGTCATCGCGCCTCGAAGCGTCTCGAGGCCGACCTTGACGAACATCGCCGGCGCCTCTTTGATGTTTTCGCGCGCGGCCTCGATCAGGCGCGGTGTCTGACGAAGCTTCGACAGCACACGCCGCGCGCGTTCAGGCACCGGCGCATAATCGAAGATCGCCTGCGCCGCGAGGCTCGAGGCGAGCGTCTCGGCATAGACGTAGGGATTGCGTTCCCAGGAACGGACTTCCTCGAACTCGAAGAGACGCGACCGGATGTTGGCAGAAACAATCGAGTGCTCCACGCGCTCGACGTCCGGAAGCGTGTCGACCGGGATCGCGTCGAGACGGCGCGCGAAGCCGGCGAGCGCACTCAAATGCGTGTCGATCGCGGGCTTGCGGAAATCCTCCAGCAGGTCGTCATGGAGGTGAACGCCATCCATCGTGGCACTGGTGGGGTGTGCCTCGTACAGATAGTTGAGGTAGTCGTCGACAAAGTGTGGGAAAGGCTCGGCCGCTTGCATCAAGTTCTCTGGCCTCGGTTGGATCGAACCTCGGCCTTGGGTCTCCAGGCCATGAAGCGCCTCCGCGCGGGTGGGCGATCCCTCAATGCTACATTAAAATTCTGCCGTGACGGGCACACTCTTCGTCGTCGCGACCCCGATCGGCAACCTGGAAGACATCACCCTCCGCGCCCTCCGCGTCCTCCGGGAGGTAGACCTCGTGGCCGCTGAGGATACGCGGCGCACGGGCAACCTACTTCGGCACTATAAGATCGAGACGCCGCTGGTGAGCATGCACGAACACAACGAAAGTGTCCGTATCGGTCCGATCCTCGATCGGTTGCGTGCGGGTCAGTCGGTTGCGCTGGTCAGCGACGCCGGAACGCCCGCCATTTCGGATCCAGGGGCGACGCTCGTCCGGGCGGTCCGCGACGCAGGATTTACCGTGACGGCTGTACCCGGACCTAGCGCCGTGCTCGCCGCAATAAGCGCAAGTGGTCTCCGAACCGGACGGTTCGTGTTCGCTGAGTTCCCACCTGTTAGGGCAATAGCCCGCAAGAGCTGGTTGTCATGGGCGACCTCACGAACGGAGGAGGCCGTGGTCTTCTTCGAGGCCCCTCATCGCATCGAAAAGACGCTTGCAGAGCTCGGGGTGTTGTTGGGTGAACGACCAATATTCGTGGGCCGTGAACTGACCAAGCTTCATGAGGAGTGGCGGGAGGGAAGCGCAATGACTCTCGCAAGGCACTTTCAGAGTCCTCAAGGCGAATTCGTCGTCATCGTTCCGCCACGGGCCGGTGAGGAACGAGCTGGCGAAGCCCCGACCGATGATGTTGTCTACGCCTTATTTGGTCAAATAGCCAATAACGCGGCGCTAGATAGACGATCCGCGGTCCGAGAGGTAGCCGAAAGGCTGGAAATGACGCCCAAGGCGGTCTATGAAGCGATCGAACGCGCCAAGAACTCTATCGTTTGACCAACTTGACGGTTATTTGGACTTTTTGCTAGTTTTCCGCCTCGGAGACGGCATTGGCGAAGCAGCACTCAGGTCGAAAGCCGGCGGCAGGTAAGCCATCCCACCCGCGGCTGCCGGGAAAATTCGATGCCGAGGGCGCGAACGAAAACCCGGCTTTGAATGCATCCCACACGCCCGCCCCACAACGCTCGACTTATCTGGAGGCGGTCGGCTTATACGAGCAGGCCGTCCGGACACTCCAACAGCACAACTACGCGAAGGCCGCCGATCTCTTGCGGCATATGGTGGCGACCTTTGCTGAAGAACGCGAACTCATCGAGCGGTCGCGTATGTATCTCGCGTTCTGCGAGCGCCAATTGCAGCCGCTTACGGCTGAGCCTCGCGACACGGCGGAACGCCTCTATGCCGCCACAATTGCCCTGAACGCGGGCAAGCTCGACGATGCCGTGGCCCACCTCGAGCGAATTCTCGAAGCCGAATCCGCCCACGATCAAGCGCTGTACATGCTGGCTGTGGCCTACGCCGAAAGCGATCAGGTGCCAGACGCGATACGCTATCTGCAGCAGGCTATCGAGGCGAACCCGGAAAACCGCGCGCTGGCGCGCGTGGATCCCGACCTTGATGACCTCCGAGACGATGACGCCGTGGCCGCGCTACTCGAGGCGCCGCCGGTAACGCGCCCTGCCAGCGAGCAGAGGCGCAGCGCCGTGCGCCGCAAGTAGCCGCCTCGGGCGTCGCCCGACGCCCGATGTCCGATCTTCACATCGTCGTACTAGCCGCCGGAAAGGGTACGCGGATGAAATCCGAAGTGCCCAAGGTGCTGCACCGCGTAGCCGGTCTATCGCTGATCGACCATGTGCTGCGCACGGCGAGCGCGCTCAACCCGGCAAGCACGACGATCGTCGTTGGCCATGCCGCGAATCTGGTCCGCGACCATCTCGCACCCCGCCCGCATCTCGAGTTCGTTGTGCAAGAGCCGCAGTTGGGGACCGGACATGCGCTGCTCCAAACCGCGCCGGTGCTTCGCGGCCGTCAGGGAACCGTTCTGCTGCTGTCTGGCGACGTGCCGCTCCTCAGCTCACGCACGCTGGAGCGGCTCGTCGCGACACATCGCGAAACGCGCGCGTTTGCCACCGTGCTGACAGCCCTCATCGATCGTCCGTATGGCTATGGCCGCATCCTCAGGACGCAAGGCAGGATCACCCGCATCGTCGAAGAAAAGGACGCCTCGAGGGCGCAGCGGGAGATCAAGGAGATCAATTCCGGCATTTACGCGTTCAACGTCGAGCCGCTCTTCGATTCCGTCGAACAGATCGGATCCGACAACGCGCAAGGCGAGTACTACCTTCCTGATCTCATAGGCGTCTATCGTCGCAGGCGCAAAGTTGTTTCGACGTTCACGATTGACAATGCGAGCGAAATTCGCGGCATCAACAGCCGCTCTGAGCTCGCCGAGGTCAGCACCATGGTGCGACAACAGAAAAACGAAGAACTGATGGCCGCCGGCGTTACCTTGATCGATCCCGCGACCACATATATCGACGTCGACGTGGAGATTGGGCCCGACACGGTGATTTATCCGTGTGTGTTCATCGAAGGCTCGACCAGGATTGGCGCCGCCTGTGAGATACACGCCGGGAGCCGCATCGTCAATTCCACGCTCGGCGATCGCGTGGTCATTCGAAATCACTCGGTCATCTCGGAAGCCAACATCGCGAGCGGTGCATCCGTGGGACCGTTCGCCCATCTGCGGCCTGGTGCCGACGTGGGATCCGAGGCGCACGTCGGCAATTACGTGGAGCTCAAGAACGCGAAGCTCGGCGCGCGCAGCAAGGCCAATCACCTCACGTATCTAGGCGACGCGACGATCGGCACCAACGTCAATGTCGGTGCTGGCACGATTACCTGCAACTACGATGGCCGGACGAAAAATCACACGGTGATCGAGGACGGTGCGTTCATCGGAAGCGACACAACGCTCATCGCTCCGGTCAGGGTCGGGCAGAATGCGTATGTCGGTGCCGGATCGACGATTACCGACGATGTGCCGGCCGGCGCGCTGGGCATCGCACGCGGTCGCCAGGAAGTCAAGGAAGGATGGGTGCAGAAGAGAAGTTCCCAATTGTCAGTTGCCAGTTCAAAAGAGGCCGAGTCTATGTGAATTGAGGGCTGTCGACAGTCGACCGACCGAGACGTCTTCTATGTGCGGCATCATTGGCTACATCGGTGACAAGCCCGTCGTTCCCGTTCTCATCGAGGGATTGCGCCGGCTCGAATATCGCGGTTACGACTCTGCCGGCGTTGCCGTTGTCAACGGAACCAGCATCGAGTTGCGGCGCAGCGCCGGCAAGCTGACGAACCTCGAACAGGCGATCTCGCAGGAGCCGCTGACCGGCCGCTATGGCCTTGGCCACACTCGCTGGGCGACGCACGGACGGCCGACAGAAGAAAATGCGCATCCACATCGCGACTGCACCGGCCGCATCGTGGTAGTGCACAACGGCATCATTGAGAACTACCTCGAGCTGAAACAGGAGCTGCAGTCGAACGGCCACAAGTTCGTCACCGAAACAGATACCGAAGTGGTCGCGCACCTGGTGGAACAAGAGTGGAAAGCCGACGGTCTCGAAGGCGCGGTGCAGCGCGCCATGACCCGTCTGCGCGGGCTGTTCGCGATTGTGTTGATGTCGTCGGATGACGACCAGAAGATTGTCGCGGTTCGCAATGGCCCGCCGGTTGTGGTCGGACTCGGGGAAGGCGAGTGCTTCGTCGCGTCCGATATTCCCGCCATCCTGCAGCACACACGTAACGTCGTCTTCCTGAACGATGAGGAGATGGCGATAGCGACGCGCGACGGCGTGCGCTTTACCGATCTTTCAGGCCACACCATCGAGAAGAAGCCGCAGCGCGTGACGTGGGATCCCGTTCAGGCCGAGAAGGCGGGATACAAGCACTTCATGCTCAAGGAGATCTTCGAGCAGCCCACGGCCGTGCGCGAGACCATTCTGGGCCGCGTATCGCGAGACACTGGCTTAATCCACCTCGAGGAGTTGAACCTGTCGGATGACGATTTCCGCACGGTCGACAAGGTGCAGCTGATCGCCTGCGGAACGTCGTGGCACGCCGGTCTCGTTGGCAAGTTCCTGATCGAGCAGATGGCAAAGATCTCTGCCGAAGTCGATTACGGCTCCGAGTTCCGCTATCGCAGCCCCGTCGTCAACGACAAGACGCTCACGGTCGTCATCACGCAGTCGGGCGAGACTGCCGACACGCTGGCCGCGTTGCGCGAAGCGAAAAACCGCGGCTCGAAGAGCATCGCCATTTGCAACGTCGTGGGCAGCATGGCGACGCGCGAAGCCCAGGGCACGATCTATACGCACGCCGGGCCGGAAATCGGCGTCGCCTCGACGAAAGCCTTTACTAGCCAGCTCGTGGCGCTGCATCTCCTGGCCATGTACATGGGCCAGGTCCGGGGGACGCTCAGCGAGGAGGAGCGGCGCAAGCACATCGACGAGTTGCTGCTGCTCCCGAAGCAGCTCGAAGAAATCCTGAAACGATCCAAGCAGGTCGAAGAGCTCGCGGGCCGCTTCCACAACCGCAGCGACTTTTTGTATCTCGGGCGCGGCATCAACTATCCGATCGCGCTCGAAGGCGCGCTCAAGCTGAAAGAGATCTCGTACATTCACGCCGAGGGATATCCAGCCGGCGAGATGAAGCACGGCCCGATCGCGCTCATCGACGACAACCTGCCCGTCGTCGCGATCGCGCCGGCCGATCCGGTCTACGAGAAGATGCTCGGCAACATCCAGGAAGCCAAGGCGCGCGGCGCCGCCGTGATCGCGGTGACGACGGTAGCAGACGACACGTTGTGGCGATTGCTGGATGGCAATACTGACTCGATCATTTCAGTTCCTGCAATGCCGCCGGAGCTGACGCCGATCGGAATTGTGCTGCCGTTGCAACTTCTTGCGTACCACATCGCGGTGCGCCGCGGCTGTGACGTCGACCAGCCGAGGAATTTAGCGAAGAGCGTGACGGTAGAATAGTAACGGGTGGCGAGGCGCGGGTAGCGAGAGCGTATCCTCGCTACGCGCTATACGTTACTCGTTACGAGATGGACTTCCTCTCCTCCCTCAACTCCGAGCAACAGCACGCCGTCGATCACACCGAAGGCGCTCTGCTCATTCTTGCCGGCGCCGGTTCCGGCAAGACGCGCGTCATCGCTCATCGCATCGCGCACCTCGTCGCCAACAGTTTCGCGCCCGCCGATCGCGTTCTTGCCGTTACGTTCACCAACAAGGCCGCGGAGGAAATGCGGACGCGCGTCGAGACTCTGCTCGGCCAGGATTGTCGATCGATGTGGATCTCCACCTTTCACGCGCTTTGCGCGCGATTGATGCGCCGGGAGGCGCCACACATCGGCGTGTCGCGCGATTTCGTCATCTACGACTCGAGTGACCAGCAGGCCGTGATGAAGCAGCTGGTCAAGGAACATCAGCTCGACGACAACACTTATCAGCCGCGCGCGGTGCTGGCGAAGATCAGCCACGCGAAGAACAGGATGGAAGGCCCTGACACCTTCGCGAACAGCTGGAATCCTCGCGACCGCGAGGTTGCCCGCTTGTACGAGGCGTACCAAAAAGCTTTGCAGGACGCGAATGCGCTCGATTTCGACGACCTCTTACTCAAGGTCGTCGAGTTGTTCGACCACGTGCCGAGCGTCCGCGAGCGCTACGCGCACAAGTTCCGCTACATCATGGTGGACGAGTATCAGGACACCAATCGTCCGCAGTACCTGCTGGTCAAGCAGCTCGCGCGCATCCATCGCAACCTGTGCGTCGTCGGCGATCCCGATCAATCGATTTACAAATGGCGCGGCGCCGATCTACGCAACATCCTGGACTTCGAGCACGACTTTCCGGAAACCGTTGTCGTGCGGCTGGAGCGCAACTACCGCTCGACGCAGGTGATTCTCGACGCGGCATCGGCTGTCATCAGCCACAACCGCAATCGCAAAGAGAAATCGCTCTGGACCGATCGGAAAGGCGGCGCCAAGATCACGTACTTCCGTGGCGCCGATGAAGTCGAAGAGGCCGACTACATCACTCGTGTTGCACGCGCGTCAATTTCTGAAGACGTGAACGCAACCATGGCCGTGCTGTATCGCACCAACGCGCAGTCGCGCGCGATCGAAGACTCACTGCGCCAGGCCAACATCGGGTACATCGTGCTCGGGGGCGTGGGTTTTTACGAGCGCAAGGAAATCAAAGATGCCCTGTCGTATCTCAAACTGATCCTCAACCCTCACGACGATCTGGCGCTGCGGCGCATCATCAATGTGCCCGCGCGCGGAATTGGCAAAGGAGTTATGGACGCGCTCGAGCAGGTGGATATCGGCGTCGCGGCGAACGATCTGCCTCCCCTTCTGGCTGGTCTCGCGCCGACCGTGGCAGCCAATTCCCTCTGGACGAAGCTGGTGGCCGCAACCGAGCAGCGGCTTCTCAGCCCCCGCCAGGTCGCATCGTTGTCGGCTTTCCGCGACTTGATTATGGGGCTCGCGGATATGGCGCGGCGCGAATCGGTATCGATCACGCTCGGGAAGGTTCTCGACCAATCAGGCTACCTCCGCGATCTCCGCGAGGATCACACGGAAGAGTCCGAGGGCCGGATCGAGAACTTGATGGAGCTTGTCTCCGCGGCGCGGGAATACGAAACGCGCGAGCCGGAGCCGTCGCTCGGCGGATTCGTGGATCGATTGTCGCTGCTGTCCGACGTTGACAAAGAGCAGGGCGCACGCGACGCCCGGGTCATGATGATGACGATGCACTCGGCAAAGGGCCTGGAGTTTCCCGTTGTCGTGATTGCCGGGCTCGAAGAGGGGCTGTTTCCACACTCGCGATCGGCTGAGGATGACGCCGAACTCGAAGAGGAACGCCGGCTGTGTTACGTCGGGATCACGCGCGCCAGGTCGCGTCTGGTGCTCACGAGCGCGGCCAGGCGGCGCGTCTTCGGTGATTATCAAAATACGCAACCCTCACGGTTTCTCGACGAACTTCCTCCCGATCTCATCGAGCAGGAATTCTCGTCGTATAGCTCGCCGTATGCCGCGCCCAGGAGCGGGTGGGAATACCGGCCCAATCCGTACGGCCGCGGCGGCCGCCGCGGGTCGCGGGTCCGCGAGCAGGAAGAATCGTTCGACTACGAGAGCGAGGACCAATCGATCCGCGGCGCCTTGCGCTCCGGCGCGAAGGTGCGCCATGGGCAGTTCGGGGTCGGAACGGTTGTGAGCGTCGAGGAATTGGACGGCGATACGAAAGTCGTGGTGCGCTTCGCCTCGGTCGGGACGAAAACGCTTCGCGCTAAGTACGCCAAGCTGGAGATGGTGTAAAGAAGTTCAAAGTTCAAAGTTCAAAGTTCAAAGTGAAATCGACCTGCGCAACTTTGAACTTTGAACTTGTAACTTTGAACTGCACGAGCTCACGTCCCCTGAATCCGCGTAATGATCCAACGGCCGTCGCGCCGCTGGCCGTTCAACGTTCCGATCGCACGCTGCAGCGTCAGCACGAGAGTTTTCTGCGACGTCCGACCATCCGGCGCTTTGACCTGCGCGTCGATCGTCACGTCTTTGGCCACCAGCTCGCCTTGAAACTGTTGAGGATCGAACGGCGGCTGACCCGGCTGTGAGAGCGAGGCGTCGGCGGGACCGATTGCCCTGTTGAAGGCCTGCCTTGTCGTAGCAATCGCTTTGGTGTGCATGGTCGTGTCGGCACGCCACTTGTCCCACTCAGCTTTCATCTTGAGCTGGTCAGCCGACATCTTGGCTTTGGGATCGCGTTCGAGCTTGACGATGGTTTCGAGGGCGGGCAGGTTTGCGTTCTGATACTCGATTTTTCGCTTCTTGAACTCCGCCTCGGCGTCGATTGCCTGCTGCTGCGCCTGATAAAGGCCCTTGAAGTCCACGGGCGTCCGCCGCTCGTCGCTCACTTTCTTGATCGCGAAGCTGTCTACGGTGCCCACGTCGCGCGGCTCGAATGACACGGCCGACATCAAGGCCAGCGTGTTGTTGTCGCGCGCCCGAGCGGCGCGGAAGAATTGGGTCAGAAACTGCTGTTCCGCCGGGCGCGAACACGCAGCGGCGAGGACGGCAAACGGCGAGACGAAGACGACGAGCGCAACCGTCGCGCGGATCCTGGATGGTGCCATGTCTTCCTCCGGCGAAATCGCGACACACCGCGGACTTCGAGGTCCGCGTGATAAGACGCGTCACTGAGACTCGGGAGAAGCTACACCTTCTTCATCCTTCTCGACAAGCGCAACAGACACCACGGTGTCCTCGCCGTCGAGATCCATCACGCGCACACCCTGAGTGGCGCGGCCGATGGCGCGAATGGCGTTGGCCGGCGTGCGCAGGATTTTTCCCTGCTGCGTGATGACGAGCAACTCTTCGTTGTCGTGTACCTGTGCAATGCCGACCACGGGGCCGTTCTTCTCGGTCACTTCGAGGTTCTTGATACCGACACCGCCGCGGCTCTGCACCCGGTATTCGTCGAGATCTGTACGTTTCGCGTAGCCCTTCTCGGTGACGGTCAGGAGCGTTCCACCCGGCCTCACCACTTCCATCGCCACCACCGCGTCGCCCTCACGAAGCTGGATGCCGCGGACGCCATACGCGGTGCGGCCCATTGGCCGAACGTCCGATTCCGGAAACCGGATTGCCATGCCCTGACGCGTGCCGATGAAGATTTCGTTGGAGCCGTCGGACAGCTGCACGGCCATGACCGCATCGCTGTCTTCAACACCCATCGCGATAATGCCACCCGCACGGGGGTTGCTGAACGCCGAGAGTTCGGTCTTTTTGACAATGCCTTGCCGCGAGCCCATCACGATGAAGTGCCGCTCGTCGAACTCCTGAACTGCGAGCATGGCCGCAATCTTTTCACCCGCTTCCATCTGCACGAGGTTGGCGATGGCCTTGCCGCGCCCGTCCGGACCGACATCCGGAATCTCGTGAACCTTCAGCCAGTAGGCACGGCCGCGGTCCGAGAAAATCATCATGTAGGAGTGGGTCGAGGCGACGAAGAGGTGATTGACAACGTCTTCCTCGCGCGTGCGCATGCCGATGCGGCCCTTACCCCCGCGCTTTTGATTGCGATATGTCGAGATTGGCGTGCGCTTGATGTAACCAGTGTCGGTCACGGTGATTGCCACATCCTCGTCCGCAATCAAGTCCTCGATCCGGAGTTCGCCTTCGGTGTCGAGAATGGTCGTGCGGCGGTCGTCGCCGAACTTGTCGCGAATTTGCTTGAGCTCGTCGACCGCAATCTGCAGCAGCAGCCGTTCGCTCGCGAGAATCGTGCGCAATCGCTCAATTTGCTTCATCAGCTCGGCGAGCTCGTCGAGCACTTTCTGCCGTTCGAGCCCGGTCAGGCGCTGCAGCTGCATGTCGAGAATGGCTTGCGCCTGGATTTCCGACAAGCCGAACTGCGCCATCAGTCCGGTGCGTGCTTCGGGCGGATTCTTTGCGTTGCGGATCAGCGTGATCGCCGCATCGAGGTGATCGAGCGCGATCTTGAGGCCTTCGAGGATGTGCGCGCGCGCCTCGGCTTTGCGCAGTTCGAATTCGGTGCGGCGCCGAACAACATCCCGGCGAAATTCCACGAACTGCTCGACCACTTCGAGCAGGTTCAGCACCCGGGGACGGCCGCCGACGATGGCCAGCGTGATGATGCCGAAGCCCTGCTGCATCTGGGTGTGCTTGTACAGATTGTTCAGGACCACGTCGGCGATCTCGCCGCGCTTCAACTCGATGACGACGCGAAGCCCTTCGCGGTCGGACTCGTCGCGGATGTCTGAAATGCCTTCGATCGTCTTGTCCCGGACGAGTTCGGCGATGCGCTCGATCATGCGCGCTTTGTTGACTTGGTAGGGCACAGCCGTGACCACAATCTGCTGCCGCTCACCCCGCTTCAACGACTCGATCTCCGCTTGCGCGCGCACCTGGATCGAGCCGCGGCCGGTGACGTAGGCCTCGTGAATCCCGGCGCGCCCAACGATGATCCCGGCCGTCGGAAAGTCGGGTCCGGGGATCAACTTGATCAACTCCTTGAGGCGCTGCTCGCGCGAGAGCTTTGACGTCGCCGTGTCGGCCAGATAGTAGTTTTCGATCAGCCAGATGACGCCATTGCACACCTCGCGCAGGTTGTGCGGCGGCACGTTGGTGGCCATTCCGACGGCGATGCCCGTGGAACCATTCACGAGCAGATTCGGAAATGCGGTCGGGAGGACGTTTGGCTCGGTCGTGGTCTCGTCGAAGTTGGGCGAGAAGTCGACGGTCTCTTTGTCGAGGTCCGTCATCATCGACTCGGCGAGCGCCTCCAGCCGCGCCTCGGTGTAGCGGTACGCGGCCGGTGGATCGCCGTCGATCGAGCCGAAGTTACCCTGGCCGTCGACCAGGGTGTAACGCATGTTGAAGTCCTGCGCCAGGCGAACCAGCGTGTCGTACGCCGGCACGTCGCCGTGGGGATGATAGTTGCCGATGACTTCGCCGACGATCTTCGCGCACTTGCGATAGGCACGGTTCGACGCGAGCCCCATCTGCCGCATCGCGTACAGGACGCGGCGATGCGCCGGCTTGAGGCCGTCGCGAACGTCGGGCAGCGCTCGACCGATGATCACGCTCATGGCGTAATCGAGGTACGAGCGCCGCATTTCGTCTTCGATGTTGACTGGAACGCGGGATTCGGTGGTCATTAACGGTCAGCGACAGCGTGGCGCTCGGCTCTCGCCCAGCCTAGATATCGAGGTTGCGCACATCGAGGGCGTTCTCTTCGATGAATTTCCTCCGCGGTTCAACCTGATCGCCCATCAGCGTGGTAAACATCTGGTCCGCTTCGGTGTGATCCTCCGCCTTGATGTGCAGCAGCGTTCGGCTCTCCGGGTTCATCGTCGTCGCCCACAACGTTTCGGGATTCATTTCCCCGAGACCCTTGTAGCGGCCGATGTCGACGCCTTTGCGACCGAGCTGGATGAAATGATTGACGAATTCGTCCAGCGAGCGCATCTGCACGAACCCGTTGCTGCTCTTGGCCGCCAGTGAAGCCTTGCCACTACGGGTCGATTCTGCGGCCGCCTCACCGCCAGGTGCGTCTTGGAGTGGCCCGGCCTCAGCAACATCGTCCGCCGCGGCGTCGTCCACTTTGCCGATTGTGTGAACCTCGATTGGACCCTTGCGCAGCGCACGGACGACGTCACGAACTTCGGCATAGGTCGCGGCGAGCGTCCGGTACTCGCCGGCAGTAAGAAATTCGGTACCGACGTGGCTCACGCGCGGATAACCGCTCGAGCGATCCTCAATGCGGAGCATCCATACGTTGTGTTCTTCGTCACGCACGACCGTGACGTCACGCACCGGCGTCGTCAGCTGCGCCGCCAGGTTCTGCAGCGCGGTTTCACTTTCGAAGAACGCCTTCTGGCGCACGTCGCGATCGAGCAACGCTTCCACCACGTCGCGAGCGTAGCCGCGGCGCTCCACGACCTGCATGACTTTCTGGTACCCCATCATGCGGTGCAGCTGACGCTCGAGCGCGTCGCCGAAAAGCTCCGAACCATCCGCCAACTTGACCTGCCGCGATTCGACGGCACGATGTGCCAGGAAACTCTCGAGCGCGCGTTCGTCCTTGATGAACGTCTCTGAGCGGCCACGCTTGGCGCGGAACAACGGCGGCTGCGCAATGAACACGTGGCCGGCTTCGATAAGCGCCGGCATCTGGCGATAGAAGAACGTGAGCAACAGCGTGCGGATGTGCGATCCGTCCACGTCCGCGTCGGTCATGATGATGACGCGGTGATAACGCAGCTTCGCCAGGTCGAAATCCTCGGTGCCGATTCCGCAGCCGAGCGCCGCGATCATGGTCTTGATTTCTTCGCTGCTCAGCATTTTGTCGAGACGTGCTTTCTCGACGTTGAGAATCTTGCCGCGGATGGGAAGGATCGCCTGGAAGCGCCGGTCGCGTCCCTGCTTGGCCGATCCGCCGGCCGAATCGCCTTCCACGATGTAAATCTCGGCCTGTGATGGATCCGTTTCCTGACAGTCGGCAAGCTTGCCAGGAAGGGAGCTGCCATCGAGCGCGCCCTTGCGGCGAACGAGATCGCGTGCCTTGCGCGCAGCCTCGCGCGCACGCGCCGCATCTGCCGCTTTCGACACGATCCGCTTCGCGACCGCCGGATTCTCCTCGAGGAACGCCCCCAGCTTGTCGTTGACGATCGCTTCGACGATACCCTTGACTTCGGTGTTACCGAGCTTGGTTTTAGTCTGACCCTCGAACTGCGGACGCGGAATCTTGACGCTGATGACGGCCGTCATCCCTTCGCGAATGTCATCGCCGCTGATGTTGGCGTCCTTGAGGTCCTTGGTCAGATTGCTCTTTTGCGCGTAGGAATTCACCGTACGCGTGAGCGCCGCGCGGAACCCGGACAGATGCGTGCCGCCCTCGTGCGTGTTGATGTTGTTGGCAAACGAGAATTCCTGCGGGTTGTAGCCGTCGTTCCACTGCAACGCGATCTCGGCGTCGATCCCGTCGCGCTCACCGCGCATGTAGATTGCTTTCTCGTGGATGAGCCCTTTGTTCTTGTTCAAGTGCTCGACAAACGAGACGATCCCGCCGTCGTAGTGGAAACGGTGGCTCTTGCCGTCGCGTTCGTCCGTGAGCGTGATCAGCACACCGGCATTGAGGAACGCCAGCTCGCGCAAACGCTGCGCCAGCGTGTCGAAGCTGAATTCGATGGTCTCGAACACCTGCGAATCCGGCTTGAATGTGACCTTGGTGCCGCGCTTCTTGGTGGTCCCGGTGACCACGAGATCGCCGAGCGGCTTGCCCCGCTCGTACGACTGCTGAAACACCCGTTCGCTGCGCCAGATCTCGAGATCGAGCCGCTCGGAAAGCGCGTTGACGACCGAGACGCCGACGCCGTGCAGACCACCCGAGACCTTGTAGCTGTTATTGTCGAACTTCCCGCCGGCGTGCAGCACAGTGAGCGCGACTTCGGCAGCCGATCGACCGCTGGCGTGCAGATCCGTCGGAATGCCGCGGCCGTTGTCGATGACGGTGACGGAGTTATCGATGTGGATCGCGACCTGCACTTCAGTAGCAAAGCCGGCCAGCGCCTCGTCGATCGAGTTGTCGACGATTTCGTACACGAGATGGTGCAGTCCCGTGGGTCCGGTCGACCCGATGTACATCGCAGGACGCTTGCGCACCGCTTCGAGGCCCTCGAGGACCTTGATGCTTTCAGCGCCGTATTCATCGGTAACGACGTTGCCGCCCGCCGCGAGCGTAGTCGAGAAGCCGTTACCGTTGGTTACTGGTTCGTCGTTCTGTGACATGTTTCTGGTCTGGGTGGGCGGGTGAGGCCGGTGAGACGGGTAGGGCGGAAGGTTCAATCTGCCCAATGCCCTCCCAGCCAAACCAGCCTGACCTGCCCATCCCGCCCCACCTCACACTCGCATCGGCATGATCACGTAGGTGTAATCGTAGCCTTCGGCACCGACAGGCTTCATCACCGCCTGGCTCACTTCGTCTTTCAATTCCAAAGCGACGGTGTCGGCCTCGATCACGTTCAAGAAATCGAGCACGTACTGCGCGTTGAAGCAGATGGTGAGCGCCGGTCCCGTGTACTCGATCGGCAGCGGCTCGCGCGCCTCACCAAACTCGGGGCTGCTCGAGGTCACTTCGACCTGGCTCTTATCGAGCACAAACTTCACCGCACGCGATCGCTCGTTTGAAAGAATGGCGACGCGCCGCACGGCTTGCGTCAATCGATCGCGCTCGAACTCGATCCGCTTGTCGTTGCTCTTCGGAATCACCTTCTCATACGCGGGGAACTGTCCGTCGATCATCCGCGAGATCAGCAGCCGCCGGCCGATCTCGAAAAACAAATGGTTTTCGCCGCGCTCGTACTGGACGTCGACATCGCCTTCGCTGAGAAGGCGCGACAACTCCGACAACGTCTTGCGCGGCAGGATGGCTTTGATTTCCTCGCCGCCTTTGACCGCCGGATCGCGGCGCGCGTTGACCAGCGCCAGGCGATGACCGTCGGTCGCCACCAACGTCATCGAATCGCCGCGCAGCACGAACAGCGCGCCGTTCAAGTAATAGCGCGTGTCCTCGCCCGTGATGGCGAACTGTGTTTTCGCCACCATCTCGCGCAGCACCGAACCCCTGATGCTCGACTTCGAAGCGCCTGCCGATTCCGGCAGGCTTGGAAAATCCTCGCGCGGCAGCGTCGGCATGCGCGATTCGAACCGCTCGGCCGATACCTTGACGCCGCTGCCGCCCTTCTCCGTTTCGAGGCGAACATCCGCCTCCGGCAGGGCGCGCACGATTTCAAACAGTTTCTTCGCGGGCAGCGTGACCGCACCCGACTTTTCCACAGCCGCCTCACAACGGCTGCGCAGCGCCACCTCGAGGTCAGTCGCCAGCAGCGTCAGTTCGTTGCCGGTTGACTCGATCAGCACGTTGGCCAGGATGGGGATGGTGTTCTTGCGCTCGACAATCTGCTGAAAGAATTGCAGTTCACGCACAAGATCCGCTTTCCTGGCAACCAGTTCCATGGTGAGGCTGACCTCGTCTGTGGAAGGGCTTTTACCGCCCTGTACAGACTGTAAGTAGAGGTAAAGGCGAAGACACTAAAGTATACAGGAAGAAGAGGCTGTTTAGGAAATTTGGCGTGGCTGTAAGTTACGACTGGTCAGTAACTTACCTTGTGGATTTTTCTGTGGTACAGCTGTGCAGGAAACGGCGGGTTTGAGGGGCCCCGTTTCGCTATCCGCAGGGTGCACAGACGGTCCACATTATGGCTGTGGATGAGTGTTGGTCCGCCAGCAGCGTGCAGGTTTGCGGGCAGGCATCGTAGGCGCGGGTGCCCCGAGCTTGAAAGGGAGCGGACGCGGCGGCCGGCGCCGTTCCGTTTCTCCTCGCGGCCGAATGGCCGCGATGCCTGCAGTCGCACGAACCGGAACCGCAAGCGCCCGGTAGAGGCGCTGACCTGCAGCCTTACTTCACGGCCTCCAGGAGATTGGCAATGAGCCCGTCGAACTCGCTGTCCTTCTTCCGCAAATCCTCCACCTTCTTGATGGAATGAATCACCGTGGAGTGATGTTTGCCGCCGAAGCTGCGGCCGATCTCAGGCAACGATGCGTGCGTGAGCTGCTTGCAGAGGTACATCGCGACCTGGCGCGGCATTGCCACTGATTTGGAGTTGTTCCGCGACTTGAGATCGGCGAGTTTCAGCTGAAAGTACTCGGCGACGAACTTTTGAATCTGTTCGATGGTGATCGCCTTGTCATCGTGATCGAGCACGTTGCGCAGGACTTCCTGCGCCAGCTCGGTCGACAAGCTCCTCCCGGTCAGCGAGGCGTACGCGATCAATCGGATCAACGACCCCTCGAGCTCGCGGATGTTCGACTTGATGCGGCTGGCGATATACATCGCGACGTTGTCGGGCAGCGGGATGATTTCCGCTTCGGCTTTCTTCTTGAGAATCGCAACTTTGGTCTCGATGTCCGGCTGTTGGATGTCGGCAATCAATCCCCACTCGAAGCGCGATCGCAGGCGTTCTTCCAGCGCCGTAATCTCGTGCGGCGGGCGATCGCTGCTGATGACGATCTGCTTTTGCGCGTCGTGCAGCGCATTGAAGGTATGGAAGAACTCGTTCTGCGTGCCTTCTTTGCCCGAGACGAATTGAATGTCGTCGACGAGCAGCACGTCGACGGTTCTGTAGCGCTCGCGAAAATCGAGCACGCGGTCGTAGCGCACCGCGTTGATCATCTCGTTCATGAACCGTTCAGACGAGATGTAGGTCAGCTTGAGATTGCGTCCGTGCTGCAACACGTACTGACCGATCGCGTGCATGAGATGCGTTTTGCCGAGTCCCACACCGCCGTAGATGAAGAGCGGATTGTAAGAACGCGATGGCGCTTCGGCAACGGCCCGACACGCGGCATGCGCAAACTGATTGGAGGGCCCGACGATGAACGTGTCGAAGGTGTAGCGGGGATTGAGCCCTGCCGTCGCCGACACGCTGACCGATTCGTCCTCGAGTGACGGCGGCGCGATCACGTCGGCCGTGAAGACCGGCGACGCCGCGTCGGCCACGAACGACGGGCGGGTCGGGCGGATTGGAACATTGGGCGCCGCACCTTCTGCGACGAACACCACTTCAGTATCGGCCCGACCAACGTCCTTCAACGCTTCGGCAAGAACAACCGAGTAATGCTTTGGTAACCACTCGATGAACAGCGGGTTCGGTACCCGCACGGTGACATAGGCGCCGTCATCCGCGACCAGAAATGTTGGCTTGAACCAGGTGTGAAAACTGTGACGGCCGACTTTGGTTTCGATGCGCGTCAGGACCTGATCCCAGATGCTGCTGCCTGCCATGCTGCCAACCACGCGCGTGAGAGATGACACCGTTACGCCGCGTGAAAACGGCCGTGCAGATGGGGAGCCGAAGACTTTCGCCCTCCCTCGATCCTTGGAACTGCCACGTTTTTCAAGGCCTTACTCGCGGAACGCGCATCAGGACGGCCGCTGACGCGTTTTCGCCCCACGGTGACCGCCGAAAAAGCGCATGTTTCGGCGGTAACGGCTGAGTTTTTTGGGTTTTTCCACAAGTTTTTCCACAGTTGTGGAAAACTCCCTGGGCGAAAACCTGGTCGACGGTATGTTCGGCCAGGCACTGACTTTAGCACCGCTCGACCGGCCCCAGCGAATCTGGCCGGGGAGTGTGCGGACCGACGACTTTAGCACGCCGCGGACCCCGATGGGCGTGGTGTACAATCGTTAGTTTGCGAGGGCTCATCGATGGCCAAAGGGAAGCGTACGTTTCAACCGAATAACCGCCGCCGGAAGAAAACTCACGGCTTCCTGGTCCGAATGGCGACAAAGGATGGTCAGCAGGTGCTCAAGCGGCGGCGGGCAAAAGGGCGGAAGCGTCTGACCGTCTCGGATGAGAGATAACAAGCGATTTCGACCCAGCGAGCACATTCGCCGCCGGGTCGATTTCGAGCAGACCTACGAAACCGGCGCGCGCGTAAGCGGCCGGTTCATGACGATTTTCACGCGGCCGAGCAAGCAGGCGGCCGCGCGGCTCGGCATCGCGGCCACCCGCAAGATTGGCGGCGCGGTGATTCGCAACCGGGCAAAACGTTTGGTTCGGGAGCTGTTCCGTCATCAGAAACCACCCGCGGGTTTGGACATCGTCGTTGTTCCACGCCGCGAAATCCTCGATGCCCCCTACACGAGTCTCGAACGCGAATTCAGCGCTCTTCTCGAGCGTGCCCTTGCCCCCGAAGGCGAGCGGCGTCCGGCCCGGGCACGCGTCGCGCGTCGCGCTCGCGCTACTCCGCGCGTATAAGTACCTTATTTCACCGTCACTTGGCGACGCCTGCCGGTTCGTCCCGAGCTGCTCCGACTACGTGGCCGAAGCCATTACGCGTCATGGGCTGCTCAAGGGCGGCTGGCTTGGGGTGAGGCGCTTGAGCCGCTGCCATCCGTTCGGTGGCCACGGCTATGATCCGCCCCCGCCCGCGTTCGAATGGTGGCGAGCTCCGGGCAATTCCACGCGGCCCGCCGAGAAGGCGGGTTCGGTCCAGCACGAATCCCCTCGATGGAACGCAGAGTTCTTTTAGCCATTTCGTTGTCGTTTCTGGTTCTATTTCTGTACCAGACATTTATCACGCCGGTTCGTCCGCCGGCGCCGGCGGCCAACGCCAGCGCGCCGCAACCATCGCCCTCGGTTGCCGGCGTAACCGCGCCGGCACCCGGCAATCTCACGCCGGAGGCGCCCCTCCCGGCTCCTCCGGTCACGACAGTCGTCGGCGAGAGCGCCGAGCGCGAAATCACCATCGAAACCGCACGCGTGCGCGCCGTGTTTACCAACCGTGGCGGCCGCCTTCGTCACTGGTGGTTGAAGGACTACAAGAACTCCGCTGGTGAGCCACTCGATCTTGTTCCCGAAGGCGCACCGCCGTCCCTTCCGCTGCCGTTTTCACTGCGCGTCGAGGATGCCGCCACCACGACGGCGCTCAACAGCGCGGTCTACAAGGCGACGCAGACAGACAAACTGACCTTTGACTTGGAAACAGCTGACGGGCTGCAGGTGCAGAAAACGTTTGCGATCGCGCCAGATGGCTACGAGGTGTACTTCAGCGCGACGGTGCAGCGAGGCGGGCAGAGCATCAACCCCACTATCGATTGGGGCCCGGGCCTCGGAGACGACATCGCGCGTACACCGGCGGGATCCTTCCTTTCGCCCAGCTACGTTTACGCGCCGCAAGCGATCTATCAAATCGGCGATGACGTCGAGCGCGTCCCGGCGACGAGTCTCGGCAACGGCAGCGAGCGCGATGGTCAGTTTTTGTGGGCGGGTGTCGACGATCACTATTTCATCAGCGCGATCGTCAAGCCGCCGACGCCGCTGCATCTCGAATACGTCCCGGTCACTTTTCCTTCGCTGTCGCAGCCGTCGGTCGTGGGACGTTACGTGGTCTACTCGGCGCGGTTCGCGTCGACGCCGCAGGGCGTCCGTTACTTCTTTGGACCGAAACAGCTCGACGCGCTTCGTGCGGTGGATCCGCAGTTCACCAAGGCGATCTACTTCGGCATGTTCTCGATTCTGGCGGTGCCGTTGCTCGGCGCGCTCACGTGGGTGCACGGTTTCGTCGGCAACTGGGGCTGGTCGATCATCGTTTTGACGATTCTGATCAA
Source organism: Acidobacteriota bacterium (assembly GCA_046726375.1). Lineage (GTDB taxonomy): Bacteria > Acidobacteriota > Vicinamibacteria > Vicinamibacterales > UBA2999 > DASPWV01. Next base: position 57,579 of record JBKPAJ010000119.1, read on the forward strand.
CCTGGCACTCTTTCCGTTGCGCCATCGCGCCGTCGTCTCCATGCGCAAGATGCAGGAGCTGCAGCCGCAGATGAAGGCGATTCAGGACCGGTACGCGCAATACAAGATCACCGATCCTGAGCGGCAGAAGATGAACACGGAAGTGATGGAGCTCTACAAAGCCAGAGGCGTGAATCCCGCCAGCGGCTGCGTGCCGATGCTTCTCACGATGCCGTTCCTTTTTGCGTTTTACGCGATGCTGTCGCAGTCGATTGAGATTCGCGGCGCCGAGTTCGGCGGATGGATTCACGATCTCGCCGCGCGCGATCCGCTCTACATCACGCCGCTGCTCATGGGCCTGAGCATGATCTGGCAGCAAAAGCTCCAACCGGCCGCCGCCGATCCGACACAGCAGAAGGTGATGATGATCATGCCGTTCATGTTCACGTTCATCTTCCTGGGCCAGCCAAGCGGACTCGCAATCTATTGGCTGGTGAGCAACCTCTGGGGTATCGGGCAGCAGTACTTCACCAATTGGCTGATTGGCCCGCCGAAGGTGCATAATGTCCGGCCCGTTGGGGAGCGAAGAACGAAGAAGCAGAAGGTCGACGAGTAGCGAGTGGCGGGTAGCGGGAGTGACTAGCGGGTAGTCGCGAGCCGCGAGTCGCGAGAGTGAAACTCGTTACGCGGTGCTCCTCACTCCCCCCGTTGCCCGATACTTGCGACTACCAGGACTCACCTATGGCCACTGCAGCAGACATCACCGCATTTGTCGAGAAAGTCGTCAGCGCGATGGGCGCCAGGCTCAAAGCCGAAGCGGAAGAAATGCCCGACGGGCTGCGCATCAACCTCATGGGCGAAGATGGCCAGATGCTGCTGCGCCGGCAGGGAGAAGCGCTCGCCGCGTTGCAGCACATCGTAGCGGCCGTGTTCCGCCAGGAGGTGGATGAGAAGCGCCGCCTGGTGGTTGACTGCATGGGCTTCCGCAAAGGCAAGGATACGGAATTGAGGCAGATGGCGACGTTCCTCGCCGAAAAGGCGAAGAGCACTGGCCTCGCGCAGGAAATCGGTCCGCTGAACCCTTACGAGCGACGTATCGTTCATCTCGCCGTTTCGGAAATCGAATCGGTCTCGTCGGAGAGCATTGGCGACGCGTTCGAAAAGACGGTGATCATTTCAGTGAAGTAGGGCCGCGGCTTCGCCGCGGTAAGACCGCGAAGGAACGCGCCCGGCAGGACCACTCGCTCTGCTCGCGGTCGGCCCGCGCCGCGCTCGGTAGGAGATGTTCTCCACAGACGACACTATTGTCGCGATTGCCACTCCAATCGGACGCGGCGGCATTGGGGTTGTGCGTGTCAGCGGAGCCGATGCGTCGCGGATTGCACGACAGTTGGTGGGCCGGGACGTCCCATTTGCGGCGCGGCATGTGACGCTGGCGCGGCTCGCTGATCGGCCTGAGTCGCCGTCCGATCAGGTGCTCGTCACGATCTTTCCGGCGCCACATTCCTACACCGGCGAAGATGTCGCGGAGATCTCCGCTCACGGCAGCCCCGTCGTCCTGGACGGAATCCTTCGCCGCGCCATCAGCGCCGGCGCACGACTTGCCGAGCCCGGCGAATTCACGCTGCGCGGTTTCCTCCATGGCAAGCTCGATTTGATCCAGGCCGAAGCCGTGGCCGATCTCGTCGACGCGGTCACGCCCCTGCAGGCCCGTGCCGCGTTCGATCAACTCGAAGGCACGCTGACGGGAACCATCACGGCGATCGAAGGCGACCTGTTCGATCTCATGGCCCGGCTCGAGGCTTCGTTGGATTTTCCCGACGAGGGTTACCACTTTGTACGACGCGACGAGGCCTTGCTCGCGCTCACCGCACTTGAAGTGCGGATAGACGCGCTCCTTGCTGGCTCTACGCGAGGGCGCCTTGTGCGTGAAGGCGCAGAGGTGGCTATCGTGGGCGCACCCAACGTGGGCAAATCGAGTCTGTTCAACGCACTCCTCAACGCCAATCGAGCAATCGTGACGGCGGTGCCTGGTACCACCCGCGATCTCGTGACAGAGCGAGCAGACATCAAAGGCATGTCGATTGCGCTGATCGACACGGCCGGCATTCGCGACACCGGCGACGAAGTGGAGCGCGAAGGCGTGGCGCGGGCGCGGAGCGTCGTCGACGTTGCCGCTCTTCTGATTGTCGTCCTCGATCGATCGCGGCCACCCACTCGCGAAGACGACGAGATTCTTGCCGCCACAGCTTCACGGCGCAGAGTCGTCGTACTCAACAAGAGCGATCTGCCGGCTCGCGTTGAACGTCTGAAAGACGCGCTCGAGGTATCGACGAAAACCGGCCATGGACTCGATGCGCTCGCCGAGCAGATCGTGGCGGCGCTGGGATCGGGTGACGACACACGCGACCAGCCGCGGGTTACCAACATCCGTCACATCGCGCTGCTCGAACACGCGCGCGACGCGCTGAGTCGCGCACGTCGTGCGTTACAAGAGGCCAGTCACGTTGTGCCCGAAGAATTCATCCTTGCCGATCTGCAAGACGCCGCCCAACACCTGCAGGAGATCACCGGAAAGCGCACGACCGACGACCTGCTCCGTCACATCTTTGAACGCTTTTGTATCGGCAAGTAGTCCGATGAGATGATCGGGACAATTCCGATACATTCCAAGACAACATTGACTAGCGACTTCTCATGACTGATTTCGATGTGATCGTCGTCGGCGCTGGGCACGCCGGTGTAGAAGCGGCGTGGGCTGCCGCGGCACTTGGCTGCACGGTGGGCCTCTGCACGCTGTCGAAGGCAACCGTGGCGCTGATGCCGTGCAATCCGGCTGTCGGAGGAACGGCTAAAGGCCATTTAGTCAGAGAGATAGACGCGCTTGGGGGGCTGATGGCGGAGGCCATTGACGCAACGGGTTTGCAGTTCAAGGTCCTGAATCGAAGCCGTGGGCCGGCCGTGTGGTCGCCTCGCGCGCAGGCCGACAAACGCCGATATGGCGACTGGATACGCGCGAAGTTGGAGGGTCATCCAGGGATTCATTGGATTCTCGGTCGTGCGGGTCGCGTCCTCGTCGATGGCGGCGCTGTAAGCGGGCTCGCCCTCGAGGACGGCCCCGAATATCGAGCTCGCGCGATCGTCATCACGACCGGCACGTTTTTGAATGGTCTGATTCACGTCGGACCTGACCAGCGTCCGGCGGGACGCGCAGGCGAACCGCCTTCGCGAGATCTGGCCGAATCGCTCAAGGCGTTCGGGTTTACGTGGGGACGGCTCAAGACGGGAACGCCGCCGCGTCTTGCCCGTCGCTCGATCGATTTCGACGCTGGCGTGCGACGTGGCGTGTTCCACGTGGAACATGGTGACGCGATCCCCACGGCGTTTTCGTATCTTGCGACCGCCGCGCCGGCGAACCAGATCGTCTGCCATCTCCTTCACACAACAGATGAACTGCACGCTCTCGTCCGCGATCACATCCACCTGTCACCGCTCTACAACGGGAGAATTTCTGGAATCGGGCCGCGCTATTGCCCGTCGCTCGAAGATAAAGTGATGCGGTTTCCGCACCGCGAGCGCCATCAACTGTTTCTCGAACCTGAAGGTCTTGATGTCGAGGAGGCGTATCTCAACGGATTCTCGATGAGTCTGCCGGCAGAGTTACAGCAGCGGCTGGTCCGCGCCCTCCCGGGCTTGGAGTCAGCCGAGGTGCTGAGGCCGGGATATGCCGTTGAATACGACTTCATCCAGCCGACGGAGCTGGACTCGACGCTGCAGGCGCGGCGTGTGCCCGGTCTTTTTCTCGCGGGACAGATCAACGGCACCTCGGGATATGAGGAGGCGGCGGGCCAGGGGCTGCTCGCTGGAGTCAACGCAGGCCTCCGTTCGCTGCGGCGTGAGCCGATGACGCTTGGCCGCGAGGAAGCGTATATCGGAATCATGGTGGACGATCTGGTGACGAAGGGCTGTCTGGAGCCGTACCGCATGTTCACGTCGCGCGCTGAGCACCGGCTGCTCCTCCGAATCGACAACGCCGATCTGCGGCTGACGCCGAAGGGTCGTAACGTTGGCGTGATTTCCGACCAGCGGTGGGACCGATTCTCGGCGCGCCGGACAAGATTCGACCGCAATCTCGATCGGCTTGCGCGCACGATTGTCCGCGTGCCGAACGGCTCGCGGGTGGCTGCGGCCCAGGCCCTGCAGCAGCCAGAAGTCACAGTGGACGCGCTACTTATGGCCGGCGACGTCGCGCTCGAACTTGGTGCACACGATCGCGAGCTCGATTTGGTGTCGGTCGAGACCACGCTCAAATACGATGGGTATTTGCGACGCCAGGCGCAAGCCGTGGAGCGCAGTCGCAAGCAGGAGCACACGCGGATTCCACCGCAATTCCCATACGAGCGTGTGCCCGGCCTCTCACGCGAGATGATCCAGCGCTTTAGCCAGGTACAGCCCGAAACGCTTGGTCAGGCGCTTCGAATCCCCGGTGCGACCCCGGCCGCGGTGGCCGTGGTTGCTGCGTACGTGAAAGTCTTTGCGGCTCGCGCCCATTGAGCAGCCGGGAGCTTCGCGACCGCATTCGTCGGCGCGCGAAAAAGGCCGGAATCGACCTGAATACCGCCGTTGGCGATGCGCTCGAGCGCTACTACGTGTTGCTTGCGAAGTGGAACGAAAAGATCAATCTCACTTCGTTCCAGCTGCCGGCGTCTGGCGAAGACGAAGCTATCGACCGTCTGCTCATTGAACCGGTTGTCGCGGCGCGCCATGTGGCCGCCTCGGCGGCCGCGATCATCGACATCGGCTCGGGTGGCGGTTCTCCCGCGATTCCACTCAAGATCGCCGCTCCTCAGCTCCAGCTACGGATGGTTGAATCGAAGACCCGCAAGGCGGTGTTTCTTCGCGAAGCGGTGCGCGATCTCCAGCTCAAAATGGTCGAGGTGGAAACCTCTCGCTTCGAAGAGCTTCTTTCGCGACCCGAACTGCATGAAGGTCTGGATCTTGTGACGATTCGGGCCGTGCGCGTGGAGCCTCGAACGCTTGTTACGCTGCAGGCGTTCCTCAAGCCGGGCGGCCAGTTATTTCTCTTCCGCGGGCCGGGCGGGGCAGACCTCGCCACGAGCATCACGCCACCATTGTCGTGGCTTGCCACGTATCCGCTTATCGAAGAGCTGAGATCGCGCCTGGTCGTCCTCAGGAAAACTGCCGTCGGACGAGCTTAACGTGTGTTCCACGTGGAACGACACTTTCTGCTTGCCCACCCTGCCTGAGGGAGCGTATTTTACTGACGGGGCGCCATAGGATGTATTGTTTTCCGTCAA
>JBKPAJ010000120.1:0-16369 GCA_046726375.1 Acidobacteriota bacterium
GCCACGAGCACACCGCGGGCGCCGAGAATCAAGGCTTTGAGCACGTCGCTTCCGCGCCGGAAGCCGCCGTCCACGAGCAGCGCCGCGCGGCTGCCGATGGCGTCGGCGATCGCTGGGAGCACTTCGACGGCGGCAGGCCCACGCGACGTCGCGCCGTAGGTCGACACCACGACGCCCTGTGCGCCCTGCGCCACCGCGGCTTGTGCGTCTGCGACGGTCGCGATGCCCTTGATCGCGACTGGCGTGTCCAGGCCCTTGCGTAGGTCGTCGACCGCTCGCCAATCAACCCGTCCCGGTGTCACCGTAATGCAAATGACCTTGCAGCCGGCAGCAACGGCCCCCTCGATCTGCGGCCGAGCGGTCGCCCGTTCCTCCGTGGAGATCGCGAACCAAAGTGGTGTCTTGGACGCAGATGTCAGCTCAGCGATCGGAACGCTCGAGCGGCTGCTCACGATCGTCGCCGCCTTCGCCGCGGAGGCTCCGCGTATGGTGGCGAGCTCGCCATCGCTATGAAATTGCCGCTGCTCGGCGATTGGACCGACAACGATCGGCGTGTAGTGCGGCTCGCCAAAGAGCTCGACGGTGAGATCGAGATCGAGCGTGGGAATGCACATGCGCGGCCGAAACGTCATGCGGTCGAACGCGGTGCGGTCGCTGCCTTCGATTCGCGCGAACGTCGCTGGCGGCAACGTGGTTTTCGCGACCTCCTCGTACTCGAGCAGGTTGATGAGTTCCTCGCGCGGCGGCAATCGGCGTGTCTGCGTCATGAGAAGCTCGCCTTGAGTGCCGTGCGATCGAGCGCCGACACGCTCTGTCGTCCCGCCCTGGCCATCGCGTCGCGCATTTCGCCCTGCGCGATCTCGAGCAGCCGTTGCACGCCTTGTGCGCCGAAGGCGCCGAGCGCCCAGCGCGGCGCACGTCCCATGCACACTGCCGACGCGCCGAGCGCGAGCGCTTTCACGACATCGCTGCCGCGACGGAAGCCGCTGTCGATCAGCACCGCAATCTTGCCGCCGACGGCGTCGACGATCTCCGGCAGCACCTCCAGCGTCGAAGGAACGTAATCCATGGACCGGCCGCCGTGATTCGAGACGATGATCCCGTCGAATCCGTGCTCGACACAGATTCTGGCGTCTTCCGCGGTAAGGATGCCCTTGATCACCATCGACCCTTTGACGAACGGGCGAATGTCGTCGAGATATTTCCACGAGTACCACAACCGGCGCGGGTCGACGCGATAGCGCCGCGGTCCCGTCGCGTCGGCCGGTACGGCCGGCGTGCTTGCGGCTGCGCGCCTGGGATTGCCGCCCAGATTGCGATCGTGCAGATCGCGCTCGTACACAGACGTTTGTTGATCGACGGTGACGACGAGCGCGCGTGCGCCGTTGGCTTGAAAGCGTTCGATCTGTTCGCGGCTCAACGCAAGATCCTGAGTCGGATAGAACTGCGACCAGCGCGGACCGTTCGCCGCCGCCGCCACTTTCTCGATCGGCACGCTCGACCCGCTTGCAAGGATCAGCGGCACGTTGTTGGCCGAAGCGCCTTGATACATGCCGGCATCTCCGTCGGGGTGCAGGTCGCGCTGTCGCGTGCTTGGCGCGATGAACACCGGCACCGGCATCTTGATGCCCAGGACTTCGGTCGACGTATCGACATCGGCCGGCGATACACCGGGCCGCTCCACGAGCTCGACCCAGTCGAACGCGTCGCGATTGCGCCGGAGGGTGAACTCGGAGCCCTCGCCGTGGGCCATGTAGTCGTAATTGGCGAGCGTCATGTTGGCGAAGCAGATCGGCTCGAAATCGAACGCCGTCATCATCTCGTCGAGGCCGGGGACGCGTTTGTGGTCTTTGAGCGGACGGGGATCCTGCTGGGCGTACAAGAGCGGCGAACCGGCGATCATCCCGGCGAGTCCGAGCAGAGCTTCGCGCCGCGTCACGCTGTATCGCCAGCGCTGATCGATCTCTCCCACGAGGCCCCCTTTATCGGTTAAGTGCCGGCGAATAGTAACGTACGCGTCAGTCCTCTCGAGCGCCAATTTGTGCTAGGCTCCGCGCAATGCGCATGCAATGTGGCTGGCGGGTCGTCACGCTGGCATGCGTGTGTTGCGGTGTCCTCGCGACGTCAGCCGTCGCTCAGCCTTGCACCGCTGAACGCCTTGTTGGTACCTGGGAGCGCGTATCGTTGTTGCGCAACGCGCTTTCCGTGCAGCCGCCGGACGCGCCGCTCTTTCTCAAATTCGGCGCCGACGGCTACTGGTCGATGATGGAGATGCCCGACGATCGCCCGAAAGTCTCGAAGCCACCGGACAAGATGACCGCGAAGGAGCTTTTCACGATCTTCGACAAGGTCGAGGGTGGCCAGGGCACGTGGACCGTCAAGGCAGACGGCAGCGTCATCACCCGACGTCATCTCGTGAACATCGCGCCGGGTAGCGAGGGAAGCAATCAGGATCGCTTGTGTTGGTTTGAGGGAGACATTCTGGCGCTCGTGGGCACTGGCGCCAATCGTTCGCCGCAGGCGCGCTTCAAGAAACTGCCCGCGCAACAGCGCACCTCGCCGTCGCTGGTCGGAACCTGGGAGCGAACCTCGCACGCGATCGACGGCAACCCGTCGCCTCAGCCCGCGCCGCTCGTCATCATCCTCGGCGAGGACGGGTGGTTTTCACAAACACAGTTACCGAGCGGCCGAAAGTCCCCGGGCAAGCCGCTCGAGCAGTACAGCGTTGAAGATTATCTGAAGAGTTTTACCGGCGTGTCGGCAGCTCGCGGCACCTATAGCGTTGACGGCAACATGTTCACACGGAAGTACGTTGCGAGCGTCGATCCCACGCTGATCGGTGTCGAAGGCGCCACTCGGTTCACACTCGCGGGGGAGACGTTGACGATTCGCGGGACGTCGAGTGGCGGCACCAAGTTCGAATCAACATTGCGCCGGCTTCAGCCGCTCCCCACGGTCGCGAAATAGCAAGGAGGCGATCATGCGTGTCACGCGTCGAGATTTCATCGGCACCGCCGTGGCCGGACTCGCAACGTCGACCATCGCCCACGGGCAGGAGGGAACTCCGTCTGCAGCGAAGCCCGCCCCTGTCCCCACGCGCCAAGCCAAAGTCGAGCGCCTCTTCAAGGCCCCCGACCTTCATCCCAACGCGCTCGAAGCCGCGCCTGATGGTTTGTGGATCGGCGATCAGGTGTCCGAGCGCGTGTTCAAAGTGGACTGGGCGACGGGAAAAGTGCTGCACGAAGTGCAGACCGAATCGCACAACACGAGCGGCATTGCCGTGGGTGGCGGGTACCTCTGGCTCAACGCCAATGGCGGCGTCAGCGGCCGGCGTCCGGCACGTCCCACGGACCGCGCGTTCGGCGAGATCGTGCAGGCCGACCTCAAGACCGGCAAGACGATAAAGGTCTACGACCCGCCATGGGGTGGCGTGCACGGCAACGTGTGGGTGGAGCAGACCAAAACGCTCTGGACCGTTGCGCTCAACATCAGCGCGCTCGCCGAGCTCGATCCACAGGACAACCTGCGCGTGCTGCGCATGATTCCCGTGAAAGGTGATCGGCCGCACGGACTCGATTGGGACAACGGCGCAATCTGGTGTCTGTTCGCCGGCGACCGCCTCGTGCAGAAACTGGATCCAACCAGCGGCAAGGTGCTCGAGATCGTCAAGCTCTCACCGACGGCGGATCCGGATCCGCACGGCATGTGCATTCATGGCGGCCATATGTATTACTGCGACGCCGGGCTCACCGCGCCCGGACCTGGCAGCGAGCCGGCTATGGTCTGCCGGTTCAAGATGGCGGCGACATGACACCCATCCAACGGAAACGACGACTGGTGATCCGCATCACAGCCGCGGCGTTCGCGATCGTGGGCGCAGCGTTGTTCGTGTCACCCGTGCACTCGCAGACCGACGATCTCGATGTGCTCAAAGTGATTCCGGAAAACTACAAGCTGATCCTCGACAACCAGTTCGTGCGCGTGATCGAAGCGCGCGTGCCGCCGGGCACTGTCGAGCCGCCGCACCGGCATATGCGTGGGGTCAGCGTCTGCATGACCGAATACACCATCGAGTCGCGCGCGGTGCCAAATGGAGAGTGGGTCCGGTCGGAACGAAAGCTCGGGACGGTGTATTGGAGCGATGCCAGCCTGCATCAGCTCCGCAATGTCGGCGAGACGACAAGCCACACGATCCGAATCGAGTTGAAGTACTGAATTTTCTCGTTGGAACGGCGGATCGTTCCGCCGGTCTTGAGGTTATACTCCGGCGACAAACCGGCCATATATCCTATATGGAGGCGGCAGATGCGTGGACTGCGACTTGGTCTGGCAGTGGCAGCGTTTCTGTGTGCGGGGTCCTTCACCGCGTCCGCTCAACAAGGCACGTCCGAGATCGGCGGCAAGATCACCGATGCGCAAGGCGGCGTGCTGCCCGGGGTCACAGTCGTGGTCGTCAACGAGGACACCGGCCTCTCTCGTGAAGTGACCACGGGCGCCGGTGGTCACTACCTCGTTTCTCAGATCATGCCAGGGCGCTATCGGGTCTCCGCGAAGCTGACCGGTTTCAAGGGGCTCGATCGCCGCGGCATCCTGCTCGCCGTCGGTCAAACCACAACGCTCGATCTCACGCTCGAAGTTGGCGATCTCGCGGAAACGATTACGGTTCGAAGCGACGCGCCGGTCGTCGATCTCTCGACCGCCGAAGTCGGCGGCCACATCTCGTCCGACGAACTGCAGGAACTTCCTTCGGGCAATCGCAACTACATGTCGTTCATCGGCAACGTGCCCGGTACGGTGTTCGTCCCCAGCGGTGAGTTCCTCAACGACAGCTTCCAGGCGAACGGCCAGCCGACGGCGGCGAATCAAATCGTGTTCGATGGCGCCAACAACATCGACGAGCAGCGCGGTTCGAACGTCGGGGGGCAAACGCGTGTTGCGAACGAATCGATTCAGGAAGTGCAGGTGATCACGAATCAGTTCGACGCCGAGTACGGACGCGCGTCGGGCGCGGTAATCAATGCCGTGACCAAATCGGGCACCAACGAGTTCCGCGGGTCGGCGTTCGGCTTCTTTACCGGCAAAGCCGTCACCGCGCGCGACTTCTTCGCTCGCGCCGCCGGCGACGAGAAACCGGATGTCGGCAAGGAAGAGTGGGGCGGTACTTTCGGCGGTCCGATCAAGCGCAACACGCTGTTCTTCTTCGGCAGCCTCGAGCGCCTCGTCGCCAACCGCAACTGGTCGAGGAATTTTCCGCTGCGCCCAGAGTTCAACTACTCAGTTGCCAGCGAGGAATCGGCATGGAACACGCTGTGGCGCATCGATCATCAGTTCAGCCAGAACCACAATTGGGCGTTTCGCTGGCAGCGCGAAGTTGCCCCTCAGTTCGATCGTCTAGACGGCGATCAGGAGACGCTATCCAGCTACGGGGACGAGACCGATCTCGATCAAACGATGGTCGCGACGCTGACGTCGGTGGTGTCGAACACGAAAGTGAATACGGTTCGATTCGGTGCCGTGCTCGAGGATACGGTTCACGCCAACCCGGCGTGGCGTGCGCTCGATCCCGAGTATGCGGACTGCGTGCCCTGCCCGGACGATGCGGGGCGTGGAATTGTGAACGCGCCGCCGCGTCTTGATTACGAGACGTTCGACGCGCAGGCGGCGACGACCATGGACTACTCGATCCAGCGGTCGTATTCGATCGAAGACACGTTCTCGTGGTTCATTCCGGACAAAAAAGGGCGCCACGACACCAAAGTCGGCGCGCGCTACTCGCGCACGTGGTTGAGCAATCCGGTGTGGAGCAACATGAACGGCTCGTTCGTGTTCCGCGGCATCCAGGATCGCGCGTTCAACGTGGCCGATCCGGGCACCTACCCCGAACGCGTCACGATTCGCGTGCCGGACGTGAACACATACGAGCTCGTCGCGCACGTGTACGAAGTGTTCGCGCAGGACAAGTGGCAGCCGATCTCCGGTCTCACGCTGAGTGTCGGCCTGCGCTACGACCTCGAGGTGATCCCGATCGACGAAGATCCCGGCAATCCGTTGTTCAGCGACCCGTCGAAGTATCCCGTCGATAAGAACAATTTCTCGCCGCGGCTCGGGTTCATCTGGAGTCCCGACGACGGCAGGTCGGCGATTCGCGCAGGCTACGGCGTCTTCTACGACAAGACGTTGCTGGGAACGATCGACAACTATTTCACCGACCTCAAGTACGCGCGGTCGTTCGAGGCCAATTTTCCGATTGCCGGCCCGGACCTCGGTCCGAGAAGCGGCCGGTTCCCGACCGATCCGCTCCTGCGCATGATTACGCGCGTCGATCAGTTGACGCCGGAAATGCGCGCGTACATCAACGCGCAGTATCCGCCCGGGACCACAGTCCGCAATACCGGCACAGTGACGTGGGACGATCCCGAGCGCGAACAGCCGTATTTTCATCAGATGAGCGCCGGCTACGAGCGCGAACTGTTCCGGGGTGTGTCGTTGTCCGTGGATTACGTCCGCATGCTCGGGCGCGACATGTTCCTCAATCCCAACCTGAATATCCCGACCGGCAGAAATACGGTGCGCGACGGCCCGCGCGATTTTCTCGATCCATACGGCATTCTCAACGCGAGTCTCGCGCCTAATGAGACGGCGTACGAAAACGTGGTGCGGCTGCGGACGACGCAGTACGGCTACAGCACCTACGACGCGCTCAACCTCTCGATGGAAAAGCGCTACGCCAACAACTGGAGCATTCGCGGCGCGTACTCGCTGAGTTACTCGCGCGGCGTCACGGCGGGCCAGGAAAACACGCCCGATCTGCAGGTCGGCACCGATCTACGCCTCGACGAGTGGTACGGTCCGTCGCCATTCGATCGACGCCATAACTTCGCGATGAGCGGCCGTGTCGAGATACCGCGCACGCGTGGCCTGGGCCTGAGCGGCACGCTGCGCATGCTGAGCGGACAGCCGTTCACGATTCAGGACGACACACTCGACACCGACTTGAATCGCATCAACTTTCAGCCGCTGCCGGCGGGCACGTATAACGCGTTTCCAGCGGCCGGTCCGCACGTGATGAAAGACGTGGAGAGCGAAGGCGGTCGCAACGGCGCATACGGCCCCGGGTTTGTGCAGCTCGACCTGCGCGCCAGCTACAAAATTCGATTTGGCGGCACGAGAGTGCTCGACACGTTCGTCGACGTGTTCAACGTCACCAACCGCGCGAACTTCGCGAACCCGGCGAGCGGCAACCGGCGCTTGCAGTCGGACTTTCTGCGTCTGAACGCGCTCGCCGGCGGCACCGGGTTCCCGCGGCAGGTCCAGTTAGGGTTGCGATTTGCGTTCTGATCTCAGGGCGGGCCTGAAGCGACCGCAACGCGCAAACTCCGCGCGTCGGGGGCCCCGGCAGGTCCGCCACTGCGTACTCATCGCGGTTCTCGCTGCCGTCGCGCTCGTCGCGGCGCAGAAGGATACCGCCAACCCGACGCTCGTCTACATCGGTACATACACCGGCGAGCAGAGCAAGGGCATCTATCTCTTTCGCCTGCAATCGCAGGGCGACGATGTGTTTCAGAACGTCACGCTCGTGCCGCTGGGACTCGCGGCGGCACTGCCGAATCCGACGTCTCTCGAGCTCGATCTGAAGCAGCGTCGCCTGTTTGCCGTCAGCGAGGTGGACCAGGGCGCAGTCAGCGCGTTCGCGATCGACGCTGCGGGCAAGTTGACCTTGATCAATCAGTCGTCGTCGCGCGGCAGCCGCCCGTGTCAGCTTGCGCTCGACAAAAGCGGAAGCCATCTGCTGGTCGCAAACTGCGGCAACAGTACCGTCAGCCTTCTGAAGGTGAGCGCGGACGGACAGCTTGGCGAAAGCGCAGCAGACGTGAAGCTGACTGCCGCGTCCGCGCCGTGCGTGGCGTTCGATCCTGAGGGACGCTTTGCGTTTGTCTGTCACCCCGCCGAAGACAAGGTTCTGATCTTCCAGGTGAACGCCGAGACCGGGATCCTCACACCGCACAAGCACGCCTTCATCTCGCTGAAACCCGGCGCTGCTCCTCGCCGGATTCTGTTTCGGCAGGACGGCCGTTTCGCCTACGTCGCGAACGAGAGGAATTCAACGATCACGGCGTTTGCCTACGACGCCACCGCGGGAGCGCTCACCGAACTACAGACGCTGTCAACGGTTCCGGAGTATTTCGACGCGCCGAACGTTGCCGGCGAATTAGGCGTTCACCAATCGGGCAAGTGGCTCTACGTCTCCAACATCGGCCACAACAGCGTTGTCCTCTTCACGATCGACAAGGAGAAGGGCACGCTGACCTTTGTCGAGGAGCAGGGCACCGGAGGGCGCACGCCGCGTTTTTTCGGCATCGAGCCCTCGTCCAGGCACCTGGCGATTTCCAACAAGGATTCGGACACCGTGCTCGCGGCTCGCATCGACGAAGGGAACGGGCGATTGAAGCCGTCGGGCATCTTCGCCGCGCTCGCGTCGCCGGCGAGCGTGAGATTTCTGCCACCGGCGGGAGCGACAACCGACAAATGAAGCGCATCGCCGCCAGCGCTGTTCTCCTCGTCATCTGTGCATCACACGCGTCTGGTCAGTCGGGCGCGCGCCTCTCGTCCCCCGAGATCGCGGCCGATCGCCGCGTGACATTCCGCGTGGCCGCTCCAGGCGCGGACGAGGTGCTGCTCTCGGGTGAGTTCGTCGAGGGCACGCGCGCATTGCAGAAAGACGAGAGCGGCGTGTGGAGTATCACCATCGGGCCGCTCGAGCCGGAGATCTACCACTACACCTTCACGATCGACGGTGTTCGCACCATCGATCCGGGCAATGCCGATGTCAAGACCGGATCGACTCCGAGCACGCTGTCCAGCGTTCTCGAAGTGCGAGGATCGGCGCCCGCGTTCTACGATCCGCAGCCGGTTCCGCACGGCGAGATCCGTACGCACTGGTACGAATCAAAGTCGCTCGACACGGTGCGGCGCTTGACCGTTTACGTGCCGCCCATGTACGAGCGCGAGCGCGATACGCGATATCCCGTGGTGTATTTGTTCCATGGCGCGAATGCCGACGAGAACGCCTGGTACCGCCTCGGCCGCGTCAACATCATCCTCGATAACCTGCTCGCCGCCGGCAAAGCCAAGCCGTTCATCGTCGTCATGCCATTCGGATATGGGGTGGCTCCCAACGGGCCGAGCGCGCCAGGTGAGAACACCGCAAAGTTCAGCAACGATCTCCTGGACGACGTTCTTCCGTTCGTCGAGTCACGGTATCGAACGATCGCGGATCGCGAGCATCGCGCGATCGTCGGGCTGTCGATGGGCGGCGGGCAGGCGCTGACGATTGGACTCAACAATCTCGATCGTTTCAGCTACGTCGGCGGATTCAGTTCCGGGCTCGGCCGGATCGAGGATTTTCCGAAGACCTACGCCGGAGTGGTGGCACACCCGGATACCGTCAACAAGAAGCTGCGGCTTCTGTGGGTCGGCTGCGGGAAGGAGGACGGCGCGTTCGCCGCATCGAAGGGCTTTTCGACCTTCCTGCGCGAGCACAACATCGCGCACACGTTTCGCGAAACGAGCGGGGCACACACGTGGATGGTGTGGCGCCGCTACCTGAACGAGATTTCGCCGCTCCTTTTCCAGTAACGCGATGCCACTGAGAACACTTGCGACGGCCTTCGTTCTTCTTGTTTTGTCGCTGACGCTGCGGGCAGCGGCCGTACAAACTCCTGCAGGCGCGAGTGGTACTGGGCGGCAGGCCAACGCTGCCGACCTGGACCGCGGTTTTGCCGACACCGTGCGTCCGTTCGTTGAAAGCTACTGCGTCGGTTGCCATGGCGGGTCGAGCCCCGCCGCGCAGTTCGATCTGCGTCGCTACACGAGCGTGGCCGACGTCGTACAGGACTTCTCGCATTGGTTGCTCGTCCTCGAGAAGCTCACCGCCGCCCAAATGCCGCCGCCGACAGCAAGAATCCAACCCACGGCGGAAGCGCGCCAGCAGGTGATCGACTGGATCGCCATGGTGCGCAAGAACGAAGGACGGCGCAACGCCGGCGATCCCGGCGTCGTCCTTGCGCGGCGACTCAGCAACGCCGAATACAACTACACGATTCGGGATCTGACCGGAGTAGATATTCGCCCCGCGCGGGAATTCCCGGTCGATCCGGCAAACCCTGCCGGGTTTGACAACTCCGGCGAGTCGCTTTCGATGTCGCCCGCGCTCCTTGCCAAATATCTGCAGGCAGCGCGCGAGGTGGCCAACAACCTCGTGTTGAAACCCGACGGCATCACCTTTGCCGCGCATCCGATGCTGGTCGAGACGGATCGCGACAAGTACTGCGTCAATCAGATCATCGAGTTCTATCGCCGGCAGAACACCGACCTGGCCGCGTACTTCGATGCCGCGGCGCACTTCAAGAATCGCAAGTCGCGCGCGAACGACAAGGCGACGCTCGCGGACGTCGCGGCCGAGCGCAACGTGAGCGCGAAATACCTCGGCACGATCTGGCGCACGCTCGAGCAGACCAAGGAGGAGGTGGGGCCGCTCGCAAAACTTCAGGCGATGTGGCGGGGCGGGGCGAGCGGAGAGGCGATGCGCGATTATGTCGTGCAGCTACGACAGAAGATCGCGTTCAGCTACACGCCGATCCGCGTGAAAGGGCTCAGCGAAACGGCGCAGCCGTTCTTGATGTGGCGCAACAGGCAATACGCGACTCACCGCCGTGACTACAACCGCGACGTGCTCAGCGCGGATGCGCAAGATCCCGATCTGCGCGTTCCCGCAGGCGTGCGCGAGCGCTACGCCGCGGCCTTCGCGCGCTTTGCCACCGTGTTTCCGGACGCCTTTTACGTGTCTGAGCGCGGGCGATACTTCCCGGACAACACGCGCGATACCGGACGTCATCTCAGCGCCGGTTTTCACAACGTCATGGGGTACTTCCGCGACGACCAGCCGCTCTACGACCTGATCCTCGACGAAAAGGGACAGCGCGAACTCGACGCCATGTGGGATGAGCTCGACTTCGTCGCGTTGGGCCTCACGAGGACGTTCGTGCAGTTTTTCCTCAACGAGAGCGGCGAGGCGCGCGGCTTGCGCAAGGAGGCCGAGGGTCCGCGTCCGGCCGACAAGGAGATCGCATCCGAGGCGATCGTGAACGAAGTCGCGGAGGCGTACCGAAACAAGATCCGGCAGGCCAATGATGCCGTCGCCATGAAGGCGATCGACGAACACTTCGAGTGGGTCAACGCCCGGCTGCTGTGGGTGGAGCAGACGCGTGCCAAAGCGGAACCGAAGCATCTGGATGCGCTGCTCGATTTGGCCGCGCGCGCGTATCGTCGGCCCTTGTCGCAGACAGAGCGAGCAGATCTGGTCGGTTACTACCGGACGATGCGCGACAAAGACGGCCTCGATCACGCAGACGCGATGCGCGATTCGATTGTGAGCGTGTTGATGTCGCCGGATTTCTGCTATCGCATCGATCTACTCGATCAGTCTGCGCCGACGCTTCGGCGAGACAAGCTGGAAGAGTCGATCGCGCCGTTATCAGATCACGCGCTCGCAAGCCGGCTGAGCTACTTCCTCTGGGCAAGCATGCCGGACCGAGAGCTCCTCAATCATGCGGCGGCCGGCGACCTTGATCGCCCGGCGGTTCTCGTCGCACAGGCGCGGCGGATGCTCCAGGACGCGCGTGTGCGCGGCTTCGCCACCGAGTTTGGCGCCAACTGGCTCGACTTCCGCCGCTTCGAAGAGCACAACGCGGTGGATCGCGAGCGCTTCCCGGTGTTCGACAACGAGCTGCGCCAGGCGATGTTCGAAGAACCGGTGCGCTTCATGCTGGACGTGTTCCGCGAGAATCGTTCGGTGCTCGATTTTGTGTACGGAAAGCACACGTTCGTGAACCCGGTTCTGGCGAAGCACTACGGCATCCCGAAGATCACGGGCGCGCCAGATTCGTGGGTACGCGTGGATGACGCGACCCCGTACGGACGCGGCGGGCTATTGCCGATGGCAGTGTTCCTGACGAAGAACGCGCCCGGCCTTCGTACGAGCCCCGTCAAGCGCGGGTATTGGGTCGTCAAGCAGGTTCTCGGCGAACAGATTCCTCCGCCGCCCGCGGCGGTGCCGGAGCTGCCGCGCGACGAAGCGAAGATGGAATTGCCGCTGCGCGACATGCTGGCTCGGCACCGGCAGGACAAGATGTGCGCGAGTTGCCATGCGCGATTTGATTCGCTTGGTCTCGTGTTCGAAGGGTACGGGCCGGTCGGCGAACGGCGCACGACTGATTTGAGCGGGCGCGAGATTGAGGCGTCGGCGATGTTCCCCGGTGGGACTTCCGGCACCGGCATCGACGGCCTGCGCAGCTACGTGCGCGAGCACCGCCAAAACGATTTCCTCGACAGTCTGTCGCGCAAGCTGCTTGCGTACGCCCTCGGACGCAGCCTGGTGTTGTCGGACGAACTGCTGATTGACACAATGCGTGCGAAGCTCGCGCGTGATGGCTATCGCTTTGACAGCCTGATTGAAAGCATCGTGACGAGCAAACAGTTTCTCAACAAACGATCGAGCGCTCAGGCTTCGGCCGCCAATTTACCGGGCAGATAACGCTATGAACACATTACTCTCCCGACGGACGGTTCTTCGCGGCGTCGGATGCGCGATGGCGTTGCCCTGGCTGGAATCGCTGCCGGCATGGGGCGGAACGATCACGCAGTCGGGCGTCACCACCAACTTTCCGAAACGGTTCGCCGTGATGTTCATGGGCAACGGCATCAACGGCAATCACTGGTGGGCGCGCGGCAACGGCGCCGAGATGAAGTTGAGCAAGTCGCTGGCGCCGCTCGAGCCGCTGAAGCACAAGATCAACGTGATCAACGGCCTGTTCAACAAGCCCGCGGTCGGCATCGGGATTCATCCCGGGCAAACCGGCCAGCTGCTGACTGGCACGCCGATTCAGAAGGGGCCGAACGTTCGTTCCGGCGTCTCGATGGATCAGTTGCTCGCCAACCGCATCGGCCAGGACACGCCACATCCGAGCATCGTGCTCGCGTGCGAACAGCCGATGACCGGCTATCACGAGACCAACTTCTCGATGGCCTACAGCTCGCACATCTCCTGGCAGAGCGCCGACTCACCGGTTCCCAACGAGGTATATCCGTCGCTGGCGTTCGACGACCTGTTCGAAAACCGCGGTAGCCTGCGCTACAAGAGCGTGCTCGATCGTGTGCGCGACCGCGCGGCGACGTTGACGCGACAGGTGAGTTCAACGGATCGCGTCAAGCTGGATGAGTACCTGACGAGCGTCCGCGAGATCGAGCGCCAGATCGAACGCCTGCGAACGGCCAAGGAGCAGGCGGACGAAGGCGCGAAGGACAGGAATGTGCCGGCATTGGCGATGGAGCGGCCGGCCAACGGATTGCCCGAAGACCTGCGCGATCACACCCGCTTGATGTGCGACATCATCGCGCTGGCGTTCCAGACCGACAAGACGCGCGTAGTCTCGATTCTGCTCGCGCGCGATCTCTCGTCTTTGTACTATCCGTTCCTCGACGTTCGCGAAGGCCATCATGGCGCGTCGCACGACGATTTGTCAGACGGCTACGAACGCATTTCGCGGTTCCACTTGAGCCAGTTGGCTTACCTTGGGCAGAAACTCGACGCCATGGCCGAAGGCGAGGGCAGCGTGCTCGACAACTGCTGCATCATGTGGCTGTCCAACATGTGGGCCGGATGGAAGCACGACAACATGAAGGTTCCCGTCGTCCTCGCCGGCGGCCTGGGCGGAACCCTCGAAACCGGTCGCGCGCTGGACTATCTTTATGCCGGCGACGAGAACCGCAAGCTATGCAGCCTCTATCTGTCGATCATGGATCGCATGGGAGTGTCGCTTGATCACTTCGGAGATGCTCAGACGCGCCTCGCTGGCTTGTAGCGCATTCGCCCTAACCGCCGCACTGGCGCTGGCCCAGGAACCGTCCCCGACGCATCCGCCGGGGAAGAACCCGCATCTTGGCAACAAAGCCTCAATCCGCAGCGGGATGACCCTCTACCGCGTGCGGTGCGGTGATTGCCATGGTCTCGACGCGACCGGCTATCGCGGTCCTGATCTCACCTCCGCCATTGCCGGCGGCGCGACCGATGAGCGCCTGTTTCAGACAATTCGCAAGGGGGTGCCCGGCACCGAGATGCCGCCGACGACCGCCGCCGATGATGATCTGCTGATGATCATCGCGTATCTGCGGAGCCTCGAGACGGCGGCACCGGCGGAGAAGCCGGTCGGGAATACCGAGAACGGTGCGCGTCTGTTCGCGTCGCAGTGCGCGAGCTGTCATCGCGTGTCGGGCCGCGGTGGACGCCTCGGTCCAGACCTCTCCCGCATCGGCGCCGCGCGATCGCGCGCGGCGCTGGCGCGCGAAATCCGAACACCGTCGGAATGGGTTGGCCCGGCGTTTGAAACCGTCACCCTCGTTACCAAGGACGGGCAACGGGTGCGAGGCGTGAAGAAGAACGAAGACGTGTTTTCGATTCAGGTGATGGACGTGCGCGAGCGGATTCAGGGTTACCTGCGAGCCGACCTCAACGAGGTCGTCTACGAGAAAGAGTCGCTGATGCCGGTCTATGGCCCCGAGCGCTTGAGCGAAAGCGATCTGAGCGATCTCGTTGGTTATCTCACTACGCTGCGCGCGACGCAGCCCTCGTCCGATCGGTAGGAGAGTCCCGATGCGCGCTGTATTGATGATCGTGCTGTGCTCCGCCACGCTCGCCGCGCAACAGAGTGGTGCGCCAGGAGTGACGTATCAGGATCTGCTCGCCGGCCTGAAAGATCCCACGCGCTGGCTCACCTACTCGGGCGATTACAACGGCCATCGGCACAGTCCGCTCACGCAGATTACTCCCGCCAACGTCGATCGGCTCACGGCGCAGTGGACGTTTCAAACCGGCGTGCTCGGCACCTTTCAAGCGACGCCCGTGGTAATCGACGGCGTCATCTACATCACCGGTTTCAACAACTATGCGTGGGCGATTGACGCACGCTCCGGACGGCAGATCTGGCGCTATCGCCGCGAGTTGCCGGACGACCTGCACAACTGCTGCGGCCCCGTGAATCGCGGGTTCGCCGTGCTCGGCGAGCGCCTGTTCATGACGACGATCGACGCGCACCTGCTGGCGCTGGACATGAAGACCGGTGCCGTGCTCGACGACGTCAAGCTGGAGGACTATAAGGTGGGGTATTCGGCGACGGTTGCGCCGCTGGTGGTCAAGAACATGGTGATCATCGGCATTGCCGGTGCGGAGTACGGCATTCGCGGCTTCATCGAAGCGTACGACGCGCAAACGATGAAGCAGCTTTGGCGCTTCCATACCGTGGCGGGTCCGGACGATCCAGGCGGCAAGAGCTGGCCGCCGGGCGAGGCGTACCTGCGTGGCGGCGGGTCGATCTGGGTAACCGGCACGTACGATCCCGAGCAGAACCTGATCTTCTTCGGCACCGGCAACCCCGGCCCGGATTACTACAGCGCCAATCGCGAAGGCGATAATCTTTATACCGCGTCGCTCGTGGCGCTCGATGCCGACAGCGGCAAGATGAAGTGGCACTACCAGTTCACGCCGCACGATGTGCACGATTGGGATGCGACGCAGGTGCCCGTGCTTGGCGAGCTCACCATCGACAATCAGCCGCGCAAGGTGGTGATGTTTGCCAATCGCAACGGCTTCTTTTACACGCTCGATCGCATCACCGGGAAGGTGATCGTCGCGAAGCCGTTCGTCGAGACGACGTGGGCAAAGGAGATCAGCAGCGTCACGGGCCGGCCAATCCTGCTGCCGGGGAACCATCCCAACGAGCAGGGCACGCGCACGTGCCCGGATCTCGGCGGGGGGACGAACTTCATGTC
This sequence comes from Acidobacteriota bacterium, assembly GCA_046726375.1. GTDB lineage: Bacteria > Acidobacteriota > Vicinamibacteria > Vicinamibacterales > UBA2999 > DASPWV01. The sequence goes on from JBKPAJ010000120.1 coordinate 15,883, forward strand.
ACCGTCTTACGACCCGACGTCGAAGTTGTTTTTCGTGACCGCGCGCGAAACGTGCGCGACCTATTTCGCGTTCGATCAGGAGTTCAAGGCAGGCGTACAGTGGATGGCGGGCGGAACGGTGCGTCCGCGCGATCAGAAAAACTTCGGCGCGCTGCGCGCGATCGATCCGGTGACGGCCGAACGCAAGTGGGAATTCCGCTATACCTCGGTCTCCTCGTCCGGTGTATTGACCACGGCATCCGGTCTCGTGTTTGCCGGCGACGGTGACGGCAACATCATGGCGTTCGAATCGCGCACCGGCAAAAACCTCTGGCACTATCAGCTCGGTGCGTCGCTGCGCTCGACCGCGGGGACGACGTACATGCTCGACGGCCGGCAGTATTTATTGGTGCCGGCGGGCAGCATGTTGACAGCGTTTGCGATTTCGCCGCCGCGTTAGTCGCTTCTGTGCCATCGGCCGGTTCGACGACGCGATCGAAGATTCCAC
>JBKPAJ010000121.1:0-52076 GCA_046726375.1 Acidobacteriota bacterium
GATTGGACGTTTTCGCTCGCAGGGTTGTTCGATCCCGCACTCTTCCGATTGGGAGGCGCGCAAGGCTGGTCGATCAAGCAGGTGGTGCTCAATGGGCAGGACATCACCGACGTGCCGCTCGAATTCACACCTGCTCAGACCGTCAGCGGCGTGCACATCGTGCTCACGCAGAAATCGACGACGCTTTCGGGTTCGGTGCTCGACGGGCGCGGCCAGGCAATTGCCGCCGGTGCGGTGGTCGTTTTTCCGGCCGACGAGCGGTTGTGGACATATCAGTCGCGCTATATTCGGCTGGCGCGGCCCAATCAGGACGGGCGCTACGAGATCAATGGGCTGCCCCCCTACGAGGACTATCGAATTGCCGCCGTGCAGGAGGCCGAAGACGGCCAGGCGGGCGATCCCGACTTTCTCGCGGCGCTCAAGGCGGCCGCGGCGACGCTGACATTGAACGAGGGGGAAAGCAAGGCAGCCGACGTAAAATTACCCCCACCTCGTTGAGCACCAAACCAACATGCGATGCAAACTGCGGCGAGCCCGTTCTCGAAAACCGAACCCTTTGAGATCTGGGAGATGAAGCGCCAGTATGTCCGGCCCGATCCGAGCGGCCCGACCGGGACTGTGCATCTGGAGGATGCCGGCGCGTTCTGCAGCCGCAACTGCATGCGCGATTACCTCGGGCCTGGCGATCGCAGCGGCGTCTTCAACATTCGCAAGCGCGACACTTAACCCCAAAGTTCACTTGAATTCGGAACGCCAACGGCGCGAAACGCTCGAACAATGCCGGTTTCGGCCCGAGCGTTGGAATCCGCTCGATGCCACGATTGCGAACACAAGTGAATTGAGGGGCTAATGTTGCCGTTAAGGCTCGCGTGCGACGAAGGCCCAATAGAAATCGCGCGGCACGGCGTTGTGCGCGCGCACGTGCCGCCTCCGGGATCTTCCAACCGCCGATCCTTATTTCAGAAGTAGTCGAGCGGCGAATAGACAACGTCCTCGACGCCGATCGGCGGCAGCTGCAGCGTTCGATCGTTCAGCGGCCGAATCATCAATACGTCCGCAGCTTGATGCGTCTGGACGATGTCGAGTTGCGGTGGCCGGAAGCCATGCGGCAGCCACGCGCGAATCTCCGGCGGGTCCAGATGCGGCGTTCGGGCAAGCATCGCTTCCAGCATGGCGCCGACACGCGCGCCTGTTGGATCGTGATCGCCCGCATCCTCGATGAACCACTGCCCTTCGTGCACGGTGACCACGACGTAAGCGACGGCGCGCTGCGCTTCTTCGGTGACGAGAAACTCAACGTGTCGAGCGCCGGCGGCGTTGAGGCCGCACAGGAGGCGCCGTTTGGTGATGCCGTAACGGATCCAATCCTCGCTGCGATCGAGCGCCAAACGTGCCGACGCGCCGCACGCGGCGCTCATCGCCGCGATGGCAGCGACGTCTCGATCGTGGCCGGCGCGCATCAGCACCATCGGCGATCCCTTGCGGTGGCGCACGCGAAGGTGCGACTCGACGAGCGGCACCGGAACAAACTCGAACCGTTCGTAGAACGCAGGGTCGATCTCCGAAAACAGCATCGCAAACTCGTAGCCTTCGGCCAGCGCGCTTTCGAGCATCATCTCGAGTAGCCGGCGCGCGCCGCCACGTCCGCGACGTGCTGGTGACGTGAACACCGCGCCGATGCCCAGCACCCGTCGTCTCCGCCCATCGATGCGCGCGCTCAGGTCGTAACGCTTCGCGCTCGACATCACCACGCCACGCTCGACGAGCGCAACACGATCCAAATGCGCTGCGCCCCACGGCGTTCGCAGCTGCGCGTGCCAGAGGCGCGCGTACTGCGCCCGACTCAGCCCTTCGTTCCAGATCTCGAACGTCTCGCCCAGGATCTGGTCGAGATACGCACCCGTCGCTGAAACGAGGTGCGGCATTAAACCCGGAGCTCGCTCAAGTGGTTAGCGCCAACGGCGCGGGCCGCACAAAGGCCGCCGCTGTCTCGCCAATACTCTCGGATCATCTCGTCCCACGATTCGCAACTCATGTGAATCGACCGGTTAAACCCCGTCCGTCATGGTCTGGTCCAACCTGTAGTGGCGCGGCTTCCGCCGCGCCGGTGCGCCGGCGTTACCCGGGCGCGGAGGTCACCGTGCGAAACGCTGTCAGAGGTTATCTCATCCCCGCGATGCTCGTGGCCATCACCGCACCATCGTGGGCTGTCGTCGCGGCGACGCCGCACATTCCTAACGACGACAAGGCGATTACTCACGCGCTCAACCGCCTCGCCTTCGGCCCGCGGTCGGGGGACGTCGAAGCAATCAAGCGCATCGGTCTAGCCACGTGGATCGACCGCCAGCTGCGCCCGTCGCAGATTGCTGACGACGAGGTCGCGGCGAAGCTTTCACGGCTCGAAACACTGGATCTCGATCCCGGAACGATCGCTCGCGAGTACGTCCTGCCGGCGCGTGCGGAGCGCCGAAAGCGACAGCAACAGAATTCCACGCAGGCGGATGCCGCGCCAGACATGCGGCCGCCGCAGATGAGCGCACCGATGTCGATGGCCGGCCGTCGTGCACGGCAGGTGTTCACCGATCTGGCAGAGGCCAAGGTCATGCGCGCGATTTACAGCGAGCGCCAGCTCGAAGAAGTGCTCGTGGATTTCTGGTTCAACCACTTCAACGTGTTCGCGCGCAAAGGCCAGACCGAACTCTACCTCGGCGAGTACGAACGCGACGTCATTCGGCCGCACGTGTTCGGCACGTTTCGCGATTTGCTGGGCGCCACCGCCAAAAGCCCGGCGATGCTCGTGTATCTCGACAACTGGATGAGCGGGCGTCAGGGCGCGCTCAACGAAAACTATGGCCGCGAGCTGCTCGAACTGCACACGCTTGGTGTCGATGGCGGCTACACGCAGCAGGATGTGGTCGCCGTCGCCCGTGCCTTTACGGGATGGACGATCGGGCGACCGCAGAATCCCGGCTTCAGGTTTGCGCCGGCCATCCACGATCGCGGCGAGAAGCGGGTGCTGGGACATCTCATCGCGGCCGGCGGCGGCGTTCAGGATGGCGAACGCGTCCTGGATATCCTCGCAGCGCATCCCTCAACCGCGAGGCATATCGCGTTCAAGCTGACGCAGCGCTTCGTGAGTGACGCGCCGCCACCGTCGTTGGTCGAGCGCGCGGCCGCTCGCTTCCGCGACACGAACGGCGATCTGCGTGAGGTGGTGCGGACGATTGTGACATCGCCCGAGTTCTTCGCACCCGAGTCGTATCGCGCGAAGGTCAAGACACCGTTCGAGTTCGTCGTCAGCGCGCTACGCGTGACGGGTGCCGACGTGTCGTCGGGCATCCGCGTCGCCCGCGCGCTTGCGGAGATGGGCATGCCGCTATACCTCTGTCAGCCGCCAACGGGCTACGACGACACGGCGGAGGCGTGGATTTCATCAGGTTCGCTCGTCAACCGCATCAACTTCGCCATCGAGCTGTCAAACAACCGGATGCGCGGAGTTCGCGTATCGGCGCGGCAGGATCCAATCGATATCGGTTCCGCAGATTTTCAGAGGCAGTAGGTTCGCCCTTCGAGTTGCGCCCTCGCCGTGTTGAGGGGCGCTCAGGGCAGGTGCAACACGGTTCCGGGTCCGAGGTTCGGGTTCGTGGGTCGTGGTTCGAAGTTGAGGTGCCGCGATGGTTACCAGAAGAATCTTTCTCAAGTCATCAGGGATCGCGCTGGTCACGCTGGGGTTTGCGCCGTCGTTCGTCGCCCGTACCGCGGCCGCTGCGGGCACGCGACGCAAGCTGTTGATCACGATCTTTCAACGTGGCGCCGTGGACGGCCTCAACATGGTTGTCCCGTTCGGAGACGCGGCTTATTACCAGGCGCGGCCTTCCATCGCGATCGCGCGGCCAGGCGCGGCTGAATCGGCAATCGACCTCAACGGCTACTTCGGACTGCACCCGCGCATGGCACCTCTGAAGCCGTTGTGGGACAACCGCTCGCTCGCGATCGTGCACGCCTGCGGCTCACCGGACGCGACGCGATCACACTTCGACGCGCAGGACTATATGGAAACGGCCACGCCGGGCGTCAAAAGCACGCGCGATGGCTGGCTCAACCGCTATCTTCAGGCGGCCCGTCAGATACACGATCCGCTCAACGCCGTCGCCATGACCAGGCAGATGCCGCGCGCGCTGCAGGGGAGCGCGCCGGCGCTTGCCATGGGCAGCCTCAATGAATTTGGTGTCGTTGGTGGCATGGACACGCGCGATTCGTTCGAAGCGGCATACGCGGCGGCGAAAGATCAAGTCCTGAAAGGCACCGCGCGCGAAGCGTTCGACGCAATGCGCACGCTCTCCGCCGCGGGGTCGGCCGCCTACCGCCCGGCCGACGGTGCGCAGTATCCGCGGTCGCCTTTCGGGCTGGCGCTGCAGGAAATCGCCCGCCTGGCCAAGGCGGATGTCGGTCTCGAGATCGCCTTTACGGAAAGCAGCCAGTGGGATCACCACGTCAACGAGGGCGGCGCCATGGGACAGATTGCGAATCGGCTCGGTGACTTTGCCACCGGTATCGCAGCCCTGGCGCACGACCTTGGCGATCGCATCGCCGACACGGTGATCCTCACGATGTCGGAGTTTGGGAGAGCCGTGGCCGAAAACGGCAATCGCGGAACCGATCACGGACACGGCAACGCGATGATGATCATCGGCGGCAACGTCAAGGGCGGCGAAGTCTTCGGCAAGTGGCCCGGGCTGCGGGTGGACGAACGATTCGAAGGACGCGATCTTGCGATCACGACCGACTTCCGCGATGTGTTCGGCGAGGTCGTGGTGCGCCACCTCGGCGCGGATGACACCACAGCGGCGCGCGTGTTTCCCGGCTACGGCGTCAAGCCGCAGCAGTTTCGGGGCATACTGCGGGGGTGACGCTGGACGATCTCGCCACACCTGCAGTACTCGTCGAACGGTCGCGAGTCATCGCCAATATCGAGCGCATGCAGGCCGCGGCCAACTTCCGCGGCATTCGCATGCGGCCCCACGCCAAAACGCACAAAAGTCCGCTCGTTGCCCGATGGCAACTCGAACGAGGCGCCATCGGCATCTGCTGTGCCAAGTTGGGTGAAGCGGAAGTCTTCGCTCACGCCGGGATTTCGGATATCCGGCTGCCCTATCCGCTGAATCCCGTCAACGCCAGTCGCGTGCTCGCGCTCCTCGACCGCACTCGCCTGTCGTTCGTCGTCGATCATCTGAGGATCGCGCAGGAGTGGTCGCGAGCGATGACGCATGCTGGGCGTTTGGTGGACATCCTGGTCAAAGTCGACGTTGGCTTTCATCGCTGTGGAATCAATCCGGCGTTGCCACAGGCACTCTCGTTCATAAGAGACGTGGCCGCGCTGCCGGGTCTCAGCCTGCGCGGCGTACTGGCCCACGCGGGTCACGGGTATCACGCGTCGTCGGAAAATGATCTCCAGCGGATTGCTGCAGAGGAAGCGCGCACATTGACATGTATCGCGGCCGCTGCGCGCGATGCCGGTGTAGCCATTGAGGAAATCAGCGCCGGCGCTACGCCGACCGCACGCTATTCGCTGGAGCAGATCGGTCTCACCGAATACCGCGCGGGCAACTATGTCTTTTTCGATCGCACACAGGTCGGTCTCGGCGCCGCCACGTTCGACGACTGCGCCATGACCGTGCTCGCGCGTGTCGTCTCGAAACCTGCGCCGGGTCGCATCATCCTCGACAGCGGCAGCAAGACATTGAGCTCGGACGGCGCACGCGGCTTCGCACCGATGCCGGGGCACGGCGCCGTGTTCCGCGAGCGCGACGCCAGGGCCGGCCAATCCCCCGATCCCGACTTGATCATCGAGCGGCTCTCGGAGGAACATGCCACGGTGCGTGTCGTCTCTGGTTCGACAGCGCTCGAACCGGGCGATTGCGTGCGCATCCTGCCGAATCACTCCTGCGTCGTCACGAATCTGGTGAACGAACTGTGGCTCGTTGAGCGCGATCGCGTCGATGCGCTGCCCGTCGCCGCGCGTGGGAAAATACAGTAACCATGGCAAAGAAAGATCCGGAAGTGGCCGAATCAGAAGAGACGCGTGACATCGGCGAAGCTCTCGGCATGGTTGAGACTCGAGGTCTCGTCGGCATGATCGAAGCCGCGGACGCCATGGTCAAAACCGCAAACGTCGTCTTCGTCGGCTGGCAGAAGGTCGATGCGGGGTTGGTCACGGCGATCGTGCGGGGCGATGTTGGATCGGTGAAAGCGGCGACCGATGCAGGGGCGGCCGCGGCGCGGCGTGTTGGTGAGCTCGTCGGGGTTCACGTAATTCCGCGGCCCGGCGACGATCTCGAAAAAATCTTTCCGATTCGCCGCCGAAAGAGTTAACAGGGAGATCAAGGAGCGAGCTTGTTTGCTGATTTCTTGCTCCTCGATCTCCCTAGTCTCCCCGTTCTCCTCTCCTTCGCGACCAGCTGTCGCAGCTTGAGGACCTCGCCAAGCATCAGCATCGGTTGCGTCGGGTTGTCGAGCACGTTGTAAAGTTCGCCGCTTTCCGTGCGCGCGAAGATCTCGTTGCGGTCGATGAACAGCGTAATCGGACCACCGCCTTCGATCGCGTCGAACAGCCGCACATCGAACCGCGATTTGAGGATGTCGATCAATCGCCGAATGCGCGCAATGGAGAAGCCGCGCCGGCGCAAGTCGGCCAGTACCATCAGCTCGAGCAGCTCGATTGACGTGTAGCGTCGCTCGGTGAAGCCGCCTTTTTCGGTGCGCTGCGGCGCAATGGCCGGCTTTATCAGACGCTTCGCGTCCCACCATTGCAGCTGCTTCGCGCTCAAGCCGGTCAGCGACGCGACTTCACGAGAGGAATAGAGCTTTTTGAGCCGCACTCTGCCGCGGATTATAGGCCGCAGATGGAACGCAGATGGAAACGCAGATGGCATGAAACGCAGATGGCCGCAGATGGACGCAGATGATACGCAGATTGAGCGAAGATAGGGTTCGGCGTGCCTTCGAAGGCGCGATCGCTCAAGCTCGGCTAAGCGTCCGGCCGTTCAAACGCGCCCTGGTACCCTTCAAGATCCAACCAACATCTGTGTCCATCTGCGTTTCATCTGCGCCATCTGCGTTCCGTTCTAATCTGCGTTTATCTGTGTTTATCTGCGTCTATCTGCGTTTATCTACGTTCAACCCGGGCTAACCCGCGAACACGCTATCCGCCATCTTCGCGCCTGCAAAGTCTTTTTCGGTAAGCCCGCCTTCCGAGTGCGTCGAGTACGTGAGCGTCACGCGTTTGTAGTTGATCAGAATGTCGGGATGATGATCGGCCGCCTCAGCGCCCGGCACGAGCCGATTGACGAAGGCAACGGCGTCAGGAAAATCTTTGAGTACGTACTGCTTCTTGATCGCGTTGCCCTCGAGCGTCCAGCCGTCGAGCGCTTTGAGACGCTGCTCCGCTTCGGCGCGGGTGAGTGTCGCCATGGCTTTCGTCCAATCGTTAGAGCCGCCCCGCCCGCGATGGCGACAAGGCGCGTAACGCCGCGTCGTCGCCGTTCTCGAGCACGAGATTCTTCACCAGCGCTGCGGTGAGCGGCGCGAGTAAAACCCCGTTGCGATAATGTCCGGTTGCATAGATCAAGCCGGGCACCGCGCCGGAGCGTCCGATCAACGGCAGCCCATCGGGCGACAGCGGGCGCAACCCGACGCGCACTTCCGCGAAGGAAGCTTGCCACAAGTGGGGCACGAGCGTACACGCAGCTTCGAGCAGATCGCGAACGCCGGCCGCCGTGGCGCGCTCTTCGAACCCGGCGTCCTCGACCGTCGCGCCGACGAGGACGCGTCCGCTGCGCCAGGGAACGATGTAGCACTCAGTGCCCCAAACGACGCGTCTGAGAGGTTGAATTGTCGGCCACGCAAGGTGCAGGAGTTGACCGCGAATCGGTTTCACGCCGGCAGCCGCGGCACCTGGGATGGAGATCTGATCGCTCCAACAGCCGGCCGCGAGTACAACCTGATCCGCCGTGAACGGACCCGATTCGGTTTCCACCGTTGGCCGGCCATCAACGCTGCGCACTGCGATGACACGCGTCTCGAGCGAGAACCTGGCGCCTTTGCACACCGCTGCAGCGGCAAGACCGTCGGTGAGATCGGGCACACCGACGAAACCATGAATCCCGATGAGCAAGCCGCCGCGCGCGCCTGTCGACGCTAGCGGCTCCAGCTCGCGCAAGGTCTCGACATCGAGCACCTGCGCCTTGATGCCGTCGCGAGCGAGAGCCGCAGCAGTGCGCCGATGTCGGGCGAGCTCCTCTTCCTCGAACGCCACTTCGAGCGTGCCGCTGCGATCGTATTGAATCGTCGCGCCCCCGTCCTCGATGGCGTGCGCGATGAAGTCGTCGTACAGGTCCAGACTGCGCAGCCCGAGCGATCGCAGCTCGCTCGCCTCGTGGCCTTCGATGTATGGCGCCAGTACACCAGCCGACGCCTGCGACGCGCCCTGCCCGACCGCTCGCGCGTCGATGACATGGACGCGCGCACCGGCGGCCGAGAGTGCATGCGCGCAGGCGCAGCCGATGATCCCTGCCCCGACAATGACGACGTCCGAAGCGGCCGGCATATCCTTGTAGGATATCCGCCTTGCCCTGAGCGACGCGGAATTCGCCGGAAGTCGAAGCGCCGCCAGGCCGCTAGAAGCTGAGGGAGGCCCCGATTTCGACGCGACGGGGCGGCGCGGCTGACGTCGCGCGACCGAAGTAGGGCGACAGTACGTTGCCGACGAACTGATTCAGGTTGGTGTTGTTGAAGAGGTTCGATACCTGGGCGTAGAGATCCAGGCGATAACGCGACGGTGTCGAGCCGTCCGTGATCATTTCGCGCATCACGGGCCCGCCTTCGCCGGGCCCGCCGCCGGGTCCACGCTGCGCCGCCGCAGGTTGCCGCGCATTTGACGCCGGTGCACCGATGAAGATCGGACCGCCGCCGAGAACGCCCCCCAGGTTGAATGAGCGATTCACCCGCAAACTCATCGTCCATTGATCGGCGCCGCGCGCGCTGTCGCGACCAACGCCGGCAGGCCGATCGTTGAATACCGTGTCGCCGTTGTCGTCGATGCCGGTCGTGATGTTGTAAGGCAACGCCGACGCATACTGCCCCTGCATTCCCGCGCGCACGCCAAACAGCAGTGGAGTGTTGAACATCAGGAACAGACGATGGCGGACGTCCGTCGCTGATGGACCCCAATCCGCATCGGGATTGTTGCTGTCCGCGGGCAGGCTGAGCGGCGAATCCGCAAAGTTCCGCACGTTGGCCCATTGATACATCACGTTGCCCGTCAGCCGTCGATTGGGGACGCGCAAGTTGAGCGCAACGGTGATGCGATCGGAGTCCCGTCGTCCTGTGGACTCAATCTGAGTGATGTTGCCGGCGTCGGCAATCGGGCGCACACCGTTGATTGGCGCGTTCACGTTGATCGACCGCAGCGTGTCGGTGGCGCGCGTGATCATGTAGTCGCCGCGGATCTGCCCCCAGTTTTTCAGCGGCCGCTCGTAGCCGATGGAGGCCTGATGGATCGTGGGTTGAGAGAGCGCGGGCCCAAGCTGAATCCGGCTGGCAGGCAGCACCGTACCGCTGGCCTGCCCCGGATCCGGATATGACGGATTAATGATGGTCTCATCGATCTGGTGCGTGCCATCGACGCGCACCGTTTGCTCGTAGATGTTCGTTTCGAGCCAGTCGTAAAAGATGCCATAGCCGCCGCGCACCGTCCCCTTGCCAAACGCATAGGTAAACGCCACACGCGGCGCGATGTTCCACTTGTCGTCCATGTGCGTCTGGACTTCCTGGCGGACGCCGACGCTCAGGTTGATGTTCTTCGTCAGGCGGAAGTCGTCCTGGAGATACCAGCCGGCGTCGTACTGTGAGTAGGTGACATTCGGATCGCCAACGCGGCGCACGTAGGTTCGTGGCCGGTTCGCCAGATACTCTTCCATGCTGGAGAACGTGAACGTGCCGTTGGCGTTCGACTGCTGATCGCTGTCCCACCATCCGCCATTGACCTCGACGCCGAAGCGAAGGGCGTGCTTGCGCACGTTCAAGTCGAAGTTCTGCGCGAGCGTGAAGACTCGCCCTTCGCGTGTGCCCGACAGGCCGGCGCCGCCCGCGGTGAACTGGTCCAGCACGCGTACTGTGGGCGTGTGCGAGGTCGACGACTGCATCGTTTCCGAGCGCGAGAACTCCACGCGCAATTCGCTGAACAACTTCTTGCCAAACACTCGTGTGTTGCGGGCGCGCAGCGTGTCCACAACGGCATCGGTTGCGAACGCGCGTTCCGGCAGGTCGAAGTCCCCAACCCCGAGGTTGCGCTGTGAGTTGTCGCGCCGCGAGAACTCGGCGCGCAGCGTGTTGCCGCTGCCCAGGACGTGCTCGACGCGGGCTGTGACGTTCATGGCGTCAACAGGCCGTTTGATCTGATCGTTCACGACGCCGGTTGGCGTGGTCGCCACGATCGTGCGCGAATCGTAGGAGAGATTGCCGTCGGCATTGATCGTCAGGCTCGTCTTGCCTTTCGCCAGGGGACCCTGGAAGTTGAACATGAAGCGTTTCTGCTGCTCGGGACCGCGCTCCGGCGCAAAGGCGTTGCGCGCGTTGAGCGACTCGTCGCGGAAGCCGAAGTTGAAGCCGCCGCGCCAATCACCCATGCCGGGCTTGGTGATCACTTCGATCCGCACCATCCCCGCATCGTGGTACTCCGCCGCGTACGAGTTGGTGTGGAACCGGATCTGCTCGATTTGATTCTTGGGCGGCAGGCGGCCGCCGCTGAACCCATCGACAAAGATCTGCGCGCCCGGTCCCGCCATCTGCCGCAGCTGCTCCGCCATTTCATCCGGATCGTCGGACAGCGAGTCGATTTCGTCGCGCGTGAGCGACTGTGTGAAACCTTTCGCGCGAAGCGACTCGGCGCTTTGCTCCTGGACGACGATCTCTTCGGCGAGCGCCACCGGCAGCGTGGCCACCGCGTTGTTGTTTCCGCGCTTCACCGTGTAGCTCGCCGCATAGCCGCGAAAGCCCTCGGCCTCGATCTTGAGTTGATACACACCGGGCTGCAGCGCGAACATCACTTCACCAGATTCGTTGACCAACACCTGTCTCTCGACACCCGCCGGATCGGTGATGGTGACGAGGGCGTGAATGAGCGCTCCCTGCGTTTCGTCCTGCACGCGAATGCGCAGCGTGGATTGCGCTTGCTGCGCAAACGCCGAGGCCGGTGGCGCCGAAACGACGAACAGAAGAAGAGCGCGAAAGAGAAATCGAGAGACAGGTGTCATGCCGTCTATTTCTTTTCGAACAAGTCAGCTTTGATCGAGGGGTTGACCTTGACCTTTTCGAGCGTCCATTCCTCGACAGGCTTGCCCTCAATCGATTGGGTGAGCCGGTGTGGGATCATCACGCCGTCTACTTTCTTGAAGTCGGCGAGGAACAAGTTCACCGTGCTCGGCTGCGGAGGACCGGCCTGCTCGCGACGACGGCGAATCGCTTCGGGATCGGGAGTCTGACCGGGCTCGCGCCCGCGACCACCACGACCCTCGACGCCAACCTGGCCGCCTGCTTCCGGACTAGCGCCCGGGGTACCGGCACCTGCACCGGGACCGCCGCGGCCACCGCGCCCGCCTTCGAAGCGCATCATCGGGCGCACTTCCTGATACTGCAGCATCAACGGAAGATGGGTTTGCCGATCGACGAAGATGCGCACCGATGCACCGCCCTCGTTCTTCACTTCAAGGACGTCCGCTTTTCCGTCCGGCGCTTCCGCGGCGGCGACGTAGGCCGGCTGCTGCGTTGCGCCGCCGAAGAACGCCAGTAAGTGCCGCAGCATCTCGTTCTGGGTCCGCCGCAGACGCGCTTCTTCGATCGCTTGCGGGTTGAGCTCGCGGTTGTCGGGCCCGCGCGTCATGATCTGCATGCCGCCGCCCATGCCGCCCCGCTGCTTGACGTCTTCCCACGCGGTGTCGCCGTTGAGCGCGGCCATGCGCTCCACCGACATGCCGCCGGGCAGCTCCAGATCTTCGCTGCGATACATCTGATTCGGCAGCTGAATCGTCAGCGCCTGGGTGCCTTCCATCTGCCGCGCTCCCATCTCACGCCGAAACGGACCTTCGACACTCAACGCTCGCATCGATTCGAGCTTGTCGCCGCCGAGCGCCTTGCGCATCTCTTTGATCACCTCGGCTGCTTTGTCTTGTGCCTGCAGCGGAGTAGCGAGCATGGTGACCAGCAAGGCCAGAACAACTCTTCGCATCACGTCTCCTTTTTCGCGCGCACCCGTCACGCGAGCACCGCGAGCACTGTTCGCACCTGAGCACCCAAGCACCTTGCGCACCCGACGCACCTTCCGCACCCGCTTGCGTCCTCCCATAAATACGACGAGACGGGCGAGTAGAACGTTAAGGATCGGCAAAGAGGTTGTTAAGGATGTTAAATGCGCGACTCGCGAAAAAAAGGCCGATTTTTCACATGCTAGACTGCCTATGTGATGAAGCGTCGCTGGCGCGTGTCGGGCGTCACGGCACTAGCCGCAGCGGTGATCGTGCTGCTGCCGGCACTCGCGTGGCTGCAATACTCCTGGCTCGATCAGATCGCCGACGCGGACCGCGATCGGCGTGAGCGCACGCTTCAAACCGCTGCCTCTCAGCTCGTGCAGGACTTCGACGGCGAGCTCGCCAAAGCCGTCGCGGGCCTTCAAATCGAAAGCTCGATGGTCGAGCAAGGCACATGGTCGAATTACGCCTCGCGGTATCAGGCGTGGAGCGACAGCGCGATTGCACCGGAAATTGTCAAGGCGGTGTACTTCGTGGAAGGCCCCGAGCCGCACGGCGCTCGCGAAGGGCAGCGCACGCAACCTCGGGCGGATGTGCCATTGCGCATGTGGAACGCCGACTCTCACACCTTCGAACCAACCGAATGGCCGCCGCAGCTGCAGAGCGTGCGCATGCGCTTCGGCGCCGGCGACCGGCGCATCGAAATCTTCGCGCCATCCCGCGGCCGTGGTGAGCGCGGCGAACGCTTCGATCGCATGCTTCTGCCGCCCACCGCTTCCGGCGACGAGCAATCGATCATCCTGCCGATCATGCGGTTCGCGCCGCAGCCGCGGAGCGAACCGAACGCCGATCCAGCGCCACCGGACGTGCGGCTGCTCGGGTTCACGCTTCTGCGGCTCGACCTCAACGCGCTCGGCAAAGACGTGCTGCCCGCGCTGGTCAAACGTCATCTCTTCGACGAGCGCGGTCACTCGGATTACCTCGTTGCTGTGGTCTCGCGCGATAACCCGTCGCAGGTGATTTACGAATCCACGGAAGGCGCTGCGATGGCGGCTGCCGCGCAGCCCGACGCAACCACGACACTTCTCGGCTCGCGGGTCGGACCGATGCTGTTCATGGCGCGCGACGGTCGCCGCGGCCGTGGAGGTCCCGGCGGTCGCGATAGCGGGGGTCCCGAAGACAGGGTGGTCGTCAACTTGTTCGAGGCGCGACGCGATGGGGGCGCACGTGTCGAGTCGCGCGTGATCAATCCGGGCGAGGGACACTGGCGCCTCGTTGCGAAGCACCGGGCAGGATCACTGGAGGCAGCGGTGGCGGCGGCTCGGACGCGCAACTTCGTCTTGAGTTCCGGCGTTCTGGCGCTCCTTGCCGCGGCGATAGGGTTGATCGTGGTGTCCGCGCGGCGAGCGGATCGCCTGGCCCGTCAGCAACTGGAGTTTGTCGCCGCCGTCTCGCACGAGTTGCGGACGCCGGTGTCGGTGATCGGTGCCGCAGCAGGGAACCTCGCGGATGGGGTGGTCGATGAACCCGGACGCGTGAAGACCTACGGTGCGACCATCCAAACCGAAGCGCGCCGGTTGGCCGAAACCGTCGAGCGCGTGCTGCAGCTCGCAGGCATTGCCGCAGGGAGGGCATCGGCGGCGCCTGTTGCGATTCCGGTCGCGACGTTGATCGACGAAGCCGTGGCGGCCAGCCGGGCCGAGATCGAGATGGCCGGGGCGACACTCGAAGTCGATATCGCACCGGACCTGCTGCATCTGCCCACCGATGCGAGCGGCGTGCAGCGAGTCGTCGGCGATCGCGCGGCGCTGCGATCCGCAATTCAAAATCTCATCAGCAACGCGATTAAATACGGCGGCAGCGATCGGTGGGTGCGCATTTCGGCCGCGCCGGCCAAACATCAGGCCACGCGCATCACGGTGGCGGACCATGGCCTTGGCATTTCTGCAGAGGACCGCAAGTACATTTTCGAGCCGTTTTACCGCGGGCGCGAAGCCGTCTCACGTCAGATTCAGGGCAGCGGGCTCGGCCTCCACCTCGTACGTCGCATCGCCGAAGCGCACGGCGGCACCGTAACCGTGCAGAGTGAACCTGGGTACGGCAGCGCATTTACGATCGAGTTGCCGAGCGTGCACGACGTGCTTGTGCGCCGGGGATCACCCGTGGCGGCCGGGCTTCAGGCGGGCCGGTCATAGCCACGCCTGAAGAATGAAGAACGAAAGTTTGCCTCGCCGAGGCTTGGAGCGAACGCAGCACAGCGAAGACGGGAACGACGAACGAAACGCTAAGAAACGAAGACCTAAGGAACGAAGAATTTCAGTACCTTGCCCGCTTCTACCTCTCGCCTCCTCCTCGTCGAAGACGAACCCGGACTGCAGCTCGCACTGAGCGATCGGCTCGCCTCCGAGGGTTATCAGGTCGAGACCGCCGGTGACGGCAACGTCGCGGTCGCGCGCGCGAGCGGCGAACCGTTCGACATCATCGTGCTCGACGTGATGCTCCCCGGGCGCGACGGGTTCGACGTGGCGCGCACGCTGCGGCAACAAGGCATTCAGACGCCGATTCTGATGCTCACCGCACGTGGCCAGGTGGTCGATCGCGTGGTGGGATTGAAACTCGGCGCGGACGATTACTTGACCAAACCGTTCGAGATGATCGAGCTGCTCGCTCGCCTCGAAGCGCTGCTCCGTCGCGCGCCCACGGCGGCCGGCGTCGCATTGGAGCGCTATCAGTTCGGCGACGTGGTTGTGGACGTTCGCAAAGCCGAAGTGACGAAGAACGGATCGCTCGTGGAGCTCTCAGCCAAGGAGTTTCACCTGTTGCGCTATTTCATCGAGCACCGCGGCGCCACGATCTCGCGCGAAGAACTGCTGCACCAGGTGTGGGGCTACCAGGCGACGCCGTCCACGCGAACCGTGGACGTGCACGTGGCGTGGTTGCGACAGAAGCTCGAAGCCAATCCACGGGTGCCGCAGTTCGTCCTGACGGTCCACGGGCTTGGATATAAGTTCGCAGGATAGCGAGGAAGTTCCAAGTTCCAAGTTCAAAGTTCAAAGTTAGTTTTCAAAGTTAGTTTTCAGGTTTTCATTTTGAACTTTGAACTTTGAACTTTGAACTGACTCCTCACGATCCAGCCAAGTATCCTGGCCGCGCTTTGACACTCGCGCGGCGGCCTTTTACCTTCACTTCTACCTTGTGCCAGCCACCTTTCGTGACACCTCTTGGCGTGTAGCTCAAAAGATAGCGCTGCCGAAACTCTTCGAGTGCGGCAAGAAACACCGCTCGCAAGTTGCGTGTCGACTCGGTCTCGAACAGCCGGCCGCCGGTCGCGCTCGTCAGCTCGCGAAGAAACGACCGATCTCTCGCGCCGGCCGCGATGCCGTAGATGACCACTTCTGAGCGGCGCGCCGCTTCGATCGCACTCTGCTCCAGCAGCCAGCTGGCGGTATCGCTGCCGTCGCTGAACACGATCACCATTCCACGTCCGCTGCTTCCGTCCGCCACGGTGATGCCGGTGTATGCGCCGTCGGTCAATGCAGTATCGCCGTCCGGCGCGATGTTCTCGAGCGCCTCTTGAACGGTCGCAACGTCTGATGTGAGATCGGCGTCGAGCGAAATCGATTCCGTGAACGTAATCAGCGCTGCTTGATCATCCTTCTTCAGCGCGTCGAGCACCGCTCTGCCCGCGGCCGTGAGATGACGGAGCCGCTCCCCTGTGACGCTCGCGCTCACGTCGAGCGCCAGAACGACGCTCAACGGCAATTGTTCGGGGCTCACGAGATCGACGGACTGCTTCACCCCGTTGTCGAACACTTCGAAATCGGCGGCAGCCAGGCCACGCAGCGGCCGGCCGTCCTGCGTAACGAGAATGTCGAGTCGAACCGCTTCGACGCGGGATGAAAACGTGGGCGACTGCGCGCGTAACCCGCTGCCGGCCGCCGCAGACAAGAGCGCAACGACGATGGCCGTCGCGGAGCGGCAGGTCATCGCGACGCTCCACCCACGGATCGATAGACGTCGGCCATCAAATCGCTCGCGCCCCGCCCACACGTGAGCTGATACGTCCACCACGGATCGTCGTCCAGATCGGTCTGATACGGCTGCAACACGGCGGCGAGCTCCGCCCGCGCCGCGGCACGGTCGCCGGAGCGATGTGTCAGCTGACTTAGCGCAAGGCGAGGCGCCCGTGCCTCGGGAAACAGATTTGCGGCCCGTTGATACGCGCTACGTGCGTCGGCAAACTGATCGAGCGCCTCGAGTTCGGCGCCGAGAAACAGTGCGGAGTAATACTCGAGCAGCGTCTCGCTGGCGCCCTCGAGCGCTTGCCGCAGCTCGGACGCGGCGTCGGCGCGGCGGCCGAGACGCGCAAGCGTGCGTCCGTGGCGGAGTCGCGCCTCGACATGCGCGGGATTCACGTCCAGGGCGCGGCGAAACAGGTTCTCGGCCTGCCGCAACTCCCACGATTCCGATCCCACGTCGAGCGTTGTGCTGGGCGGAAGCCGGATTTCCTGCACGACGCGCTGCACGCGCGGGTTTGCGAGCGACTCATGCAAGCAGCCGTTGAGGAACAGTACTTCGGCCGCATCGGCAAAGAGTCTGAGTGCGTGACCGAAGTGCGGGTTGTCGAGATGCTCGACGAGCAACATATAGGAGAGGCTCGCGCGGTACCATTGCCGTGCGTCTGCATCCTGTTTGACGTCGGGCACGCTGTCGAGCAGGATGCGCGCGAATTCCCAGTTGACGTCGCCGCTGTACAGACTGTCCTGCGTGCCGTCGGACGTTTTCACAAACGTTCGAAGTGGAATGAGGAACGACGTGTTGAAAGGCGCAGGCGGCGGATCGGGACCAAAGTTCAGCGCCAGGTCCCCGTGCAGGAGAGCCGCGCGTTTCAAGAACGCGGCGTGGCCTGGGGTGCGACGCAGCTCCTCTGCGCGTCCGGCAAGCATCAGCACGTCGTGTCGGGTGATGATGATCGGAATCTGCCGTCCCCACTGCGGCGCGGAAAACACTTTCTGCGTCGGATTCGCCAGCAGCGCCACCAGCACATTGATGCCGAGCCAGGCGTCGCGCAGATCGTCGGCGCTCCAGCGGCGCACGACGGACAGCGCCTCGTCGTCTTCGCCGGGCGCGTGTTGCAGGACCGCGTTGGTCCAGTCGCGAATGAGCGCGGCGCGGTAGGAGATGATGCCGCTGGGCTGAAGTGTCGGCAGCTGCGGCATCTGCTGCTGCGGCACCATCAACATGAGCACCAGACATGGCTTTGCAATGAGCGCCGCGATTCGCCGAATCGTGTTGATGTTCCGGAATGTCGCCGGCTTGCCGAGCAGCTTCTCCATTCGCGCCGGCGAGAACAGCGCCTCGCGGAAATTCTTCACCGCCCACCAGTAGACCTCGCGCTTGTGCAGACGCAGCTTATCGACGGGCGTTTCGAGCGAGGCAATCGTCCTCTTGTCGCTCGCGCCAAGCGGCTCTGGTAGCATGCCGACAAACAGCGACCCTTCCTTGAGCTCCGCCGCGGCGAAGGGCGCGTGCTCGGCGATAGCAGTCACTTCCGGCAGTGAGCGAATAAACACGGCGACGTCGTAGCCGAGCGCCTTGCGAAGCTCGCGCGCGAGCTTCTCCTCGAGCGCCTTCGGGATGGTTGGTGCTGAATCGAAGATAACGTTACCGCTGTTGATGAACGTTTTGACGTTGGCCAGGCCGATGCCTTCGAAAATCCTGCGCAGCGCGTCCATCTTGACGACACGGGCGCCGACGTTGATGGCACGAAGAAAGGCGACGTATCGCTTCACGGCCGGCGCGCTTCGCGCTCGCCCGACATCAGCGCGAGATACAGCACAAAGCTCAACCCGAACGTGACGAACCACGCGTGCGTGTAGATCTCATCGAACAGGGTCGGATTGGCGACCTGTCCGCCAGGCGTGGTCGCCGCTCTCACGAAGCCAGGCACAACCGGCGCAATCGCGGCAATAAGCGCGATCATCGCGCGCGTGTTCACGCCGTTCCGGTAGCGGTAGCGGCCGTCCAATGCGAACAGATCGACGACCGACAGGTGCCGCCGGCGAAGAATCCAATAATCGGCAATCAGAATGCCGCCGATGGCGCCCATGAGACTCGAGTATCCGATCAGCCAGGTGAAGATATAAGCCGCGGCATCCGCATAGAGCTTCCAAGGCATCATCAGAATGCCGATCACGGCGGTGATCAGGCCGCCGGCGACGTAGCTGACACGTTTGGGCGCGAGGCTCGAAAAATCGTTGGCCGGCGACACCACGTTTGCCGCCATGTTGGTCGTGAGCTGCGCGGCGAGGACGATGATCGCGCCCGCGATGATCACGGCTGGAGTGCCGATCCGCGCAAGCAGCGCCACCGGATCCCACACCGCTTCTCCAAAAACGACGATGGTTGCGCTGGTAACGGCGACGCCGATAAACGCAAACGCCGTCATCGTCGTGGGCAGACCCAGGGCCTGCCCGAACATTTGCGATCGCTGGCTTCTGGCGTAGCGCGTGAAGTCCGGGATGTTGAGGCTGAGCGTCGCCCAGTAGCCAACGTTGGCCGTCAGCGCTGCCGGAAAGAGTGTCCAGAAGGACGCGTGCGCCTGCTGCAGGCGCGATGATTCGCTGAGTACTCGGGTCAGACCGCCACCCGCGTTGATTGCCCACATCAGCAGTGCCGCACCGCCGCCGAGGAGCAGCGGCGCCGACCAGCTCTCAAGCAGCTTGATGCCTTCGAGACCGCGAAGAATGATCACGACCTGCACGATCCAAAACGCCGCAAACGCGATCCAGATGTTGACCGGCACCGTACGCCAACCGGGCCACGCCGCGGCGATCAGCTCGTGCAGCGCGAGGCCGCCAATCCACGTCTGAATGCCGAACCAGCCGCACGCCACAATCGCGCGCAGAAGGGCGGGGACGTTCGCGCCCTTGACGCCGAACGCCGCCCGGCAGAGCACTGGAAACGACACGCCGTACTTTGTGCCGGCATGCGCGTTCAGCACCATCGGGACGAGCACAATCGCGTTGCCGAGCAAGATCGTGAGCATCGCCTGCCACCAGGTCATGCCCTGCTGCATGATCCCGGACGCGAGCGTGTAGGTGGTGATCACCACGCTCATCCCGATCCAGAGCGCGGCGATGTTGTACGTGGTCCAGGTCCGCCGCGCGAGCGGCGTGGGCGCGAGATCGGGATTCCAAAGCGGGCTGCCGGAAAGGTCGATGCCCGCTTCGACGATCTCAGGCGCGGGCGGCCGCATGACCTCCGTGATACTCCTTCGTATCCGGCCGCCGGATCTGCGAGTGCGACACGACGCGATCGCGCCGCAGGCCGCGGAAGTCCTCGAGCGACGTCCAGCCTTTGTCGGCATGGCGATCGAGGAATTCTTCGAAGCCCGCAATCAGCGCTTTCACGATGCTCGGCCCAATGGCGTGATCGAGCATCGCCGCGGTACAGACCTGCACCGTGCCACAACCGAGCAGGAAGTAGTTGAGCGCATGCGCAAACGTCGAAATGCCACCGATGCCGGAGAACTCGCGATCGGGAAACGCCTGCGTCATCTGGGCCATCTTCGCCAGGGAGAGCGGCAGAATGGCCGGCCCGCCGAGGCCGCCGCTCGACACGAGGCCGTCCACGTTCATCTCGAACTCGAGCGACTCGCCGTCGATGAGCGGCAGCGAGGGAAAAGTGTTCGACGACACCACGGCATGGGCGCCGCCGAGAAACGCGCCCCCCGCTTCGACGACGATTTCCGTCGTGGAGGGCGTCAGCTTGGCCCACACCGGGATCTTCGCCACCTCCTTCACGACTTGCGTCACGATCGAGATCTGCTCCTGGTCTTTGCCGATGTTCGATCCCATGTCCTTCCGGTCCATGTGCGGACATGAAAGGTTCAACTCGAACGCATCGGCGCCTTCGTCCTGGCATGCCTTGGCCAGCGTTTGCCAATTCTGCAGCTCTTCGTCGCTGCCGGAGCCGGCCATGATCGACGCGACGAGAATCCGATCCGGATAAGCCTTTTTGATCCGTGAGATGCGCGGGACCCACCAGTCGAGCGGCTTGTCCGAAATGAGCTCCCAATTCCACGACGCCATCAGCGTCGTGTCGGGCTTCTTCTGCATCGACAGCTTGCCGTCCATCGTGGATCGCAGGAACTTGGTCTTCGGGCCATCGACGTTGACGACGGGATGAAGCCCGATGGTTTTGGTCACGACACCGGCCCAGCCAGCATCGAACGCGCGCATGATGTTGGTGTCCGACTCGGTCGGCGGCGCGGATGAGAGCAGGAAGGGATTTTCGAACCGCAGTCCCGTAAAAGTCACCTGAAGTCTGTTGGACATGGCTACACCCCGGATGGGTACGCGCACTATATCGAACCCGGCTCGGTTTCGTACCAGTCGTCGTGCCGCGACCATTCGCCGCATTGATGGCATGACGTCCACCGCCACTGGTGCGTGCAGACGGGACACCGTCCACGCGTTGTGAACGTATTCCAGAGCGTGCCGCAGCCGTGAAAGAACGGTTCTGGCGCGCCGTCGTGCAAGCAGCACCAGAGACTCACCGCGCTGGGATGCCAGTCGCAGAGCGGGCAGCGAATGCCGGCAAAGGCGTCGTCTGGCTCGTGGCGCCCGTCCGCGCGAGTAAATACGTCTGACAGCGGGCTCTGTTTGAGAAATTGCAAGGACATCAGCGTGGGTTTCCGAGGCGACGAGGCCTCCTATATAGTGGGCCGGATCATGGCAACACAACAGCAAATCGCGACCGACGTCATCCCAAACTATATCGGCGGCCGGTGGACTTCCTCCAAGACCACGGATTTCGTCGATGTGCACAATCCTGCTCGCGGACAAGTGATCGCGCGCGCGCCGCTCTCGACGCGCGAGGACGTCGACGCCGCCGTCGCCGCGGCGACGAAGGCGTTTGCCGGCTGGAGCGAAACGCCGCCCGTGAAGCGCATCCAGTCGATGTTCAAGTTCAAGCAACTTCTCGAAGCGCATTTCGAGGAGATCGCGCGCATCGTCACCACCGAACACGGCAAGACACTCGAGGAAGCGCGCGGCAGCGTGCGACGCGGGATCGAGTGTGTCGAGGTCGCATGCGGCGCGCCGTCGCTGCTCATGGGATACGGCCTCGAGAACGTGGCGCCGGGAATCGATTGCAGCGCGGTGCGACAGCCGATCGGCGTGTGCGCGGCAATCGCGCCGTTCAACTTCCCCGCAATGGTGCCGCTCTGGTTCATGCCATTTGCGGTCGTATGCGGCAATACGTTCATTCTCAAGCCATCGGAACAGGTCCCGCTCTCGCAGAAGCGCATCGTGGAGTTGCTGCAGGAATGCGATCTCCCAGCGGGCGTGGTGAATCTGGTGAACGGCGGACGTGAAGTGGTGGAAGCGATATGCGACCACCCTGGCATTCGGGCGGTGTCGTTTGTCGGATCGACGCCGGTCGCAAAGCTCGTGTATCAGCGCGGCACGCATGCAGGTAAGCGTGTCCAGGCGTTGGGTGGCGCGAAGAATTTCATCGTCGTCATGCCTGACGCCGATTTCGCGCGCAGCATTCCCGTGATTACAGAATCGTTCTACGGATGCGCGGGCGAGCGCTGCCTGGCGGGAAGCGTGCTGCTGCCCGTCGGGCAGGCGCACAAGGAAGCGCGCGATCGATTGGTCGAAGCAGCGCGTTCGCTGAAATTGGGCGACGGGCTCGAGCCGGGCGTGACGATGGGGCCGGTCATCAGCGGCATGCATCGCGATCGCGTGTTGAAGTACATCGACAAGGGCGTGCACGAAGGCGCCAATCTCGTGCTCGACGGCCGTCACGGCAAGGTCGAAGGGCGCGAGAACGGATTTTTCGTGGGTCCGACGGTATTCGATGACGTGTCGCCGGACATGGTGATTGGGCGCGAAGAGATCTTCGGGCCGGTTGCCGCGGTGCGCGGCGTGAAGGACTTGGACGAAGCGTTCAGCATCATGGAGGGCCATCCCAACGCGAATGCGACGTCGATCTTCACGTCGAGCGGAAAAGCGGCGCGCGAGTTCGCGCATCGCGCCACGGCGTCGATGGTGGGCGTCAACATCGGCGTCGCCGCCCCAATGGCGTACTTCCCGTTTGGCGGCGCGCGCGACAGCTTCTTCGGCGATCTCAAGGTGCACGGCCGCGACGCGTTCGACTTCTATACAGATCGCAAAGTCACAATTTCGAGGTGGTTTTAGATTCGTGTAGCCGCGGACCTTTAGGTCCGCCCGCGGGAGCTCCAGTTGTCTCTGCTCATCAAGAACGGGCTGGTGATCACGGCCACAGATTTTTATACGGGTGACGTGTTCATCGAGGAAGACACGATCACCGCAGTGGGATCGGGATTGCCGATGAAAGCGGACCGTGTGATCGAGGCAGCCGATCGCTACGTCATCCCTGGCGGAATCGACTGCCACACGCATCTCGACATGCCCTTCGGCGGAACCACGTCGGCCGACGATTTCGAGTCGGGCACGATTGCGGCGGCGTTTGGCGGCACGACGTCGATCATCGACTTCGCCATTCAGTATCGCGGGCAGACCCTGCATCACGCGTGGGAAACGTGGATGAGGAAGGCGGACGGCAAAGCCGCTATCGACTATGGCTTTCACATGATCATGACGGAGGTGAACGATCAGATCGAGCGGGAGATGGACGCGCTGGTCCGCCAGGGCGTCACGTCGTTCAAGCTCTTCATGGCCTACCCGGGTGTGTTCATGCTCGACGACGCGTCGATCTTCAGGGCGATGATGCGGACCGGGCAGAACGGCGGCACGATCTGCATGCACGCGGAAAACGGCAGTGTGATCGACGTGCTCGTGCAGAAAGCGCTTGCCGAAGGAAAGACCGCGCCGAAGTATCACGCGCTCACCAGACCCGCGCGTGCCGAAGGCGAAGCCACGCATCGTGCCATCGCCCTGGCCGAGATC
The DNA here is from genome assembly GCA_046726375.1 of Acidobacteriota bacterium. Taxonomy (GTDB): domain Bacteria; phylum Acidobacteriota; class Vicinamibacteria; order Vicinamibacterales; family UBA2999; genus DASPWV01. The sequence continues at coordinate 23,243 of JBKPAJ010000121.1, forward strand.
GCCGACGTTCCTGTCTACATCGTCCACCTCTCTGCCGCCGAGGCGCTCGCAATGGTGACCGAAGCGCGCGATCGCGGATTGCCGGCGTTTGCGGAAACGTGCCCGCAGTATCTATTCCTCTCGTACGACAACTACGAGGAGCCTGGATTCAACGGCGCCAAGTACGTGATGAGCCCGCCGCTGCGGCCGCGCGAAACGCAGGATCGACTCTGGCGCGGCCTCGCGTTCAACGATCTGCAGGCGATTTCAACCGATCACTGCCCGTTCTGTATGAAGGAGCAGAAGGTGCTCGGCGAACACGACTTCTCGAAGATTCCAAACGGCGCGCCCGGCATCGAAACGCGCATGAGCCTGGTCTACGACGGCGGGGTACGCACGGGACGGATCTCACTTAATCGATGGGTGGAACTCACGTCTACATCGCCGGCCAGGATTTTCGGCCTGTTCCCCCGTAAGGGCACCATTGCGCCAGGGTCCGACGCGGACATCGTCATCTTCAACCCGGCGAAGAAGCAGAAGTTGTCCGTCGAGACGCTGCACATGAACGTGGATTACAACCCGTACGAGGGGCGTGAAGTATATGGCGTCAGCGAAACGGTGATCGCGCGCGGCAAGGTCATTGTTGAAAACGGGAGGTTCACCGGACGCGCAGGCGCGGGTTCGTTCATTAAGCGCAACGCGCGCTCGTGATCGCGGACCGATCCGTCACCGGCCGCGAGTGAAAACAACGTGACGCGGCCTCATGTAGCGCGGACCTTCAGGTTCGCGACTGGCCGCGAGCGAACGATATGGCTACCACGAAGCACGCTGCAATGACGGGCGAGGAAATCGTCGCCCTTTCGCGCAAACACACCATCTTCGAATGGTCGGCGCAATCCAAAGTCGATCCCATTCCCGTTGCGCGTTCAAAGGGCATCTACTTTTGGACGCCCGAGGGCAAACGCTACATCGACTTCAACAGCCAGTTGATGTGCGTCAACATCGGCCATGGCGACGAGCGCGTCATTCGCGCCATCCAGGAGCAGGCGGCGACGCTCGCCTACGCCAACCCCTTCATGGCCACAGAGCCGCGCGCTCGACTCGGCGCGAAGCTGGCGGAGATCACGCCGGGCGACATCGACTGCTTCTTCTTCACCAACGGCGGAGCCGAAGCGAATGAAAACGCGATCAAGGTGGCCCGCTGGTATACCGGACGTCACAAGATTCTCGCCCGCTACCGCTCGTATCACGGTGGCACCGCGGCCGCGATTACGTTGACCGGCGATCCGCGCCGCTGGGCGGCCGAGCCTGGCACACCAGGCGTGGTGCACGTGCGCGATCCGTATCACGGCGTCCAGCGCGGGTGGGACAACGCGGCAGATGCGCTCGCCGAGCTCGAGGAGATCATCGAGCTCGAAGGCGCGAAGACGATCGCGGGATTCATCCTCGAGCCGGTCACCGGAACCAACGGGATCCTGATTCCACCAGACGGATACCTGCAGGGTGTGCGGGCGCTCTGTGACAAGTACGGCATCGTGATGATCGCGGACGAAGTGATGGCCGGCTTTGGGCGCACGGGCAGGTGGTTTTCGGTTGAGCACTGGAACGTCGTCCCCGACATCATCACGATGGCCAAGGGGCTGACGAGCGCGTACGTGCAGCTCGGCGCGGTTGGACTGCGGCGAAAGCTCGCCGATCACTTCCATGATACCGTCTTCTATGGCGGTCTCACGTACAACAGTCATACGCTGGCCTGCGCGGCGGCCCTCGCGACGATCGCGGTGTACGAAGAAGACGGATTGATCGAGCGCGCCGCGCGGATGGGCAAAGTGATGGCGGGGCTGCTGGACGATCTCGCCGCGCGGCATCCGTCAATCGGCGCCGTACGCAACATCGGGCTGTTCGGCATCGTCGAGCTCGTGCGCGACCGCAAGACAATGGAGCCGATGGCGCCGTTCAACGGAACGTCGCCGGAGATGCAGGCGCTCGGTAAGTACTTCCGTCAAGAAGGCCTCTACACGTTCGTGCGGTGGAATACGTTCTTCACCAATCCGCCGTTGTGCATTACGGAAGACGAGCTGCGCGAGGCGTTTGCGATTATCGATCGCGGGTTGGCGGAGACCGACCGCGCGGTCGCCTGACACTCGCTCCCCCGTGCACGACGGCGCAATTTCTGGAAAACGACGGCGCAATTTCTGGAAAGGGGCCTGTCCCCTTTTTATGGTTAACTTCGCGATTCCGGAGTCCCGCGGACAAAGGGGACAGGCCCCTTTCCAGAAATTGCAACGGCATCGCGGAATTTGCGAGTTATGCGCGTTGTTCTCTCGGTGCTGGTCATCGCAGCGATCGGTTCAGGTCGCAGTGCCGCCAGGGATTGCGAGCAGCCGGTACCGACGCAAGATGAGGCCGCTGCACGGGCGTTTCTTGCGGACGTGCAGCGCCTGGTCGCGCGTGACGACCGCAGTGCCGTCGCAGCGTTGATTCGGTATCCCATCCTGATCGCCTCTGGGACCGTGCAAATTCCGGTCGCCGATGCAGCCGCCCTCGTCGAACGCTACGACGTGGTGTTCTCGCCCGCCCTCAGGGACGCGCCGCGCGGTCGGCGTTCGTTGTTCCGGGACGCCGCCCGCCAACCTACGCCGCGGTGGCTTCGGGTGGTGCACTCTCTCTTGCGGGCGGCGCAATCATCGCAGAACGCGTCGCCGGCGCATTTCGCATCACTCGCATCTCGATCCCGTTGGGCGAGCTTCCCGATGCAGCAGGTGGCGAAACGCATGGCGGCGCAACTACTGCCTCACGCTCGCGCCGGACGCCCGAACGGCTCACCGTCCGCGGCCGCGAGATTCTGCTGCGCGTCGTCAACGCGAAGAGGGGCGCGCCGATCGACGCACGGACGACGGAAGGCGTGCGACGGTGGACCGGACGGCTCAACGCCAGCGCCGACTACCGGATTGATCTGTCGCGCGGCGCTCCCAGCACCGATCCCGCTCCTCGTTACGTCCTCGTCGTTTCTGTGAAGTAAGCGCGGCGGCCGGGCGCATAATGTTGCGCGCTAACGTCGACTGGCTTGACCAGTCTTGCTGCACGGTGGCACAACCACTCGACGGCTGCTTTGCTTTTGCTCGAGGGGACTGGGAGAGGCCATGGAGAAACACGCTTCGCTTTTCCCAACGGTCACCCAACAGAACAACTTGCCGCGCGACGTTCAGCTCGCGTTCAAAGTCGTCTTCTGACAGCGGGCGCCGGGTGTCAGAATGGTTGGCACGCGCCCGCCACATGACCAAAGGACGCCTCGAAGCCTTCAGCGACGGCGTGATCGCGATTCTGATCACCATCATGGTGCTGGAGTTGCGCGTACCGCACGGGACCGATCTCGCGGCGCTGCAGCCGCTGCTCCCGCTCGCGCTCACCTACGTGCTCAGCTTCGTAATGCTGGGCATCTTCTGGAACAATCATCATCACCTGCTGCACGCCACCGCGCACGTGACCGGCGGCGTGTTGTGGGCCAACCTGCACCTGATGTTCTGGCTGTCGTTGGTGCCGTTTGTGACCGGTTGGATGGGCGAAAACCACTTCGCGCCGCTGCCCACGGCCGCATACGGCGCGGTGATGCTGTGCGCGGCGATCGCCTGGACGATCCTCCAGAACGTGATCATCCGAGTGGATGGACCGACATCGCGGCTGGCGAGGGCCGTCGGCCAAGACATGAAGGGAAAGCTGTCGCTCGCGATGTATGTGGCTGCGATTCCGCTCGCCTTTGTGCATCAGGCGATCAGCGACGTGTTGTACGTCGCCGTCGCCTTGATCTGGCTGATTCCGGATCGCCGGATCGAATCGACGTTGGCAGCCGAACGATCGTCAGAACGAGCTTCGGTCCGATCCGGGCGACGGTAGATAACCGCTCGTCGCCACCGGCGTGCGCTCTTCGCCAGCCAGCGTCGCCGTTCGGCCGTTGGCCGCGACGCTTACACCCGAAGCAGCACGCCCCGGCTTGGCCGGCCTGTGACGCGCGCGATCGCCTGCGCATAGAGGCCGACCTGGCGCCGGTACACCTCGTCGGCGCCGGCTATTTCTGCATCGGTCTTGAAGTCGACGACCGTCCATCCCTCGTCGCTTTCGAAGGCCAGGTCGACTTGACCATCGACCAGCACGCCGTCGATGACGATCGACACGGGCGCCTCACGACGACACGCGGCCGCCGCGCGCGCCGCCTTCAAAACGCGGTGACGCAACACGCGATCGACAATGCGTGCCGCCTCGTCGCGCTCTTCGTCCGGCGCACCGATGACTTTGGCGTGCAGGCGCGCCAAATCGTCGATTTGATCGCCGTCCGCGTCGAGCGGTACAGCGGCCAGCAGCGCATGCACGAGCACACCGAACCGCTTGCCGCCCGGCCGCGTGCCGGCAACGCCGGCGTCGTCGATCGACACATCGACCGCATTAAACCACTGGCTCTTCGATCTCAGGGCCGGGTCCTCATGACCCTCAACCGCAGCGTGCGCCCACTCTGTTGCTGTCACCACCAACAGGGACGGTTGTGCGCCCATCTCCTTCGCGCTCGCGCGCGCCGCAAGCCACGCGTCGTATCGCGCGCGATCGGCGGCGACGTCTTCCGGACGCGCTTCTTTCGAAATCAAGTCATCGCGCCGGAGTCCGCGTGTGTCGTCTCCCGTACCCTGCAACAGGAGCGGATCCCACCAGACGACCGACACGCGATCGTTTGATCGTGGATCGACAAAGTCGTACTGACCCGGTCGCACTGTTGCCGATCCCGGTTGCTCGCCGTCAGGCCGCTCCAGCACGGCGTCTTTTCCCTTGAAGGGCGGGCAACCAAGCGCGGCTTTGGGTGACTGGCGATCCTCGAGCGGGGGATACAACGCGTCACTGAGCGGCGAGAGCCAGCCTTCGTCAAATGGTTCGTCGCCAACAGCGGGCACCACGAGCAGATCCCGCGCGCGCGTTGCGGCCACGTACGCGAGGCGCACGCCTTCGGCGCGATCGCGCTTTGCTTCGCGATCGTTGTTTTCCAGCAAGTCGAGCGGCGCCCAACCTGCGAGCCGTACAGCACATAATTTACCGGCGGCATCGAGATAACGCTGCGCGTCGTCCCGGCTCAGGCCGCACGAGATGTCGGCGAGGATGACCACGGGGAATTCGAGGCCTTTTGCCTTGTGCACGGTCATCAGGCGCACACCGGCGCTACCTTCTTCGAGGATTGGCGCCTCGGGAGCCTGTGCGCGATCGGCCGCGGCGCGAAGCATCTCGACGAATCCGCGAAAAGAGAGCCCGCCCTCGGCCTCGTACTGTCGCGCCAGCTCCGCGATGTGGAGTACGTTGGCGAGCACCTGTTCGCCGCCGCGCCACAGCATGAAGCCCGCATGCGCACGGGTGCGGTCGATTAGCCGCCCGATCGTGTCGGCGACCGGACGATAGTTGCGGCCGGCATGAAGCTCACGCATCATGCCGAGCGCTTCACCGATTGGCTGCAGGTGCGAGGGCAGATCGGCCGGAACGTGATAGGGATGGAACGCGTGACCGTGACGCGTTTCGCGCACGCGCGCGTGGTACTCGAGCAGCTCCTCGTCGCCTAACGCGAACAGCGGACCACGCAGCGTGGCGAAGATCGACAGCTCGTCTTCCGGCCACTCGATCGCCGCAAGCGCCGTGCGTACTGCGTCCACTTCTTCCCGTTCGTGAAACGTTTTGCCGCCCACGAGCAGGTGCGGCACGCCTCGCGCTTCGAGCGCCTCGACATACCGCCGTGTCACGTCGTCTTGATAGGCGATGAACCGGCGAAACAAGAGACAGATGTCGCTGGCGTCGACGCGGCGCGGCGCTTCCTCGGCTGTGGTGACCTTCCAGCCGCTGTCCTGCAGAAGCCATCGCACGAATTCAGCGACAGCGTCTGGCAAACACTCGTCGATGCTTTTCCTGGCGATGCGAAACCGGCCGTACGGCTTTGGCACGGGAAGCGCGATTACCGACGGCTGCCCCGCAATGTCAGGACGGTGTTCCGCGAGCTCGACGTAGTCGGCCTGCAGCGATTCGGCGTCGTGCTTCATCTCAGGACGAAACGCGGCGTTTACAAAGCGTTGCAGGTTTGGGACGCTGCGGAACGATTGCTTCAATTTCACCGGTCTGGCGCCCTCGCGCTGCAGGTCATCGCACACGCGCTGGTAGACGCCAACATCTGCGCGGCGGAATCGGTAGATCGATTGCTTGGGATCGCCGACGATGAAGAGCGCCCCGCGGCGCGGCCTGCCGCTGTCATCCGATGCCAGCATCAGAAGAAGCTCGGCCTGAAGCGGATCGGTATCTTGAAACTCGTCCACCAGGATGAACTTGAAGCGCTTCTGAAACGCGTAACGCACCGGCGCGCAGTCGCGCACGAGATCGCGCGCGCGAATCAGCAAGTCGAGGAAATCAAGGGCGCCCGTGCGCCGCTTCCGCTCCTGGTACAGCTCGATGCAGCTCTGGAGTTCGGCGTGCAGCAGCCCCGCAAGATCCGCGTCGGCCACCGCTTTGAAGTTCTTCAGCACGGACAACAATGCTTCGCGTTTTTCGAGCACCGCCTGACGGTTCACGCTGTGCGAGTACATCGCGCCGCTGCCCTTGCGTTTGCTGGCGAGATCGCGATCGCTCGCGAGCGTCGCGAGCTGCGCCTCGAGACCGTCGTAATCACGCGGCGATTGCGCGGCAAGACGCTTGATCTCCGCCCCCGCGCGGCGCAGCGACGCCGTATCCTGAAACAGCATGTCGCGCTCGTAGATCGGCGTGGCCGTCATCGCGGCGACATCGAGCACCGACTGCACGACCGCGTCGATCATCGCCGGCCGGTCCCAGACTGGCCGCTTCCAAGGCTCAGGAAAATCACGCCACTCTCGCAGCTCGCGAGCGGCTTTGCGCAGCCGCGCGATCGGTCCGTCTTCCTCTTCGTCGTCACGCCACCACGACACCTGCCGCGGCCGGCGCAGCGATCGCTTGACCCCGTCGCCCGGCGATTCGAGCGTCGTCTCCAACCAGGCGTTGAACGCTTGATCGAAGAGTTGATCGCTCTGCATCTCCGTCGTCACTTCGAACGACGGATCGATCTGCGCTTCGACAGGACGTTCACGCAGGAGCTCGGCGCAGAATCCATGAATCGTGCTCAAATGCGCCTCCTCGAACTCGAGGACCGCCGCGTCAAGTCGGCGATCCTCGCGGCTGCCCAGCTTTGCCGCCAGGCGCGCGCGTTCGATCTCCTCGCGAAGCCGCAGCTTCAGCTCACCGGCGGCCTTCTCGCTGAACGTCACCGCGACGATCTCGGTAAGACGCGCGCGTCCGGTGGTGATGAGCGCAACAATGCGCGCCACCAATTGCGTGGTTTTGCCTGTGCCCGCCGCCGCTTCGACGACGAGCGTGTCGTCGAGGCGATCGCTGATGACGTGCCGTTCATCCACGGCGCGAGTCACGGAATCCTCCGCAGCTCGTCGAGGTCGTCGAACAACGCGCCTCGCTTCCTCCGCGTTCGGCGCTCCTCGTCGGATCCGCACACCGGTGTGAAGTCGCAACGATCGCAGGCGCCTTCGGTCGGGCGTGCGGCGAGCGTGCCGTGCTCGATGGCACGATCGATCACTTCGAGCACTTCGAGCGCCCGGCGTCGGCTCACTTCGTTGAGCGAAATCGGCCGGACGCTAAACCCGCCGACGTACGTGCAATATGACAACCGCCCTTCTTCGACCGGCTCGCCCGTGATCGTTTCGAGCGACATGCCGTAGAGCAACGGCTGCAGCACTCGTCCGCCTTCGACCATGGTCGAGAGCCTGGTACGATTTCTTCCCGTTTTGTGATCGGTGACGCGAAGGACCTTGCCGTCGACGCGGCGCTCGACCAGATCGATCGACCCGCGAATCAGGAAGCGGCCGTCTACGCGTGCCGGCTCCGCCACCGAACGCGGATCGCGGGCAGGATCGCCGGGAAGACCAAACGCGAATTCGAATCGCTCTGGGATCCATTGCCGGCAGTCTTCGATGAGCATGTCGAGCCAGCCTCGCAGATCGCGCGCAATCGACGCCATCTCGTCGTGCCACACGCGATCGATCGCAGGGGCGAGGTCGTCGTAGGCTTTCTTCGCGATCTTCGCGATTGCCCACTCCAGCATCTTGCGGGCCGCCTCCGCACGCCTGGCATCAACGGGCAACAGCCCGTTCTTTTCAAGCGCCCGGAAGAACTCGGTCTGGATGCTGTGGAACAGACTGCCGCGCGTGAGCGGGTCGAGCCGCTGCAGAGGCGCGGGCTCTTCGAGCGGCGCGAGCTGATAGATAGCGGACAGGTGGAACTGATAGGGACACTCCGCAAACCGCTGCAACGCCGACAGCGAAAACGGACGAAACCCCAGTCGCTGCCGTGCAAGCGCCGGCGCCGTTGCAGGTGTGGTGCGGATCAATCCATCGGCATGGTGCCAGCGATTCTGCCAGCGCGCCCAACGGCCGAGCAGCGAGCGCTGCAGATGCGGACTCAATTCGTAGAGATAGCGCGCGCGACCTTTTGCGGCGACGCGATTCGGGTCTCGCAGCAGCTGATACAGCATCGAGAGATCGTGCTCGAACTCGTCGATGGCGCGATCGGGCTCCGCGGGGGCCGGCCAGGCAAGCGTCGCGCCGCCTTCGGCAAACGCGCGATCGCGGATGGCGCTGTACGCGGGAATCCGGCCCTCCACCGCACGGGCGACGTCGAGCACGTAGAACGACGGCACGCGTGGGCGCGATTCCTGCAGTTCGAGCCGCGGCCACGACAGGTAAAGGCGTTGCGCCGCGGCGCCAATCGCGAGCCGCAGCTGCAGGCGTTCTTCGTCGGCGCGCTGCTTCTGCGTGGCCAGCCGTGGCGACAGTTGGCGGCGGGGCTCATCCAGGAGCAACGGGTCTTCGCGCAGACGCTGAGGAAAGACGCGCTCGGCCAGACCGGGGACGAACACCGTGCGAAAGACGCGGCCGCGAGCTGAATGCGGCGTACCCACAAACACGCGGCCATGCCGGCGCCGGGGCGGTTCGTGCGTGAGCGTGAGCAACCGCGGCGTCAGCACCTCGCGCACTTCACGCAAGCTGACGGGACCAACTTCGGCCAGCGGGCCAAGCTCCTGCAGCACGCGCTGCACTCGCGACGGCTGGCGCAGGACGCGCGCCGACAGTGCCTGCAGCAGCCTCAACCAATCGCCCCAACGCGCACCTGCGCGCGGCCATGCCGCCAGATCGCGCACAATCGGCAACGCAAATGCCCGGAGATGATCGAGTTGATCGAGATCGCGGCGGATCGCGATGATGCGCGGCGACTCGGGTTCGTCGGAAGCGATTTCCTGCAGCTTCTGCTGGTACTCGTGGCGCAAGCCGTTGAGACGCCGCTCCCAGCGCTCGAAATGGCCGATGACGGCCGACTCGACGAGCAGTTCCTCCCATCGCCACGGCGCGCGCAGCGTGCCTGCCAGCACGCGTCCGCTCGCGTCTTCGTGCGCCGCGCGGCGGGCTTCCTCTTCGGGATCGTGATCCTCGGTTCGCTCGGTCACCGGCACGACGCTTTCGACAACGTCGTCGACCGGTGTCGACCACGACTCCGCGGGCGTTTGCTCTTCCGCGGGAACCTGCCCGAGCGAAAGATATTCGGCAAAGCGCCGCGCCGAGAGATCCTCGTCCGCACACGCGAGGAGCGCCAGGAAGGCACGGCCCGATGGATCGGGCCGGCGCGTGCCGCGATCGAACCACGCAGCAATGCCAGCGCGCATAAAGGCGTGCTCGAGAAGACCAAGGTACGTGCCAGGCGCGCGCAAGAGCACGGCGATGTCATCGAAGCGCACCCCGCGTGCGGCTTCTTCGAGGACGCGACGTGCAATCTCAACGCACTCGCGCCCCTCGCCGGGCGCGGAGAAGAGCACGACGCTCTCGTCTGATTCGCCCCGTGGTGGCGGCAACTCGGAGAAGACGTAATTCTGAAGACGGTGAATGGCTTTCGCCGGTCCGGAGTTGCGATCTTCCTGCCTTCCGAGCTTCCGAGGGTCGAGGTTGCGATGTTCGAGGTTGGCAAATGCCGCGAGCGTGCGCTCATCGCCCGCAGGGACAGTTGCGATGATCGAGCCGGCCGCCGCGGCAAGTGCGCGGATAAACGTGGCGTCGCCTGTCGTCGCAATCGGCACGTCCAGTAGGGCGATGGTGGCGCCGCTGTATGTCGTGGAACCCTTTTGCAGAACACGCGTGGCTGTTTCGAGAAGGCGCGCGCGATCGACGGTGCCGGCTTTGGCCGATTGCTCTGTGACGCGATCCGCCAGCTCCGCCAGATCGTCGCCGGCTTGTTCAACGCCGTGCAGGTCGCGGCTTTCCACGCCGGCCAGGCGCAGCTCGTTCAATGTGCGAGATAGCGCGCGCGGAAATCCGGGAAGCGTCGCCACCGGCGTGAAGTAGTCGAGCGCGTCCTCGCGCGCCGCCTCGAACGCGGCCCGCGCCGCAACCGCCTCGCCGCTGAGTGCGCCGGTCGGACTCAGCCCTTCGCTCGCAAGCGCCGGCAGTGCGAGACGTGTGATGAGCTCCTGGTAGCCAACGCGCGTGACGCCGAATAACCCGCCACGCTCGACAGCGATCGAGATCGCCAGCTCGTCCGCAGCCGCCCGCGTCGCACCCACGATGACGGCGTGCATGCCCGGCGCAATCGTGCTCAACTCGCGCCGCGCAGCGGCGAGGCGCTCGGACGCGGAGGGGGAGGAGAAAACGCGAAAGGTCAACGCCCCATTGTCGCACCACTTGACGATTCAAACAGATGTTTCATACAGTCGTTTGACCCATGCGCAAACGCCTTGCATTGCTCGTTCTCCTCGCGCTCGCCGCCGGCAGTACGTATTACGTCGTTACCAATCGTTCCAGCGCGCTCGTCCTCACCGGCATCGTCACCACCCAGGACGTGGTCGTCAGCTCGCAGCTTGCGGGACAGATCACCGACCTGAAAGTGGCCGAGGGCGATGAAGTGACGCGCGGCCAGCTTCTCGCCGTCATCGCGCCTGAGGAACTTCAGGCCGATCGCGCCTACTACGAGCACAGCGCCGACGGTCTTGCCGCACAGGTGAAGGAGAGCGAAGCCACGCTCCGTCTGCAGGAGCGGCAGCTTGCCGACCAGATTCGGCAGGCGGAAGCGGCCGTTGCAACGGCGGAAGCGCAGCGCGCCGGCGCCGCGGCGGATTCGCAAACCTCCAAATCGACGCTCGATCGCACTGAGCAACTGTCGAAGAGCGGCATCGTGTCGCCGCAGCAACTGGACGACTCGCGCGCATCGTTCAACGCGGCCGAATCGCGGTTGAACGCCATCACCAAACAGCTCGAGGGTCAGCGCGCGGCGCTCCAGTTGGCGCGCTCCAACGCCGAGCAGGTGGCGGCGCGCAAGAGCGCCGTGGCCGTCAACCAGCACCAGCTCGCAGCGGTGGGCGCGCAGCGCACGAAAGCGGATGTCCGACTTTCCTACACCAACATCACCTCGCCGATCGATGGCATCGTCGACGTTCGTGCCGCGCGTCAAGGCGAGGTCGTGGCCGCGGGACAACCGGTCGTGTCGATTCTCAATCCCGATGATTTCTGGGTTCGGGTCGACATCGAGGAGACCTATATCGATCGCGTCCGCACGGGCGACACCCTCACCGTCCGTCTTCCGTCCGGTGACGAGCGCACAGGTACGGTGTTCTATCGGCGCGCGGATGCGTCGTTTGCCACGCAGCGCGACGTGAGCCGCACCAAGCGTGATATCCGGACGTTCGAGACGCGGCTGCGAGTGGACAACAAGGATCGCCGCCTCGCGGTGGGCATGACGGTTTACCTTCTGCTGCCGGTGCAGCCATGAACGGCATCGAGGTTCTCAACATCCGTAAGGCGTTCGGCGAGTTCATTGCCGTCAACGACGTCAGCTTCAGCGTGAAGCCGGGCGAAATCTTCGGTCTGCTCGGTCCAAACGGCGCCGGCAAGTCAACGCTCATCCGCATGTTGACCACGCTGCTGCCGCCGACTGCGGGTACCGCGCACGTGGGCGGGTTCGATGTTGCCCGAGAGCCCGAGCGCGTGCGTCAGACGATCGGTGTCATCCCGCAGGCGATGACCAGCGATCTCGAACTGAGCGTCGAAGAAAACCTGATTATCTTCGCCAAACTCTACGGTGTCCCGCGTGATCAGCGGCGGCGGCAAATCGACACGCTGCTCGCCGCTGTCGACCTCACGGAATGGCGCGACAAGCAGGTGATGTATCTCTCGGGCGGCATGCGCCGGCGCGTGGAGATCGCGCGCGGGCTGGTGCATTCGCCGGGCATTTTCTTTCTCGACGAGCCGACCACCGGTCTCGATCCAGTGTCGCGGATCGCCGTGTGGGACATGATTCGCAAGATCAAGGCCGAGCGCGATCTCACAGTGCTGCTGACGACGCACTACATGGACGAAGCCGACCGACTGTGCGATCGGATTGCGATCGTCGATCACGGCCGGCTCGTCGCTCTCGATTCGCCCGCGAACCTCAAGGCGTCGATTCCCGGCACCCAGGTGACGCTCGACGACGTGTTCGTGCATTACACCGGCAGCCAGCTCCGCGACGCGCTGCAAGAGCGCGCGCCGCACGATTTCAGTCACGTTTCGATGCGAGGACGATAAGCGATGCGTACGTGGGCGATCATCGAACGCGAGCTGCGCCGCTTTCGCCGCAGTCCGACACTCATCTTCTTCTCGCTGATTTTCCCGCTCGTGCAACTCGTCGTGCTCGGTTATGCGTTTGGCGGCAACGTCCGGCAGCTGACGGTCGCCGTCGTGGATCACGATCACGGGCTGCCTGCGATTCGCATTCGCGAGCTCGCTGCGGCGGTGGCGGCCAACGCGCGGACGTTCGACACGGTGGAATACGCCGACGAGGGCGCTGCGCTCAATGACCTCCGCGCCGGACGCGTCAACGGTGTCTTGACGATTCCTCCGGACTTTTCCCGGCGCGCGTTGTCGCAGCAGATGCCGCACATCGCGCTCATCGCCGACAACACCGACAACTTCGTCGCCGGTGCGCTTGCCGGATCGATGAACGGGCTCGTCGCCGCGTTCAACGAACGGAGCGTGACGACCGCGCGCACCAAGTCGGTGACCACCCTCGACTTCGTCGAGGTTTACCCGTACGTGCCCTACATCCAATACCTGCTGCCCGGCTCGATTACGATGTCAATCTTCATGATGGTGATGATCGGCGGCGGCATCATCTTCATCGACGACAAGGCGCGCGGGCTGCATGAGGGATATCTCGTGACACCGATCACGCGTCTCGAGCTCATCACGGGATTCAATCTGTCGGGAACGATCAAAGCCGTGCTGGCCGGCGTTGTGCTGATGACGGTCGGGTCGCTCATCGCGGGCGTGCCCGACGCCTTCGATCCGCTGCGGCTGCTCCGCATGTTCATTGTGATCGTCGTCACGGCTCTTGCGCTGGTGAGCATGATGTTTTTGATCATGGTGCGCGTACGTGATCCGCTGCTGCCCCGTGCCATCTTTGGATTGCTGAACACGCTGCTCTACTTTCCCAGCGGCGCCGTGTATCCGCAGCAGGCCTTCCCGGCATGGATGCGCGCCATCGCCGCCGTCGATCCCTTCACCTACTCGGTGCACGCGTTCAAGTGCCTGCTGCTGAAAAACACCGGCTTCGGCGCGATCACGTTCGATCTCGCGTTTCTGCTGGCGTTTTCGACTATTGCCATGACGGCAGCGACGCTGCTGTTCAAGCGGACATTGTGATGACGCCTCCCCGCGACCAGGCGACGCGCGCGCGGATTCTGGACCAGGCGGCGGCGCTCTTTGCCGAGCGCGGCTTCAAGCAGGTCACGGTGCGAGAGATTTGCCGCGCGTCACGGGCGAACGTCGCAGCGGTGAACTACCACTTCGGCAGCAAGCTTGGTCTCTATCGTCGCGTCATCGAGACCGCGATCGAGACGATGAAGAAAACGAACGAGTTGACGGTGGAAGCGGGCCGCGGCGGCGCGCCAGACGATCAACTGCGGGCGTACATTCGCGTCTTTCTCACTCGTATTACCTCCAACGGACGTCAATCCTGGATTCATCGTTTGATGACGCACGAGATGGAGGATCCATCCGACGCCTTCGATCTGGTGATTCACGAAGTGATCGAGCCGCGGCAGCGATATCTCGCCGGCATCGTGTGCGCACTCTCCGGATGGCGTCCCGACGATCCGCGCGTGGCCCATGTGCTGGTGGGGATTCAGAGCCAGTGTCTGATCTTTGCGCGCCCGTTGCCGCGGCGCGCGCCCGCCTCGTGGAAAGAGCTGCTCGGAGACATCGAAGCCGCGGGCGCGCACATCGCCGACTTCACCATCGCGGGCATCAAGGGAATGCGATCTACCCCCTCAATTCACTTGGGTTGACGATCGTGGCATTGAGCCGACCTCAAGATTCGGGGCGAAAAGTGGCATTGTCCAACGTTTCGCGCCGTTGGCGATGCGAAACTGACGTGAGCTTTGGGGTTACATGCCGGGCGGAGTGAAACGGCCGTCGGCGGCCAGCCAGCCGCCATCCGCCACGAGCAGCGTTCCCGTCACATAACTGGCGGCGTCGGAGACCAGAAAGAGCGTGGGACCGACCATTTCCTCCGCACGTCCCCAGCGCTTGAACACGGTTTTCTCCGCGTAGGCCTTGTACCACGCGTCGTTCGACTTGATTGGTTCGGTCAGCGGCGTCTCGATCACGCCAGGGGCAATCGCGTTGACGCGCACGCCGAAGGGTCCGAATTCTGCGGCCGCGGCGCGCGCCATCTGGAGAATGCCCGCCTTGGTCGCGGCGTAGGCGGATTGGCCGGGCTCGACCACCTGCGAGCGGATCGAGGAAAACAGCACGATGCTGCCGCGACCATCGGCCGTCATGATCCGGCCGGCCGCACGCAAGACGTTGAAGTTCCCTTTGATGTTCAGCGTCAGCACGCGATCGAGCTCTTCGTCTTTGTAATCGAGGATCTTCTTGCGCACGTTGATGCTCGGCGTGCAGATCACGCCGTCGAGCCGTCCATGTCGCTCGCGCGCGGCGCTGAGCGCGCGATCGACCGCCTCGCCGTCGCGGATGTCGAGCATCTCGATTTCCGGGTGGGCGTCAGTCTTGATGTCGAAACACACTACGCGCGCGCCGTGCTCCGCTGCGCCGCGTGTGACGGCCGCGCCGATCCCGGAGCCGCCGCCGATCACGACGATCACTTTGCCGGTGAGGTCAAACAGATTTGGCATGGTGTTGGGACGGAACCAGCATCGCCAGGCCACACGCACTCAGGGCGGCGCCGAGACCGACGATCACCGGAGGCCAGCGGCCAATGCCCCCGCCCGCGTCAGCGAGCTGCAGCGCGATCAACGCGGCCACGCCTCCGCCGACCGCGGCAAGCGCCTCGGTCGAGCCGAGCCGCCGAAGATACAACCCACCCACAATCGGCACGAGCAGCACGACAGTCATCAGCGTGTAGAAAATCGTGAGAGCGGCGATGATGCTCTCGGCGACAATCGCAAGCGCCACGCCAAGGACGCCGCCGGCTATCGCCGCCCCGCGCGCAACCTGCAGCACGCGACGATCGTCGGCCGCCGGATTCACGAATCGTTTGTAGAGATCCTGCGACAACGACGTGGCTAGCATGAACAGTATGGCGTCGCAGGTGCTCACCTCAGCGGAGAAGAGCGCTGCCAGGCCGAGCGCCCCCACCATCGGCGGCAGATCGCTCGCCAGCAGGGTCGGCAGCGCAAGCCCTTCGCTTGGCAGCTGCGGATGCAACACGCGAGCAGCCATCCCCAACAGCGTCGGCATGAACGCAAACAAAAGCAACACGATGGCGTTGGCTCCCACTCCGAAACGCACCGCGCGATCGTCGCGTGCGCCATAAACCTTCTGCAGCAGACCGGGAGACACCACAAATGATGGGCCGAGCATTGCGAGATACATCCAGCCCGCGCTTCCTGAGCGCATGAAATTCCAGTAGTCCGGAGTGGGCGCCACGCCACGCAACGCATTGAGACCACCAACGAGGTCAAGCGCCATCGGCAACACGATCACGAAACCGCCGAGAAGCACAACCAGTTGAACGAGATTGACGACAGCCGACGACAACAATCCGCCCGCGGCGAAGTAGGTCGTCATCACCATGCCGCCGAGCATGCAACCGAGGGCCTTGGGCACACCGGCGACAACGTTGAAGATGAACGAAATCGCGATCAGTTGCCCGGCAAGGATCGTGAGCGTGTTGAACCACAGCAGCGCCGCGACGACCGCTCGAACGCGACTGCCGAAGCGCCATTCGAGAAAATCGCCGGCCGTGCGCAGATCGTGTTGCGCGGCAAGACGACGGATGGCCGGACCCACCCACAAGGCGAGCACGAGCGAACCAATGCCGGCCGAACCGACCCACCACCACGCCGCAATGCCGTTGCTGTAGGCAATCCCTGCGGCGCCGACGGTTGTGCCCGCGCCAATGTTCGCGGCGAGCACGGTGGCGAACAGCAAACCAGGACCCAGGCTTCGTCCGGCCACGAAGAAATCGCTGCTGGTACTCACCCGGCGCGCGACCCACACGCCCAGCACGATCTGCGCGAGCGAGTACAGAATCAGCAGCGTCAAAAGCGTCATGGCGGCAGCCACAGATTACACTGCGTTCTAAGCTCGGAATTCACTCGGGTCTGGGAGCGAATTCCGGACGGCTTTCGGCGCTCAGCGGTCAGCTCTCCGCACGAACAACGAGCTGAACGCTGACGGCCGAGAGCTGCAATCGTTCACCGATACAACAATCGGGGTGTAGATGACCGATCGTGTGCTCGCTGAAATCGACGCGGCCGCGGACGAGATCGTCGAGTTCACGCGCGATCTGATTCGCATTCCCACCGTGAATCCTCCAGGCGAGGGTTACGCCGACTGTGCGCGCCTGATCGGCACGCGACTGGCGCAATGCGGCTTCCAGATCGATTACGTGCAAGCCCACGGCCGTCCCGAGCACACGCCCAGTCATCCACGCATCAACGTTGTCGGCTTGCGCAAAGGCGCCTTCGCACACCCGCTCGTGCATTTCAACGGGCACTTCGATGTCGTGCCGGCCGGGTCAGGATGGACGCTCGATCCGTTCGGCGGAGTCGTTCGCGGCGCGCGCATCTACGGCCGGGGCGCCTGCGACATGAAGGCGGGTCTGGCGGCCGCGATCTACGCCGCCGAAGCCGTGCGCCGCGCCGGCACACGGTTGAGCGGAAGCGTCGAGATCAGCGGCACGGTTGACGAAGAAAGCGGAGGGTTTGCCGGCGTCGCGTGGCTTTGTGAGCAGGGACGGATCGCCGCGCCGCGAACTGATTTCGTGATCATCCCGGAGCCGTTCAACGTCGACCGCATCTGCATCGGCCATCGTGGCGTCTACTGGTTCGAGGTGATCACGCACGGACGAATTGCGCACGGCAGCATGCCATTCCTCGGCACCAGCGCGATCGAGCACATGACACTCATCCTCGAGTCTTTTTATCGTGACCTCGTGCCCGCGCTGTCGTTGCGAAGCACGGAGATGCCTGTCGTGCCGGAGCGCGCGCGTCATCCGACGCTCAACGTCAACGCCATCGAGGGCGGTCAATCGCTGCAAGGCATTCAGACGCCGTGCGTGGCCGATCGCTGCCGCGCCGTGTTCGATCGCCGTTTTCTCATCGAGGAAGGCTTCGAGGGCACGCGGGAGGAGATCGGCGCGCTGCTCGAGCACGTCGCGGCGACGGCGCCTGAAATATTCTACGAGCTTCGCGATCTCATGGTCGTGCAGCCCGTGCTCACGCCTGACGATTCGCGGGTGATCACCGTCGTCGATCGCGCCATCGAAGGCGTGCTCGGCCGGCCGGCCACCCTCGTGGCAAGCCCGGGAACCTACGACCACAAGCATGTCGCGGGCATCGCCGGCGTGCGTGACTGCATTGCGTATGGCCCCGGAATCCTCGATCTGGCGCATCAACCGGACGAATATTGCGAGGTTGACGATCTCGTCAACGCCACGAAAGTTTTGGCCCTTAGCCTGTTAGAGTTGGCTGGATAAGGAGGGTGACGTGAAGCACGTCCTCCTGCTGTTCGCGTTGCTGGCACTTGTAACGGTTCCCCGTTCGCAAGGTCGCGCCGACGGTGCGGCCAAAGCCGCGCCACTACAAATGGGCGGTCTCACAGACGTTCCAGGGATCAAGGTCGGGCATTACACGCTCACCGAGCGGCCGACCGGCTGCACGGTGATCCTCGTTGATGGCCAGGGCGCCGTCGGCGGCGTCGCGCAGCGCGGCGGCGCGCCCGGTACACGAGAGACCGATCTGCTCGATCCCGTGAACCTGGTCGATAAAGTCAACGCCGTCGTCCTTGCGGGCGGAAGCGCATACGGTCTCGACGCGGCGCAGGGGGTTGTTCGCTATCTCGAAGAGCGCAAGATCGGATGGAACGTCGGCTCGGCAGGTGTTGTGCCGATCGTGCCGTCGGCGATCCTGATCGACTTATGGTTTGGCGGCGACCCGAAGGTTCGCCCAACTGCCGACTGCGGTTATAAAGCGGCGCTCGCCGCAAGCGACGCGGCCGTCGTAGAAGGAAACTTCGGTGCCGGCGCCGGTGCGACCGTTGGCAAACTGACTGGCAACAGCCGCGCAATGAAAGGCGGTCTCGGAACCGCATCACGCCGCCTTCCCAACGGTCTCGTGGTCGGAGCCATCGTCGCCGTCAATGCAGTTGGCGACGTCATCGATCCGGAAACCAACAAAGTGATCGCCGGCGCCCGCAACGCCGACGGCACGATCGCCGATGTGCGTGCACTTGTGCGTTCAGGTGCGTTGTCGCCAACCCCGCGCGCGGGTGAGAACACGACCATCGGCCTGGTGGCCACCAACGCCGCCTTGACGAAAGCGCAAGCCACTCGTATGGCGTTGATGGCCGATGACGGCTTCGCGCGCGCAATCAATCCGTCGCACACGCTGGGCGATGGCGATACGGTGTTCTCCCTCGCCACCGGGCAATGGACGGGTGAGGCGAACGTGACCGTGATCGGCGCGCTGGCGGCAGATGCCATGGCGGATGCGATCGTGCGCGCCGTCGTCAAGGCCGAGAGTCTTGGTGGAATGCCGTCGGCGCGAGACTTGGGAACGGTCCCTGTACGCTTCAAGTGAAGTTGGAGATCTGGAGATTTAGAGAATTGGAGTAAATCTGGAGATCTACAAATTTTAAGATTTGCAAATTTTCAGATCTCCAAATTTGCTCCAAATCTCCAAATCGACAAACCTCCAAATTCTGCGAAGCGCCGTCACTGCTGCTGGCGCTCGGTCGTCGTGGGCGGCGCGGCCTTGCCGGCGTCGAGATCGTTCCAGTTCATGATGGCGTTGAATCCGAGCGAGTACGTGCCCTGGCTTTGCCACCGCCAGAAGGGTCGCAACGCAAACATCACCACGTGTCCCGTACCGAGTGCCACATCGAGCGCTGCCGCGCGGTTGGACAAAAACTGGCCGTTCGCGAGTGTCCCTGACAACAGCATGTCGTTTGGATTCTGCGCGAACGAGAGCACGACGCGCGGTCGCACTGTGTCGAAACTCATACCAAACTGACGTGCCATGTTGCGGAACTCCGCAGCCGCATCCACTTGCGGCCGCTGATTCGCGCGTGCAGCCGCGTCCTCGGCTTCAAACGGCGAGATGGTGACGGGCACTGCATTGGGTGTGATGTTCTGACCGAGCCCGGCGTTTGCCGCGCCGCCCCCGCCGAAGAAGGCGGCAAACTCGCCAGGGATGCCGCTGCCCGACGCGTTCAGCACCGGTGCCTGGTTGAAGTAGACGGGCAGATCGGCGGAGTTGTCGTATCCGTACGCGATCGGACTCTTCGCGTCGCTCCACTTGCTCCTCAGAATCGAGCCGCGCACGAACAGCTGCGTCGGTTCTTCCACGGTGACGCCCTGCGTGATGCCGTATTCCGGAAAGATCGTCGTCGTCGATCCTTCAGTGATGAGCGTGCCGCCTTCCTGCACGAACTTCGCGAGCTCGAGAAGGCCGGCGAGCTCCATGCCGCCGCGAATATCGTCGCTCTGATCGACATATCCAAGGTTTGGTGTCGTGTCCGTCTTTTTGTACGGAAGCGGCGCGCGGCCGGTCACCGGCATACCGTTTACTTGCGACTGCGCCGTGCCGCCGACGTGGGGAAAGATGATCACGTCGTACTTGGCGCGGAGGTTTCCTTCCTTCAACTTTTGATCGGCGAAATACGTATACGGCAAGCCGTAGGTGTCGAGGGCCGCGCGCACCCATCCCTCGTCTTGCGTTCGTGTCCAGCTGTGAACGTAGCCGATGCGCGGGATGTCGAGGTCATGCGTCTTCACCGTTGGAACGGACGGGACCGCGACACCGCTCAGGCCGAGATCACGCATCATCGGTTCCAGCTTCGCGCGATCGAAATTGGGCACGATGATCGCTCCGGCGCGCAGCTTGCGCCCGTTCAACTCGAAATCGTCTTCGGCCGCCAGCATCTTCACGTCGGCGTTCCTGAAGCGGAATGTCACGAGAGTGTTGTCCGCGGTGTGTTCGACGATGAGCGTATTGCCGGTGCCCTCGATGCCGCCAGGCGCTTTGACATTGCCCGCGATCACCGTCATGGGCTGCTCCAATAGCGCCTTATCCACGACAGGGGTGATCTTGATGTTGCGCATGTACTGGAACGTCCAGCCCGTGTCGTCGTAGGGGCGTGGATTCTGCGGCGGGTAATTCTGAATCGAAAAGTACATGTCCGCCAGTGTGCGGAACGGCTGATCGCCGCGCACCACGTAATCACCGGCGGCAACGTTCACGTTGCCGGCCTTGAACGCGGACGAAGCGCGGTGCACCTCGAGACCCTGCCGCATCAACTCGTTGACGGCATCGGCCGCATCGGCTTTCCGCCGCTGTGCCGCGGGAATCACCCACCCGTAGGTGGGGCCACTCCTGCCCTTGTCAACCGCGCGCTTGTTCTTCAACCAATAGTTCTCGAGATAGAGCTCACGATTCTTGGCGACGTGCTGCAGCGAAAAAAGCAGCGCCGACTGCTGGATGTTGGTGTTGTTGCGCGGTCCCCATTTGATTTCGGGAAGCGGCGGATTGGGACGGAACCACTCCTTGCTCGTGGTCGTGGCGCCGGCGCGCGCGACGTAGTTGTCAGGACCGTAGCTCTGAACCTCGTAGAAACGTCCCACCGCGTTGTGGCTGTGCGCGATGAAGAACATGTAATTCGGCACCCATCCGTCATAGAACCCGTAGGTCCATACCCCTGGTACGCCACGCTTGGTCATCTCCATCACGTCCGCTTCGGCGAGCGTCCACCATTCGCTCACCGTGATCGAATCGAGCGAGTCGTTGTAGGGACCGGTGCCAGTCGAGGAGTAGAGATAGGTCTGCGCTTCGTGCAAGTCGTGCATGATCGTGGGGTGCCAATCGAGCTGCATGCGTGTGACAGCCTGCGTCAGTTTGAGGAACTGCCCCATGCCGTCGCGGTTGTTGTCGTGCTGCACGTACTTGCCCCAATACATCAACGGTAAACGCGTATCGCCGGGCGCGCGCGTCTTGTTGAAGTAATACGTATCGACCTGCTTTTCGCGCCCGTCCACTTCGATGACGGGCGTGATGATCGTGATCAGGTTGTTGCGCACGCTCTGGATGAACGGCGTCTCTTCAACGATCAGGCGGTAGGCGAGCTCGATGAGCATCTCGGGCCCGCCGTTTTCGGGCGAGTGCATGCCGCTCACGACGTAGTAGATCGGCTTCGCGGTTTTCAGCAGCTGCTGCGCCTGCGCGTCGCTCGTTTTGCGCGAATCGGTCAGCGCGCCGAGCATGTCCTTGTACTTGTCGAGCGATTTGATCGTCGCTTCGTCCGCGATCGCGAGCGCCACGATGTCGCGACCTTCCTCGGTGGTGCCGATCTTCCAGAAGCGCGCGCGCGGCGACGCCTTGGCCAACGCTTCGTAATAGCGATGAATGTCTTTCGCGTACGTCAGCTCGCCTGGCTGGCCGACCACACGACCGAGGAATTTCAGCGGTGTCGGCACCGTGTCCGACGCAGGCAGGTGATCGACGAGCTCGGTTGAGATGCGAGCGTCCTGCAGGTACTCCTTAATCTTCGCCGTGTATTCGGCATCCAGTTTTTGCGGCGTCGCTTTCGGCGCCTGCGCCCATCCTGACGCGCCCAGCGCGATTGTCAGAGCGAACGCGAGTGCTGCGCGCGTGGCCGTAGTCTTCATGAGCGATCCTCCTAGAACAGTCGTTCAGTGTATCGCGGCGGGGACACGGTCCTGCCGGGGAGACAGGCGGCTTAGCCCAAAACGGCGCAAAAGTTGTAGACTTTTCGCGCGTTACCCTGGCACAAATACGGTACGGGCCTTGCTCAGAAGAGGGACCGGAGGACGGGGTGTCTCGTCCTGAGGACCTTCGGCCGGACAAACCATGGAATTCAACAAGCTCATTTTTGCTGGTCTCGCGCTCGGGTGTCTCGCGGCAGCTGGTGCCGGCGGCTACCTGGCGGCGCGTCAGACCTCGCCCGCGTCGCGCGTCGAGGCCACGGCCACGGCGCCCGCGACCGATAGCAATGCACCGGCGGCCGCGCCGGATGCGCCGCGCGCGGTTGCGGAGTCGGAAGGCCTGATCGCTCCGGCACCCTCCACACCGGTTGCGGCCGAAGCGCCGGCGCGTTCAGGTGTACAGCCGCCGCCCGTGGTGGCCACGCCGCGCCGCGAATCGGCGCCCCGTCCGAGCCGCACAACACCGGCGCCGCGCCCGAGCCCGGTCCCCGTCACTCCTGCTCCACGCACGGCGGGCAACGACAGAACATCAAACGACAGAGCATCATCTGCTCCAGCTCCAGCGCCATCGCCGAGCGGCAGTATGTGGGAGCCGCGCGCCAGCGTTGAGCCCGAGCGCGCGCCGAGCGAACCGGAGCCGCCTCCACCGCCTCCGGCGCCGGAATACATGGAGCTGACGATTCCTTCCGATTCCGTGCTTGGTCTGCAGATCGAACGAACCGTCACCAGTGAGCTTGCACGTGTGGAAGATCGCGTCGATGCGCGCGTCACTCGCGATGTGCGCGTTGGCGATCGCGTAGCAATTCCCGCAGGTGCGCTCGTGCAGGGATCCGTGATGGAAGTGGAGCGTGGCGGCAAAGTGAAGGAGCGCGCCAAGCTTGGGATTCGGTTCCACACCGTTGTGCTCGCCGATGGCACTCGGCTCAACATCAAAACCGATTCGGTGGTACGCGAAGGTACGTCGCCATCGAAAGAAAGCGCCGCAAAGATTGGCGGCGCGGCAGCAGGCGGCGCAATTCTCGGCGCCATTCTCGGAGGCGGCAAAGGCGCGGTGATCGGCGGCTCGATCGGCGCGGCGGGCGGCACTGCGGCGACGATGGCAGGCGACCGGCAGCCGGCGGTGCTTCCGGCAGGCTCAACCGTGAGCGTGCGCGTGCAGCAACCGGTGTCGGTCACAGTTGAGAAGTAAATCACCGATCGGTAGTCGGGCTGGGCTTTAGCCCAGCCAAGGAAGTTAAGGCGCCTCGCCGGAGCTCGGCCAGTTTCCTCTCGCGCGCGAAGGCGGATATGATGGCCCATTCGGAGGTCGATCAATGCGCCTTTGCTTTGTCCTGACTCTTCTCGCCGGTGTTGCTCTTTCCGCACAAGAGAAAATGGAACGTCCCGGCATCACCAACTTCACAAAAGTCGACGCCGTTGTCGCCTGCGGCGGCGCGACCGAGACATCGGCGCTCGCCGGTCTCAAAGCCGACGGCTTCAAGACGATCATCAACCTGCGTCAGCCTTCCGAGCAGGGCGCCAACATCGAACAGAACGCTGAAGCCGCAAAGGCGCTCGGGCTCAACTACGTGAACATCCCGGTGAACAGCCAGTCGCCGGACCCGAAGACTGTCGATCAGTTCCTCGCGACGATCGCCGATCAGTCGAATCAGCCCGCGTATATCCACTGCGGATCTGCAAACCGCGTTGGTGCGTACTGGTTGGTCAAGCGCGTGCTGCAGGACGGGTGGGCAGTGGACAAAGCGACCGAAGAAGCCAAACTGATCGGACTGCGCAGTCCAGTACTCGAACAATTCGCGCTCAAGTACATCGAAGACCACAAAAGGTGATACGTGAATTTGGCGATGTGGAGATGTGGGGATTTGGAGTAGATCTCGAGATTTGTAAATCTCGAGATTTCCAAATTTGGAGATTTCCAGATTTCCTCCAAATCTCTACATCGCAAACCCTCGAAATTCACGCATCAGCAGCGACTCGCCAGCGTTCTTCCCACTTCTCCGCAACCCGTTCGAGCGCGACGCACCCATGCAGCGGAAACGGCGCCGCTGTGCCGTCTCGTCGTCCGCTGATTAGCCGCTGCAACAGTGCCGGCAGAAGCGGCATGTGAGTCGCGATCGCAAGATCCTGTTCTTCTCCTAACAGCGCCGTCGCGACGATGTCCGGATCATCATCGGGCTGAAGGCCGCGAACCGCGACGAACTGTGCGAATGGGTTGACGATGCGGAGCCACGCCTCGCCGGTTTGCCGGGCCCGCAATTTGCCGCTGTGCCACACGATTGCAGGCCTGGCGCCGTGTTGGAGCGCGGCGCGCGCAACCTGTTCCGCCTGCTCCCGGCCGCGCGCCGAAAGCGGCCGCGTGTGGTCGATTTCCGCCGCCAACGCATCGCCGTGATGAATCAGAAAAACGAACTGAGCCATTGACAGCGCCTGAACTGAACAGGATACTTGAGGGTCGTGTGTGCGCGGCGATTTCACGACTTGATGGGCCGCGCGTGGTTCTCATCAACTATCTAAGTCGCAGGCCCGCGACTTAGCGGGCTTTTTGTTTTAAGGAGCGTCATGTTGCAGTTCACGTTCACTTCTGAGTCGGTTTCCGAAGGCCACCCTGACAAGGTATGCGACTACATTTCCGACTCGGTCCTCGATGCTTGCGTCGAGCAGGACCCACGTAGCCGTGTTGCCTGCGAAACGCTCGTCAAATGCGACCACGTTGTCCTTGCCGGTGAGATCACGACCAACGCAAAGATCGACTACGACAAGATCGTCCGGCAGGCGGTGAAGGAGATCGGGTACACCGACGGCGGCGAACCGTTTTGCGACATGACGCTCAAACTGGTTTCCCTCATCACGAAGCAATCGAACGAGATCGATCAGGGCGTGACCGCGACGACGAGCCAGAGCGGCGACCAGGGCGCCGGCGACCAGGGCATCATGTTCGGTTATGCCACGGACGAATCGGAGGAGATGATGCCTCTTCCGATTCTGCTCGCGCACAGGCTCACGCGCGGGCTCGCCGAAGATCGCAAGGCAGGCCGCGCCAGGTTCCTCCGTCCCGACAGCAAGTCTCAAGTCTCTGTTTCCTACGAAAACTACCAACCGCGCCAGGTCGCCGCAGTGGTGGTCTCGACACAGCACACACCTGACGCCGATCAGAAGATGATCACGGAGTACGTGCGCGAAGAGCTCGGACCGCGCGTGCTCGGGAGCTGGTGGCGCAAAGACGTGTCGCTCTTCGTCAATCCCACTGGCAGCTTCATTCACGGCGGTCCTTCGGCCGACGCGGGAGTGACCGGCCGCAAGATCATCGTGGACAGCTACGGCGGCTGGGGACGGCACGGCGGCGGCGCGTTCAGCGGCAAGGATCCGTCGAAGGTCGATCGCAGCAGCGCCTACTTCTGCCGCTTTGTCGCGCGTCAAGTGATCGGCGCCGGTCTGGCGCGTCGCGCTGAGATTCAGGTGGGTTACGCGATCGGGATGGCGAAGCCGCTATCGGTCAAGGTGGACACGTTCGGCACGGGCGACGAGTGCGCCGCGGCGGAATACGTGATGAACAACTTCGACTTTCGGCCCCGCGCGATCATCGAACGGCTCAATCTGCTGCGGCCAATCTATCGACAGACGACGAACTACGGTCACTTCGGCCGCACGGGGCTGCCGTGGGAAGAACCAGTGGCCGTTGCTGTGAAGTAAGCTGGCAACGGCGACAATTTGGAGATCTGGAGATCTGGAGATTTGGAGAAAATTTCGAGATCTCCAAATCCGCAAATCTCCAAATCTGGCAATCTCCAGATGTTCTCCAAATCTCCACATCTCCAAATCTCCAAATTCAGCGCTTCCGCATCCTCTCCGTAACGCAACGTCCCCGTCGCGTACCTTGCCATCAATGCCGATGACCGCTTCAAGCATCACCGTGCCCTCCGCACGGGCAGCCTGCGCGAGCTGCGGCTAGCGCGGCGCGACGTCGCGCGTCTTCACCGGCATGCGTACGCCGTCGCTGATGCGCATCGGTGTTTGTCGCGGTGGTGGCGGCGGAGGAGGGGGCGGTGGTGGCGGGTCGCCGGTCACCACGTTCGCACCGGGCACACCGTCGTCCACGACATTGGTTGTCGGCAACTCGAATCCGTGAGGCGGCTCTGGTTTGATCTCACTGGGCGCCTCAATGGGTGCGGCATCGCGATTCGACTGCGGCTTGATGTTGGTCGGCACCTTGGCTGGCGGAGGCGGCGGTGGCTCGCGCGGGAGCGCGGGCGCCGCAACAAACACGCCCGTGTCGTGCGGCAAAGGAATCACGTCGGCCGCAAGCAGCGGCACGAGCACGAGTGGAACAATGACGGCGACGTGCGCCGCCAGTGAGAGCGGCACGGTGTACCACTTGCGGTTGCCGATTTTGATGGACGGATCGGTGACATCGCCGAACAGATCGCGGGGCATACGCAACTCCTGAAATCGCGCACCTGAAGTTCGCGCGACGTACGTCACGAAACCTGATCGGCCGATCGGGGCTTGTTATTGAGGATTGGACACTGTGTCGTGAGGAAGGTTCCGAGGTTCCGCGGTTCCGAAGTTCCGAGCTCCCGAGGTTGGGGGTTCCAAAGTTCGCGGTTCGAAGTCCAAGGTTCTGATCACGCAGAACTTTGAACTCCGAACGTCGGCACTCCGGAACCCCGGAACGCCGGAACCTTTCTTTTCTCAGCGCAGCTTGATCGATTTGATCGCGATCGTTTTCTGCCCGTCTTTTTCATTCACCTCGCCGGTCACTTCCACTTGCTTGGAAACGAAGTCGAGCAGTTTCGCGTTGTTGTTCGACGCGTAGTCGCCGGTCACGACATACATTGCGTCGGCCGTGAGGATGCCGACCGGCTGACCGCGCTTGGCACAGCTCATCGCACACGCCGCATGGCCATCGCCTTTGCCGCCGTCGCCCTTGCTCGTCGCGCACGCGACATCGACCACCTCTCCTTTAACGGTCATGTCAGCGGCGAAGATCGGGGCCGTTATCGCAACGACAAAGGCTGCGGCAGCCGCGAGTGCAAAAATCTTCCGCATCTGCAGGACTCCTTGAAAAACAAGACTTGTTGCCGAGACTCGACTTGACGGTTGTATCGATTAGACGACGAGAAGTCAATTACGGGCGGGCCGGAACCGATATACTGCCGCATCCCTGGAGTTTTCTATGGCCAACCGGCGCTTCCTGCGGCTGTTTCTGCTGGCCGGCACGATGGTCGCGTGGGCGGCTGCTCCGGGCGCACAGGCGCCTGCAGGCCCGTCGATCGACGATCTGCTCAACCTCAGACGCGTGGGCACTCCGGCAATCGCACCCGACGGCCGCAGCGTCGCCTACACACTGCGCGAAACCAACTGGGACGAGAACGCGTACGAAACCGAGATTTGGCTGGCCGATGCCAACGGGACACACCAGCTCACCAACGCGAAGAAGTCGAGTCAGCAGCCGGCCTGGTCACGTGACGGCCGCTGGCTCGCGTTCCTTTCTGATCGCGAGGGTAAACGTCAGATCTACCGCATCGCCATTCAAGGCGGCGAAGCGGAGCGGCTGACCAGCGGCGACGAAGACGTCAACGCGTTCGCGTGGGCGCCCGACGGCACGCGCATCGCGTTCACGATGACCGATCCGATCAGCGAAAGCATCAAGGAACGCGAGCGCCGGTTTGGCGAGATGCGCATCGAGGACCAGGATCGCCGCATGGCGCACTTGTATCTTCTCGACGTCCCCGACCGCGCCGCCCCTGGCGTCAAGTCCACGGCTCCCTCGCCGCGCCAATTGACGAAAGGCGACTTCGTTGTGGGCAGCTTCGATTGGGCGCCCGACGGCAGGCAGATCGCGTTCGATCACCGCGTCTCGTCCGATCCCGCCGACGGCGGCACCGCGGACATTTCCATCGTCGACGTATCCTCCGGAACGCGAAGCGTCGTGGTGGGGCAAAACGGGCCGGACTCAAACCCGCGCTGGTCGCCGGACGGGACGCGCATCGCGTTTGTTTCCGCGATGGGCAAATCCGACTTCTACTACACCAACAGCGTGATTGCAGTCGTGCAATCGGGCGCGATTCAAATCACGAGCCTGACAGACAAGTTCGACGAGAATCCGGCGCTGGTCGCGTGGAATAACGCGGGCATTTTCTTCTCGGCAGCGCAGCGTGCGTGGGCATATCTGTTTCGGCTCGACCCGAACACGCGCGACATCGTTCGTCACGCGGTTCGCGATCACTGGATCGGCACAGGCTGCTCGTTGACGCCCGACGCATCGCGCGTCGCATTCATCGCGTCGGATCCAACCGAGTTCGCGGACGTGTATCTGGCCTCGCTGGCGCCCGGCCTTGACGGCGCGAGGCGCGCGACCAACACGGCGGAACAGATTGCGTCGTGGCCAAAGCAGCTATCCCCTGCTCGTCGTGATGATTTCCGGTATCGATCACCTGGTCAATGCCGGTCTGGTCGATCGCCATCGCGTGGGCGCGATGGGATGGAGTCAGGGTGGCTACATTTCGGCGTTTTTGACCACCAGGCATTCCGACCGCTTCAAGGCGGTGTCGGTCGG
>JBKPAJ010000122.1:0-25693 GCA_046726375.1 Acidobacteriota bacterium
GCCAAGTGCCTCGCGCGCCGCGGCAAGCACGCTCGCGGCATCGCGCATTTGCGCCAGTGTGGGTCGCTCAGTGCCGCAGATGAAGACGAAGATCACGACCACAGCTGTGACGAGTGCGGGGACGAAGCGGCGCATTCAGGCGTCTCCTGAGGAGGACAGCGGGCGTGCTACAAAAGGATCCGAAAATTAGACACCGATTTCGTGAAAATCGTTGCCTTACCACGTGTCTTTTACGATTTCTCCCCACAGCGCGTTCCGGTGCGACGGTCGGCGCCGGGCGACGCTCTTTTCACCGTGGCGGCATAATGGGCGCGATGCGTAGCACCGGCTTGTCGCTCGCCCTGTTTCTGCTCATTGCTCCACTCGCGTGGTCGGCGCAGCATCAACACGACCAGCTCGGCACAGTCGCTTTCCCAACCTCGTGCAGTCCCGCCGTGCAACAAGAGTTCGAACGCGGCGTCGCGATGCTGCATTCGTACTGGTTCAACTACGCCGGCAAGACGTTCCGGGGCGTGCTCGAGCGCGACCCGGCTTGCGCGATGGCGTATTGGGGCATCGCTCTTGATCTGCTCGGCAACACGCTCTCCGCGCCACCATCGGCGGACGCGGCACGCCGCGCGTGGGACATGCTCGAGCGGACGCGCGCCGTGCCCGCCCGGACACAGCGCGAACGCGACTGGCTCGACGCGATCCGCACGTATTTTCGCGACTTCGACAAGGTGCCGGTGGACGCTCGCCTTCTCGCCTACAACAAAGCGATGCGAGAGCTGTCTGAACGCTATCCGGACGACTTCGAGGCGCAGGTGTACTACGCGCTCACGTTACAGGCTTCCGCGCCGAAAAGCGATGTGACGTACGCCAACCAGTTCAAGTCGGCGGCGATCCTCGAAAAGCTGTACGTCCAAAACCCGCAGCATCCGGGCATCACGCACTATCTGATTCACGCCTACGACTTTGCGCCGTTCGCCGAAAAAGGCATTCCCGCCGCGCGCCGGTATGCCGACATCGCGCCAGCCGTCCCGCACGCCCGTCACATGCCGGCGCACATCTATTCGATGACGGGGTTGTGGGAAGAGTCGATCAGGTCCAACCTGTCCGCGCTCGAGATTCAACCCGACTACTACCATGCCGCCGACTTCACGGTGTACGCGCACTTGCAGCTCGCGCAGGACGCTAAGGCGCTCGCGTTGATCAACACGGCGCTGAAGACAAAGTCGCGAGGTGACCGGCCGGGAAACGTCGGCGATGACACCGCGCGCGCGGCGATGCCGGCGCGCTATGTGCTCGAGCGAGGCGATTGGGCCGCGGCCGCGGCGCTGTCGGTGACGACCAGCAAATATCCGCAGGCCGATTCGTTGACGCGCTTCACACGCGCGTTGGGCGCGGCACGAGCTGGCGACACGGCGAAAGCGCGCGCCGAGATCGAGGCGATGCGCGCGCTGCGCACGGCACTCGGGAAATCGGGTGAGCGCTATTGGGCGGATCGCACCGAGGAGCAAATCCTCGCCGCGTCGGCCTGGGTTGCCGAGCGTCAGGGCGCGCGCGACCAAGCGGTTGCGCTCATGCGCAAAGCGGCCGACAGCGAGGATGGCAGTCTCAAACATGTGGCAATGGAGAATCGTCTCTATCCGCTGCGCGAGCTGCTTGGCGATCTGCTGCTCGAGACTGGCCAGGCGCCCGCAGCGCTCGCCGAGTATCGGCAGGCATTGAAGCAGACGCCAAATCGCTATCGCGGCCTGTACGGCGCCGCGCGCGCCGCTGAAGCCGTGGGCGATCGCGAGGCAGCCGCCGAGTATTACAGCAAGCTGATCGCGCTGGCGAAGAACGGGGATAGCGCGCGCGCCGAGCTGCAACGTGCACAGGCGTTCCTCGTGGGCCGATGAGCAAGACCGCGCTCCTCGACGCGCTCAAGATGTTCGATCTCGAGCGCGTGAGAGAGATTCTGAAAGCAAAGCCGCAACTGCGCGAGCTGCGGGATGAAAAAGGATTGAACCTGCTCCAGATGTGTTGCAAGGGCTCGACGGTGGACGATCCAGACGCCGCCGAACGGCAATTGCGTTTGGCGAAATGGCTCGTCAGCAACGGCTTCGATCCATTGGTGATTCATACGACCGGGCCTGGCGAAGACGGCGAGGAGGACCGGGCGGAGATCTCGCTCGTGTTTTTCGCGGTTGCGCGAGCGCAGAACAATCGGCTGGCGCGATTCTTCTTGCAGCAAGGCGCCAAGCCCGGCGCGCTGTTCGCTGCCGCATGGTGGGGCAACGCCGAGATCATTCCCGACCTCGTCAAGCACGGTGCCGATTTGAACGAAGTCGTCGGCGCGACACCGCTCCACATGGCCGTCGACGTCCTCAATCGTGGCGTCGAGGGCAAGCCAGAGCGCGCGCGCCACCGGGTGCAAACGCTCAGAGAGTTACTGCGGCTTGGCGCCGACCCGAACATCGCAGCGTTCGACGGACGGACGCCGTTGCACACGGCGCTCGAGAAGGAGTACGAGGTGGACGTCTTCAAGCTGTTGTTGACGCACGGTGCCGATCCGGACGTTCCCCGCAAAGACGGACGCACTGTCCGCGAGATCGCATCGCGCAAGAGAGATAAACGCTACATCGAGGCCATCAACGCTGAGCGTCGCGCGCCTGCTCGATCGCGCTAATCTCGTCTTGAATCGGACGTGCCTCGCGGCGTAACCGCCGGAACGCGACCGCAAGGACCACCGCTGCCGTGCCAACAAACATCGCCACGCCAAGTGGAAACATCTGCGATTGGCGGATGCGCGCGCTCGTGAACATCCCGTAAAGAATTGCAAACTGACCCGCGATGACCGGCGCGAGGTACCAAACCGGCATCTGGTGATGCAGTTTTTGCTGGCGGCGCAGCACGTTCTGGAAATATTCAGCGCACGGGATCGCTGGCGGCGCTGTCAATTGCCTGCTGCCGCTTCGCCAATACACCTGAGACACCACCCAGCATCAATGCAGGGCCACAGCGCGTGAGCGCCGCGCCGAACACGACGCCGATATCGTCCGCGCCAGCCGCCGCCGGCCGCGACTCTCCCATTCAGATCATCCTTAGTCGCGCACCGGAGGAATGTCTTGCAACGCTCAGCGCCAGGTGCGCGCGGCCGCCGCTCGCTCGAACAGCGTCCGCGCCTCGGCGGCATGCTGGAGCAGACCGTCCAGCCGCGACGCGTTCATCAGGCCCCGGACCTTTTACCGGCACAAAGTCGTCAACGGTTGCGAATGCGCCGTCATACGCCCACGCGTCAACCAGTGCCGTTTGTGAGGGGTTCTGCCAAAAGGCCGCCACTGCTGGATCTTCTGCCTCGACAGCCCACTTGCCGTTGCCAATCGTGTGAATCGGTGCAGCGTCCTCTACTTCGATGCCCAGACGCGTCCGAACCGCGTCGCCTGGTGCGGTGATGGTGTCAATCGCACTGCCAATAAGCCGCGAGGGAGCTGGAACGATCCGGACGGTATCGAAGCCCGCGCGAGGAATTCTGATCGCGACCAGTGTGTGCCACTTTGAGCCGCCCTCTTGCAGCCTCTCCGCGTACTCGGCGATGGTTGTCTCCACGCCCGCTGCATTCTTTCGCAGCACTGCTCCCCACTGTCCGACGTTGCGCGGGCGGAAACGCTTCGCGAGCGTGGTAAGTGTGGCGATCTCGGCGGATGCTGGTGGCGGCCCGAATTGAAATCCTCTCGTCTGGCACCAGCGTCGAAGGTTGCCCGTTCGAAAATACTCGCGCAGGAATCCTGCGGCCAGGACGATGACGACAACGAGAACGACGAGAACCCAGTTCGGCACGGTGCCTCTTACGAACTCAAGGCCCAAAGCGTAAGGTGCGCAACGTCTTTTACGAACACGCGACTTCCAGAGATCGCAGGCTGCGCCCAGGTCTGGCTGTCGGCCACGTCGTAGCGGCGAACCACGTTCATGCCCGCACGCCCCGCTTTCATCACAATCATTTCGCCGTCGTCTTCGAGCGCGAAGATGGTGTCGCCGGCTCTCACCATCGCGGCGTTTTCTGCCTGACGCGGCTCGCTTCTCCACAGAACCTGGCCCGTCGCCAGATCGAGCGCAAAGTATTGGCCGGCATTGAGGTGCGATAGGCCATAGAACACGCCGTCGGCTACCACGCCGTTGGTCATGTGCAACGACACGTCTTTGGTCTGCCAGACATCCTCCGTGGTCATGGCACTGTCGCGCCGTACGACGCGGAACGCGGTGACGCCATTTTCGCGGCCCGTTTGGATGATCGTGTCGCGAAACAAAATCGGCGTTTGAGCGCTGGTGTCCGACGGCGTTCGGAACGGCCGTCTCCAGAGCAGCTCGCCGCTCGACACCGAAACGCCGACCAGCGAGCGATGAGTAAACGTGACGACCTGGCGTATACCCGCGAGTTCAACCACGATCGGGGAGCCGTATGCCGGACTATCTCCCGTCCACGTCCAGCGCACGCCGCCGCTTGCGACGTCGAACGCCGTCAACGCCGCGTCGCCAGGTCCGCCGACGTGCACGATCATGAGGTTGCCGTCTACCACTGGCGACATCGCCGTGTGATAGATCGGTTGTGCCTTGGTCGCCGGCGTCTGCCACAGTTGCTTGCCGCTGTTAGCGTCGAAAGCCGTCACGATGTTCGACATCCCCAGCGAGAAGAGGCGGCCGTCGGCATACG
The DNA here is from genome assembly GCA_046726375.1 of Acidobacteriota bacterium. Taxonomy (GTDB): domain Bacteria; phylum Acidobacteriota; class Vicinamibacteria; order Vicinamibacterales; family UBA2999; genus DASPWV01. Next base: position 4,676 of record JBKPAJ010000122.1, read on the forward strand.
TCGGCGTCGATTTCGGCCCCGCGCCATGACGGGCGGTGGCGCCCCACATCTGAAACGGCGCCGGATATGCTGTGCGCCAGATGACCTTGCCCGTTGCGGCATCGAACGCCGTCATCACTTCGTCTTCACCCTGGCGCGTAAACAGGTAGACGCGCTGGCCCACCACCAGCGGTGTGGCATAGCCGAGCCCGACTTCCACCTTCCATTGCTGCTTGAGTGTGTCCGGCCAGGGCGACGGCTCACGAAACGACGTCACGGCACCGTCCCGATTCGGCCCGCGCCACTGTGGCCAATCTTGAGAGGAGACCTGAGCCGTGAACAGAATCGAACAGACGATCGCGCACCGCGTCATCAGCATGGCGTCCTCACGAGAGGGCATATGGTGACATGAAAGGCTGGAGACCGTCACTGGCCATGTGGCGATGTCGCGACGTGGCGATGTGGTGAGGTTATGTGCCGATGTAGAGATGTGAGGATGGGTCTGATGATGTAACGATGTGATGTAACGATGTGACGTGTGATGCGTGCACATCGCCGCGCCACATCGTAACATCACATCGCAACATCGACAGACACATCGCAACATCGCAACATCGATCCATCACATCGGGACATCGCCACGTCGCGACATCGCAACATGGCCATCGCCCCATGCCAGCGATCCTTCCGCCTTTGAGTTGTGACAAAGTTACCCCCAATGAAATCGCTATTCAGATCCTGGCTGGGGCTAGAGGACGAATCGGCGGCGGAGGGCAACGACGCGCTACGAAGCGTGCTCGACGCGCTCGATCGGCTGGAACCGGATCGCGCCCGTCACCTCGCCGCCTTTGCGTATCTTCTCGGCCGCATCGCGCATGCGGATCAACACGTGAGTCCCGCGGAAACGCAGGCCATGGAGGAGCACGTTGCCAACGAAGGCCGGATCCCGCGTGAACAGGCGATGCTCGTCGTCGGACTGGCGAAAACCAGCAACCTGCTCTTTGGCGGCACCGCCAATTTCCTGGTCGCGCGCGAATTCGCGAACAGCGCGACCTACGAGCAGAAACTCGCCCTCCTCCGGTGTCTCTTTGCGGTGTCGGCTGTGGAGGGCAATATCTCGATCGCGGAGGAGTCCGAAATTCAGCGCATCGCGCGCGAGTTGAAGGTGGAGCACGCCGATCTCGTCAAACTACGCCTCGCGTATCGTGGTCATCTTCCGGGTTTGTCTTCGTGAAGAGTCACACTCGCCTCGTCTACTCCACCGCGACCGACGGCACGTGTCCGGTGTGCGGCTGGCCGCAACGCGACTGCAAGTGCAGCCGTCAGCGTCCCGCCAATGAGGCGATCCCAAACCGTGTCGTCGCGAAATTGCGCATGGAAAAGAAGGGGCGCGGCGGCAAGACGGTAACGGTGGTTTATGGTCTGCCGCAGAACGATCTCTTTCTAAAGGAGCTCAGCCAGGAACTGAAACGCGTCTGCGGTACGGGCGGAGCCGTCGCCGCAGGCGAGATCCAGTTACAAGGCGATCTCCGCGACCGGGTGCGTGAGGTGCTGATGAGGAAAGGGTTCGCCGTTAAAGGATAGCGGGAGGTGCGAAACGTCGAGGATGTTTCTCGCGGTGGAAGTTCGAGCCGCTCGCGCACAAAGTCATTGGACCTCTCCTCCGTGATCGGTTAATAAGCTCGGCGCTATTTGGGATCATCACGATCCTCTTTTTTGCGATGCCGTAAGGATGAATTGCGCTTAGCAGCACCCGGAGTTTGTGTTTCCGGTGCCGGAAGCCGGTGCCACCTGACAAAAACTGCGACGCCAACGGGGGGAGAGGGGCCTGTCCCCTTTTCCGCGCGTGCCAACTTTTGCAAGTGAGTGCGAACTGCCGCAACCTGACACCATCGGCCACATTGGTCGATGCGCGGCGCTAACGCCACCGATCACCCGGTCCCACCGCGCAGAAACTGCCACGTCAAAAACAAAAAGGGGACAGGCCCCTTTCCGTCCCGTGCCAAGTTCGTTTCTCCCCGCGGCGCCGCGGATCTCACTCGGGGCGCGCGGCGACAGTCCCTCTGCGCGCAGCGCGGTCCCCACCCGCTTCATGGAAGCGCCGCGACGGTCCCACCGCGTAGCGTCCCACGGCGCAGCGGTTCCCACCGCGCAGCGTCCTACTCCTGCCTCAGCACGACGTTGGGATCCATCCGCGATGCACGCCACGCGGGCAGCCAGCACGCCACCGCCGCGACCAGGCCGATCGTTGCCACCACTGCAACGATCGTGATCGGATCCGTGGGCCGCACGCCGAACAGCAGCGACGCGATCAGCCGGTTCAACGCAAAGGCGCCCGCGAGTCCACCGGTGACACCGACGGCGGTAAGCACGAGTCCCTGCTTCATCACCTGACCGAGCACGCTGCGTTGACCCGCGCCGAGCGCCATCCGGATACCGATCTCGCGACGCCGTTCCGCCACCATGTACGACAGCACACCGTACGTCCCGATCGCAGCGAGCAGCAGAGCAAGGCCGGCAAACCCGCCGAGCAGCTGCGCGAGCAGACGAGGACGACGAATCGATTCGTCGAAGACCGCGTTCATTTCGCGCAGGCGGACGATGGGCACGGAAGGATCGGCTTCGCGGACAGCGGCCTCGATCGTTTGACGAAGAGTCGCCGGTGGCAGTGTCGTGCGCAGCACGACGTTCATGATGCCGGGCGCGTTGTTGAACGGCGGCGGGGCGATCGCCGTTTGATCGACGAAGAAGTAGAACTCGGTGCCGGTCTTGTGATCGACACCGCCCTGCTTCACATCCTTCGCCACGCCCACGACCGTGAACCACGGTATCTTGTCGCCGCAGCAGGGACGCAGCCGCTGGCCGATCGGGTTCTGCCCTTTCCAGAACGTGTTGACGAGTGTTTCGTTGACGACGGCGACCATGCCCGTTGATGCCGCGTCGCTCGGTTGAAACGATCGACCCGCAACAATCGGAATCGCCATCGTCTCGAAGTAGTCGGTCATCACGTTCTGGTAGTAGTCGACGTTTTCAAACGGACCTTCGGGAGGCGCGGTGTAGTTGTCGATGTCCGTGTCGTTCGCGTTCAGCGGGCGATTCGGCGGCAAGCCCGACATGGCGGTGGCGGCCTGCACGCCAGACACGCCGCGCAATTTCTCGAGCAATCGCTGATAAAGTGCAGCGCGCGCAGGCGCTTGCGGATAGTCCGCCACCGGCAACGCCATCGAGAACGTCACGAGGCGCGAACGATCGAAGCCTGCATCCACGTTGGTGAGGTTCGCCACGGTGCGCAGCAACAGGCCGGCGCCGATCACCAGCATGAGCGCGAGCGCCACTTCGGCCATCACGAGACCGCGACGGATATGATGGCGCGCAGCGCCGGTTGCACCTTTGGCGCCGCCTTCTTTCAGCGCGGTGACCAGTCCGGACACCCGCGTGTGCAGCAACGGCGCAAGGCCGAAGATCACGCCGGTTGCGATCGAGACACCAAATGTGAACAACAGAACGAGCGGATCAACCGTCACTTCGCTGGTGCGCGGCAGACTCGTCGGATACACACGAATGAGCGCTTGCACGCCGGCGCGCGCGAGCAGCAGACCGAGCACGCCGCCGACAATCGAGAGCAACACGCCTTCGGTCATGAACTGGCCAAGCAGCCGGCCTCGGCCGGCGCCGAGCGCCGTGCGAACGGCAAACTCTCGATGCCGCGTCTCCGCCCGCGCGAGCAGCAGGTTGGCGAGGTTTGCGCATGCGATCAGCAGGACGAATCCAACCGCCGCCTGCAGCACCCAAATGGCGCGTTTGGCGCTGCCGACCAGCTGGTCCTGCACAGGATTCATCTGCAGGATGTGACCAGCGCCGGGAGTCTTCTTGCGGTCGGCTTCGTTGGTCGGCAGCGGCGAAAACACGTGCTGCTTCGCGCCAACGCGTTCGCCCCAGTTCTGAATCAACGCCGTCAGCTCGGTCTGCGCCTGCTGCGGCGTCACACCGTCTTTGAGCCGCCCTATTAAATAGAGAAAGTGGTTGCCACGATTCTGGCGATTGCCGGGATTCAGCCCGAGCGGCGTCCAGATCTCGGTGCGGTTGTCCATCACGTCGACACCGGGCGGCATGATGCCGATCACCTCGCGCGGGAGGCCATTGACTTCAACCGTTTGACCGACGATGTTCCGCCCGCCGAACGCGGTTCGCCACAACTGGTCGGAAAGGATGACGAATGGCGGGAGCGGCAGCGGCGGCGACCCGGGCGCGGGTGGCGGCCCCGTCAGGTCGGTTTCACCTTTGGCGAACAAGCGGCCTTGTGCGGGCTGCACGCCGAGCGCCGTAAGAAGGCCATCATCGACGGCCGCTGAGCGCACGCGCAGCGGGCGATCGCCCGCCGTGAGATTGACCTCGCCAGTGGTGAACGCGCCGACGGCCGAGAACGACTGATTGATCTCGCGGAACTCGAAATACTCCGGCGGCGAGACCCAGAACTGATCGAACCCGAACGCCGGAAATCGCGTGGTCAGATACATCAACTGTTCGGGTTTGGGATAGCCCAGCGGCCGAAGGATGACGCCGTTCACGATCGAAAAGATGGCGGTGTTCGCGCCAATGCCCAGCGCAAGCGTGAGAATCGTCACGACCGTGAACCCTGGTGTGCGAAGCAAGCTTCTCAGCGCGTAGCGAAGGTCTTGCCAAAGGTGGTCGAAGGTCATGGCGGGTTGGACGGATTTTCGCCCGCAAAGGTTTGAAGGATGGCTCTGGAGATTTGGAAATCACGTAGATGTGAAAATCTGGAGATCGCCAAATTTTCTCCAAATCTCCACGTCGCAAAACCTCCAGATTCGGAGATCAGCCGGTCGCTCGTCCCTACTTCTGACACAATGGGCAGAAGAACGTCGAACGGCCGGCTTGCGTGATGCGGCGAATGACGCCGCGACAGCCGCTCGTCAGACAGCGTTCGCCTTCCCTGTCGTACACCCGAAATCGAATGTCGTCGCCGCGCGCCACGGCATCCCGCAGCACTTTTTTGATCGCCACCGCCAGGCGGACGGCGCTGTCCCGAGGCGCTCCGGTCTTCGTGGCGATCGTCGCGGCACGGCGCCGGGGCAGCAAATGCGCGCGGTGCAGCGCTTCGCTCACGTAAATGTTTCCAAGACCGGCGACAACGCGCTGGTCGGAGAGCGCGGCCTTGAGCGAGGTCCTCTTGCCGCGACACGCCATCGCCAGCCTCGCGGCGTCGAACTCCTCTGATAGCGGTTCGGGACCGAGCGCACCAACCCCGCGGCGACCGGTCAACGCGTCCTGCGAGACGATGTTCATGAAGCCAAAGCGGCGCGGATCGTTGAACACGATCGTCGCGCCGGAGGACATGCGGAACACGACGTGATCGTGACGGCCAGGGTTATCCTGTCCCTCCACCCTGAACGATCCCGACATCCCAAGATGCATCACAAGGATCTCGTTGGATGACAGGTCGACGAGCAGGTATTTGCCGCGGCGCTGGAGCGATCGCACGGTGCGGCCGGTGAGCCGCGCGGCAAAATCGCGCGGAAACCTGGTGCGCAAGTCGCGCCGGTGCGTCACGACGGCGTCGAAGCGCGCGCCTTCCATCACGGGCTGGAGCTCGCGGCGAGCCGCTTCGACTTCAGGAAGTTCAGGCACGGGAAACGCTCATAGAATGATCGCATGCAAGCACATGAGTGCTACCACTGCAAGCAATGGGTGGAAGAGGGTGAAGAGCACAACTGCTGGAGCACGACCGAAGCCGCGCTCACGGGCGACTTATCCGACGACTTGCGCGACGCGTGGGAGCGGCTGCGCGAAACCGCCGCCGAGTTCGGCGAACAGCGAATTTACGCCTCGCACCACTGCATCATGTTCTCGCGCAAGGCGTGCTACTTCTTCGTGCGTCCCAAGCGCAACGTGCTCGAGCTCTGCTTCTTTCTCGGACGCCCGATCAAGGCGCCGCAGATCCGCCGAGTCGTGCGCCCGTCACAGCGCAAGGTCGCACACATCGTCCACGTTCGTCACCGCGACGAAGTGGAAGCGCCGATCACCGACTGGCTCCAGGAAGCGTACGAGACATCAGACGCGCTAAGCGGCAAGGCGACGAAGAAGAAACGCGCGAACCGTGGGAGAACGCGAGACAATGAAGTCCCATGATTGGGCGGCAAATCTCCCATTTCCACATCATTCGCTCGCTCGGCTCGGGCGGTATGGGTGTCGTGTATGAAGCGCAGGACACACGGCTGCCCCGCTCTGTCGCCATCAAGGTTCTGAAGGAGGACTTGTCGAAGAATATCGACGCGATCAAGCGCTTCAAGCGCGAGGCCAAACTCGCGTCGTCGTTGAACCATCCCAACATCTGCGCCATTCTCGAGGTCAGCGAAAACGAATCGAACTCGTTCATCGTCATGGAGCTCCTCGAGGGCACTAACCTCAAATCCCGGCTCCTTGGCGGACCGCTCTCGCTCAGCGAGATCGTCGACATCGCGCGCCAGGTTGCCGATGCGCTCGGCGCCGCGCACACGCACGGCATCATTCATCGCGATATCACACCGAGCAACATCTTCCTCACGAGCGGCGGACTGGTAAAACTCCTGGACTTCGGACTGGCCAAGCATTTTCCGGAGTCGTCTGAGGATGTCGACACAACGGACCCTCTGACACGCCCTGGTACAGCACCAGGAACGGCGCACTACATGTCACCTGAGCAGCTCTCAGGGCTCACGGTTGTCGACTACCGCTGCGATTTCTTCGCGTTGGGCGCGGTGCTCTATCACATGGCCACGGGCGCGCGGCCATTCGATCTTCCGTCACGGGACGCGCTCAGATCGGCGATCCAGAGCCAAAAGCACATTCCGCTGCGGCAGCTGGCGCCACATCACCCGGCGGAACTCGAACACATCGTCGACATCCTGTTGGCCAAGCACCCCGATGAACGGTATCAATCAGCGGCGGCGTTACGAGCCGAGCTCGACGCGCTCCACAACCGGATCGGCGACGAAGGCGCCCGGACGCCGCCGGCGACTGGCTGGACGTCCGTTGCGGTGCTGCCGTTCGAGGTGATCGGTGCCGCACCCACCATTCTTGGTCTGCGCGATGGACTCGCCGCCGATTTGAGCAGCCGATTGAGCCGCGTTGAACATGTTTCGATCGCACCGCGGACATCAACGCGTGTCGTCGCAGGCAAAACGCTGCGTGAGATCGGTAAACGCCTCGGCGTCGAACTCGTCCTGGAAGGAACCCTTCAGCAAACGGGCGATCAGCTTCGCGTCACGGCCAATCTGATCGATGCCGCACAGGAGAGGGCGGTGCTGCCGGCACTCGTCATTGATTGCGGATGCAAGGACGCGTTGGCGGCGCAGGACGAAATCGCCCGCACGCTTTGTGAAAGCATCAGGCCTGTGGTGTCGCGAGCACCCGGTCAGCGATATTCACGCCAACCCGAAGCGTACCATGCGTTCAAGCGGGGCCAGCACCTCTGGAAATCGTGCTTCGAGGGCGGGTGGCGTGCCGCGATCGAGCACTTCCAGCACGCGATCGAACGCGACCCACGGTTCGCCCTCGCACACGTCGCGCATGCCAATGCGTACAACTTTCTGGGTTTTTACGCCCTGGTCAAACCGAACCTGGCGTTTGCTGTGGCGGCACGGTCGGCCGAACGGGCGATCGCGATCGACCCCACGTTGGGGATTGCCTTTGTCGAAATGGCGTTGGCCAAGTTTGGCGGCGAGTGGGATTGGGACGGCGCCGAGCGAGCGTTCAGACGCGGTTTGGCTCTCGACGCCACGAACGCGATTGCACACGTTCATTACTCCTGGCTGTTGATGCTTCTCGGCCGCGAAGATGCGGCCTTTGCCGAAGCGGCGCGCGCGCACGCGCTCGCGCCGTCGTCGCGACTGGTCGCGGGTGCACGCGCGCAGACGATGTATTTTGGCGGACGATACGACGAGGCGATTGCGCTTTGCAGCGAGTGTCTTCGCTTCGATCCTGCTTACGTGTTTGCCATTCACGTGCGCGGTCTGTCCTACCTCGCCAAGTCGATGCGCGACGAGGCGGTCGCCGACCTGGAGCAGGCGGCGTCGCTGGTCGGGCGCGCGCCGTTTTACCTCGGGCTTCTCGGCCGCTGCTATGGAGAGTTCGGCATGCGCGACAAGGCGCTGGACCTCATCGCCGAACTCGACAGTCAGGAGGCGGACACGTACGTCCCGCCGCAGTGCTACGTGTATATCTACGCCGGATTGGGCGAACGCGAGCGAGCGCTCGAATTCCAGGAGAGAGCGTACGAAGACGGCGCGTCGCCGTTCAATTACCTGAGTCCGTGTATCCGGGCTCTGTATGCCCTTTCACCGCATCACAAGCGCCGCCTGGCCCAGATGCGGCTGGTGCTCTGAAACACGATTGACACCAATACGCCGAGGATGCAAGATGCGCCACATCTAACCCCGAAGCTCATTTGAGTGGGCGGCGCCAACGGCGCGAGAACGCTCGAACAGTGCCAATTTTGGCCCAAGTCATTGCATGGCTCGATGCCGCGCTCGTCCACTCGAGTGAATGGAGGGGGTAAAACCCTCACAGGCTGAACCGACTGTCAGGAGGTTCCGATGCGTCGACTGTTCGTTGTCGCTGTGTTTGTCTGCGTCGGAAACGCTTCCCTTGCCTTTGCGCAGGCGGTGACCGCAGGCACCGGTGCGCTGAATGGGCGCGTGGTGGATGATTCGCAGGCGATCATTCCAGGAGTGACCGTCACCATCACAAGTCCCTCGTTGATGGGCACGCGTACGGCGGTGACCGACCCAGAAGGTCAGTATCGATTTACCGCCGTACCGCCCGGCGATTACACGATCGTCTTCGAACTTGCCGGCTTCCGGACCATTCGTAACGAAGGGATCCGAATCGGCGTGGGCTTTACGGCCACGGTCAACGCCGAGATGAAAGTGGCGACACTCGAGGAATCGGTCACTGTGACCGGACAGTCTCCAGTTGTCGATACATCGGCGACGCAGATCGGCAACACCTTCGACGCGAAGCAGTTGTCGGCGCTGCCCACGTCACGTGACTACTTCTCTCTGCTTGCGGGGTCACCGGCGGTGCAGATGAACCGCATCGACATCGGCGGCAGCACCAACGGCACGCAACAGGGGTTCACCGTGTACGGCACCAGCGGCCAGGTGCGCGCCACCATCGAAGGCATCAACGCGACCGAGAACACCGGCGCGTTTGGCAACTATCCGGACGTGGGGGCGATGGAGGAGGTCGTCATCAACACGGCGGCGCACTCGGCAGAGGCGTCGACGCCCGGCGTGCAGTCGCAGTTCGTCAGCAAATCGGGCGGCAACGAGTACCGCGGCACCTTCTACGGCGGTTACTCTCCCGAGAGCTGGCAGGCCTTCAACATCGATGCGGATCAGATTGCGCGTGGCCTGCAGGGCGGCGGAGGACTGGACCCGGAGGATACCAACCGGCTCTCGTCGTATCAGGATGAGAACGTCGGCTTCGGCGGCTACATCGCCAAGGATCGCCTCTGGTGGTATGGGTCGTACCGACACCAGGACATTAAAGCGCGCTTCGTGAACTTCCCGGTCAAGCCGCAGACGACGATTCTCAATAACTACAGCGCCAAGTTCACTTACAACCTGTCAACGAACAACAAGCTCATGGCGTATACCCAGCCAACGCAGAAGCAGCAGCCGCAGCGATTTGACTCCTGGCTGCTCGGTGTCGACACAGGTATCAACACCTCCGAAGCAACCACGTGGAACCAGAACTTCTGGGCCTGGGTGCACAAGGGCGAGTGGAACGGCGTGCTGTCGGACAACGCGTTTGCCGAAGTCCGAGCCGGACAGTACGGCTACAGCTGGGACAACGGCGTCAACGGCACGGGTCTGCGCTACGAGGACATCGGCAACAACCTGATTTACGGCCGCAATCGCAATTGGGGACGAGAGCGACGCCGCGACCAGGTTCTCGGGTCACTGAGTCTCTTCAAAGACGGGTGGGCCGGCGATCACAACATCAAGATCGGCGGTGAAGTTTTTCACGAGACCGTCGAGGACATCTTCAAGGACGGCTTCGAAGAGGACATACTGCACGTCATGCAGAACAACGCCAAGTTGGACGTGATTTTGTTCGAAACGCCGAATTCGTCGATTGGCGGCCTCTGGACCTATGGCACCTTTGTTAACGACACCTGGCGCGTCAGCAACAGGCTGACGCTCAACATCGGCGGCCGATTCGATAGATATCGCGCATTTGCTCCGGCGCAAGAACACCCAGCGGGCCGGTTCAATCCCACAGCAATCCAGTTTGCCGAGAAGGACAATCTCATCGATTTCAACCTCTTTGCCCCCCGGCTCGGCGTCACGTACGACGTGCGTGAAAACGGCAAGACGGTGATCAAGTTCAACTACGGCAAGTACTGGAACAACCCTGGCGCAGACTTCGTGTTCAATATCAGCGAGAACTCCTCCTCGTGGTGGCGCCGCTATCGCTGGACTGATTTGAACAACAACGGACGATGGGAACCAGGCGAGGAAGGGGCAACGCCCACCGACCGACGCGGTGGTCTTGCAGCTGAATCACTCGATCCGAATCTGCAGGACACGCGCACGGATGAAATCGCCACGTTCCTCGAACGCGAACTGATGCCGAACTTCGGCGTTCGCGCAGGATATGTGTGGCGAGGCGTTCGCAACCAGTATGCGCGCGTCAACATCAACCGACCGTACGCCGCGTTTACGGTGCCCGTGAGCGTTCCGGACCCAGGTCCCGATGGCCGTCTCGGATCGGCAGACGACGGTGCGCCGCTCAGCGCCTTCGATCTCGCGCCCGAGTTCCGTGATCTTCCCGTCGTCAACATGCAGATGAACGTTGACGGCGGCGATGCTGATTACCACACGTTTGAGATCACCGGTACGAAACGAATGAGCAACAGCTGGAGTTTGATGGCGTCGTATGGCTACACCAAGAGCTTTGACAACGGCAATTCGACATACCTTGGCAACAGCGTGCGAGCGAACTCACTGCCAGCCACACCGAACGACAAGATCAACACGAATGATGGACGGCACGAGTACAGCCGCCACAACGCCAAGTTGTCGGGGACGATCCGCACGCCGTGGTGGGGCATCTCGGTGTCGCCAATGCTGCGTTATCAGCAGGGGTTCCCGTTCGGCCGCACGTTCTCGTCGACGATTCTGAGTTACGGAAGCGTCCGCTTTCTGGCGGAGCCGTTTGGCACGCGCCATCAGGACGACATCATCATCACCGACGTCCGAGCTGAAAAGGAGATCCGCTTCGGCCGGCGAAGCGTTTCGGGTTTCTTCGACGTCTACAACCTGTTCAACTCGAACCCGGCGCAGAACCTGCAGTGGAGTTCGGGGACGGCGTTCGATCGTCCGCTCAGCGTGGTGCCGCCGCGACTCGCGCGTATCGGAGTCAAGCTCGAGTTCTAAGCTCCGAACTTCTCGCAGCTGAAAGAGGTCACCCGCGAGGGCGACCTCTTCGTTGTTAGTCGCACCGCGCAGAAACTGCGACGCCAACGGGGAAAAGGGGCCTGTCCCCTTTTCTGCGCGTGCCAAGTTGTAGAAACTGCGACGCCAACGGGGGAAAGGGGCCTGTCCCCTTTTCCGCGCGTGCCAAGTTGTCGATTCAGAGGCGACGGCCGCAACTTGACGCCATCAGCCCCCACCTGGTCGATCGGCGCTGCTTGACGCTACCGGATATCGGTCGCACCGCGCAGAAATTGCCAAGTTAACAATAAAAAGGGGACAGGCCCCTTTTCTGTCGCACGCCAACTTCGCATCCACGGGCGCTCGGCGGCTCCCCCTCGAGCCTAGCGAGGGTCCCACTCGCACGCAGCGCGCGTCCCAGCGGCCAGCGAAGGGTGGCGGTCCCACTTGAGATCCAAGTGCACCGTGGTACCGTTCACTTGAATGGCAAGTGAAGACAACCACATCGAGCTCCTGCAGGGCACGCTCGATCTGATCGTGCTGCGGGCGCTTGCGACCATGGGCCGCTGCACGCGTATGCGCTCGCCAACCGCCTCGCGCAGGTGTCGGATACCCGCTCTCGCTCAACCAGGGCACCCTCTATCCCGCACTCGTCCGCCTCGAGCAAAAAGGCTGGATCAAGGGGCGCTGGCGGAAAACAGAGAGCAACCGCGACGCCAAGTTCTACGCCATCACCACATCCGGCAAACGGGCGCTCGCCAAGCGGGCGGAGAGTTGGCGCCGCCTCGCCGGTCTCGTCGACAAACTCCTGCTCGAGAGCTGATGATCACGACCATCCGGCGTTTTGTTCTACGCCTGACGTCGGTGTTGCGATCCGCCCGCGCCGAGGCCGAACTCGCACGTGAGATCGACGCCCATCTGCAATTGCTCGAAGACAAGTTCGTGGCCGATGGCATGTCGCGCGAGGACGCGCGCTTCGCGGCGCGGCGCGCGTTTGGCGGCGTCGAGCAGGTGAAGGAGCATCAGCGGGACGCACGATCGTTCCGCTGGCTCGACGACTCGTGGCTCGACCTGAAGCTCGGCGCCCGAATGTTGATCAAATACCCGGGCCTGACGCTCGTGGGCAGCCTCGGGATGGCCGTATCGATCGCCATCGGCGCGTGCGTTTTTACGATGGTCTATGCCTATGTGCAACCCAGTTGCCTTTGCACGAAGCGACGAACTGAAATCCATCGGCGATGTCGGCGCGTTCCGCACTCTCGCACGCAACCGCATCGTCAAGGGAGGCGCCCTGGAGCCGGTCTCGGTGGCGGAAATGACGGCATCCGGATTCCGCATCGCGCGAGTACCACCGCTTATTGGACGCCCGCTGATCGAGGATGACGAGCGCGAAACGGCGCCGGCCGTCGCCGTGATTGGGTATGAGATGTGGCGAACGCGCTACGCATCGGATCCCGCGGTCGTGGGACGCACGATCCGGCTCGCCACCACCGTCCACACTGTGATCGGCGTAATGCCGGAGGGCTTTGCGTTTCCCGTCAATCATCGAGTCTGAGTGGCGCTGCGCGCGAAACAGTCAGACTACGAGCGACGCCAGGGACCGTCGCTTGATATCTTCGCCCGCGCCTGGCGCCCGCCGTGACGGTGGACGATGCGCAGGCGCAGTTGACGGCCGTCGGACAACGGATGGCCGCCGCCTTCCCGAACACGCACGCGCGTCTGCGGCCACGTATCGCGCCCTACACGACTATCTACGGCGCAGTGAGCGGCGGCGACGTGGCGCGATGGCAGATTCACCTCGTTCAATCGTTGGTCAGCATGCTGCTCGTCGTCGTATGCGCCAACGTCGCCGTGCTGATCTATGCGCGCACCGCGACGCGCACGGGTGAGATCGTCGTGCGCACAGCGCTCGGCGCGAGTCGCCGGCGTATCGTCGGGCAACTCTTTCTCGAAGCGCTGGTGCTGTCTGCGCTCGCTGCCATCATCGGGCTCCGGCTCGCCGATTTCGGGATGACACGATCGATGCTCTCCTTGAAGGTGCGGGCCCGCTGCCTTTCTGGATCAAGCCCGGACTCTCGATTGTCGCGGTGATCTACGTCGTTGGCTTGACTATGCTCGCCGCGGTGATTGCGGGCGTCGTTCCTGCACTGCAAGCCACGAGCCGGCGGATGCAGGTAGGGCTCCGGCAGTTGGGCGGCAGCACCGGAATGAGGCTTGGCACCACGTGGACCGCGCTGATCGTCCTGCAGGTCGCGTTTACCGTGGCGGTGTTGCTACCGGTGCTGTTTCGGGGTCGGAGCTGTTGATGTATTCCGCCGTTGATCCGGGGTTCGACGCCGAGCAATTTCTCAGTGCCCGGCTTGCGATGCATCGCGACACGGCGCCAACCGCCCAGGCTGCGAGCTACGAGCGAGTTCACCGCCCGCTATGCCGATCGACAGACTGAAGTTGTGCAGCGATTGAAAGCGGAACCGGTTGTGGCGGCAGTGACGGTGGCGTGGACAAATCCGGACGCGGAGCGAACGGTGTTTATCGAGATCGAGGGCGCCTCGATGCCGTCGGAATTTCGATCCGGCTTCGCCGTTCGATCGGGAACCGAAGGTTACGAAGTGAGGTTTGGCCGCGTGGACCTCGACTACTTCCGCGCGTTTGGCGTACCGGTTCTTTCCGGACGTGCCTTCAATTCGGGAGATCTCGGCGTACTTCGAGAAACCCAACAAGAAGCTCGACGTTGACAAGCTCGCGGAACTCGACCAGGCCCTCGAGGACTCCTTCGGCAAAGCCATAGACGACCCGTGTGAGACGCAACAGATTGCGTCGACCAAACAAACCGCTCGCAGATTCTGGCGCTCGCCGTCGTCACGCGCGGCGGATTAAAGGAGCGTGTCGTGAGCGCCGCCAAGTTCTACAAGAAAAACGTCCTCGAGAACGAGCTGCTCTGAACGTGTCCCCGCGGCAGGGTCTGGATGTCTGAACGCGGCCGGTCCCGGGCGACGCGCCGACCTGCCGTACCACGCTGACGCCGTCGATAATTCCCGTCAAAACCGGTCGCAAGCTGATGAGTTTGGTATAACCTGTTACACCTCCCGCGATTCCTCCCCTCGCCGGATCTGCATAGTCGGTGAAAACGACTGTTCGACCTGCAGCGACGCTGCGCCGGCTGCTTCTGCGGCGGTCCGTCCCGTACGGTCTGTTCGCGCTGGCATGTGCCTTGTCGGTGTCGGCTGGCTGGTATGTCATGTCCACCGCCGCCGAAACGGCGGAGGCGCAAGCGCAAGCAGAATTTCTCGCCGATGCACAGCAGATTCGCCGCCAGATCCAGGCGGGTCTGACCTCTTACATTGAGGTTGTCCGGGCCGGCGCCGTCTTGATGTCGGCCGACAACGAGATCAGTGGGACGGAATTCCGCCGTTTCGTCGACGGGCTCGAGCTCCCGGAGCGGTATCCAGGGATGGAGGGCATCGGGTTTGCCCAGTGCGTGCGACGGCAGGACCTCCGGCGCATCCTGCGCCTGTTCGATCTCGATGGCACCACCATTCGACTGTGGCCCGCGGCGCCGCGCCGCGAGTACTGCCCGACCGTGTTTCTGCAACCCTCCACCACCACGAACAAAGCCTCGATCGGCTTCGACCTCAGTTCCGACGGACCGCTGGCCGAGGCCATGATCAGGGCGCGCGACACGGGTGAGCCGATGGTCTCGCCCAAGCTCGCGGCGCTGCCGGTATGGGAGAAGGGCTGGCGCGGCAACGTCGTGCTGTTCATCCCGGTCTATCGTTTTGCCGCCTCGCTTCGCACGATCGAAGCGCGGCGCGCCGCTCTGATCGGATTTGTGTTCAGCCCCTTCCATTCCGAGCGCGTGTTACAGGACATCGTGACGTCGCGGGCGCCGTCGGTCGCCTTCGAGGTGTACGACGCATCAGAGGCCGAGCCGGCTACGCTTCTTGGTCATTCCGAGATGCCGATTAACAGCGTGCGCTACGAATCGGCCGGATCGGTGGCGGTTGCGGGTCGCGATTGGATGGTTGGCGTCAAGTCGCTGGGCGAGCCGGTGAGCATTGTCCCGCAGGCCGCGTGGCAGGCGCTCGTGGGCGGAGTGATCCTCTCGTTCATGTTGTTCGTCATCACGCGCGCACAGGTGCGGGCGTGGGAAACGGCGGCGCGGCACGAGGCTGAGCAGCGCGCGTCGGCCGAAGCGCTGCGCGAGAGCGAGTCGCAGGCGCAGGCGGCGAACCGCGCCAAAGACGAATTCCTCGCCACACTTTCGCATGAATTGCGGACGCCCCTGAACGTCGTGCTCGGATGGGTGAGCATGCTGCGCCAGGGCTCGGTGCGTCAGGAGCGTCTGTCGCACGCTTTGGACATCATCGAGCGCAATGCGCAGCATCAGGCGGAATTGATCGACGACTTGCTGGATGTGTCGCGCATCATCACGGGCAAACTGCGGCTCGAACTGCGGCCGCTCGCGTACGCTCCGGTTCTTTCCGCCGTCGTCGAGTCGCTGCGTCCAAGTGCGGATGCGAAGGGCGTCGAGCTGCACACGCCTTCGCTCCAGGAGGCATTCGCGCTGCGCGGTGATCCCGACCGCCTGCACCAAATCACGTGGAATCTGCTCGCGAACGCAATCAAGTTCACGCCATCCGGCGGCCACGTCTTCATCGAACTCGAGCGCGACTCGCGCTACGTGACGCTCACAGTCCGCGACACAGGCATCGGCATTCCGCCCGAATTCATGCCGCACGTATTCGAACGTTTTCGGCAGGCGGACAGTTCAACGACGCGCACACACAGCGGAGTCGGGCTCGGGCTTGCAATCGTGCGCCATCTCGTCGAGTTGCACGGCGGACGAATCATGGCGAAGAGCGACGGCCGGGGGAAGGGAGCCACCTTTATCATGGAACTCCCGTCGATGGCGGTGGCAACCGCGGCGACCGCCACGGCACCTCTGGCCGCTTTTGCGCCGCTCCCCACTCCTCGCCTCGACGGCATTCGTGTGCTCGTGGTCGATGACGATCCGAATACGCGCGAGTTGCTGAGCGAGGCGTTGGGCACCACCGGCGCGCGCGTCAAGGCAGCAGACTCCGCGCGTGATGCGCTCGCGCAGCTGCACGGCGACGGCGTCGACGTCATCGTCAGCGACATCGCCATGCCCGGCGAGGACGGCTTCTGGTTGATGCAGCATATTCGTGCGCTGCCCGGCGAGCTGGGACGCACGCCGGCGATCGCGCTCACCGCGCTCGCGCGCAGCGAGGATCGAGCGCGTGCGCTGGAAGTGGGATTTCAAATGCACCTGCCGAAACCAGTGCAGCTCGGCGAACTGCAGGCGCGAGTGGCGACGCTCGCGGCCGAACGCGCGGAGGGGGCGGTCTGAGGCACCTGTAGGTTCGCAAGTTGGCAGGCGCGTGTGTTCGCAGGAGGTTGCAGGACAGCAGGTTCGCGAATCGTTGGTTCTGGATACAGGTGTAGCGCGGACTTTCAGGTCCGCCAACAGCGGCGGGGCACGATGTCGCCGGTGAGGTCAGCTCCAACCCCGAACGTCCCACCGCGCGAAGGCACGAGTTCGAGAACCTATCCAGCCACACCGCGACTGTGACTCTCGCGGGACGTTTCCGTCTCGCGCGGTTTTACCCTACACGACCGTGGCCGCCGCCATCGCGCGGCTGTCCTCGACAATCATTGCGGCCGCCTTCTCAGCGCACATGTTCACCACCGCGTTCGGATGGCCCGTGATGGTCGTTGGCATCACCGAGGCATCGACGACGCGCAGCGCGCCGATGCCGCGCACCCGAAGCCGCTCGTCGAGGACCGCCATTTGGTCGACGCCCATTCGGCAAGTACCAGCTGGGTGATACAGCGTTTCAGCCGTTTCAGACAGCTTGTTCGCGATCTGCTCATCGGTGTGCGCCGCCTCGCCAGGCCAAAGCTCCCCGCCACGATACGCGTCGAACGCACGCGCTCGAGCGACCCGGCGTGCCAATTTCATTCCGGTCACCAGGGTGTCGAGATCGGCGGAGTCGGAAAGATAGTTCGGCTGAATCACCGGCGCGTCGATCGCGTTCGCCGTGCGTAGCGCGACATATCCTTCGCTGCGGGGATGCTGGAGCACGGCGCCGATAGAGAACCCGTGGCCTGTCGGATTCATGAAACCGTGGCTCATATAAAACACCGGCGCGAAGATCAGCTCGATGTCCGGTCGATCCAGCGCGCGATCCGTTTTCACAAAGGCGCCGGCCTCCGCGAGATTCGAGCACAGCCGTCCTTTCCTGCGAAGGAGATAATGCGCGATGTCGATGAGCGTCCCGGCATCGGCCATCGAAATCGGCTGCGTGCACTCGTGGATGACACCGCCCACCAGGTGATCGCGAAGACCGCGGCCGACGCCTGGCACATTCAATACAACCGGAATACCGAGCGCGTTCAACTGTTCGGCCGGGCCGACGCCTGATAGCAGCAGGAGTTGCGGCGAGTTGATCGCGCCGCCGCATACCAGCACCTCGCGCCGCGCCGTTGCGGTTGCGCGGCCAGCCCCCTCGAGATACTCAACACCCGTGGCGCGGCGATCGCTGATGACAATGCGCGTGGCGACACTGCTGGTCTTGATCGTCAGGTTCGATCGCCCTCGGGCCGGCTTCAGGTACGCCGCGGCCGCGCTATGCCGCTTTCCATCCTGCACGGTGACTTGAAAAAAGCCGGCCCCTTCCTGCTCGTGCCCGTTGAAGCCATCGTTGGCCGCAAGGCCTGCCTCACCGCACGCCGCGAGAAATGCGCGCGAGAGCGCGTGGCCCGGGCGCGTGTCGCACACCCTCAGCGCCGATGCGTTGAAATACGGTTCGACGCTGGCGAAATCCCATCCAGGGTTGCCGGCGCGCGCCCACGCGTCGAAATCCTCGCGATTGCCGCGCGTGTAGATCAGCGCGTTTACTGAGCTCGATCCGCCCAGCACTTTTCCGCGCGGCCAGTACAGACGGCGGTTGTGCAGGTGAGGCTGCTCCTCGGTGACATACGCCCAATCAACTTCGGTCTTGAACAGACGCGGCCAGCCAGCGGGAATATGGATCTCGCGCCGGTTATCGGGACCGCCCGCTTCGAGCAGCAGTACCGTCGTGGCGGGCTCCTGGGAGAGTCGGTTCGCCAGCACGCAGCCCGCCGAACCGGCGCCGACGATGATGTAATCCACGATGAGTGGCCAGGTCTCAGATCCGGTGTCGCGCATTTTTTTGCGCGTCGATTAATGACACGCACTGCTGAACTGTGCAACCGTTTTGAGCGCTATCGATGTCTACAGCGTGACACCTGATCCAGCGGCGTCAGCCGGCGCGGCGAGCGCCTTGCGACAAGCGGCTCGCGGCAACGACGATTCGGCGGAAATCGCGCGCTGCGCGCGATCATCGAACGCCAGCCGTCGTGCCTGATGCGCGTGGGCCACGACGGGCTGCTGCTCGCGGTGAGCGATGCGGCGTTGACGCTGCTCGGCGCTACGCAGTTGTCGCAGGTCCTCGGCACCGATATCGCCAATTACCTCAACGGGGCGCCCGGCCTCTGGCGCGATTTCGCCGAGCGCGTTGGACGCAGCGGATCGGCATCCGTGGAATGCGAAATGATCGACCTCGGAGGCGCGCCCCGCGCCGTCGTTCTGATGAGCGTCGCCATGCCCGACCACCCCGATGGCCTGGACTCGATCCTCGTCACGGTGCGCGATGTGTCCACGGCGCGGCGGCTCGAAGCATCGCTCCACGAACGGGACGCTCTACGGCGATCGATGGACGATGCGGCGGCACGGCTCGCCGCCGTCGATGCCGACCGCGCTCAGCTGCACGCCGCGCTCGAGCAGGCCAACGCCAACCTGCAGGAGGTTGGTGCGGGACTGGACGAGGTCACGCGCGAGCGCCAGCAGCTCATCACCGCGCTCGAACAGGCCATGGCGCAGCGGTATCAGATGGTGCGGTCCGCGGTATCAAGCGGATTCGCTTTCTGCCGCAGGATTCCCAAGCGTCGCTCCTGAACATCTCGACCACAGGCCTGCTGGCGGAATCGTCCACGCGGTTGCAGGTGAGCTCTGTCGTGCAAGCGGTGTTCGAGGGCGGGTTCTTAGCCGCGTCGACGACCGGCCGCGTCGTGCGCTGCGAAGTCGCGGCAATGGGTCGAGACGGACAGCTCTGGTATCACATCGCCATTGAGTTCGATGAGCCGATTCCGCTGGATCAACACGAGCCCGCAGCCGAGCCAGCAGTGGCGCCTGCGTCGGCAGAGTTCAGAAACCGCTGGTAATCGTCAGCGTTTGAGAAGCGGGTGCACGTACCCGGCCGGCAACACGTGGTCGGCATCCACTCTGAAGACAAGGTAGTCGAGGTCCTGTTCGATCGCGCTGAACCAGTGCGCGACACCGGGTGGCACGATAACCACATCGCCTGGTCCGATCTTGCGGCTCTCGCCGCCGCGAATTCCCGATCCGTTGGTACTCGGTCCAACCAGAATCTTCACCGTCGTGCCGTCTGCTGCGGCCTCGCTCGGATCGGTCATCGCACCACCGGTGACGAACGTCCCCGCGCCCGCGAGAACGTAATAGATCTCGGTGACCTGACTGTGTGAGATCGCGTTCTGCTTTGCTTTAGCCGATCGGTGAAGCACGCCGACGGCGACGTTGTACTTGCCGATATCGACGACTTTGATCTGCTGATCCGACACACCATCCGGATTCAAGCTTTTGAGCACCGTCGCAAAATCGGCGTGGCTCACGTCCGTTGCAGTCGTCGGCGGTGCGCTTTGCGCTGATAGATCAATTGACAAGGCAAGCATGAGGATCGACGACATCGTCACAGCGGCGCAGCGCATCATGACTCCCTTCGCAGAATGAATTACGCGGAAGTGGCATCCGAGGATGACGCGGACTCTTGTCTAGATCGTGGCGAATGATTCAGCCGGCATTGTGCGTTTTGGTGTTCAGCGCGCAAATGCTCGTTCGAGATGGTTATTGGGGACTCGATGCGGTTCAAGATCAAGCAAACCAATCTGTGTAATCTGTGAAATCTGTGGTTCCTCTCAGTCAGTGTAATCAGTCCTGAATTCTGTTGCGTCCATCATCTGTGGACTTCTTTTCCTGGGCACGATGCCCGCGCAGAATGCCTTCCAGCCCGTAATTGCCTTCGTGGCAGGCGTACTCGTAGATTTCTCCATTGCTTGGACGCGCGGGCAGCTCGACCGTCCACGGCCGTGTGAACGTTGTCGGGTCGTCGATTGTGACCTGGTAAAGAAGAATGTCCGGCGCAGTGCGTTTGAAACGTTCCACCAGCCGCAGGTTCTCTCCCGAGCCACGGTAATTCGTCTTGTCCGTGAAGTTCGTCGTCTCGACGACGAGCGTGTCACCTTCCCAGTGGCCAATCGAGTCGCCCATCAACTGTCGAAGATGACTCGGCAGATGCGGGCGGGCGTCGAGCGGGATGATGCGTGCGTCGTGGATCATCTCCGCGAGAATCACCACGTGGTCGCGCGTCTGGAAGATCTGATAGTTGCTGTTGTAAACCTGCGGCAGCATCACCGTCGGCGTCCCGCGCGTGATGCACTGCTCCCAGAGATTCCGATCCTCCGGATTGTCGGCCGGGCC
>JBKPAJ010000123.1:0-9307 GCA_046726375.1 Acidobacteriota bacterium
TCATCCGTCAAGACGAAGACAAAACGCATTGTGCAACGCTATGCACGCGTGAAGCTATGGCAAACCAACTTGCAGTTTTGTAAGTCTGCCCGTGTCCACGCGAACGTTAGAACGCGCGTTGATTGACGCGACGCGCTTTGCGGCGAAGGTCCGCGCGGACGTTAGAGCGTGTGTTGCTTGCGCCGTCGGGCAATCGCAGCGAGAACGCGGCCTCCGCACGCCGGAAACACGCAGCTTCGGGAAAATGTTCGTATACAAGCGCGTGGCGACTCCCATCCCCACGCGCAGTTTGTCCCTACGCTGCGTTTTTCGGATCCCTGCGCGGCATGCTCCGGACGCGTTTCGCCGCGAACGCCCGACGACGCGTGCACTCGCGCAATGCGCGTCGTGTCACAGAGCGCGACGCCTCTACTGCTCCGCGACTATTCATATCGCAACGCCACGACTGGATCGACGCGACTGGCTCGTCGCGCGGGCAGCCACACGGCCGTAAACGCGACGAGCGTCAGGAGCAGCGGCACGCCGACAAATACCAGAGGATCCTTGGTGGTCACGCCAAACAGCATTGACTGCATCAGGCGCGCTAGACCGAACGCCGAACCGAGTCCGATGACGATGCCGATGACGGCGAGAACCATCCCCTGGAACACGACCATCTTGCGAACGGTCGGCGCGCTCGCGCCGAGCGCGAGACGAATCCCGATCTCCTGCGTGCGCTGCTCCACCGTATACGCCATCAATCCGTAGATACCGATGGCGGCAAGCAGTAGCGCCGAGACGCCGAACACCGACATCAGCCACATGTTGAAGCGCTGACGGGACGTCGATCGCGACACCACTTCCTCCATCGAACGCACGTTGGTGACCGGCAGTCCCGTGCTCTGGCGCAGCTGTTCCTGAATGGGCGCGCTCACCAGGTGCGGATCGCCTTGCGTGCGCACCACCCACGCAATCGGTGTGATGCGCACGTTGAGCGCGTTAACGGCGTCAGGCACCTGCGCCTGCGGGATGTACATCGCGTTTTGCGGGTTGCGATTGAGACCGCCGTCGCGCGTGTCACCGGCGATGCCGATGATTTGTCGTTCCACTTCACCGGCAAACTCGCGCATGACGCCGCGACCGATCACGAGCCGCTCGCCCACGGGATCGCTGTCCTTCCAGAACTGCTTCGCCATCGTCTCGTTGATGATGACCACGCCTTGCGACGCGCTGTTATCGCGCTCGTTGAAGTCGCGCCCGCGCTTGATCGGAATCTTGAACACGTCGAAGTAGCCAGGCGAGATGGTCATCCACGACCCGCCGCCGTTGTAGCGTTGCCCCTGCGGCGCGGGCCGTCCGATGATCTGGAACGGCAGGCCGTAGCCTCCTTCGAGTGGGACACAGCAGGTGGCACTCGCCGAGACGACGCCTGGCACGGTCCGAAGACGATCGACGCCGTCGCGCACAACCTGATCGACGCCCTCCGACTTTAAAAACCTCGGACCCGTCAGCGACATCCTCATGGTCAAGACGTTGCGCGGATCGAAACCCGGATCGACGCCCCCGAGAGCGACGGCCGTACGAATCAGCAACGCTGACCCAATCAGCAGAATCAGCGCAAGCGCGACTTCGACCACCACCAGTACCGATCGCGCTTTGTTTTGTTTGAAGCCCGTGCCCGATCGCCCGCTGCTCTCCTTGAGCGTAGTGGTCAGATCGGTGCGCGCGCTTTGGAACGCCGGGAAAAGTCCAAACAAAATGCCCGTAGCAAGTGACAGCAGCAGCGTGAAGCCGAGCACGCGCCAGTCAAGGCCCACAGCTGCGCCGTCGACGCCGATACGCGGCAAACCCGCCGTGTTGACAGTAAGGAGCGCGCGGATACCGACGAGGCCGAAGATGAGCCCGAGCACTCCG
Organism: Acidobacteriota bacterium; assembly: GCA_046726375.1. Classification (GTDB taxonomy): domain Bacteria; phylum Acidobacteriota; class Vicinamibacteria; order Vicinamibacterales; family UBA2999; genus DASPWV01. The sequence continues at coordinate 1,894 of JBKPAJ010000123.1, forward strand.
CCCGCAAGTGAGAGAACAACGCTTTCGGTGAGCAGCTGCCGCGCGATGCGCACTCGCGATCCGCCCAGCGCCGCGCGCACGGCTATTTCGCGTTTGCGCCCGGTGGCGCGAACCATCAGCAGGTTGGCAACGTTGGCACAGGCGATTAGCAGGACGAAGGTGACCGCGCCGATGAGCACGAACAGCGAGGTTCGGACGTTGCGGACGAGGACCTCCTTGACCGGTTCGACGGAGAAGCTGCCGTTGGGGGCGAGCGCTCCCGGATACTTCGTGCCGAATTCCTTTCCGGCGAGATCGAGGCGCGCTTTCGCCTGCTGCAGCGTCACGCCGGGCTTGAGACGTCCGGCCGCTTGAAAGAAATGGCCCTGATCGGTGGAGTTGGGCTCGAGCTGAAACGGCGTCCAGACTTGCGGCGCGGGGCCAAAGTCTTCGAAATCGAAATCGCCGAGAACGCCGACGATCGTGTACGGTTCGCCGCTCAGCGAAATAGCCTTCCCGATCACGTGCGGATCGCTGTTGAAGCGCGTGATCCAGGTGCCGTTGCTCAGCACCGCAACGCGGGCCCCGTTCGGTAGATCCTCATCCCCGCTGAACGTACGACCGAGAGTTGTCTGCGCGCCGAAGAGCTTAAAGAATTCAGCCGAGACCTGCCCGGAGCGCAGTTGTTCCGGGAACGTACCGCCGGTGTAATTCACAACGCCGTTGCGGTACGCCGCGACATCCTGCACCACGTCAGTAAGCGAGCGCCAGAACATGTACTTCGCGGGCGAGGCCCCGCCGCCGGAGCCTTGCGGCGACGTGTTCATGAAGACAACGATGCGATCGGCGTCCGGAAACGACACGGGCCGGAGCATCACCGCGTTGACGACGGAGAAGATGGCGGTGTTAGCGGCGATGCCGAGCGCGAGCGCGGCGATCGCGGCGAGTGTAAATGCCGGGCTTTGCGCGAACGCGCGGAGCGAGTGCTTGAGATCTTTGAAGAACGCTTCCATGCAGATGCTTTACCCCCTCAATTCACCTGAGTTGAGGATCGTGGCATTGAGCCGACCTCAAGATTCGGGCCGAAAGTGGCATTGTTCGAACGTTCAACGCCGTTGGCGCTGCGAACTGAAGTGATCTTGGGGTTTAGACATTTGCGGAAGCGCTTTAGTTCCTCGGCATTTCGTCCCAGCGCTCGGCCCTGAGCGCGCAGCGGCATCGACGATCGCGGGCGCGCCCCCTCTCTTTGAGGGGATGAGTTAATTGCGGAAGGCGCTGTTGATTTCGGCAAACGGCACCGCACGGCCGAGAGCCGTGAAGCTCCCTTTGTCCGCGATCTCTCTCGCCGCTTCGAGAAACCCCGCCCACGCCGCACGCGCGAGTGCGCCGCCGACGCTGATGCGGCGAACGCCCATCTCGGTAAGCTCCGCGACGGTCGCGATCGGGCCGCCGGCCAACACGTTCACCGGCTTCGGCGCGACGGCTCGCACGACCGCGATGATGTCGTCTTTCGTGCGAATGCCCGGCGCATACAGACAATCGGCGCCGGCGTCGGCGTAAGCCGTGAGACGACGAATTGTTTCCGCCAGATCGGGACGCCCGACGATGAACCCTTCGGACCGACCTGTCAGCACGATCCCGGTGCCGCTCTGATCGACGGCTGCTCGCGCCGCCCGCACGCGCTCGACCGAGAGCGCGAAATCGAACAAGGGATTCGCCGCATCACCGGTGGAGTCTTCGATCGAAATCCCGGCGACACCGGTGCCCACCGCTTTCAGCATATTCGCACGTACTTCGGCGGGCTCAACCGCGAAGCCGCCTTCGAAGTCAGCGTTCACCGGAAGCTCGACACCCGCCGCGATCGCGCGGAAGTGCGTCACCGCTTCGTCCAGCGTGACGCGATTGTCCTGCCGTCCCAGCGACCAAGCGAACCCGGAGCTCGTCGTCGCCAGCGCCTTGAACCCAAATTGCGCAAGTAGGCGCGCGCTCCCGACATCCCAGGGATTGGGGATGACGAAGCATCCCGATTCGTGAAGCTGGCGAAACACCTGCGTGCGTGATGTCACGGCACTCCTCGCTGATCAGTTCCAGGGCCAGGTCCCACCTGGCAATCCGTACGCCGCGTAAAGATCACGTGCGCCAGACAGGAACACGCCCACGGCCATTATCCCTAGCGACCATTGCACGAGTGGCGGCACATCCGGCGACAGGCGCAGAAGCGCTGTCGGCATCGACCACCAACGCGTCAGTTCCGGGATGAGAAACGCAATCATCGCGCCGTACAGGATGCCCATGACAGCGTGCGTCACGCGCTCACCGGGGTAAACATCGCCAAGCGGCTTCCGCACCGTGGCTTCCACGACGAAGTCGCTCATCGTCAACAGGATTTCGGCGATCAACACAGCCACGAGCGCGAGCGTCCACAGCCCGTGCCATGCAATCAGCGGAAGCGATCCGAACAGCACCGCGTAGAAAAAATCGCGGGCGGCATGGAGCTTCAGCTCCGATGCGGCCTGCTTGCCCTGCGCCGGTAGACGCGCCCGCCACTCGTGATAGTAAAGCGTATCGAACGCGCCGATCAGGCCCTGGATGCCAAGCAGCCAGAGTGCGACGCTCATTCTCCCGCCACCTCGAAATCGACAATGCCATCGTACGATAACAGCAGACCGATAAGCGGCAGCTTCACCTGCACGCTCACCGTGTGCCGACGTCCTTCAATCTGCTCACGTCCCGCCACGTGCGGTGCACATATCGACGGAATGCGCAGGCGCAGCGGCCCAACACAGATGGCGGCCGCCCGCTGACGATGAACGAATGTGCCGTTCGATGCGATGTTATCGAAATGGAATTGCAAGATCCCGAACTGCTCGAGAAACTCGGTGTCACTCAGACGGTATTGGCGGGTCGTGAGCCGATGACCGCCGAAATCACGCACCCACTCGTGTCGGTTGCCGACAGGCCGGATGACAAGTCGCGTTTCGGCAGCCGTGTCGGGCTGCGGCAGCCGCATCAATCGTGCGATGCCCCGCGCAAGTGGATGAGAGCCGCCTTCGATCTTGAAGTAACCGTGCGCGCGCTGAATGCCATCATCTTGCAAGTGCCTCATGATGAAATCGCCGGCACCACGGAGCGACTCGCCGGCCTCAGGCACGAAACCATCGAGCATCTGCCAGCAGTGGAACACGCCTGGCGGATACACTTCGAGGAGCGCCTCGCCGCCCGCTGCGTGGATGCGATCGACAAGCGCGCGCGAGTCGTCGAGCAGCAATTCTTCAGCGCTTACCTGAACAAGCAATGGCGGCAACCCTCGCAGATCAGCCAGCAACGGCGACGCGTAAGGATTGGTCGGCGCTGTGTTCCCCAGATAAGCTGCGGCGAACGCGGTCACGTTCTCCGGCCTGAACATCGCGCACCGGCCGTCGTTCGCGCGTACCGACGGTTGTGAACCGGTCATATCGGTCCAGGGCGAGAATGTCACCGCGCACGCGGGCATCGGCCACCCGCGGTCGCGCGCGCGCAGCACCAGCCCGAGCACGAGGCCGCCTCCAGCCGAATCGCCCGCGACCGCTATTCGCGTGGCTGGGACACCGTGATCCAGCAACCAGCGATAAGCACCAGACACATCGTCGAGCGCCGCGGGAAAGCGAGCTTCCGGCGCCCGGCGGTAGTCCGGCGCAATCACTGGAAGCCGTGTGGCGCGAGCCAGTGCCGCCGTGATCGGACGATACTTTCGTGCGGAGCAAGCGACGTATCCGCCGCCGTGGAGATAGAGTATGACGCCGCGTGTGGCATCGAGATGTGGGAGCGCCACGCGCTCGGCCGCGACGCTGCCCGCTTGGACGATCGACACGTCGAGGCCGCGACTCCGGCGTTGAGCCCACCCGCGCGGAGTGCCGAACAGCCTGCGCGCGCGTCGCGCCACGTCCCGGTCGGTGCGGCCCCAGTTGCGGCGGCGAATTCTCAGACGTATCAGCGCGCCGATTAACCGCGCCTGCCAGCTCGCTGAGGCTCTCATCGCAGCCTTTTGACGTGACGTTCGAGCATCTGCCGGCGGACGACGGCGCCGTACACCTGGCCTTGTGCATCAACGCCCACACCTTCCGCGCCAGAGTGATCGGCGGTTGTCGACTCCAGATCTTCTATGAAAGCGGTGACCCGACCGTCGCGTGCGCTGCCGATGCGAATTCCTTTTTTGATACCCTGCAACTCGTGTGCGCCGGTATCCGGTCCTGACTCGGAATCTGCAACGTAGATTGTGTCGTCCTTGGTTATGAAGATGCCGCTCGGCCGCCCGAACTGCCGCCACTCGTCGAGATACTTGCCGTCCTGATCGAAGATCTGGATGCGGTTGTTTTCGCGATCGCCGACGAAGAGCCTGCCACGCGAGTCGATCGCGATGGTGTGCGGCTCGCTGAGCTCGCCGCGGCCGCTGCCCTTTTTGCCCCACTCGTTGACGTATGTGCCGTCTCGTGTGAAGCGCACCACTCGATTGTTCTTGCCGTTGCGATGGCTGTCGGTCACGAAGATATCGCCATTGGGCGCGATGACCACATCAGTGGGTTGATCAAAAAGGCCGCGATCAGATCCGCTCACACCGGCTTTACCGAGGGTCAGCATGATCTTGCCATCAGGAGCGAACTTGAAGACCTGATGCCCTTTGCCGTTTTCGCCGCGGGCGTCGGTGACCCATAAGTTGCCGTCGCGATCCACGGTGGCGCCGTGCGGAAAGATGAACAGCCCTGCGCCCCAGCTTTGCAGCAGCTTTCCATCCGCCGCAAACTTGAGGATCGGCGGCTCGCTGCGGCCGGCGCAGGAGTTGGCGACGCAGCGATGCACCACGTAGATGGTGCCGTCCGGCGCAGGTTCAATGGCGGTGACCGCCGCCCACTTCATGCCCTGCGGCAGCTGTCCCCAGTGGCGTGTTGTCGAATATGGCTGCGGAAGATCGTTCCGTGGCGCGGACGACTGGGCGTGCGCGCTGCTGCCGACGGTCGCGATTGCGAGTGCGAAGACCGCGATGCATCGCACCATGTGTTCCCCCGATCAATCCGCCAGCACGAGCCACGCGGCAAGCGCGGCGTGCTTCTGCTCTGCGCGCCAGGGCCCTGCAACGTCATCGCCCAACGCGCCAATCGACGTACGAACACGTCCTGCCGGCCGCTTCAGCGCGCCTGCCGCCGCAGCATAGAGATCGCGCTCTCGCCAGATCGCGGACCGCAGTCCGGCTGCTTTGGCCGCATCCGCGACAACCTCGCGAAAGAGCTTTCCCTCGAGCGCATGAATGCGGATGTGATCGTTGGCGATGGTCTTGGGATCGACGAGACTGCCGACGACGATGCCTGCTCCGCGAAGTTGCGCGTCGCCTGCGCGGTAGCGTTTCAGCAGCTCGCCAACCGATTTCGCGCCGAAGCGCTTGACGCCGGTCACCAGCCGCGAGAGCTGAGCTTCGTCCGTACGCGCGGTGCCAAAGCCGGCATGGTAGGGCTGCCGCGCGTCGGGAACTGCCGGATCGCTCAGCTCGACGCGACAACTGTCGACGACGCGGGGCGCGGTGGACGGACCGGTCAGGAGCACCGCGCACGCCCATCCCGATTTGACCGTAAAGCCTACGGCCGCGTTGCTCGTTGGCTTTGCCATGCCCAGGCGGAAACGTAACACGCGGCGCGGTGCAGTGATGCGCTCTTATCGAACTTTGAGGATCTGCTCGATCTTCGGCCCGCCGTAGTCGACGCCGCCCGTGACGGCCTCGAGATGAGCACCGCATCGACGCCCGCGGCGGAGATCTGTTGCGCCAGCGCCTCGAATTGCGCGCGATCAACGAAGTCGAGATGCAGGTCGGTGAGCCACGCCGCGCGCATAGACGGCGACCGCGCTTGCGCTCTACTTGTTGCGAGACGATCCTGCTGACTCTGCCGGTCGCGCTGCGCATTGAGCTGCACCGCCGTACGGCCTTCCGCGCGCCACGTTGTTGGCGTTTGTGGGGGCGATCCTATTCGTAGCGAAGCGCGTGCATCGGATCAATTCTCGACGCGCGCTGTGCCGGAACGAAGCCCGCGCCCAGTGCGACCAGCGTCAACAGCATCGCCGACGCGATCAGCACCGTGGGATCGTAGCCTTCGAGTTCGAAGAGCAGCGACTTCGCCGCCCGTCCGAGGCCGACGGCGCCGGCCAGACCCACGATGCCGCCGATCACTGTCATCCAGCTCACCTGCCGCAGCACCATCCCGCGCACCGTGCCGCGATCGGCGCCGAGCGCCATGCGCAGGCCGATCTCGCGCGTGCGCTGCGCGATCGTGTAGGCAAGCACCCCGTAGAGACCGATCGCCGCAAGAAGCGTCGCGAGCGCCGCAAACGACGCCGACAGCGTGCTCATCATCCGTTCGAGAAACACGTTCTCTGTGATCTGCTGCGGCATCGTGCGCAGGTCTTCAATCGGCAGGTTGGGATCGAGCTTCGCGATCACGGGCTGAATCGTGGAGAGCAGCTGATCGGCCTCGAGCGACGTCCGCACGTAGAACGTAATGCGGCCCATACGCTCCGCCTGACGATACGGGATGAAGAATTGCGGCGGAATCGTCGCCTTCACTTCGCTATATTTGGCGTTCTGCACGAGACCGATGATTTCGATGTTCAGATCCTTGCCCTCGTTCTGGCCCATATGCTTACCCACCGCATCGCGGCCGAGATTGAACTTCTTCGCAAACGCTTCGTTGACGATCGCAACCTTGGGATTGCCTTTCGCATCGGCGCGCGTGAATTCGCGGCCTGATATCAAGGGCACCCCAAGCGTGCGGAAGTAATCCGGCGCGACCTGATTGAAGCGTGATCCGGTATCGGTATCGGGACCCGCCTCAAACCCCTGCACGCGCACGCTGTTGCCCCAGTTGCTCCCGGCGAGCAGCGGCACGGTGCCGGCGGTGACGCCGGTCACCCCAGGCAACGCCTTCGATGCGTCTTCGACGCGCTCGAAAAATGCCACCGTTTGCTCCGATTTGTAGCCGTTCAACTCCGGCGACACACGGAAAGTGATCACGTTATCGAGCTTGAGACCAAGGTCCACCTTGCTCACGTTGTAAAGGCTTTTGATGAAGAGCCCGGCACAGACGAGCAGCATCATCGACAGCGCCACCTGGATCGTGGCGAGCGACGCGCGGAATCGCTTGGCCGCCTTGGCCCCCGACGGCTGACCGGCCTGATTCTTCAACGTCGACACGAGGTCCGGACGCGTGCTGTAGACGGCGGGGAAAAAGCCGAAGAGCAGACCGGTGCCGAGCGCCAGCGCCGCCGAGAAGATGATCGCCACCGGCTGGATCGACATGTCAATCGTCTGCATCGCTTCCGCGGGCAACATCGATCCGATGCCGACCAGCGTCCAGCGTGCCACGAGGAGTCCGGCGACCGCGCCCAGGAAGGCGAGCAGCAACGATTCGGTGAG
>JBKPAJ010000124.1:0-101060 GCA_046726375.1 Acidobacteriota bacterium
GAGAGCGTGCGAAATGAGGCAAGTTTTGCAAGCGCCTTAGGGGATGTCTAGCCCCCGCGGAGCGGGGGCAAACCAACATATGGCAGTGAAGCGGAGACAACTTCGCAGTCCTTGGCGGTTTGAGGCGGAGCTTCACTGCCAGCCGTGGTGAAAGCGGTTGTCAGCGATCGGCGATCAGCATTCTTGGCCGCGAGCCGATGGCTGAAAGCCGAAAGCTGATAGCTGAAAGCCGAGAACCGAGGGCTATCTACCCCACTTCAAGCGAATGCGGGATTCAGTGACATGAAGCGCGCATTTCTGCTCATTCTCGCCCTGGTACTGGTTACCGGCGCGGTGATCTCGTGGCTGCGCGAAAAGCAGCAGGCCGATGCCGGGTACGCCCCACGTGTTTCCAACCGGACGTGGGCGACCGGCGGACCCACAGTCATCATTGACGATGCGCATTGGAACGAGTACACGGCCGTACGCGGCTTCGCGCCGTTTGCCAAGCTGCTCACGGCCGACGGCTACACGCTGATCGACCACGGCAACGCCGCGTCAGCAAATGCGCTGAGCTCCGCCAAGGTGATCGTTATTGCCAACGCGCTTGGTTTTCGCGGCGTTGTTCGCCAGGTCAGTCAGGTAGTGGGATTGAACTTCGAGGGTCTGGCGGCCGATGCCTTCAGCGATACCGACGCCGATCGGTTGGAGCGCTGGGTGCGTGCGGGCGGCTCGCTTTTGCTCGTCGCGGACCACACGCCTGCTGGACGTGCGATGCAATCCCTGGCGGATCGGTTCAGCATCACCATGCACGACGGGTTGGTCTTCGATCCTGAACACGCAGAGCCGGGCGAACCGTCATCGGTCGTGTTCACACGCGACGGCCGAACGCTCGGGCCGCATCCGATCATGGATCTTGATCGGAACAATTCCGTTGATCGCGTCGTCACGTTCAGCGGCCAGGCGCTGGACGGTCCGGCGTTCGCGTCGCGGTTGCTGATGTTTTCAGGCACCGCCTATCAGGTTCCACATCTGAATGCCGGACGAGAGGATCGCTCCTCCGTCGCGGGACTGTCGCAAGCGCTTGCGTTCGAACACGGGCGCGGCCGGGTCGTCGTCGTCGGAGACGCGGCGGTCTTGACGTCGCGGATCAACAGCGGCGGCGGTTCGACGCTGCGCATTGGATTGCTGTGGCCAAATAGCGACAACGAGCGATTCGCGCGAAATATCATGCGATGGCTCTCGCGCGCGGGCTGATGACCTAACCGGTAGGGTTAGCCGAGGGCGTGCCCAAGCGACCTGCGAACCTTTGCAACTGTTACCTGCGAACTTGCACACCTACGAACTTACGGCTCGCTGTGCTCGCTCAGGGCAGGCCCTTCGATTCGCTCCGCTCGCTCAGGGCACGCACGCGGCAGGTTTCGCTATACTGACGCTTTAAATGCCGACGCTCGCTCTAGCCACCGGAGAGCCGAAGATTACGCTGCGCAATGCTCCGGGGGGTCCGTATGACGGAGCGATTGCGGCTGCGCGCACGTGCTACTCGCCTCGCGTTATCGCACCCAATGAAATTACCGAGAAGCAGCGCAACTCGATTGGTCCGCTGACGTTCGAAGGCGGCCATCACACTGTCTTCCAGCACGCCCACTTCGAGTTTGGCATGGAGAACATCTCCAGGCAGTTCGTCTGGAGCGTGCTGCACGGCTATCCGTTCTACAACTCGGAGCAATCGAGCCAGCGCTACGTCAAGCTGCGGGAGCCGCGCGCGTTTGTGCCGCCGATTCACGGCGAAGCGCTGAACATTTACGAACAGGAAGTGCTGCGGGCGTGGGACGCATACGAGCGGCTGTCGGCGATTCTCAAAGACGACGCGTGGGCGATTCTCAAGGAGCTGCGCTACGTACGCGCCACCAACACGCCGGAGCGTCTCAAAGCGGTTGAGCGTGAGGCGGAGAAGAAGGCCATCGAAACGGCACGCTATGTGGTGCCGATCGGCGCGTTCACCTCAATGGTGCACACGGTCTCCGGTCTCGTTCTGCACCGCCTCCATCGCATGCTCAGCGCCGGCGACACGCCATACGAAGCGCGTCTCGTCATCGACCGTATGGTCGACCTGGTCAACCAGGTCGATCCGCTGTTTTTCGAGAAGGTTGGCCTCGAGACACTGCAGGCCGATGCGCTGCCGGAGGCGACTTTTCCGCACCCACACGCCAAGGGCGAGGCGTTTGTTCGCGACTTCGATCGTCGGCTGGAAGGGCGTGTCTCGAAGCTGCGCGACTGGTCGCCCAATGCGGAAGCGATTGTCGCTGACGCCGTGCGTTCGACCTTTGGCCTCACGGCCGACGAGCTATCAGATGACGACGCGATCGATCGCGTGATGAATCCGGCGCGCAACAAGTACCGCCTGGACATGCTCAACGTGTCGTATCACTCGCCGATGATGCGGGCATTGCATCACGCCTCGTACGTGTTTGAAAAGCGGCTGAGTCACACTGCCGATTCGCAGGATCAGCGTCATCGCATGGTGCCAGCGTCGCGGCCGCTGCTCACGTTCGCGGACACGACGGCGCCCGATTTCGTCATGCCGAGGTTGATCCAGCAGAATCCCGCGGCGCTTGCGGTCTACGAGCGCTCGATGAAGGATGCGTGGACGGCCAAGAACAGGCTGCTCTCGCTCGGTGTCCCGCTGGAATTCGCCTTGTATGTGTTGCCCAACGCCAAGGCGCTGCGATTGGTCGAGTCTGGGACGATGATCGCGCTGCAACACAAGTGGACGCTGCGTACCTGTTTCAACGCGCAGGAAGAGATCTACCTGGCGTCGATGGACGAAATCGAACAGGTTGGCGCGATTCATACGCGCCTCGCGCGCCACCTTGGTCCACCCTGCGTGTTGCGCAACAAGCTGGTGTCGCCGCGATGCACCGAAGGCACCCACTTCTGCGGTGTGCCCGTCTGGAATAATTTCCCCAAGGCTCAGCGCCGGCTCTAAACCCGAAGCTCACTTCAGTGTGTAGCGCCAACGGCGCGAGCCGTGCCACCAGCCGCCGGTTTCGGCCCATCCACTCGAATCCCCTCGATCCCACCATTCGCAACGCAAGTGAATTGAGGGCGTAAACGTGGTGCTCGCCTGGACCGCGCACCTGTACACGGCGCTCGGAGCCGCCGCGGCGCTGCTTTCCACCCTCGCCGTGTTCGGCGACGATTTTCGCGCTGCGTTCTTCTGGCTGGGCGTCCAGATCTTCATCGACTCGACCGATGGCCTGCTCGCGCGCGCAGCCAACGTCAAGGAGCGGCTGCCATGGTTCGACGGCGCGTTGCTCGACAACGTGATCGACTACATCACCTACGTTTTCATTCCCGTGCTCATCGTGATCCGGGCGCGTCTCGTTCCAGAACCATGGAGTGTTTGGATCGGCATCGCGATTCTGATCGCAAGCGGATACGGATTCAGCCGATCCGACGCGAAGGTTCATGACACGGAGCACTTTTTCACCGGATTCCCCTCATACTGGAACATCGTCGTCTTCTACTTGTATGTGCTGCATTTCTCGCCCGCGATGAACGCGGCGATTCTGATCGCGTTCGTGGTTCTTGTCTTCGTGCCGCTGCGATACGTCTATCCCTCACGCACCAAAATACTGCGTTCACTGACTGTGCTTCTGGGCGTCGCCTGGGGCGCGATCGTGATTTGGTCTGTGTGGCGCCTGCCTGCAACTGACGGACCCTGGGCTGCACTGTCGCTGTTGTTTCCGATCTATTACGCGGCACTCTCGTTCTGGCTGGACTGGAAAGTGCGTCACTGACGTGTCGCCGCTCGTCATCATCTTTCTCACGGTCTTCATCGACCTGCTCGGCTTCGGCATCATTATTCCGCTGCTGCCGTTCTATGCTGAATCGTACGGCGCCAACGCGTTCACGGTGGGCATGCTGGGAACGGTCTACTCGTTGATGCAGTTTGCGTTCGCTCCGATCTGGGGGCGCTGGTCGGATCGCATCGGGCGGCGTCCGATCATTCTCATCGGGCTGCTCGGGTCGTGCGTCTCGTATCTCGCGCTCGCGCTCGCCGGCTCGCTCGTGTTGATCTTCGCCGCCAGAATCGTGGGCGGCATCGCCGGTGCGAACATTCCGACGGCGCAGGCTTACATCGCGGACATCACCACGGTCGAAAACCGGGCGAGAGGCATGGGCATGGTGGGCGCCGCGTTTGGCCTCGGCTTCATCTTCGGGCCGGCGCTTGGCGGCGTGCTCACGCACCTGGGCCCATCGGCGCCGATGTGGGTCGCCTCGGCGCTCTGCTTCGGCAACTTTCTCGCTGCTTGGCTGCTGCTGCCTGAATCGCGATCCGTCAGTCGCCCGCGTCCGACGTTCGGCCGCCTCGATCTGTTTCGCCGCTCGTTTGCGACCCCCAAGCTGCTCCTTCTGCTGCTCCTCTATTTCGTCGTCAGCTTGGCGTTTTCGGGTTTCGAGGCGACGTTTGCCCTGTTTACGGAGCGCCGTTTCGGGCTGACGGGCGCAAACATCGGTTACGTGTTTGCGTTCATCGGGTTGGTGCTGTCGTTCGTGCAGGGCGTGCTCGTCGGCCGAGTCGTACGCGTAACCGGGGAGCATCGCCTCATTCCCGCAGCGCTGGGTGTCGTTGCCATGGGACTCGCGCTCGTGCCGCTTGCCCAGTCAATTCCGGTACTCCTCACCGCGTGCGGGTTGCTGGCGTGCGGCATGGGATTCAACAGTCCGTCGCTCTCAGCGATGATCTCGCGCCTGTCCGATCCCAACGATCAAGGCGGCGTGCTTGGCCTTGCGCAATCGTTGGCCAGCCTGGGGCGCATTGTCGGTCCCGCTTGGGGCGGCTTGCTCTTCGATCGGTTTGGGCCGACGACGCCGTATCTCAGCGCGGCGGCGATTATGTCGTTGGCGTGCGTGATGGCACTGGCGAGCTTGTCGCGATCGTCGTGACCTGCTAATTTGCAGACATGGCCGACGCGGTCCTGATTTTCGGCAAGGACACCTGACCCTACACTCAAGCCGCCCGTGAGGAGTACCAGCAACGGCATCAGTATTTCAACGTGAAAAAAGACTCGGCGGCGCTCGCGCGCATGCTCGAGTATTCGGGTGGCCGCCGGCAAGTGCCGGTGATTGTCGAAAACGGCAAAGTCACCATTGGATTTGGCGGCACCTGAGGGGTGTAGCGGGCCTCATGGGATGAGGCCACGCGCGGTCCGTCTTTTCATTTGTGTTCTTTGTGAAACAATTCACATAATCGTCCCTCACGCGCGCGCTCGTGTGTCTCGCGCTCGCCGGCACACTTCAACCCGCGCCCGAAACACCGGAGTGGGTCGCGCGCCAAATCGATCAACGCGAGACCGGCCGCGACGGCCGCCTCGAGATGTCGATGCGGCTGTTCGATTGCCCAATACCAGCCTGACCTCGGCGATCGCATCCACTTCACCAGCGGTGGCTTTGCCGAAGGTGTAGCGGCCGATCGTGCCTACGACACCGCTGTATACGCGGGGATTGTTCGTCCCCAGGAAGTCAGCATCGATCTCCGCTGGCGGCATGCCGACCTGAGAGCCGGGCTTCAGCCGCGTGGTGTGGGGCAGGCTCGGCAGGCTCGACGAGTTTCTCCCCACCGACATTGTCGATCCTCAGGACCTGACACGTTTCTTCTTTGAGGGGCGTGCGGAAGGGCGGATGCCTGTCGCGATGGTGCGCGGCCGCTGGATTCCATCGGATGCGTTTATCGTGTCAGCGGCACCGTCATGTTCAACCAGCAGCCCGATCGCCGCGAGGTGACGCTCGTGAGCTCGGTGGATCGCTCGTTCGCGCGCGAGACGCGCACGATACGTGCCTTTGCTGTGTACAATCCGCGCCGGGGCAGCGCATTCGCGCGTCTGATCGGCGCGATAAGCCTTCGCGACAACGTGTCGCTCGAAGGCGCTGGGGGAACTTTCAGCGGCAGCGGGTCCGATATCGTGTCTCGTTTCGCCGACCGCGACTTTCTCTACGTCCGACTCGAGGTCTTCTTTTGATCATCCCGCTTCATGCCGGCAATCCGGGGACGATGACGGGCAGTGGCAACTGGACGTACCTGCTGACCGGCGCGACGGCTGTGCTGATCGACGCCGGTGTCGGCAAACCGGAGCATCTCGATGCGATCGCCACGCACGTGCCGGATGGTCCTGCTCACGTCGTGGTCACGCACGCCCACGACGATCACGCGTCCGGAGCTGCCGCGCTCGCGGCGCGCTGGCCGAAAACCCGGTTCTGGAAGATGCGCTGGCCGGAGCGCGATTCGAAGTATCCGGTCGACTGGCAATACGTGTCAGATACCGACGTGCTGCCGGCCGGCGACGGGTCGATCCAGGTGATCCACACACCCGGCCACGCTCCGGACCATATTTCTCTCTGGCACGATCCGACGCGGTCGTTATTCTGCGGCGACCTCGTGGTGCGTGGAAGCACCGTGGTGATTCCCGCGACGTTCGGCGGCAGCCTGTCCGCGTACCTCGAGTCGCTCAACCGCGTGAGCGCGCTCGCGCCGCTGCGGTTGCTGCCCGCGCACGGTCCAGCCATCGACGATCCGCAGACCCTCATCCGCGAGTACATCACGCATCGTCAGACGCGTGAACGACAGGTAGTGGCCGCGCTCGAGGCGGGCCTCAGCGACCTCGACGCGATTACCAGCCGGATCTACACCGGCCTGGATCCGGCGCTCACGCCGATGGCGCGCGAGAGCGTGCTCGCGCACTTGCTGAAACTGGATCAGGAGGGCGTGGTGCAGCGCGTCGGGAACAGCTGGCAAATGCGGACGATATACTGACGCACGGCATCACGCACGTCACGCCCTGCACAGGGCGGCTGAGCTTGTTATGGAAAACATCGTCGACTTCATCCACGTCAACCGCGATCGCTACATCGAAGAACTCAAACACTACCTGGCGATTCCGAGCATCAGCGCCCTCCCGCAGCACGCGTCCGAAGTCAGGCGCTGCGCCGAGTGGACGAAGACCGAGATGATGCGCATCGGCCTGCAGAACGTGCGGCTGGAGGAAACCCCCGGGCATCCGGTCGTGTACAGCGAATGGCTCGGCGCCGAGGGCGCGCCCACGATTCTGTTTTACGGCCACTACGACGTCCAGCCGGTCGATCCCGTGGACCTGTGGACGTCGCCGCCGTTCGAAGCAACGATTCGCGACGGCGAAATTTATGCGCGCGGAGCCGCCGACGACAAGGGTCAGGTGTTCATGCACTTCAAGGCCGTCGAGGCGCACCTCAAGCAGAACGGAACGCTTCCGGTCAACATGAAGTTCCTGATCGAGGGCGAGGAGGAGGTCGGCAGCGCCAACCTCGATAACTTCATCAACGCGCACAAGGATCTGCTCAAGTCCGACGTCGTGGTCATCAGCGACTCGGCGATGTTCGAGCGCGGCGTGCCGTCGATTTGCTACGGTCTTCGCGGACTGACCTACTTCCAGATCGATCTGCGCGGCACGAAGTCGGACCTTCATTCCGGCTCGTTTGGCGGCGCGGTAGCCAATCCCGCGATGGTGCTGGCACAAGTGCTCGCGCAGATGAAGGACAAGAGCGGGCGCATCAAGATCGCGAACTTTTACGACGATGTCGTGCCGCTGCGCGACGAAGAGCGCCAGGAATTCGCCAAACTGCCGTTCAACGATCGCAAGTACAAGCAGGATCTGGGTGCGCCGAAGTTGTTCGGCGAAGCCGGCTACACCACGCTCGAGCGCGTGTGGGCGCGACCGACGTTCGAGGTGAACGGACTGCTTTCAGGATTCACCGGTGAGGGCGCAAAAACCGTCATTCCAGCCGTCGCGATGGCGAAAGTGAGCATGCGGCTCGTACCCAATCAGGATCCGCAGAAGATCGGCGCCCTGTTCGAAGCGCACGTGAAGAAAGTCGCACCGAAGACGGTCGAGTTGAAAGTCACGCGGATGCACGGCGGCAAGCCGTGGATGACGGCGTTCGACAATCCATTCGTGCAGGCCGCAGCGCGCGCCATCGAACAGGGCTTTGGCAAACGGCCGGTGTTCAATCGCGAGGGCGGCTCGATTCCCGTGGTCGCCACGTTCCAGGAGGAGCTCGGCCTGCCGTGCGTCCTGTTCGGTGTCGGCTTGCCCGACGAAAACGCCCACGCTCCCGACGAAAAGCTCGATCTCGGCAACTTTCACAACGGCGTCATCGCCTCCGCGTACCTTTACAAAGAGATCGGTGCCCTTTCCTGACCTACACGTGCTGCGCGAGTTCTACGGGCTGCCCCCCGAACCACCCGGAGATCCCTTGCAATTCCTGCTATGGGAAATTCTGTCTGCCGATGCGCTGCCGGCACGGCGCGACCTCGCGTGGCAGGCGTTTCGGCGCATCCCCGCACTCACGCCCGACTCAGTGTTCCGGGCGCCGATCAAGCCAATCAACGACGGACTCGTTGGGCCGCATCGCGACGAACGCGTCGAGAAGATCCGCGCGGCCACGGGCGAGATCAAGCGCCATCGCGAGCTGTTCGACGACGACGTCCTCAAATCCGCGCGCCTGCTGAAGGCCTGGCGTACGTTTAGACGTCTCAGCGATCTGCCGCGCGACATTGTCGATCGCGCGCTCCTGTTTGCCGCGGGTCATCCCGTGCAGCCGCTCGACGACGGCGCCGCACGTGTGGTTGCGCGCATTGAGGGCACCGCGCTGAAGATCAGCGAGGGGGCTGGAGGCTTTACGCTCAAGCGCGCACAGTACAGCGGCGCGCTGCGTAAGCAGCGGCGTCAGGCCCGAAGTTCTCTCGGCCGCGCAATCCGCTAATCCGCCCTCTGTGCTTCCGTGCTTCAGTGGTCTTCGCTGCCGCTTCAATTCATCGACGCTACGCGTCTTCGCAGCGCCTTGACGTGCTCCCACACCTGCTCGTGCTCTTTTTTCTGCTCCTCGTCCGCGTCGAGCACGCGCGAATGTTTCAGGTACTGCTCGAGATCGCGCAGTGCGGCCGGAAAGTCATTCATGTGGTACGCGAGCAGACCGCGATCGCGCAGCTCGCTGAGAGACGCAGGTGAGATCGCGAGCAACAGGTCGGTGATGGTGCGCGCCTGTGGGAACGAACGCCAGCGGACGTAAATGCGTTTGAGATTGAGCAGCATGCGAACCAAGATTTCCCGCCGTGTCGCGCGTGCGAGCAGGTGCGGCTCGAACGCAGTGTCTTCGCCCATGTGACGGCGCAGAAGCGCGCGGCAGTCGGTCTCATTGAGAATCGCGCCGCCGTGAAAGGGATCCACAATGAGGCCTTCGCCTGGATCGTCGGTGTGCAGATCCTGCAGCACGCGCACCAGAAAATGCCCGGGAAAGTTGATCCCTTCGGCGCGCAGCCCCGCACGCCGGGCGACTTCGATGTAAACAAGCGCGAGCGAAATCGGAATACCGGTGCGGCGATCGAGCACTTCGTTGAGATAGCTGTTGCGCGGATCGTCGTACTGCTCGCGATTGCCAAAGAACCCGAGCTCGCTGAACAGATACCGGTTGAGCGCGTCGACGCGCCCCGCGAGAGGCCCGTGGTGACCGGGATCGGACGCAACACGGTGCAGCGCGACATCGCCAAGCTCGTCGATCCGATCCAGGTACGGTCCCGGATCGAGATGCGGATACTCGATGCGGGCGATCAGGAACGCCGGCGCGGCCAAATCCGGACCGGGGCGATCCGCAGCCGCCGCAAGTTGCTCGGCCAACGTGCGGCGCCCTGTCATCGCAGCACCGTCGTGTCCGCCGGGCGTAGCTTCTCGCCCGCGCGAATCGGAACTTTCAAACGGTTTTCGGGTGGCGGGTACGGACAGTCGTACTCAGGGTTGTAGTAGCAGTACGGGTGATACGCCAGATTGAAATCGACGATGTAGATCCCGGTCGGCGTCGGATCGAGATCCATGTAGCGGCCCGCCTGATACGTTTCCGTGCCGCTCGTCAGGTCCGAAAACAACACCGACAGCCGATCAATTTTCGTTGTCCCAGCGTCCACCAGCGCGCTCAGCCGAAGCGGTTGCCCCTTGAGCGTGAACTGCAAGAATCCCACCCGCTCCATGGCGCGCAGCTTGCCGGTCGAGGTCGGTACCTCCATGCGGAGGCGATCCTGCGCCGGCTGCAACTGCGCAGGCACGGCATAGCTTTCGTCGATCGCGAAGTAGGAGAGCGGGAGGAACTTGTCGCGGTCGTCCGGGCGGATGATGTCCGCCGATTGCCGAAGGAATTCGTCTTTTTGCGCGCGCTGGTTCGCGATCGTCGCCGGGTAGTTCTCTGGAGGTGGCGAACAGCCGCCGCTCGTCCATGAAGCGGCGGCGATCACCAGCGCAAGGAGGCAACGGCAGGGCACAGCCCAACTATGCCATATCGATCGGGTATGCACCTTTCGTCACGGCTGCGTCGGCCAGTCGACGCCGCAACGCGACGGCGTTGACCGGTGTCACCTTGAGTAAACGGCGAAGCGCCGCCAGCTGCGTGCGCAGCACGTCTCCGTCGCTCATGGCCGCAAGACACGATTTCGCCGCCAGCTCAATTCGTCCCGCCGCTTCCTGTACATACACGGTGGCCGCATCGACGCGCAAGTCCGCGCCACCCGGTGCCGCCTTCGCACGCAGCACAGCGCTGTCGGCGGCGAACGTGTCAATTACGATATCGGCAATGTAGCTCAGGACTTCCTGCTCGTCCTGGAGCTTGTCGCCGTAGCGCTGCATGGCTGAACCGGCGACGAAGAGGACCACTTTCTTGAACGCACCCACGGCGCGCGACTGCTCGACGAGCGTGCCTTCGGGTTCGTCGGGCAGCGTCATCGCCGGGCTCATGATCTCGTCCTGCAGCTTCATGGCCGCAGGAATGAGCGGCAGCTCACCCTTGAGCGCTTTTTTCATCAGCATGCCGGGGATCAGCAACCGGTTGATTTCGTTCGTGCCTTCGAAGATGCGGTTCACGCGAGCGTCCCGATAATGACCCTCGGCGGGGTAGTCGCGGACAAATCCGTTGCCGCCGTGAATCTGGACATTCTCGTCGAGGATGTAGTCCAGCACTTCACTCCCGAGGACCTTGGCGATCGACGCTTCAATGGCAAATTCTTCGAGCGCCTGCAGCATGGCTGAGCCGTCGTGAGCGCCCGGCTTCCCGGCGATGTAGGCGTCGATGAGGCCGCCGGTGCGATATACCATGCTCTCGAGGGCGTACTGGCGCGACACCATCTCGCCGATCTTGTGTTTGATTGCGCCGAAAGTCGCGATCGGCACGCCAAACTGTTTGCGCGTGGCCGCATAGCGTGCCGATTCGGCGATGGCCGCGCGCGCGCCGCCCGAGGTCATCGCGCCCAGCTTGAAGCGGCCGAAGTTGAGCACGTTGAACGCGACCTTGTGGCCTTTGCCGATCTCCCCGAGCACGGCGTCGGCGGGCACCTTCACGTCCTGCAAAATCACCGGACAGGTCGACGACCCGTACAGACCCATCTTGTGCTCTTCCTTGCCGGTCGAAACGCCGGGCCAGTTGCGCTCCACGATGAAGGCGGTGAACTGCTCGCCGTCAACCTTGGCAAAGACGATGTACACGTCGGCAAAGCTGCCGTTGGTGATCCACATCTTTTCACCGGAAAGGACGAAACTCCCGTCCGCCTGCCGCATCGCGCGGCTCTTGGCGCCGAGCGCATCGGAGCCCGACCCTGACTCGCTCAAGCAATACGCCCCCACCATCTCGCCGGACACGAGCTTGGGCAGATACTTCTGCTTTTGCTGCTCGCTGCCGAACATCAGGATTGGCGTGACCGTCAGGTTCGCCTGAGCGCCGAGCGTCGCGCCAAACGACGCATAGCGCGACAGCTGCTCGGAGATCACCAGCCCGGAAATCTTGTCGAGATCGACGCCGCCGTACGTCTCGGGAACGTTCGGACCGAGCAGGCCAAGTGAGCCGCACTTGGCAAGCAGCTGCCGGTGGAGCGCCCAGTCTTTCTTTTCGAGCTGCTCGGCAAGCGGGAGCACTTCGTTGTCCACGAATTCGGCCGCCGTCTGCTCGATCAACTTGTGCTCATCGGTGAGCTTCTCCCGCGTCATGACGCTTGCCGGATCGGTGTCGTCGAGGAGCCACGCTCCGCCTTTGATGCCTTGTTCAATCGTCGTTGCCATACGTCCTCCGGCGTGGCTGACCGCCTTCGCACAAGGCGACGGCGGTCACGAAGCCACACCACTACGGTTGATTCAGAGTCGTTCGAAGATGCCGGCCGCCCCCATCCCGCCACCGACGCACATCGTCACGAGACCATAGCGCGAACCGCGGCGATGCATTTCGTAGATCAGCGAGGTCGTGAGCTTTGCGCCGGTGCATCCGAGCGGATGACCGAGCGCAATCGCTCCGCCGTTCACGTTCAGCCGATCAGGATCCATTGGCAGCTGCTTGAGGCACGCGAGCACCTGCGCCGCGAACGCCTCGTTGAGCTCGATCAAATCGATCTGATCGAGCGTGAGACCCGCCTGCTTCAGCGCCTTTTTGATCGCCGGCACCGGCCCGATTCCGAACAGTTCCGGCTCGACGCCCGCTGTTGCAAACGTGACGAAGCGCGCCAGCGGCTTGAGCCCGTGCGATGTCGCGTAGTCCGATGATGTGAGCACGACGGCGGCAGCCCCATCGCTCGTTTGCGAGGAGTTGCCGGCGGTCACACTGCCGGTGGCATGAAATGCGGGCTTCAGCTTGGCGAGCGCTTGCAGCGAAGTGTCACGGCGTGGCCCTTCGTCTACCGCGAACGTAATCTCGCGTGTCTTGGGCTTGCCGCCATTCGTGGCGGGGTCGACAACCTTGACCATGAGCGGAACGATCTCGTCTTTGAATTTACCGGACTCGATGGCGGCGATCGCGCGCTGATGGCTGCGCAACGCAAACGCGTCCTGCTCTTCGCGGCTGATCTGTGAGCGATTGGCGTGGTTCTCAGCGACAAGGCCTGTGCTCAGATACACGTCCGGATAGGTTTCGACGAGTGTCGGATTGGGCGACACTTTGTTGCCGCCCATCGGCACCATGCTCATCGACTCGGTGCCGCCGCCGATCGCCACTTGTCCTTGGCCAAGCATGATGCGCTCCGCGCCGTAGGCGATCGCCTGCAGACCCGACGAGCAGAAGCGGTTGACGGTCACAGCGGAGGCGCTGATTGGAACGCCGGCACGAAGGCTGGCGATGCGCGCGACGTTCAGCCCCTGCTCGCCTTCGGGCATCGCGCAACCCATAATCACGTCCTCGATGTCTGCTTTCTCGAGTCCGGGGGCGCGGGCGAGCGCCTCGGCGATGGCGGTCGCGGCCATGTCGTCGGGCCGCATCACGTTCAACGTGCCCTTCGGCGCGCGGCCGACGGCGGTGCGAACAGCGGAAACAATGACTGCGTCTTTCATGAGAAGTCACCCAGTAAATCTTCGATTGCGTCCCCAACTTCCGACGTTTTGCCGTCGAACAGGTGATCGGCGGCGTCGATCACGACGAGCTCCTTCGGTTCGGCGAGCTCGCTGTAGAAGCGTCGAACATGCTTTAACGAGACAACCTCGTCGCGCTCACCGTGGATGAGAAACTTGGGCTTCGTGCTCGTCCTGACGCTGCCGAAGTCGTAGCGATCGACGACCGGCGCGATGCCGAGCAGCACGCGCACCCGCGGATCGTCGGCGCCGGCGGTCATCGCGATCCACGCTCCAAACGAGAATCCGACCGTCCACAATGGCAGCCTTGGATACTGCGCCGCGACGAAATCGAGCGCCGCGCGATAGTCCTCCCTCTCCCCGGCGCCATCGTCAAACGTGCCCGCGCTCCGGCCGACGCCGCGAAAGTTGAATCGCAACACCGCGACACCGATGCGCGCGAGCGCCTTCGCCCCCTGGAACACCACGCGGGTGTGCATCGTCCCGCCGTACAGCGGGTGTGGGTGCGCAAACACGGCCGCAGCGCGTGCGCTCACCGCTGGCGCTTCGAGCAACGCCTCGAGCGGTCCCCGGGGGCCCTGAATATCACGCAGAGATTGCCTCGGCATCGGTGTCGATGTCGGCGGCAAAGCGGCCGACCATCTCCGCAAATTCTTCCGGTTTGGTCACCAGTCCGATGTGACCGGTTCTGTGAAGCGTGGCATGCCGCGCATGCGGCCAGCGGGCAAGATACTCACGCGTCAGATCGGGCGCGACGATCCGATCGAGCCGATCCTCGCCGGTAATCACCAGCGTCGGCACCTGCAGCTCATTCGGATCGGAGAAACGGTATTGTTCGGTCCATCCCGCGCGTCTTGCCATGCGGAGCGGCGAGGGAGCAGCGCGCACCACCCGACACCCGTGACCGATCATGAAGGGCACTCCCTTCTTCAGCGCGAGCGCGCTTCGCACCTCGGGAAACATGCGCAGCGGTGACGCGACCACGAATAACGGCATCAGCAGCCGCGGCGCGCGCATGTAAAAACGGGCGCGTGCGCTTGGCGTCCATCCAGGCGGCAACGCCGAGGCCAGCACCAGGCCCCGAACACGATCGCGGTGCTGAACCGCAAATTCCGTGGCGATGAGCCCGCCATATGACACACCGATGACGATGGCTTTCTGGATTTGCGCTCGTTGCAATGCGGCGTCGATCTGCTGCACGTAGGCATTGAAGCCTGCCTCCGCGTCGAATGGGAACCCGCTCGTTGGTTCGTCGCAGAGCGAGAAGGTAATCACGCGGCAGCGCCGGGCCAACGCGTCCACTGTTGGCGCAGTCCACTCCCAGCGGCCCTGAATGCCGGGAACGAGCACGACCGGGACTCCGTTGCCGCGATCGATCATCAGTTCCTCAATGGTTTGCCTGTCTTGAGCGTATGCTGGATGCGCTCCAGCGTTTTCCGCTCGCCGAGCAGACTGAGAAACGCCTCGCGCTCGAGATCGAGCAGGTATTGCTCCGTCACGGTGGTGGCGTGAGGCACGTCACCGCCGGCGAAGATGTGCGCGACCTTGCGCGCGATCAAGGCGTCGTGATCTGAGGCACGTCCCGACCGCCACGCGAGATGCACACCGACGTTGAGCGCGGCGCGCAGCGATGCGCCACCCACAGGGATCGCCGTGCGCGTGGCAGGCCTGTGATAGCCCTCGCGCACGCGCTCGAGCGCATGCGCTTTCGCATCAGCGATCAGTCGCTCACGGTTCATCGTAAAGGCATCGGTCGCGCTCAAATATCCGAGCCGGACAGCGTCGGGGCCGCTGGCGGAGACTTGCGCCAACGCCACCGTTTCGAAAGCCTTTTGCACGTACGGCAACGGATCGCTCTGCGGCGTCGGCATCCGGCTCATGGCACGAACCGTCATCTCCTTGGTGCCGCCACCGGCGGGAATGAGCCCAACCCCAACTTCCACGAGACCGAGATAGGTTTCGCCCGCGGCTTGAACGCGGTCGCCATGCATAGCGATTTCGGCGCCGCCGCCGAGCGTGAGGCCCGCGGGCGCCACGACGACCGGCACATCGCTGTAGCGGAGCGCCGTCGTGGCCTGCTGAAAGGCGCGAATCATCAAATCGAGGTCCTCCCAGTTGCCCTCCTGTGCCTCGAGCAGGACGAGCATGAGGTTGGCACCCGCGGAAAAGTTGGGGGCCTCGTTGCCGACAACCAGCGCGACGCCGTTCTTTGCAGCCTCTTTCACACCGGCGTTGAGCATTTGAACGGTATCGCCACCGATCGCGTTCATCTTTGAGTGGAACTCGACGCAGAACACGCCGTCGCCGAGATCGACAAGGCTGGCGCCGCTGTTCTTTTTGACGACGCGCTGCTGCTCGCGCGCCTGCCGAAGAATCAGCAGGTCCTTCGCTTCGGGCGGCACAGGGCCCGTCCGGAAGGTGTTTTTCCCCGAGTCGAGCACCTCCTGCATGAGCGGCGGCACACCCTTGCTGAGCGCGTGGCCGCCGACGGCTTGTGCGGCCGCCAGCACTTCGCGAACGCCAATGGCGTCGAAGAGCTCGTATGGTCCCAGTTCCCACCCGAAGCCCCACCGCATGACACGATCGACGTCGTCAATCGAGTGAGCGATGTCGGGAGTGACACGCGCTGTGTAGATCACTGTCGGCGCGAACGTTTCACGCAGGAATTCTCCGGCCTTGTCCTTCGCGCTGAAGAGCATGCGCACGCGCTCCTGCACGCTGTCAATCGACTTGGCGGCTTCAATGGAGGGAATACGCGGCGACTTGCGCTGGCGGTATTCCAGCGAGTCGAGGTCGAGTGTCCAGATTTCGCTCTCGCCCGACGCCGACTTCCGCCGCTCGTAGAAGCCGCGGCCGGCTTTCTCGCCCAGGAAACCCTTCTCCAGCATGCGCGGGAGGAACGCGGGCATTGCAAACGCCTCGCGATCCGCGTCATCGGGCAGACGTTCGCCGAGATTTCGCATCACGTGAGCGAGCACGTCGACGCCGGCAATGTCCATAGTTCTGAACGTCGCGCTGGCGGGACGACCGAGCGCTGGTCCGGTAATCGCGTCAACTTCCTCAATCGTATAGCGTCCGCTGGCGACCGCTGCGAGCGTGCGCACCACGCCGTAGAGCGCGATGTGATTGCCGATGAAGTTCGGCGTGTCCTTCGCCACCACCACGCCTTTGCCCAGGTGATGGTCCGCAAACGCCGAAATCGCTTCGACCACTGCGGGATCGGTGTCGGTCGTCGGAATCAGCTCCAGCAGACGGAGATAGCGGGGCGGATTGAAGAAATGCGTGCCAAGCCAATGACGGCGGAATTCGGCGCTGCGGCCGTCGGCGAGAGCGCGGATGGGAATTCCCGATGTGTTCGAGCTGACAATCGAGCCGGGCCTGCGGGTGGTCTCGACGCGCGCAAGCAGTTGCTGCTTGATGTCGAGGCGCTCGACCACCGCTTCGATGATCCAATCGGCGGTCGCGAGGTGCGCAAAGCCGTCGTCAAAACCGGCGGTGGTGACGAGCCGCGCGACATCGGGTGTGAACTGCGGATCCGGCTTCAAGCGCCGGGCCTTGTCGAGGCCTTCGCGCGCGAGCTGCGGCGTCATGTCGAGCAGCAGCGCAGGGACGCCGGCATTGGCGCAATGCAGCGCGATTTGCGCACCCATCGTGCCGGCCCCCAGCACGGCGACCGAATTGATGATCATGCGCGCCTCTTGGCGATGACGCCATTGACGAAGAGATCGATCACGGCGTCCGCCTCCGCGGCCAGAGAATAGCGCCGGCGGCTGAGAATCCAGTTCGTGGCCATCTCGTCCAGGGCGCCGAAAAAGATCTTCGCCGCCGTGGTGGGGTTGAGATCGGCCCGAAACGTGCCGGCTTTCTGTCCGTCAACAACCGTTTCGCGAATGAGGCCGATGTAGTCGCGTAAATACGTGGAAGAGAATCGCTCCATGAACTTCGTCGATTGCCGCAGTTCGACCTGAAACACGATGGCTAATTCGCGATCACGTCCCAGTCGATCGAGATGGAGGCGGGCAATGCGCTCGAGACGCTGGCGCGGATCGGTCACGCCGCTCAACGCCGCACGGCCTTCGCCGATCGCCTCTCGCATGGTGCGGTCGAAGATCGAGA
Source organism: Acidobacteriota bacterium (assembly GCA_046726375.1). GTDB lineage: Bacteria > Acidobacteriota > Vicinamibacteria > Vicinamibacterales > UBA2999 > DASPWV01. Next base: position 17,499 of record JBKPAJ010000124.1, read on the forward strand.
CCAGCAGGTCGTCTTTGCTGCGGAAGTACAGATAGACAGTCCCGGCGGCGACACCCGCAGCCCGCGCGACGTCGGCAACCTGCGACTGAAAGAATCCATGGCGCGCGAACACATCGGTGGCCGCGCGCAGAATTGCGTCGCGTTTGTCGGGCGCGGGTTGAGGCGCGCGAGCGGTGGTGACCCGGCGCGAAGCGGAAACAGGCATCGTCGGCGCTACTGAATGAATGTTCATTCATTTTCCGCCGCTGGCGACGCTATGTCAACCGACGGGTTCAGCGCTCTTCGAGGTTGAGCCGGATCGTCTGGGAGACGAGCTCAGCCATGCGCTCGTAGCCGGCCTCCGTCGGATGCAGTCCGTCGAGGCCGATATAGCGCGTGACGTCGCCGACCATGCCCGCGTAAAAGTCGACGAGCAACGCCCCCTCCGTCGCTGCAATCACGCGCAGCCGGTCGTTATAGCTCGTGATGTACTGCGTCGAAACGGCGCGAAATCCGGGGCGTGACGGGGGTTCGGTGGCGACCATCACTCGGGCCCCCCGTCCGCGCGCCTCGCGCACCATGGCCGTCATGGCGTTCGCCGCCGCCGAGACACCAAGATCGGCTTGCGTGCTGACATCGTTGATCCCCTCGAGCAGAATGACGACTTCAGGTCTCGTGGATGTGAGTACACCCGGCAGCCGTTTGGCGCCGTTCTGTGCGGTTTCACCCGATAGGCCTGCGTTGGTGACCTGAATCGCCTGCGCCTGAGTCGTGTAGCGGTTGCGCAGCAAGGTCGCCAATTGTGTCGGATAGGACGCGGCCGGCATCACGCTCAGCGGGAGATACACCTCTCCCTGCCGTGACGCAATGGTCGCCGGAACGGTCACTTCGCCGGCTGTCCTGCTGTCGCCGAAGGCGAGGAATTTCGTGCTCGTCAGTATGGGCGGAAGGGCGTTGACGATGACGCTGAATTGGCAGGAGGCTGACTGCCCCGTGGAGTCGACGGCAGTGCACAGGATGCTGGTTTGTCCGACGCCAAACAGCGATCCGGACTGCCGTGTGCAGCTGACTTGAATGGGATTGACGCCGCCGGTGACCGCCGGCGTTGCAAATGACACCGCCACCGTCGATCCCTCGCGCGCGCTCGTCGTCAAATTGCCGGGGCACGTGATCGCAAGCGAAGGCGTCGGCGGCGGAGTGACCGGTGGCGTGGGGCGCGTCGGAGATCCACTGCAGCCCGCCAAGAACGCGGCGACGAAGGCGATTGACGGAAGGCGATGATATTTCACTAGCAAGTGGAACATTACATGCTACCAACAACCCGCGGACGTCAACGCGCAGGAAACGCGTAACACCCGGGTGTGACGAGCAGGCGCCCGTTGGCACTGAAAAAAAGACTCGTCGGCGCGATCGTTCCAGCTGCACGAAATTGCACGGTTCGAATCTTTTCGCCGGACGAATCGAACACGTAGGTGAACGGAATCAGAAACGACACCCACAGATTGCCGTTGCGATCAGCCGCTGCCGTGCGAACCGTCGGCACAACCAGCGGCAGCTCCTTCCCCTCAACGGTCCGCCGCGGCCAGCTCTCCGGCATCTGCTCGATCACCGGATCGAGCTCGCGCCCTTGAATCACGCGTTGGAATATCAGCGCCCCCTTCTGGTCGTAGCGTTGAAACGCAGGAGTGCCGGCAAAGAACACGAAAAAGTAGCCGCCATCTGCAAGCGGAACCGGAATCCCGGCGTTCAAGGCGAGGTGCAGTTCTCGATCGGACTCATGGCCGGTGCGGCGTAAGCGACCGATGCTGCGCACGGGCGTGCCGGCGAGGCCGTACTCCGTGATGAGCGCGCCAGTCTCGGGTTGGTTCAAGGCGATCAACTTGCCCAGAAAAGCGAGCGTCCCGACACCGTTGAGCGAAATGCCGCCCACCGACACGCGCGGTTGGGCGCGGCCGGGGAGCGTGAATCCCGAAAACCACGTCCCCGCAAAATCGAACACCTGCAGCCGCTCGCGTCCGTTCGGCGCATCGGCGACGACGAAGTCGCCGTTCGGCGCGAGCCCGAACGCGGTGGGTTCGATCACGCGCCCCGTCTCGCCGCCGATCGTGACGACGGTGCGCGTCCCGTTTGCGTCGGGATCGACACTGTGAACCGAATGACCGCGGCGATCGAAGATGTAATACACACCTCCCGCGGTTTGTTGAAACGCGAGCGGCTCGCGATATTGGCCGCAGATTTCGGGCGGAAGGCCGCCGGACGCGTTGATAGTGTCGACGCCTCCGGGTGAAGGTGTCTGAACGAAGAACGAAGCTGGAAGAACGAAGAACGAAGACCGAAGAACGAAGGACAAGAACGCGCGCATCGTGCGTCGCGGACCGAAGCTGCGCGACCTCAGTACTTCGCCAGTTCGCGGATCGCGGCGAGCACATCGCCCGCCTGCGGCAGAATCTCCTCTTCGAGCTCCGGGTAATACGCCACTGGGCAATCCATCGCCGCAACGCGCCGCACCGGCGCGTCGAGCTCGTGGAACAGCTCGTCGCTGATCCGCGCCGCTATCTCTGCCCCGAATCCGCACGTCAACTGATCCTCGTGCACCACGATGACGCGATTGGTTTTCCTGACCAGATCGGCGATGCCCGTCCAGTCATACGGAATAATCGTGCGGAGGTCGAACACCGCCACGCTCACGCCTTCTTTTTCCGCCTGCTGTGCGGCCAAGAGCGATCTCTGCACCAGCGCGCCCCAGGTCAACACCGCGACATCCGTTCCTTCACGGCGAAGCGACCCTTTGCCAAACGGGATCATGTATTCGGAGCCGGGATACGGACTTTTGTTGTAGGTCTGGCGATAGAGATGCTTGTGCTCGAGAAACATCACCGGGTCATCGCAACGGATCGACGTCCTGAGCAGCCCGGCCGCGTCAGCGGCGTTGCAGGGGAACGCAATGCGGATGCCCGGACAGTGCGCAAAGATGCTGACGCCAGACTGGCTGTGATAGGGCGCGCCGCCGCGTAAGTAGCCGCCAATCGGGACGCGCACCACCATTGGACAGAAGAAATTGTTCGACGAGCGATAGCGCAGCATCGACATCTCGTCCTTGAGCTGCATCATCGCCGGCCAGATGTAATCGAAGAACTGAATCTCGACCACCGGCTTGAGCCCGCGCGTGGCCATCCCCACGGCGCGTCCAATGATGTTGGCCTCGGCCAGCGGCGAGTTGAAGACGCGATCCTCGCCGTACATCCGCTGCAAGCCGTGCGTCACCTTGAATACGCCGCCCTTGCCGGGGACCTGTGGCAGCGATGCCGGCTTGCTCGCATCGGCAACGTCTTCGCCAAAAACGACGATGCGCGGGTTGCGCGCCATCTCGTCCTTGAGCGTGCGATTAATCGCGGCCACCATGGTGTCGGGCTTGCCTTGCGGATCGGCCTCGGTCTCGAAGTCGCTCGACGTCGGGTCCACGTCGGGCGAGAACACGTACCATCCTGCGGTCTCGCGCGCCGGCTTCGGCGCGGCGAGCGCCTTGTCGGTCGCCTCCGTGATCTCGCGATCAACCTCCGCGGCAATCGCGTCGAAGTCGGCGTCGGTGGCGGCGCGTTCCGAGAGCAGGAAAGCGCGCAGTCTCGCAATCGGATCGCGCTTGGCTTCGTTCTGCCGCTCCTCCGGCGTCTTGTAGAGCCGCTCGTCATCCGACAGCGAGTGCGAGTAGGGACGAATCACTTTCGCGTGAACCAATGCCGGCTTGCGCTCGCGGCGCACCCACTCAACGGCTTCGCCGAGCGTGCGATAGCTGGCCAGGAAATCCGTTCCGTCGCAGCGAAGCACCTTGAGATTCGGAAATGATTCGACCAGGCGAGACACGTCGCCACCAGGCGTTTGCACCTCGACGGGGACCGAAATGGCGTAGCCGTTGTCTTCCACGAGGTACAAGATGGGCGCCGGGCGCGTGCACGCGGTGTTGAGCGATTCCCAGAACTCGCCTTCGCTCGTTCCCCCTTCGCCGATCGACACGTAGGTGATTTCGTCGCTGTGCGACACGTCGCGGCCGTCGGCTATGGCCGACACGCGGTTGTAGATCAGCGTCGCTTCTGCGCAGCCCACTGCCTGCAGACACTGCGTGCCCGTGGGGCTGCTTTGCGAGGGAATACGCAGCGTTTTGCTGCCCCAGTGCGACGGCATCTGCCGTCCGCCGGAGTTGGGATCGTCTATCGCGCCCACTGCGCCGAGCAGCATCTCGAGGGGCGTCATGCCGAGCGTGAGGCAGAGCGCACGGTCGCGATAATAGGGATAAAACCAGTCGTAACCGGCTCGGAGATGCAGCCCCGCCGCCGTCAGCACGGCCTCGTGGCCGGCGCCGCTGATCTGAAAGAAGATCAGGCTTTGATTCTTGAGCTGAATCTCTTTGTCGTCGAGACGGCGCGAAAGCAGCATCGTGCGATACGCGCGCACGAGATTCTCGCGAGTCAAGCCTTCCCACGTTTTTTCGGGGGTCGATACGGCGCGGGCCGAGCTCATGGTGACGAAATTATACCAGCGCGACTACAATCACAGGCCTATGGATCAGCCTCGCGTTCGACTCCATCGCTGGGACGAGATCGCTCTGGACAAGGTGACCGAGATGATTTCGCGCAAAATTGTCACCGGCGAGCGCGAAATGGTCGCGCAAATTTATCTCAAGCGCGGCGCCCTGGTGCCGATGCACAAGCACGAGAGCGAACAAATGACGTACATCCTTCAGGGCGCGCTCAAGTTCCTGATCGATGGCGAAGAGATAACAGTGCGCGAAGGCGAAGTGCTGCACATTCCGTCGTGGGTGCCGCATCAGGCCGAGGCGCTCGAGGACACGTTCGAGATCGATATCTTCAGTCCGATTCGCCAGGACTGGCTCGACGGCACCGACTCGTACTTCCACGAAAAAACGAAGGTCGACGGCTAGTCGATGTCCGTCATCGTCACGTTTATCGTCGTTTTCCTGATCGTCTTCTGGTTCGTCGGCATCTATAAGCGCTTGATCGCGACACGCAACCAGGTGGTGAACGGATGGCGGCAGATAGACGTGCAGCTCAAACGCCGCCACGATCTCATCCCGAATCTGATGAACACGGTGAGCGGCGCGATGGAATTCGAGCGCGGCACGCTCGAAGCGGTGGTCGAAGCACGCAATCGCGCCGTCGCCGCCACGGGACCTGCGGACTCCGCGCGCGAAGAGGGTGAGTTGAGCCAGGCACTCGGCCGGTTGTTTGCGCTGGCGGAGAGCTATCCGCCGCTTACCGCCAACCAGAATGTGCGTGCGCTGCAGGAAGAACTCGCCGAAACAGAAAACAAGATCGGCATCGCGCGGCAGTTTTACAACGACATCGCGACGAGGTTCAACACGGCGATCCAGGTCGTCCCCAACAACTTCATTGCGGGATTCGGCAATTTCAGACCCGCTGAACGGTTCGAGATCAAGGATGACGCCGAACGCGCTGTGCCAACCGTCGATCTCTCGATGAAGAAGTAGCGAACTCTTGGTCTCACCTGGCGCGGACGTTTAGGTTCCCGATCAATGAATGTGTTTCTTCCAGTCTGACTTCCAGCTGTCGTCGTCATCGCGACGGCCGCCAGAGTAGACGTCGAAGCGGCCGCGGGCGCGATTCATCTTCCACCGCAGCCAGCGGTATTTCAGCTCGTCGAATGGACGGCCGCGCAAGGCTTTCAAGTAGACGTACCCGACCACCAATCCGCCAAGGTGCGCGGTGTGAGCGATCCCGCTGCCGGCGGCGCCGATTGAGGAGAGGAACGTGATCGCACCGATAATCATCACGAAATAGCGCGCGGGAATCGGGAAGACGAAGTAGAGATAAATCGGTCGATGAGGAAAGTAGAGAGCGTAGGCGAGCAGCACACCGTAGATCGCGCCAGACGCGCCGATCGTGGTTGTGTAATACATCTCATCCGAAAACGGTAAGGGGCTGATCGCCCAGAGCAGCGTGCTCAAGCCCGCGCCGATGCCGCACACGAAGTAGAACTTCGTAAAGAAGCGCGTCCCCCACATGCGTTCGAGCTCGGTGCCGAACATCCACAGCGCCAACATGTTGAAGAGCAAGTGGCCGATGCCGCCATGGAGAAACATGTAGCTGACCGGCTGCCACACCGCGAGCTGCTCGAGCACCGCCGCCGGCCTGAGTCCAAACGCGCGGATGATGTCGGGCACCACGAGCGACGCAAGGAACATGACGACGTTGGTGATGATCAGCAGCTTGATGACCGGAGGGAGCGGTCCCGGTCCAAATGAATAGCTGACGTCGGTAGATCTCGGATAGCGCGCCATCGATACAGTCAGCCTACTACACCGCTTGGATCGTGCGAACCCTCGAACCGCCGGCTTTTGCAGGGAGCGGCGCCGCTGCGAGCGCCGCGAGCAGCGGAATGACCGACGTGACGAGCAGGGCAAATTCCAGGCCCATCACATCACCAAGAAATCCGACGGCAGGCGCCAGCAACGCGCCTGAGCCCCAGCCAAAGCCCATCATCAGCGACGAAACGGTCGCCGCGCTGACCGGGGCGAGCTGCTGACCAAAGGTCACGTTCACCGGCAATGTGGATTGCAACGCAAACGCGCCAGCCGACACCAGAACGGCAAACCACCAGCCGGTCGTCCAGTGAGCTGCCACAAAGAACGGCACCGATGCGACGAGCGACCCGATGATCACGCGACGAGGTCCGTACCGGTCCGCCAGGGGGCCGCCGAGAAAACCGCCGACGCCGCTCAAGAACAGATACATGGTCACAGCCGCGCTTGCTTCCCCAACGCCCATGCCTTGGCGCGTGAGCAACACAGGGAGGAACGTCGAAAGGCTTTGCGAAGTGACGGTGCGCAACACGACGACGGAGTAGAGCAGTCCGAGCGGGCGGGCGTACGGTTTCAGCTCGGACCATCCTCGGGACGCTCCCGAAGCCGCAACCGGGACATCCCGCATCAGCCTCGATGTGTAAGCCAGCGCGGCCAGTCCCGGCAACGCAATCAGCCACGACCATTCGGCGCCCAGCGCGGCCACGGCGGGGACGAACACCAGCGGCGCCATCGACATGCCGATCGAACCGGCGGTGATATGCAGCGACATCGCAAAGCCTTTGCGATAGTCGGACACCGCGTTGACGAGCGCCGCGGCAGGAGGATGAAAGGCCGCACCGCCGAGGCCGCCGATCACCAGAATCGCCGTCAGCGCCAGCGTCGAGGTGGCGCTGCCGGTCGCGCTGAGCACGATGACGGCGAGCAGCGGTCCGCCAATCAAGAGCACCCGCGGACGCCAGCGATCGGCAAGGGTTCCGAAGCCGAGTTGAGCGACTGAATTGGCCATCTGGTAGCACATGGCCAACGTTCCGACCATCTTCAGCGAAAGGCCGAGCCGCGGGATCAGCAGCGGCAGCAGCGGTGCGTACAGATTGCCGTAGGCGTCCACGATGAAATGCGTCGAGGCCGCAGCGAGGATGGCGGGATGGAGTCCGAGACCTTTCAACGAGTCAACCTTCGGAGCCGGCCGATCACCATGTCACGCGATTCGAGGAACTCTGGCACGCGCAGAACCGTCGCGGCCAGCGTCAGAACCGCGAGCGCCACGACGATGGCAACAGCGACGCGAATCATTTGAGAGATCAGGCTCGCGTCCGGAAGGACATTGTGAAGCCAGCGTTCGCTGACCCACGCGGCCGCGGCCATCAAAACCGAGGCGAGCAGCACCTTGGCAAACGTGAGGCTGACGCGCCGGCCCTCGATACCGCCGATCGCGCCGCGAAGCAGCACGAGCTGCGCCGCCGCGTTGACCAGCGCCGCGAGCGACGTGCCGAGTGCTAGACCGCGGTATCCCATCACGCGCACGAGCGCGACGTTCAACACGACGTTGATCAGCACCGACACGACGCTGACGGTGACGGGCACACGGCTGCGGCCGAGCGCGTAGAACGTGGGCGAGACGATGCGCACGACCGAGTAGCCAACCAGACCGACCGCGTACCAGCGTAGTGCCGCTGCGGTTGCGGCAGTGTCCACGGCGCTGAAATTCCCGTGCTCGAAGATGACCGAGATGACGGGCGTCGCGAGCGCGATCAGGCCAAGCGTCGCCGGCACGTTGAGCGTCAGCATGAGGCCAAGCGCGTGCGCGATTGTCGCGCGCATCCCGCTGTAATTCTCTGCCTGCGCAAGGCGCGACATCGCTGGTGTGGCCGCCGTCGCAATCGACACACCAAACAGCCCGATCGGTAGATACATCAGGCGGAATGCGTAATTGAGCCACGACACTGCGCCTGTCCCCTGATCGGTTGCGAGCATCGTGTTGACGAACACGTTGATCTGCGTAGCCGCAAGCCCGATCGTGCCCGGAACCATGAGGACGAGAATGCGCCGCAGGCCCTCGTCTTTTGTGTCGAGTACTGGCCTATACCGATACCCTTCGCGAACAAGCGCGGGTAACTGAATGAGGAGCTGCCCAAGCCCGCCAACGAGCGTGCCAATCGCGATGACGACGATTGGGTGGATGCCGAAGCGAGGCGCAAGAGGCACAAAGGCGACGGCGCAGACGATCGTGCCGACGTTGAACATGGCGGGCGACAGCGCGGGGATGAAGAAATGCCCGAGCGCGTTGAGCGCGCCCATGAACACCGCGGCGAGCGCGACCAGCGTCAGAAACGGCACCATGAGGCGCGTCAGCTGAACCGTAAGCGCGAACTTGCCGGGAACCTCCGTATAGTCGCCGGCGAACACATGCAGGAGCGGAACCGCGAACACGATGCCGGCGACGACGAGCACGCCTGTGACGAGCAGCAACGCGTTGACAACTGAGTTGGCGAGGCGCCAGGCCTCTTCGCGTGTGCTCTTGACCAAACGTTGTGCAAACGTGGGTACAAACGCGGCGCTCATCGCACCTTCGGCGAAGAGGTCACGGACGAGGTTGGGAACGCGGTAGGCGACGTTGAAGGCATCCATCGCGTCGCCCGCTCCGAAATAAAACGCGAGGACCTGTTCGCGAACCAGCCCAAGCACACGGCTGGTCATCGTGGCGATGCCGATGAGGCCGGCGGATCGCGCCAGGCGCGGAGGAGCGTCGGCCATTAGACGGAAATCAGCGTACCACGCGCGTCACGGAGGTTCCCGACGACGGGTCCTTACAATGGGTTCCTCACGGCAGTTCACGAGGGTTCGTCGAGTGGTCCGTCACGAAAGTTCCCAGGAGTGCTCTGGCCCGAAGGCTCGGGGTGCGACCGCGTCGTGATCTCGTCCACCGGGAAACACCTGACGAACCGCGGTGAACCGACGTGAGGAACGCGGGTAAGGAACACCCGTGAACTGACGCGAGGAACCCCCGTAAGGAACCTACGTGCGGAACTGTCGTGCCTGTGAAAAAAAAGGGCTCCGGCCGGCAAGGCGGGAGCCCGAGGAGGATGGTGAGAGGCTGACTAGGCCTTTCAAACTCTATAGACGGTAGTAACTGCCAAAATGTTTGACCGGTTTTCAGGATAATTTTGCGCGGACAAGTTCGTTAACCTTTTTGCCATCCACGGTTTTCCCGCTCAGGGCAGCCATCACAGCCTTCATCACTTTCCCGATGTCTTTCGGCGCGCTGGCGCCCGTTTCCGCCACAGCGTTCGCTACCGCACGTTCGAGCTCCTCCGCCGACACCGCCGGCGGCAGGTACGTTTCAAGGACGGTGATCTCGGCCTGCTCCTTCGCCGCGAGATCGGTTCGTCCGCCGGCCGTGAACTGCTCGATCGAGTCGCGCCGCTGCTTCACGAGCGACGACACGACTTGTAGTTCTTCACCTTCTTCGAGCGCGCGCCCCTTCTCGATGCTCTTGTTCGTCAACGCGGTTTTGAGCATCCGCAACGCAGTCAACCGCGTGGCGTCCCTCGCTTTCATCGCCGCGCCGATATCCGTCGTGAGTTTTTGTTCGAGTGACATGGTGTTTGGTCTTGGCGGACCTTCAGGTCCGGCCAATTAATGGTCTAAATCTCCATCGCCCCAGGTGAAGTGCCAGCCCTCGGATTCGTCGTAAAACGTTTCCGGCACCTGGACAGCATTGACCTTGGCTTGCAGCTGCACCTGTGACTTCACCACAAAATACCCGGAGCGCCGTAACACGCGCCGGAAACGCGCATGCTGCACGTAACAGCGAATTTTGTCCGAGTCCTCGGCGCGCGCTTCGCGATCGATCCACCGCAGTAGCGTCTTCAAGCCGCGCTCATCTTCGGGATCGGTCAGGAAATCGACGATCTGCGTGACGCGACCCTGTGGCTCGCGGAAATGACGGTAGACGACGTAGCCATGCGCCTCTTCGTCTCGGCGCAGAATGGCAACCGAATAGCGGACGTGCGGCGGCTCGAGGTATTTCCAGTTGAGATAGGCGGCATCGCGTCGCACCGCAAGATCGAAGCGCGGCGACACGCGCTCCCACAACGCATCGAACGCGCGGTCGAATCGGCGCACGACCTCCACATGCTCGCGGAGCGGGCGCGGTAACGAAATGATGCGAACGAACGGGAGCGTGACGGCCGATACGAGCCGGTTGATCGCGACGGGCCAGTTGGGACGGCGCAGCGCGCGCCGGCTCAACGGTTTGACGAGACAGGGCACCAGCACGCTGCCAGGCCAGCGCATCTTGTCGAGCAGGAACTGCGTGCCTTCGGACTGATTGAGCCCAAGCGCCACGCCGGCATTGCGATCCCAGTTGCGCAGAAGCGCTTCGCCGAGACCTCGACGTTGCCGCTCGGCGACGACGAGGGGGTCACCTGCCCACGCGCCTTCGGCATTGAGACCGCGAATGCCGACGCGAACCGGCATCAGCGGGCATGCGGCAATCACCGTTGGGCCCTCACGAACGATCCAGTAGGGAGGGTCACCGCCAACGTTGGCAGGGTTGCGCCGCGCCCAGTCCCAGCGGAGACGCACACGATCCGCCGCTTCAGTGCCAAACGTGCGGCGATAGAGTTGTTCAACGCCACGCCGGTCGTCGGCGCGGTAGCGATCGATGTCCGCCATGAACTGTGCGGGCGGTGAGGGAACGAAAAACTAAGAACTAAGAACGAGAACGATGAACAAAGAACCAGCAAACAAAAGACTAATGAACAACGGAGGATCAACACAATACGCGCAGGCTGGACGCGAGCGTGTGTCTTGTCGAGGTTTCTGTTCTTCGTTCCTAGTTCTTCGTTCCCGACTGCCTACTTCTCTCCCGGCGGTCTTTGCGGTTGGACGGGCTGTCCAGGAGCCGGTTGGACGGGCTGTCCAGGAGCCGGCACGGGGACGGGGACCGGCTGCTGCACCATGCCTGGCGTGGGCGACCCGATCACCTGGAACCCATTCGAGTTGGCGGGGGCCGTCGGCTGCCGGTTGTTCGGCACGAAATTGTAGGTCGTCGGCGCGCCAGGAGTCGAGGGCTGGAGCGTAAACGCCGGCGGGGCGACGTTCGAGCCGGGCTGTCCCGGCACGAACGCGGGTTGCTGCACTGCCGTGGCGGCATTCGAGCCGGACTGTCCCGGCACGAACCCGGGCTGCGGCACCGGCGCGAAGATCTGATTCGGCGGCACGTTTGCCTGCGGGAACGTGAACACCGGGGGGGCCGGCACGCCCGTGTCGGATGCATCGGTCACTTCCTGTTGCGACGTCTCCGACTCATTCGTATCAGGTGCCTGCATCGCTGGCGGGCGAGGCGGAACGCGGCGTTCCGTTCCGGCCATAGGGCCGGGGTTCGACGGCGTGCGCGCCGACGCGTTGGCGTTTGCTGGGGTGGTTGCCGTGGAGCTCGTCGGTAGAATCAGAATGCGATCGTATGTCGATGCGCCGGGCGTTGCGCTGGCCATCCGCGGCGCAGCCATATAGCCGGCCACGCTCCGAAGAATGATGTCGAGCGCCTGCCGCTCAGGCGTATCCACGAGCTTCAACGTGAGTGGGCCCCCGCTGATCTTCTCGGCGCCGACTACTTTGGTGCCGCCCACCCTTGCCCATTCGGCGAGGATCGCGCGGGCGGACACGTTCGTGGCGTCAAGGTTGACGCGGCCATCTTTGATTTCGAGCGTGACCGACTGCGCATGTGCAGGCGCGGCCAAAAGCGCGACGAGGGCTGTGTAAACGAGAAACCGCATCATGGTCGGGACCCTCTGGGGATTTCCTGATTATACGCTTACCGGATACTGACGTCTTCCCGGGCGCGAAAGTCGGCCACAACGCGCCGGATGATGTCGTCAAGCCCGATCTTCGGCTGATACCCAATCAACGCGGCGATTTTCGATAAATCGGGAACTCGTCGCGGCATGTCTTCAAATCCTGCTTCGTACGCCTGATCGTAGGGAATCATCCGGATCGGCGAACGGCTGTCGGTTAGCGCCTTGATGCGTTCCGCCAGGCCGCGAATGGTGACCTCCTCGCTATTGCCCAGATTGAACACCTGGCCGACGGCGCGAGGCTCAACCATCAATTTGAGCAGCGCGCCCACCACATCGCCGACATAGGTAAAACTGCGCGACTGCGTGCCGTCGCCAAACACGGTCATCGGTTCGCCGGCGAGCGCCTGCCTGACAAACGTCGGTACGACCATTCCGTACTGCCCCGTCTGACGCGGTCCGACCGTGTTGAAGAACCTACAGATAATGACAGGCAGCTTTTTCTCTTTCCAGTAGGCGAGCGCAAGGAACTCGTCGAGCGCCTTGCTGCAAGCATATGCCCAGCGATGGCGCGTGGTCGCTCCCATGACGAGATCCGCGTCCTCGCGAAAGGGCACCGACGTGCTCTTGCCGTACACCTCCGATGTCGACGCGATGAAAACGAGCTTCTTCTTCTTGGCCGCGTGCCGCAGGATCACCTCCGTGCCATGCACGTTGGTTTCAATCGTGTGAACCGGCTCCTGAACGATCAGCTTCACGCCCACAGCGGCGGCGAGGTGAAACACGATGTCCGCTCGGTCGACGAGCTCCGCCACGAGCGAGTCGTTGAACACGGTGTCGATCGTGTAATGAAACCGGGACCGGCCTTTCAGGTGCGAGATGTTGTCGATCGATCCCGTTGACAGGTCATCGAGCACGTACACGGTGTGACCGGAATCAAGCAGCGCCTCGGCGAGATGCGATCCGATGAATCCAGCGCCGCCGGTAATGAGTATGCGCATGAAGGTCAAACCTGAAAGGTGCGAACCACGGCGGCAACCTGCGCCGCATCACGGTCCGGCAGCGAGGGATAGAGCGGGAGCGAAAGCACCTGCGCGCACACGCGCGTGGCAACAGGACACTCAGCCGGATCGGTTGCGGCGAGCGCCGGCTGTTGTGGAATGGCGACCGGGTAGTGAATGAGCGTTTCGATCCCCTCGTTCGCGAGATGACGTTGCAGGGCGTCGCGCTGCTCGCTCAAGACGGCAAAGAGATGATACACGTGACCCCGGTCGCGAACTGGCGGCACAGTTACACCCGCGCCCGCGAGATCGCGATGATAAACGGCGGCGAGCACGCGCCGGCGCGCGGTCCATTGCGCCAGCAGCGGCAGCCGCGCGCGCAGAATAGCCGCCTGCAGTTCGTCGAGGCGGCTGTTGGCGCCGGCTTCCTGGTGGTGGTAGCGAGACGTCTGGCCGCCGTTGCGCAGCCGCTTGATCCGCCCCGCGAGCTGTGCATCGTCCGTGGTGACGGCGCCGCCATCGCCGAGTGCCCCGAGGTTCTTCGTCGGATAGAAACTGAACGCTGCCGCAGTCCCGATGGCGCCTATCGGACGTCCGTCGCAGGTGGCGAGATGGGCCTGGCACGCATCCCCGATCAGCGCGAGGTTGTGGCGGCTTGCCAGGGTTTCAAACGCGCCCATGTCAGCGGCCTGACCGTAAATGTGCACCGGCAAAATCGCGCGTGTTCTCGACGTCAGGGCGGCAGCCGCCGCCGCGGGATCCAACGTGAGTCGCTGCGGATCGATGTCAGCGAACACCGGCCGGGCACCCGTCATCATGATGGCGAGCGCCGAATACACCGCCGACAACGGCGAGGTAATCACTTCGTCGCCGGGACCGATGTCGAGCGCACGCAGCGTGAGCGCGATGGCGTCGGTGCCGGTGCCTACGCCCACCGCGTGGCGAGTGCCGACCGCGGACGCAAACTCCTGCTCGAACCCGTCGACTTCAGGGCCGAGAATGAACCAGCCGCGGTCGAGGACGCGCTCGATGGCGGCTTCAATGGCCGCGCGGTCTTCGCCCGGAACCAGCGCGTTGAAGGGGATGCGCGTTCGCACAGGAGCGCTCACGCACCCCCCTGCGGCACGTCCAGGTAGTGGCGCATGTGCTCACGGTAGTAGGCCAGCGTGCATGTCAAACCCTCGCGCAGCGAGATGGCGGGCGCCCAGCCGGTAACCGCTTTGAACCGCGACGAATCGGCATAGAAGCTGCCGATGTCGATCGCTTTCATTTCCGCAGGCCACTCGACGAACCGGTAACGTCCGGTTCCGGCGATCTCGACCAGCATCTTCACCAAATCGCGATGCGCGATCGGCTCGTTGCCGCCCACGTTGAAGGCTTCGCCGTGACAGGCGTCGCACAGGCCCGCCCTCAAAAACGCGTCCACAACATCGTCCACGTAGACAAAGTCCCGGAGCTGCGTCCCGTCGCCAAACACCTGCACCTCTTCATCCTCGAGCACGCGGCGGATGAACCAGGCGATGAAACCCTGTCGATTGTGCTTGATCAACTGGCGCGGCCCGTAGATGTTCGTGAGCCGGAGCGCAGACGCCCTGATCCCGAAAACGTTGTTGTAGACGAGATGATAATACTCGCCGGCCGCCTTGTTGATCCCATTGACGTCGGTGGGCCGCACCAGGTGCTGCTCGGTCACCGGAAGAAACTGCGGCTTGCCGTAGATCTGCCGCGTGCTAGCGTAGACGACCTTCGCGTCCGGATTGTGGTGACGGCACGCCTCGAGCAACGTCAGTTGGCTGCGGCAGTTGATCTCGAGATCGGTGTGCGGGTCGCGCATGCTGTCGATGTGGCTTACCTGGCCGGCGATGTTGAAGATGATCTCCTGGCCGCGTACCAGGTAATTCATCGTGCTCGCCTGCCGGATGTCAGCGACGTTGACGCGCACGCGCTTCTCGATCCCGGCGATGTTGAACAGGTTGCCGCCGTAATCGGGAATCAGCGAGTCGACGAGGAGGATCTCGGCGCCGAGATCGGCGAGCCGCCGCGCCAGGTTGCTGCCAATGAAACCGAGGCCGCCCGTGATCATCACGCGCCGGCCGCGGTAAAAATCGAGCGTCACGCCGCCACGGTCTCCGTGCGCGCCTTCAAGTGTTCCTTGCGAATCACCAGCCTCCACCAGAGACGCAGCACGTCGATCGCGGTCTTGAAGATGCGACGGACGTTGAAGAATTGTGACTTGCCGTAGGCGCGGTGAAAGTGATGCACCGGGACTTCGGCCACACGAAACTTCGCATCGTGGAACTTCTTCATCATCTCGAGACAGATGACGCCGCTGTTCTTTTCGAGATGCACCACGTCGAAGACACGCTTGCGAATGAGACGGAAATCGCAGTCCACGTCGCGCACCTTCAAGCCGAAGAGGAGCTTCACGATGCGGTGGTAGATGCGGCCGATCACGATGCGATGGAACGGATCCGAGCGGCTGATCTTGTAGCCATTCACCCAATCGACCTCGGGCGACATCTTTTCCCAGAGCAGCGCCATTTCGGCGGGATCGTACTGAGCGTCGCCGTCGGTGTAGAACACGAGTTCTTTGCCGGCGGCCGCGAAACCGCTGCGCAACGCGCCGCCGTAGCCGCGATTCTGCTGGTGATGGACGGCGCGCACCTTGCCAGGATAGAGGCGCGCGAGCTCGTCGAGAATAGCCGGCGTGGAGTCCCGGCTCCCGTCGTTGACGACGATGACTTCGAAGTCGGGTGTCAAAGTGGCGGCAGCCTGCACTGCGCGGATCACCATGCTCGCGATCGTGCCGCTGTCGTTGTAGGCGGGAAAAAAGACGCTCAGGCCGGTGGGCTGTGCCGAAATCATCGCCGTGAGGATTCTACACCGCGGATCCGGCCGTGCGCGCCCGCAAGCCGCCATGGTGTTTTGAGCGATTCGACGAGCACGCCGGAAGAAAGCTTCGACGCACCTTGACGACGCTCCACGAACACGATCGGCACTTCGGCGATACGCGTGCCCGCCGCCGCGGCCTGGAAAATCACTTCGGTGAGAAAGGAGTACCCCTCTGACCCAATCGAATCGAGGTGCAGCTTCGCCAGCGCCGTCCGCCTCCAGCAGCGGAAGCCGCTCGTACAGTCCCGCACCCGTAGTCCCGTAATGGTACGGATGTAGAAGTTAGCAAACCCGCTCAACAGAACGCGATGCAGCGGCCAGTTTTCCACGCGTCCGCCTTCGCGATAGCGCGAGCCGATGACGAGTTCCGCGCCGTCTTCAATGGCAGCGAACATGTCGGGCAGGAACTTCGGATCGTGCGACAGATCGGCGTCCATCTGACAAACGATATCGGCGTGGCTGGCGACGGCGACGCGAAAGCCATCGAGGTACGACCGTCCGAGACCACGTGCGCCGGTGCGATGCATCACGTTGACGCGTCCTGGATGCGCGCAGGCGAGGTCATCGGCCACCACGCCTGTTCCGTCCGGAGAACCGTCGTCGATCACGAGCATGGCGACATTCGGCAACGCCAGCAAGCCGGCGGCGAGAATCGGCAGATTCTCGCGCTCGTTGTAGGTCGGAACCAGAACCAGCGCGTTCATGAGTGTTGGTTCACCGGCGGCCATCGAAGCGGAGCGACGCGATCTGCTCTGAGATCAGTCCCATCAGCAACACCATCGCCGAAAACATCAGCAGCAGGACCGCACCGTTGGGAATGCGATCGTGTTGCACCACGTTCCATACACCGTACAGCACGCCAGCGAAAAACGACGACACGCTGATGGGAACGAATATCTTGAGCGGACTGAAGATCGTGATGACCTTCAGCAAAATCAGGAAGAAGGAGGCACCGTCCGTCGCCAGGCGGATTTTGGACTGACCCGCGCGCTGCCGCGCCTCGATCGGCTCGAATCGCACGTTGTAGCCGGCCCGGAGGAATGCGAGCGTGGTCGTTGTCGGCGTCGAAAACCCGTTGGGAAGCAGGTGCAGAAACTCCACAAGATGCTGGCGGCGCGCGGCGCGAAAGCCGGAGGTGAGATCAGGAATGCGACGATTGGCGAGATATCCGGCGAGCCGCGCGAGCAGTGCGTTGCCGAGTCGGCGCATGAGCGTCGCCTGCGTGTGAGCCGAGCGCGCCCCGACGACGAGATCGAATGCTCCGAGCGCGCTGACGAGTCGAAGCGCATCTTCGGCGCCATGCTGTCCGTCGCCGTCGACAATCAGGATCCAGTCACCTGACGCGTGACGGATGCCGCTCTTGACCGACGCGCCGTTGCCCTTGTTATACGGATGGCGAATCACGCAAGCGCCCGCGCTTCTCGCCTGCTCCGCTGTCTCGTCCGCCGACCCGTCGTCCACCACGATGATTTCTTTCCATGACGCCGCGGCGCGCAGTGCGTCGACGACCGCACCGATCGACGCGCTTTCTTCGAAGGCGGGAATGACGACGGACGTGGTCGCGGGATCAGCCATGACTGATGAGCCGGTCGATGACGTGATCCCACGAAATAGAAAGCGCGAGCTCGCGTCCCGCGCGGCCCAGCGATCGTGCAAGCGTGTGATCGGCGGCCAGCCGGGCAGCCGCACCCGCAATCGCTGCCGCATCCGGTTCCGTCACAAACCCGTTGATGCCATCGCGGATGAATTCCAATGTCCCGCCTGAATCGTGAGCCGTGATGACTGGCTTCTCCGCCAGAAACGCTTCGAGTGTGGCCAGGCCGTAATCTTCGTCGAACGGCACATAGATGAGCGCCAGGGCGTCGCGGTAAAGCCGCACGAGCTCCTCGCCACTGACATTTCCCGTGAAAATGACGCGCTCGCCGACGTTGCGGCCCGCCGCGAGCGTCTCGACATCCTCTCGACGTGTGCCGTCGCCAACGACGATGAGCCGGACGCTCGCAGGCAGATGCGCCAGCGCTTCGATCGCGAGGTGCACGCGTTTGTTCAATTCGATTCGCGACACAGAGAGCAGGTACGAGCCGTAGGAGCCGGGCGTCAGCCGTGGCGCCAGCAGGGGCGGATGGTACAACGGCGTGGAATCGATTCCATTGAACGTCTTGAGTCGCGCGCTGACGGTCTTCGAAATCGTGTACAAACCAACGCACTCGCCGAGCATTTGCTCATCGAGATCCATCAAACGTCGGCGCAGTCCCACGTCTTTTTCTTCATGCCTGAAGTCGCCGTATCCAGTGCCTGCCAGTTCGTAGGCAGCGCGGTGCTGGTGAACCAGCCAGCACACCTTTTTCGGATGACGAACGAAGTAGGTCGGAAATTTCGTCGCAATCACGAGGTCGATTTCACGATGGGCGCATTGCGAAAGATCGAGCATGCGCCATGCGGCGGCGTGCGGAAGGATTTCGTCTTTCGGATACCACTTGAACGGCACCGATACGCGATCGGCGGCAATGCCGCGCGCACGCAGCTCGGAAACGAGCTGCTCGACGAGCAGCTCCGCTCCACCGCGCACGAGCGGCACTTGCGTTTCGCAGACGAGGGCGGCTTTTACTGCCATGCGGAGAACAGGAAGGTCAGAGAGATCAAGGAGATAGGACCCAATTATTCTCCCCGATCTCCCTGATCACCCTGTCGATTATTCCCCCGATCTCCCGGTCGGGAACTCAAACGCCTCCTATGTCGCGAAGCGGAAGTTGATGACGTCACCATCCTTCACGACGTATTCCTTGCCTTCGAGACGCACTTCGCCGTGTTCCTTGCATGCGGCCATCGACCCGCGCGCGATCAATGCGTCGTAGGCGACGACTTCCGCGCGGATGAACCCGCGTTCGATGTCGCTGTGAATCTCGCCTGCTGCCTGCTGCGCAATGGTGCCGCGCGGGATTGACCAGGCCCGATTTTCGTCTTCGCCGACGGTAAAGAAAGAAATGTAGCCGAGAAGGTCGTAGCTGGCGCGAATGACACGCGCCAGACCCGATTCGCGCAACCCAAGATGGGTGAGAAACGCTTGCGCATTCGCCGCGTCCAGCTCCGCGATTTCGAGCTCGATTTTGGCGCAGACCGGCACAGCCGCTGTGGCGGCGCGCGACAGAAACGCCGTGAGTCCGGTGCGAGCGGCCGCGTCTTCGACGCTCGCTGCCGCTGACACATCGGCCTCATCCAGATTGATCACGAGAAGGAGCGGCTTGGCGGAGAGCAACTGAAAGCCCCGCAAGCGGCGCAGATCGTCGCCCGCAAGGCCGAGCGAGCGAAGCGGGTGGCCGTTCTCGAGCGCGCTCTTGCACCGCACAATCAGGTTGCGCTCCTGTTCGAGATCCGCCGACTTGCTCTTCCTCAGATCTTTTTCGAGCCGCTCGAGTCGCCGTTCGATCACCCCCAGGTCCGCAAGGATCAACTCGTCTTCCATCGCTCGCGCATCGCGCGCCGGGTCCACCGGCCCCGATGGGTGAGGGACAGCGGGATCGCGGAATGCGCGCACGACGTGAACGAGTGCGTCGGCCGTCTTGTAGCCAACCACATCGACAAGTGCGGCCGCACCGCTCTTTCCAGCGGCGATGAAATCGGTGAACTCGATCGTGGCCGGCACGTGCTTGCGCGGGTTGTACATCGCGGTCAGCCGATCGAGCCGAGCGTCCGGGACTTTCGAGATTCCGACGGCGGTTTCGGTTTTCCCGTGCCCTCGCGGCGCCTCTTTGGCGCTCGTCATCAGCTGAAACAGCGTCGATTTACCGGTGGAAGGGAAACCGATGAGGGCAGCGTGCAGCATGAACGGGGGTGATCGCAAAACGGCCATCGTAACAAAAGCGGCAGGATGGGCAGGTTGGGGGCAGGTGGCGCGGAGGGGCAGTCAGGCGCGTGAGGCCGGTGAAGCGGATGGGCTGGCAAGGCTCGTACGGGATCCGCCAAACTACGTCCGCCCCCGCCCGATTGGCCCGATCTGCCTCATCTGCCGCGTACGAACCAACGGCTGAGCCAAGCACGCCTTCTCCACCCCCGCCTGACTCCGCCCAACCCGTCAGCGAAGTAAAAGCGCAAGTACCACGGACTGAGGACTTTGCAACGGTTTCCGTTTGACAAGTTTCGCCTCGTCTTCTACTATCCGATGGACTTTAGTGGACCGAAATGGAGTGAGACGTGCTTCGGGGGAATGCGCCGGCCAAAATCGACGATCGCGGCCGGCTCAAGGTGCCATCGACGTTTCGCGCCGTGATTCAGGAGCAACACGGGCGCGAGCTGTTCGTCACGAGTGTTAGTGGCGACTCGGTCCGAATCTACCCGATGCCAGTATGGGTGGAGATGGAGCAACGGCTGGCGCAAGTGCCCTCGACACATCCGGCGCGGATGAAGTTTCTGGACCGCGTGAATTACTACGGCCAAATCTCGGAAATCGATCCGCAGGGACGTGTGTTGATTCAACCGCGGCTGCGCGACAGCGCGCAAATGATCGGCGACGTCGACGTGCTGGGGCAACAGAACTTTCTCGAGGTGTGGAACCACGAGCGCTTCATCGCGAAGCTGACGCGCGATCCATACACGGACGACGACGCCAAAGCGCTCGCCGATTTCGGCATTTAGGACCTTCGACGTTGCTCAGGACAGGCCACAGATGCATCTCCCTGTCATGCGCGACGAAGTGGTGGCGCTGCTTCAACCAGAGCGAGGGGGACTGTTCGTCGATTGCACGGTTGGACTGGGCGGTCACGCCGGCGCGTTGCTTGAACACGGCGCGACACGCCTTGTCGGCCTCGACCGAGACCCCGCGGCGTTGGCGCTTGCGCGCGAGGCGCTCGCGGAATGGAAGGACCGGGTGGATTTGGTGCACGCCGATTATCGCGACCTCGGCTCCGTGCTCGACGCTCGAGGTGTCGGCGTGGTGCAGGGCGTACTGGCCGATCTTGGTGTCTCGTCGCTGCAGCTCGAAAGCGAAGGCCGCGGGTTCAGCTTTCGCCGCGACGAGCCGCTCGACATGCGGATGGATACCACGGGCGGGAAGACTGCGGCGGATCTCCTCGCACGTGTGGAGGAAACCGAGCTTGCGAACGTGATCTTTCAATTTGGCGAAGAGCGCCATTCGCGCCGAATCGCCCGTGCGCTGGTCGCCGCGCGCGGCCGCGCTCCATTGACGTCCACCGCGCAGGTGGCCGACATCGTCCGCCGCGCACTCGCACGAAAAGGCTGGCAGCGAATCGACCCTGCCACGCGCACGTTTCAGGCTCTCCGGATCTGGGTGAACCGGGAGCTCGAAGCGCTCGACGCATTTCTGAAGAGCGCGGCTCGGCGCCTGGCCGTTGGCGCGCGGCTCGCCGTTATTTCGTTTCATTCACTCGAAGATCGAATCGTGAAGCAGACGTTCCGCATGATGGCGACAACCGCGGCCAGGGAGTTTCACATCGTGACCAGGCGTCCGCTCACGGCAACGCCGCACGAGCTTGCGACCAACGCGCGGGCGCGCAGCGCGAAATTGCGCGTCTTGGAGCGTATTGCGGTCTTGAACGGAAACCACCGCGCCGCGAACGACGCCGCATGGACGTGGAGTCCGGGGGCATGACGACGATGGAACAGAGCGAGGCGTTTGAGTACGCGATTCGCAAAGACGTTCGGAACAATCCGATCGTTCGCGAACTCGACCAAGAGCGGCAGCGCGAGCTCTGGCAGTCGGTCGCGATCGGCGTGGTTCTGCTCCTGGTGCTGATGTTCTCAGCGTGGCAGCACTTCGAGCTCTTGCGCCACGGCTATCGCCTCGAGCAGATGCAGCGCGAACGCGCCGCAGAAGACGAGATCAATCGTCATTTGCGGCTGGAAATCGAAACGTTGCGCGCCCCTCAGCGCATTGAACAGCTCGCGACGGAGCGGCTCGGCATGGTTGCGCCAGGTGTCAAGGAAGCGATCGTGCTCGAGCGCGTCAGGCCTGCCGAGCCGCCCGGCAAGGCGCTCGTCGCAACCCGTCCGCGTTCGCGCGCCGCGTCGGCGGATCGGCCGTAGCGTTGGCGACGGGCGGATGGGAAGTGGGGAAGCGCGTGGCGGAACAGCCTTTCAACTGGCGCGCGACCGTAAAACGGCGCCTCGTGATCGCGTCGGTGTGCTTTGCCGTGTGGACCACTGGTATCGAAGCGCGCCTCCTCTATCTCCAGATCATCCGGCACGAGGATCTCGCGTCGCGCGCCGAACGCCAACAGCTGCGCACACAGACGGTCCCGGCCAAGCGCGGTGAAATCTACGATCGGCAAGGCCGCCTTCTCGCGTTCAGCGTCGACGCCGACACCATCTACGCCGTTCCCGTCGAAATCGACGACATTGCGAAGACGGCCGCTGCGCTGTGCGGTGCCTTCGACGATTGCGATGGCAAGGAGCAGCAGGCCATCGTCGATCGTCTCGGCCGTCAGCGCGCCTTCGTTTATGTCAGGCGTCGCGTCACTCCGGCCGAAGCGCGAAAGGTCGCCGAGCTGAATCTGGAAGGCATCGGCTTTATGAAAGAGAGCCGGCGGTTCTATCCGAACAGGGAGCTAGCCGCCCACCTCCTGGGATACGTCGGCATCGACAACGTCGGCCTGAGTGGTCTCGAAGCGTCGTACGACAAAGTGATTCGTGGTCACGAAGGCACCATGCTCGTGCAAACCGACGCGCGGCGGCGTGCGTTCAGCCGGCTCGGCAGGTTGCCGACGGCCGGCGGCTCGCTCGAGCTGACGATCGACGAACAGCTGCAGCACATCGTGGAACGAGAGCTGCGCGCCGGGGTCGAGGCCAGCAAGGCCGCGGCAGGTGCGGCTGTGGTGATGAACCCGAGCACTGGCGAAGTGCTTGCAATGGCAAACTGGCCGACCTTCAACCCCAACGCCTACAATGGCGCCGGCGAGGAGGCGCGGCGTAATCGCGCGGTGCAGGATCTCTACGAGCCCGGCTCGACTTTCAAAATCGTCACGGCCTCAGCCGCGATTGAAGAGAAAGTGCTGCCGATCGATTCGATGATCGACACGAATCCAGGCAGCATTCGCTTTGGCAGTCGCGTGATCGACGAGTACGCACATCACAACTACGGCGTGCTCTCGTTCCGCGACGTGCTCGTGCGTTCGAGCAACATTGGCGCGATCAAGATCGGTTTGAAAATCGGTCCGGAGCGTCTTGGTCTGTTCATTCGGCGATTTGGTTTCGGACGGCCCACCTCGCCGGATTTTCCTGGCGAGAGTCCCGGCATCGTGTGGGATCCGTCCAAACTCAATGACAGCGCGCTCGCATCGGTGTCGATGGGCTATCAGGTTGGCGTGACGCCGCTGCAAATGGCGGCAGCGATGAGCGCCGTTGCTAACGGGGGCACCTGGATCGAGCCGCGCGTGGTGCGCGCTTCTGTGCGCGACGGCGTACGGACCAGGATTGCGCCGACCACTACGCGACGCGCGATCGCGCCAGAGACCGCCACGCAACTGCTGCCGATTCTCGAGGCCGTGGTGAAGGACGGCACGGGCGGAAAAGCGCAAATTCCTGGTTACACCGTCGCCGGGAAGACTGGCACTGCCGACAAGCTCGTCGGCGGACGCTACTCGCCATATCAGCAAAACGTCTCGTTTGTCGGCTTTGTGCCGTCGCGTCGTCCGGCGATCACGGCGATTGTCATGATCGACTCGCCTCGCGCCGCGGCGAACAGCGGCGGATGGGTCGCGGCGCCGGTTTTCAAACGTATTGTCGAAGCGGCATTGCGCCATCTCGGCGTACCGCCGGACATCGACGCGGCACCCCCGGTGGTGGTTGCCCGGCGAGAGGCCCAACCAATCACGCCGACGGCGGCAAATCTGACGACGCCTGCAATCGTCACGCTCGCGCCTGGATCGGATCAGACGTCGTTGTCTCCGGATCTCCGCGGCCTGAGCGCGCGCGATGCACTACGCGCGCTCGCCAGACTCGGCATGACGGCGCGAATCCACGGTGCAGGGATCGTGGTCGACCAGGTTCCAGCGCCCGGCAATCCGCTGGAGCGCGGCGCCACCTGCACGTTGGTTCTCGAACGTGACGCGTCGCGCGTGACTGGAGTTTCCGGAGCACAACCGTGACATCCGGCGACGCTCTCGACGTGCTTCGCACGCTTACGACGGACGCGGCTGGGTTCGAACAGCTCGCGCGAGACGCAACGGTCACTGCGATCGTGTACGACTCGCGTCGGGCGATTGCCGGGTCGCTGTTCGTTGCATTACGCGGTCTCAAAACGGACGGTGTGCAGTTTGTCGCACAGGCGATCGAACGCGGCGCTATGGCCGTCGTCTCGGAGACACCGCGGCCGGCGAATGCGCCAGTGCCGTGGCTGCGGGTCAGCGACGCGCGGCTTGCGCTGGCACTTCTCGCCGATCGGTTCTACAGCCACCCAAGTCGTCAGCTGCGTGTCGTCGGGGTAACCGGGACAAATGGAAAGACGACCACTGCGTATCTGCTCGCCTCCATGCTCGATTCCGCGGGCCTCAAGGCCGGGCTCCTCGGCACCGTCACCTATCGTCTTGGCGGTGAGGATCGCGAAGCCTCGCGCACCACCCCGGAGGCGCCAGACGTGCAGCAACTGCTGCACCAGATGATCAAAAACGGTTGCCGTTCCGCGGTCATGGAGGTGTCGTCGCACGCGCTCGCCTTGAAGCGCGTTGACGGGACGCACTTTGCAGCCGGGGTTTTCACCAATCTCACACGCGACCATCTCGACTTTCACGAAGACATGGAGACGTACTTCGCGGCGAAGCTTCGTCTCTTCGAGCTCCTGCCGGATGACGCTTCCGGGATCATCAACATTGACGATCCGCGCGGGCCATCGCTCGTGAGCGTATGCCGAAATCCGGTGACGTTCGCCATCACACAACCTGCCGATGTCACTGCAGGTGCGCTCGAGATCACGCTAAGCGGCTTGAACTTCGAAATTCGGACGCCGCGTGGCACGGCGAGAGTGTCGTCCATGCTCGTGGGACGACCCAACGTTTACAACATCCTTGCGGCAGCGGCCACGGCTGTGGCGCTGGCTCTGCCCCTCGAGGCAATCGCAGAAGGTGTGCGCGCGCTCCCCGGCGTGCCCGGGCGATTCGAAGTCGTGTCCGCACCAGACGACGAGGTGACGGTCGTCGTGGATTACGCGCATACCGACGACGCGCTGCGCAATCTGCTGGAGACGGCGCGGCCGCTTGCACTCAGACGGCTTGTGACGGTGTTCGGTTGCGGCGGTGATCGCGATCGGACGAAGCGTCCGCTGATGGGTATGGTGGCCCAGCGCCTCAGCGATGTCGTCGTGATCACCTCCGACAACCCGCGCAGCGAAGACCCGCAGCGAATCATCGAGGAGATCAAGCGCGGGGTGCCGGCGCCCGCCCCGTCGGCTGGGCGCGCGGCCGACATTCGAACGGTGGTTGATCGGCGCGAGGCGATCGAGGCGGCAATCGAATTGAGTCAGCCCGGAGACGTCGTGCTCATCGCCGGCAAAGGGCACGAGAAGTATCAGCAGATCGGTGATCGCGTGCTGCCGTTCGACGATGGTGAAGTGGCGCGTGCGGCGCTCATGCGGCGGCGCAAGCGCTCGCATAAAGCGGGGTGAGCAGGCGTGGCGCGCAGTCCGCTGGTGCTGACGGCGGGCGCCATCGCGCAAGCCGTTGATGGGCGCTTGCTCTCGGGCGCGGCCGAGCAGGTGATCGACGGCTTTTCGATCGACTCGCGATCGTTGGCCGCCGGCGACTTGTTTTTCGCGATCGTCGCGGCGCGCGATGGACATGCGTATGTTGCCGACGCGTTGGCCCGGGGCGCGAGTGGCGTAGTGGTCAGGGCCGGTGCGACAGGTGCGTTGGGTGTGGAAGGTGCGTCGGGGACGGTAGCTGCGGTGGGTGCCGTTCGTGAGAACCCCGCGGTCCTGATCGGTGTGGAGGACACGACGCGCGCGCTGCAAGCGCTCGGGCGGGAGGTCAGGCGACGGTCGGGCGCGAAAGTGATTGCGATCACCGGAAGCGCAGGCAAGACGACGACAAAGGAGACGATCGCTGAGTTTTTGAGCGCGCGATACGACGTGGTGAAGAACCGGGGGAACCTCAATAACCACCTCGGCCTTCCACTGTCGCTTCTCGAGCTGAGGCATGGCGCGGACGTTGCGGTGATGGAGCTGGGGATGAACCACACAGGAGAGATTCGGGTGCTCATCGGCATCGCCGAGCCCGAGATCCGTGTGTGGACGAACGTCGGGGATGCACACCTTGGTCATTTCGCGTCACAGGACGAGATCGCCGATGCGAAAGCCGAGATTCTCGAAGGCGCATCCGCGACCGACTTGCTCGTCTACAACGCAGACGACGAACGCGTCATGAGCCGCGCGGCCGCGTTTCGCGGGCGCAAAGTTTCGTTTGGGTTGAGCTCTCACGCGGATGTCCGGGCCGAGTACATCGAAGATCTCGGTATCGCGGGTTCACGAGTGCGTGTGCGAACAACGACGGCCGCTGCAGACATCACAGTGCCGTTGCTCGGCCGCGGCAATCTTGCGAATGTGCTCGCGGCCGCTGCGGTTGCCACTGAGTTGGGCATCTCGTTCGAGGAAATCGGCGAGCGCGCCGCGCGACTCCAGCCGCCGCATCACCGCGGCGCCGTGCTGCGCCTCGGCGCGGGCGTGACCGTCGTGGACGACTCGTACAACTCGAGCCCGAGCGCGTTGCAGCAGGCGCTGGCCGTGATCGCAGGTGAACAGAGTGCGACACGGAAGGCCGCGGTTCTCGGCGAAATGTTGGAGCTCGGCGAGCACTCGGCGCGGCTTCATCGCGAGTGCGGGCGAGCGGCGGCACGCGCGGGCCTCGATCGGCTGATCGCGGTAGGCGGCGTCGCGGCAAAGACGCTGGCTGATGCCGCCATCTCCGGGGGAATGAAGGCAGAGGCGGTCACGTGGGTGGAGACGAGCAGCGACGCGGCCGATCTCGTTACCGAGTGGCTGACGTCGGGCGATCTCGTCCTGGTGAAGGGTTCGCGCGGAATCAAGACCGATGCGGTAGTCGATCGCATCTCGGCGGAGTTCGCCTGATGCTGTACTACCTCCTCATCTCGCTTTACCCGCAGGTCTCCGTGTTCAACGTGGTGCGCTACATCACGTTCCGGACGGCGGCCGCGAGCATCACCGCGCTGATCATCAGCCTCGTGCTCGGTCCCTGGCTGATTCGCAGACTGCGTGATTTCCAGATCGGTCAGGTGATTCGCCAGGAGGGTCCGCAAAGCCATCACGCGAAGGCCGGCACGCCGACGATGGGCGGGCTCCTGATTCTCGCCGCCGCGCTTGGACCGACGTTGTTGTGGGCCGACTTGACCAACATCTACGTCACCATCGCGATCGGCTCAACCGCAGCGTTCGGCGCCATCGGGTTCCTCGACGACTATCTCAAGATCACGCGGCGCTCGTCCGGCGGTCTGAAGCCGCGCCACAAGATCGGGCTACAGGTGCTGGTGGCGCTCGCGGTCGCGCTCACGCTGATGTGGCTCGCGTCGAAGGGTCTGTACAACACCCGGCTGATCTTCCCGTTCTTCAAGCAGCTGATTCCGGACCTCGGATGGTTCTACGTGCCGTTTGCGGTGTTCGTGCTCGTGGCGTGGAGTAACGCCGTCAATCTGACCGACGGGCTCGACGGCCTCGCGATCAGCACGTTTGCCGTCGCGGCGACCGCGTTTACCGCTCTGGCCTACGTTACGGGACACGCTGTGCTCGCGAGCTACCTGCTGCTGGTACACTTCGCGCCGGCCGGCGAGCTCACGATCTTCTGCGGCGCGCTTGTGGGCGCGAGTCTCGGGTTCCTGTGGTACAACGCGCACCCCGCGGAAATTTTCATGGGCGATGTGGGATCGCTGGCGCTTGGCGGCGCGCTCGCGACCGTCGCGATTCTCATCAAGCAGGAAATACTGCTCGTGATCGTGGGCGGCGTCTTCGTAGCGGAAGCCGCGTCGGTGGTGCTGCAAGTGGCGTCGTACAAGCTGACAGGCAAACGCGTGTTCAAAATGGCGCCGCTGCACCATCACTTCGAACTGATCGGGTGGGAAGAACCGAAGGTGATCGCGCGCTTCGTCATCGTCGCCATCATCTGCGCGCTCTTCAGCCTGACGACGTTGAAGCTGCGGTGAGGGCGCGATGGCGGGTGAGTTCAGCGTGGAGGGACAGCGCGTGGTTGTCGTCGGTGCGGCGCGCAGCGGAGTTGCCGCCGCGGAGTTGCTGGTTCGTCGGAAGGCGGTGGTCACGTTGACAGACGTCAAAAACACGATCCCGGACGAAAGCCGACTGAAGGGCTTGGGCGTGCGAACCGAGCTCGGGTCACACGAACACGCAACGTTCGATCAGGCTGATCTCGTTGTGACTAGTCCCGGCGTGTCGCTCGACCTGCCCGAGGTGATGCGGGCGCAGCAGCGCGGCACACCGGTGATAGGCGAACTCGAGCTCGCGTCTCGATGGCTGAAAGGTCGCATCATTGCGATTACGGGAACGAAGGGGAAATCGACGACGACCACGCTGGTTGGGCGAATGCTGCAGTCCGCGGGATTGCGTGTGCTCGTCGGCGGGAACATCGGCGTGCCTTTGAGCTCGCAGGTAGAGGAATCGACGGCTGACACCCTGCACGTGATCGAAACGAGCAGCTTTCAGCTCGAGGCCACCGATACGTTTCACCCGTGGATTGCCGCGCTGCTGAATTTTTCGCCCGACCACCTCGATCGTCATCCCAGCGAGGAGGCGTACGGCGCGGCCAAGGCGCGCGTGTTCGCGAACCAGACGGCGCGCGACTGGACGGTGGTGAATGCCGACAACCCTCCGGCGCTGGCGCTGGCCGCGCGATCGCAAGCGCCGATGGTCAAGTACGCAGTGGATCGCACAGACGGCGCCGCTGTCTTCAGCGACGGTGTCTTCATCTGTCAGCGTGCGTCGGACGGCGACACACCGCTCGTGCCGGTGAGCGTCATCGAGTTGCCGGGTCACCACATGTTGAGCAACGTAACCGCGGCTACCGCGATCAGCCATCTCGCCGGCGCATCCGGCGATGCGATGAGTCGTGCCCTGCACGGATTCAAAGGTCTCGAGCATGTCATGGAGCCGGTTGGCGAGATCGGCGCAGTTCGATTCGTGAACGACTCGAAGGCCACCAATATCGACGCGGCGGGCCGATCGATCGAGAGCTTCGACCGCGTCGTGGCCATCATCGGCGGCCGCTACAAGGGCGGTCAGTTCGCAGACCTGCGCGGTCCGCTCAGATTGCACGGGCGTGGAGTGGTCGCGATCGGCGAAGCGCGTCCGCTCGTGGTCGAAGCGCTCACGGGCGGGGTCCCCATCGTGGAAGCGGACACGATGGCGGCGGCAGTGGCAAAAGCGTTGGAGCTCGCAAAGCCGGATGGCGTCGTCCTACTCGCGCCCGCCTGCTCGAGCTTCGACATGTTCGTGGATTACGCGGATCGCGGTCGCGCGTTCAAGGAGGAAGTTGCGCGGCTCGCTGCGCGTTCGACGTTGGGTTCTTAGTTCCTAGTTCTTCGTTCGCACTGCGAAGCGGGGCGAATCGCGAGCAGTCGTCAGCTCGAGAGGCGGCGAATGGGAGCCTGTCGCTGGGAGCGCAACCCACCCCGGGTTGCGAGACGGGTGTCCCAATCCCCTGATCGACTGACGACTGCTGGCGGTTTGCGCCCGCTGGCTGGCGCGGCGCCAACTAAGAACGAAGAACCAAGAACTACGAACGAAGAACGAAGAACCAAGAACAAAGAACAAAGAGCAAAGAACAAAGAATCAAGAACGACGAACTGAAACCGTCGACCGTCGACCGTCGACTGCCGAAGACAAGTTTCGAACGGACCGGGCGAAGACTTTAGAGCCGAAGAGTATGGCGCGGAAGCTGCAATCTGACAAATGGTTGTTCTTGGCAACGCTCGCGCTTGTGCTGGTGAGCGTCGTCATGGTGTACAGCGCCTCCGCGCTCGTCGCCCTCGAGCGGTTCCAACAGCCCTATCTGTTCGTCACCAAGCAGATAATGTGGGCTCTCCTCGGCATTGCGGTCCTGTCGATCGTGATGCGCGTCGACTATCGCGTCTACCGCAACGCCACGATGGTGTGGACGCTCCTCGCCATTGTCGCGCTGCTGCTCATCCTGGTGTTGTTTTCACGGCCGGTCAATGGCGCGAAACGCTGGTTTGCCATCGGCGGCCTTGGGATCCAACCATCCGAGCTGGCAAAACTGGCCGCGATTGTCTTCACCGCGATGATGCTCGAGCGCCGGATGCATCGCGTCAACGAGTTGCACTACTCGATTCTGCCCATCGCGTTGATCGTTGGCGGGCTGATCGCGCTGATTCTGATCGAGCCCGACCTCGGGACTGCGCTGTCCCTTCTGGCCATTGTCGGCATTATGGTGTTCGCCGCCGGCATCAGTTATCGCTACCTGGTTGGTGCGGCGCTGCTGTCGTTGCCGGCACTCTATGTGATCCTTATGTCCGCGGACTATCGCCGCCGGCGATTGATGACGTTCCTGGATCCATGGGCCGACCCGCTCGGCGACGGCTTCCAGATCATTCAATCCTTGATTGCCGTGGGCACGGGCGGCGTGCTGGGCCGTGGCCTCATGCAAGGCGTGCAGAAACTGTTCTATCTGCCGGAGCCGCACACGGACTTCATCTTCGCCGTGATCGGCGAAGAGCTCGGCCTGCTCGGCACCACCGTGGTCGTGTGTTGCTTTGGGGTGATCACGTGGCGTGGTCTGCGGACCGCGATGCGCGCGCCCGACACGTTCGGCGCGTTTCTGGCGCTCGGGCTCACGATGATGATCGTCGTCACGGCCTTCGTGAACATCAGTGTGGTGCTCGGTCTGATGCCGACGAAAGGAATTCCGATGCCGCTCGTGAGCTTCGGCGGTTCGTCGCTCCTGATCAATCTGCTCGGGCTGGGCGTGCTGCTCAACATCTCGCAGCATGCGAGCGCGGAGACCAAGGCGGCGTGACGGGTGCGCGTGTTGATCGCGGGGGGAGGAACCGGTGGTCACTTGTACCCCGGCATCGCGCTCGCTCGCGAGATCAAGTCACGCGAGCCGAATGCGCAGATCGTGTTCGTGGGTACGGCCAGAGGCGTCGAGGCCGCGGTGGTCCCGCGCGAGGGCTTTCGGTTGGAAACGATTCGTGTGACGGGTCTCAAGGACAAGGCGCGCTTGCAGCTCGTGCGCGGCTATCTGGTGCTGCCGCTCGCGGCCGTCGATGCGTGGCGCGTCATCTCGCGCTACCGGCCCGACGTGGTCGTTGGCGTGGGTGGATTTGCATCCGGACCCGTGTTGATGCTCGCGTCGCTGCGCGGGTATCCCACGATGCTGCTCGAGCAAAACGCGTTGCCCGGCATCACCAATCGACTGCTGGCGCGATTTGTCCGTGCCGCGGCCGTGACGTTCGAAGACGCATTGACGTTTTTTCCCGGCGCCGGGTTTGTCAGCGGCAATCCCGTGCGCCCAGAGTTTTTTAGCGGTCGTGACAAGGAGGCCAATGACACGTCTGAATCGCCGCGCGATGCGGCACGGGTTCTGATCTTTGGCGGCTCTCAGGGCGCGCACGCGATCAACGTGGCCATGGTGGAGGCAGCGGCGCGGCTGGCAGCCGCAGGGACTCGCCTGGCGATCACCCATCAAACCGGGCAGCGAGATCTGGAGCTGGTGCGCGACGCGTACCGGCGGGCCGGCCTCGAGGCCAGGGTCGAGGCCTTCTTGTACGAGATGGATCGGGAGATGAAGAGCGCCGACCTGGTGGTCTGCCGTGCGGGTGCGACCACGCTTTCGGAGCTGGCCGCCGCGGGTCGTCCCGCGGTGCTCGTGCCGCTGCCGACCGCGGCCGACGATCACCAGAGGAGAAACGCCCAAGTTATCGCCCGCGCCGGCGGCGCCGAAGTGATCGACGAGCGTGATCTCACGGGGGAAGGGCTCGCCGTCGTGATCACGCGACTGGCCGCCGATCCGCCAGCTCGCCAGGCGATGGCCACAGCAATTCGAGCGTTTGCACGCCCGG
This sequence comes from Acidobacteriota bacterium, assembly GCA_046726375.1. Taxonomy (GTDB): domain Bacteria; phylum Acidobacteriota; class Vicinamibacteria; order Vicinamibacterales; family UBA2999; genus DASPWV01. Next base: position 49,547 of record JBKPAJ010000124.1, read on the forward strand.
ACGCGGCGTCACAGATTGCCGACAAGATGTTCGAACTTGTTCGAAGACAGGTGCGATAAGTGCGGCAAGTGCGGAAGGTGCGGCTGGCCCCGGGCGAGCGTCAGCGAGTCGAGAGGTGCGGTGCGCGGGTGCGATGGGTGCGGAGGGTGCGGTAAGTGCGTCTTGGCAAGGTTCGCCGCCTCCACTTTGTCGGTGTTGGCGGCAGCGGGATGAGCGGACTGGCGGAGATCGTGGTGACGCTCGGATTCAAGGTGTCGGGATCGGACATGAAGCGAACGAGTGTGACCGATCGACTCGCGTCGCTCGGGGTGGCGGTGAAAATCGGCCATGCGGCGGAGAACGTTGACGATGCCGACGCGGTGGTGTTTACCTCCGCGGCTCGATCGGACAATCCCGAGCTGCTGGAAGCGCGTGCGCGTCGCATTCCCGTCATCGCGCGCGCGGAGCTGCTTGGCGAGTTGATGCGTCTGCGCTTTGGTATCGCCGTCGCGGGCGCACACGGGAAGACGACGACGACTTCGATGATCGCGCTGGTGCTGGAACACGCGGGGCTCGATCCCACTGCGGTGATTGGCGGCCGATTGAGCGCATTCGGCAGCAACTCGCGCCTCGGTCGGGGCGATTACATGGTGGCCGAAGCGGACGAGAGCGATCGCTCGTTTCTGATGCTATGGCCGTCGATTGCAGTGCTCACGAACATCGATCGCGAGCACATGGAAGCGTATGAGAGCTTCGCTCAGCTGCACCAGTCGTTCGTGGAGTTCGCTAACAAAGTGCCGTTCTACGGCGTGGTCGTCGCGTGTGTGGACGATCCGGAGCTGAGCACGATATTGCCGCGGCTCACGAGACGCGTGATCACGTACGGCTTGACGCGTGACGATGCGCAGATCGGCGCGCGCGAGGTGGTTGTCAATGGGTTCGGCAGCACCAGCACGATTGTCCGCCGCCCTCCGGGCAAGCCGGTGGAAGTGCTGGGAGAGCTGAAGATGCGTGTGCCAGGCCGTCACTCCGTGCAGAACGCGTTGGCTGCCGTTGCGGTCGGTCTCGAGCTCGACGTGCCGTTCGCGAAGATCGCCGCGGCGCTGGCGGAGTTTTCAGGCGCGGAGCGGCGATTCGAGCATCACGGCGAAGTCAACGGCATCAAGGTGATTGACGACTACGGACACCATCCGACGGAGATTGCGACGGTGCTTGCGGCTGCGAAAGCGGCGCAGCCGTCACGTGTGCTCGTCGCATTTCAACCGCACCGCTACACGCGAACGCGCGATTTGATGCGCGAGTTTGGCATGGCGCTCGCGCAGGCCGACGAAGTAGTGCTGACCGACATCTACGCGGCCAATGAGAATCCGATTCCCGGCGTCACCATCGAAGCGCTGGCTGCGGCCATGAACACCGCACGCAGCACCCCAGTGCGGGTTGTCAAAGCGCTCGACGAGGTGCCAGGCGCACTCGCGGCGCTGGCTGCCCCAGGCGATTTGCTGCTCACGATGGGCGCCGGCTCGATCGGCAGCATTCCGGAGAAGGTGGTCGAAGCGCTGAAACGCCGGTTCAACGTTGCGCCGCCGGCGCAGAAGGGTGCGCGCTGATGCCCGCCGTCGCGGCGCCCGCCGACAAGCGCTTTCGTCGCGCCCACGTCAAGCCGGGGCGCAAGCGGGGACTGGCGGCGCGCTCCGCGTGGTTCGGCGCGCGCATCGCGATGGTGTTTGCGGTGATGGCGTACGGCGGCTGGCGCGCCACGGCACTTGTCCTGAGCGCGCCGGCGTTGCAGATCTCACGCCTGATCGTCCGCGGCAACGAGAGGCTGGCAACCGGTGAAGTGCTGGCGGTGGTCGGCGGAATGCGTGAACGCAACATCCTGACCGTGCGGCTCGACGAGTGGCGGGCGCGCCTGATGGCTTCGCCCTGGGTCGAAGACGCGACACTTCGCCGGCTGCTGCCAGGCACGATCGAAGTGGAAGTGCGCGAGCGGCGCCCGATTGGCGTCGGCCGCTTCGCGCACGGGTTGTATCTCGTCGATGCGCGCGGCGTGATCGTCGACGAATTCGGCCCCAACTATGCGGACCTCGATTTGCCCATCATCGACGGTATCGCGAGCGTGCCCAGAGACGGCGGACCCGCTGTGGACGAAGCCAAGGCGGGCCTGGCGGCGCGGCTGATCGCGGCGCTGGAATCGCGTCAGGATCTTGCCGGCAGGGTGTCGCAGATCGATGTGTCCGACGTGCACAATGCGGTCTTGATTCTCGAGGGCGACACGGTGATGCTCCGGCTCGGCGAGCAGGACTTCGTCGAGCGGCTGCAGGGATACGTGGACCTCGGCCCGGCGCTGCGCGAGCGCGTCGTCGAGATCGATTACGTGGATTTGAGATTCAACGAGCGGCTCTATGTGCGCCCGGTTTCGAAGCGCAAGTAGTGGCGCGGCTTCAGCCGCGCTGCTGGCCCTCGCTGCAGTGGCGCCGCTTCAGCGGCGCCGGAGGATCGTCCGTGGCCAGACATGAACGCTACGTGGTAGGCCTCGATATCGGCACATCCAAGGTGTGCACCGTCGTCGGCGAACTGGTCGACGAGAGCGGCGTGGACGTGATCGGTCTCGGTGTTGCCGAATCCAAGGGACTCAAGCGCGGCGTCGTGGTCAACCTCGAGGCGGCGGTGGACTCGATCAAGAAATCGATCGAGGAAGCTGAGCTGATGGCCGGCGTGGAAATTGGCTCTGTCCATCTCGGCATCAGCGGTCCGCACATCAAAGGCTTCAACAGCCGCGGCGTCGTTGCGGTCGCCGGCAAAAGCCGTGAAGTCACGCGCGACGATGTTCGGCGCGCCATCGACGCGGCGCGCGCCGTCTCGCTTCCCGCCGGGCGCGAGATCCTGCACGTCCTTCCGCAGGACTTCGTTGTGGACGAACAGGAAGGGATCGGCGCGCCGGTTGGTCTCACCGGGGCGCGCCTGGAAGTGAACGTTCACATCGTGACGGGAAGCGCCACAGCCACGCAAAACCTGGTCGCGTGCGTGAACCGAGCCGGCGTCGAGGTGATCGACACCGTGATCGGGCAACTCTCGGCGTCGCAGGCCGTGCTCACTCCCGACGAAAAGGAACTGGGGGTGGCGCTGCTCGATATCGGCGGCGGCACGGCGGACCTCGCAATCTTCGAGCGCGGCAGTCTCTGGCACACGGCGGTGATTGCGGTCGGCGGCGATCACTTCACCAACGACGTCGCGGTGGGTTTGCGCATGCCGATTCCCGAAGCGGAAAAAATCAAACGGCGTGCCGGCTGCGCGCTGTCATCCATGGTCGAGGAGGACGAGACCATCGAAGTCGCAAGTGTCGGCGGGCGACGCCCGCGCGTCATGGCTCGTCGTATCCTTAGCGACATTCTCCAGCCGCGCGCGGAAGAGATCTTCCATCTGGTCTGGGACGAGATCAGCAAGGCAGGATACGAGAAATCCCTCAACTCGGGCATCGTCCTTACCGGCGGCGGCGCAATTCTCGACGGCATGTCGGAGATTGCCGAACAGATTTTCGACTTGCCGATGCGGCGCGGATGGCCGACGGGCGTGGGCGGACTCGCCGATCACGTCGCCAATCCCGCGTACGCAACGGCCGTGGGTTTGGTGGTTTACGCGGAACGACACCGCGGGCCCGACGGTGTGCGGGCGAGCGGTAGCGCAATCACCAGGATGGTTGGGAAGCTGCGCACCGTATTCAAAGAATTCCTGTGAGAGGAGGCTCGATGGCCGGCCTGTACGATCAGATCCCGAGCGACACGCTTCGCATGACAATCGACGAAGAACGCAGCACTGGTGCGCGCATCAAGGTTATCGGCGTCGGCGGCGGCGGCGGCAACGCGGTGGCGCGCATGGTGCAGGCGGGCTTGTCGGGCGTCGAGTTCATTGTGGCCAACACTGATGCTCAGGCGCTCAAGAACAGCCCCGCACCGCTGAAAATCCAGATCGGCAGCAAGCTGACCAAAGGTCTTGGCGCCGGCGCCGATCCCAACACCGGACGGCAAGCCGCGCTCGAAGACACCGACACACTGATCCAGGCGCTGTCAGGCGCCGACATGGTGTTCGTGACCACCGGGCTGGGCGGCGGCACGGGAACGGGCGCGGCGCCCGTGATCGCCAGCCTGGCGACCGAACTGGGCGCGCTCACGATCGCCGTGGTGACCAAGCCGTTCCGGTTCGAAGGCAAGAAACGCGCGCTGCAGGCGGAAGCAGGCCTCGAGGCGCTTCGCGAATGCGTCGACACCGTGATCACGATTCCCAACGAGCGCCTGTTGACGGTGATCGAGCGCAATACGTCGATGCTCGCCGCGTTTTCTACCGCGGATGATGTGCTGCGCCAGGCAATTCAGGGGATTTCGGATTTGATTCTGGTGCCTGGATTGATCAATCTCGACTTCGCCGACGTGAAAACGATCATGTCGGGAATGGGCGTGGCGATGATGGGCACCGCCATCGCCGAAGGAACGTCGCGCGCGATGGACGCCGCACAGCAGGCGATCTCGAGCCCGCTCCTGGAGGACGCGTCGGTCAACGGCGCGCGCGGCGTGATCGTAAACGTCACCGGCGGCCCGGACATGTCGCTGATGGAGGTCAACGAGGCGCTGACCATCATTCACGAAGCCGCGCACGAAGACGCCAACATCATCTTTGGCGCCGTGGTCGACTCGACACTCAACGGGAGCGTGAAGATCACGGTGATTGCCACCGGCTTCAATCAGTCAAATGGCACTCGCACCGCGCCGGCGCCGTCGCCGAGCGTCACGCCGGTCGATCTCAAGAGTTATACGACGCACGTCGCCGCGACGAAACCGGCCGCCCCGCCCCCGCCGCCGGCCCCCCCGGCGGAGATATTGCAGCCGCGACTTACGATCGCGCGCCGGCCGTCGCTCGATCTGCCGGTTACAGCTCCTCGTTCGGCGATCGCCGTGGGAGGAGCGGCAAGTGCCAATCGCGAGCGCGCCGATAGCGAGGAGTTCGAGCTGAACCTCGATCTCGACGTGCCCGCGTTTTTGCGGAGGAGCGAGGGGTAGCGTCGCGGCGGCCGATCGGATCGCGGTGATACAGTAGATAGATCCAGGGCACGCGAGCGCGCCGCCTGTGCAGTCGCAACTCGCGTGCAACGGTCAGCGATGAAGTCGAAGTCTCCACGCGACGCCGCACGCGACATCCTTTCCCGCGAAGTGGGCTATGTTCAAAAGCCGCACGCGGGACGGCTCCGCGTGGCGCTGGCATTCCCGAATACCTATTTCGTCGGAATGTCCAACCTGGGCTTCCAGACGGTGTACCGGCTCTTCAACGACCACCCGAACGTCGTGTGCGAGCGCGTGTTTCTCCCTCCCAAGCAGGAGCTGCAAAGCCTGCTGGCGTCGGGCGCGCGCCTCGTTTCGATCGAATCGCAAACGCCGATTCGCGACTTCGACGTCTTCGCCTTCTCGGTGTCGTTCGAATGGGACTACACCAACGTGCTGACGCTGCTGCGTCTTGCCGACATTCCGACCTGTGCCTCCGACCGGACCACGGACCATCCACTCATCGTGATCGGCGGCGCCGTCACCTTCGTCAACCCGGAACCGCTCGCCCCGTTTGCCGACGTGATTGCCGCAGGCGAGGGCGAGGCGTTGATCCCCTCCCTTGTTGAGGCGTTCGAAACCGCTCCTTCGCGAGACGAGCTGCTGCGCAGCGTGGTAAAGGCCCGCGGCTTTTACGTGCCGTCGTTCTACGACGTCGAATACGCGGCAGACGGTTCAATCGCGCGCTACGTGCCAAAGCCCGAGACCGGCGCGCCCGCGACGGTGCGCAAGGCGGCGATCAAGACGACGGACGCTGTCGAGCCGCCAGCGACGAGCATCTTCACGCCTGACACCGAGTTCGGGTCGCGGTTGCTGATCGAAGTCGTTCGCGGCTGCGCCAACCTGTGCCGATTTTGCTGGGCGGGCTACAACTACCTGCCCGTCCGCGCCTTTTCGAGCGAACGGATCCTCGAGCTCGCCCGTGCCGCCAAGCCTCACGCCAATCGCGCCGGCCTGGTCTCGATCGCGCTCTGCGACCACCCGGAGATCGAGCACATCCTGCGTACTCTCAAGGACATCGGTTACTCGATCAGTCCCGCCTCCCTTCGTCTCGACGACTTGACGCCCACGATCGTGTCGCTGCTGCGCGAGAGCGGCGAACGAACGCTGACCATTGCGCCTGAAACCGGGTCGGATCGGCTGCGCCGCGTGATCAACAAGACGATTACGAACGACGAGATCCTGAACGCGGCCGAGATGATTTTTGCGAACGGCTTCGAGAACCTGAAGCTCTATTACATGATCGCCCTCCCGACTGAAACCGACGAAGATCTGGTTGCGATTCGCGATCTCACCCTGCAGCTTCGCGACATCATGCTGCGCCACGCCCGCACCCGCGGGCGTATCGGCCGCATCGTCGCGAGCGTGAACCCGCTCGTGCCCAAGCCGGCCACCACCTACCAGTGGCTGCCGATGGAGCGCTCAGACGCGATCGAGCAGAAGATGAAGCGCCTGCGCGCGCTCGTGAGCGACATCGACAACGTGTACTTCAACATCAAGAGCGAACGACACTCGTACTATCAGGCGTTGCTTTCGCTCGGTGACCGCCGTGTCGCGCCGGCGGTAGAAGCGGCCGAGCGCAACGGCGGACAATGGCGCCGCGCCGTTGCTGAGACGAACGTCGACGCGGATTTCTACATCTTCCGCGACCGATCCGCAGACGCGGTTCTCCCGTGGGACATCATCGACGGTGGCACGAAAGACCAGTTCTTCCGCGCTGAGCTCGAGAAGAGCCTTCGCGCGGAGTGGACATTGCCGCCGAAGCGCGCCAGGGAAAACGCGCGTCTGCTTCCGGTGCTGCAGAACTAAACTTGCGAAAATTAAGAAGTCACAGCTAAGAACGAAGAACAAAGAACAAAGAACGGGGGCGGACGGGTCGACAGCCAGCGCCGCTTTCGTTCCCTTCAACTGGCGACGGCGGCTTGCGCTTCGTGCTCGCCGTACGCCTGGAGGATCGTTTCGCGCAGGCGTTCCTGGCCCTGCGAGTCCGATCCTGCGGGCCGCAGCAGCGCGAAGCTGCGTTTGTCGCCGTTTACCGTGTAGTTGCGCGCCGGAAACGTGACATTGCGCCCGCCTCCGGCGCGCCGTTCCCAGATCGCAAACCCGACCAGCTTGAGCCCCTGCAGCGCGCCGTCGGTAAAATGCAGTTCTGCTTCCGCGAGCTTGCCAACAGGATTTCCTTTGTCGTTGGGCGTAATCTTGACGACCATGTCGATGTCCTTTTCATTTGTGAGTGCGGCCAGTGATGGGCGCTGGCATTCGCTTGATCAAGCCGGATGCCACTGCGCCACGCGCGCAATTCCGCAGTTTTCCGAGCGTGCACCGACGCCGATGACAACCGCAGTTACGTGCTCCTTTCGGACCTCACGATGACACTTCCGCTTCCCGATCCCGCATTTGTTTGGACGGTCGAGGCTTGGGGTCACGCGCTACGCTCGAAGCCGCTGTCGACGATCGCGCAACATGCGTTCACCACGAAGGAACTGCAGTTACCGGTGGGAGGTCCGAGAGCGCATTGCCCGCAGTGGACGCAGGCGGCGGCGTCCGTTGGTGCGGGCCTCGAGCAGGTCACGCTCGTCAAACAAGTTCATGGGGCATCGGTTCGCGTGTTGAAGAAAGAAGCAGCGGGACCGACGGAGATCGCGGGCCGGCCTGAGGCTGATGCGATCGTCTCGGACGTGCCTGGGTTGGTGCTGGCGGTGCAAGTTGCCGACTGCGTCCCGATCCTGATCGCCGATTTGCGTCGCGGCGCGGTCGCCGCCGTTCACGCCGGCTGGCGTGGCACGTGCGCGGGCGTAGCGGTGGCTGCGGTGAGCACGATGGTGAGCGAGTTCGGGTCGGAGGCAGAGAACCTCACTGCCGCGATCGGTCCGAGCATCGGCCCGTGCTGCTACGAGATCGGCAGGAGCGTTCTCGACGCGTTCCGCAATGCCGATTGGGAAAGGCTCGAGCGCTGGTTTCCGACACAAGCGGGCAGGCTGCGGCTGGATCTATGGAGCGCGAATCGCGATCAACTGCTGGCGGCAGGCCTCGCCGAGGATCACATTGATTTATCCGGTCTCTGCACCAAAACACACCGCGACGTGTTCGAGTCGTACCGCGTCGATGGTGAAGAAGCCGGACGGATGGCGGCGTTGATCCGAGTGCCGTGATCCACCCGGAACGGCCATCCCTAATTTCCTGTGGCGGGACTGATTGTGGTTTTTACTTCCGATACGCTATCCGCCGGAAAGCCTCCGCGCTGCGCGTGTTCGCGGATGATGTCGGGATTCGGCGCGCTGTACACACAGTAGATCTTGTCGCTGGTCACATAGCTGTGCAGCCACTGGATCTGTGGCCCAAGGTCCTTTAGCACTCCATTCGACTTCTGAGCGATGCTCTTCAGCTGCTCGGGTGTCAGGCTGGCCGCGCCAGGAAGTGTTCGTTCGATGACGTACTGCGGCATGTCGGCATCGCGGCAGAACTGCGAACTGAGAACGAAGAACGAAGAACGAAGAACGAACAAGCCGTAACTTTGAACTTTGAACTGTCGCCCGCCGCCCGTCGCCCGCCGCCCGCCGACAGCGATCGGTTACTGGCGCGTGTGCGAGAATGGCGGTCTTTTACGGAGGATCACATCATGCGCGGTGCTCTTGGGCTTACCGCTCTGATTGCCACTCTTGCCGCGCCCGCGGCGGCGCAGAACTGGCCGCACTGGCGAGGGCCGGCGGCCGCCGGCGTGTCGACCGAAAAAGAATTGCCCCTTCAGTGGAACGACACTCAAGGCGTGGCGTGGAAGGCGCAAATTCGGGGGGTGGGCATCTCCTCGCCGATCGTCTGGGCCAATCGCGTGTTCGTGACGTCGCAGCTAGGAAGCGGCGATTCACGGCCTGGACCGCGCCTCGTGCAGAGTGGCAACCCGCTCGAGGCCGGCGAACGACCGCTCGCTGCAAGCCCGACAGCCGGGCGTGGTCCCGTCGCCTTCCTGATCACAGCGCTCGACCGTACCAGCGGACGCAGGCTCTGGGAGTACGAATTGCGAGCAAGCGGCCCGCTGCCGTCGGTGCACGAGAAGCACAACCTCGCGTCGCCGAGTCCGGTTACCGACGGCGCACGTGTGTACGCCTGGTTTGGCACCGGCCAGATCGCCGCGGTGGATCTCGACGGAAAGCTTGTTTGGCAGAAGCATCTCGGCGCCGATTACGGACCGTTCGAAATCAACTGGGGGCACGGCAGCTCACCGGTCGTTCACGGTGACACCGTTTTTCTTCTCTGTTATCACGATCCGGCGTCATATCTCCTGGCGCTCGATGCGCGCACTGGCGCCGTGCGGTGGAAAACCGACGCGAGCGCCGGTGTGACGTCCTACAGCACACCGCTGGTGGTCGCGACGGGTCCAACGACGGAAGTGATCGTTAACTCGAGCGACGGCCTGAGCGCCTATGACGCGGCAACCGGATCGCGCTTGTGGCAGGTGGCGGAGACCAACCGTTTTCCGATCCCAACTCCGCTCTTTCAGGACGGAATCATCTATGCAAGCCGCGGATATCGCAGCAGCCCGTTCATGGCGATTCGTCCGGGCGGAAAGGGGAACGTGGCGTCGAGCCATGTGGTGTGGCGGGCGCCCTCGGGTGGACCCTATATCTCGTCGCTGCTGTACTACGATGGCTTGATTTACATGGTCGGCGATGTGGGCGTGCTGACGGTGACCGATGCAAAAACAGGCGAACGCGTGTTTCAGCAACGAATCGGCGGCGTCTATAGCGCGTCTCCTGTTGCGGCGGACGGCAAGATTTATCTCGTGAGCGAAGACGGCCAAACCATCATTGTGTCGGCCGGTCGCACGCCGCGCGTGCTCGCGCGCAACAGGCTGAATGCGCGGCTCCTGGCGTCGCCGGCAATCGCGGGAGGGCGGTTGTTTCTGCGATCGGATGATGCGGTGTATGCGATAGGCAAGTAGGTTCGCAAGGGCGACGCGCTTCGCGCGGCTGCGGATGCGCAGGAATCGCGGCCCATCTGCCCGCCCTGCGAACTACTTGTTCATGTCCATGCCACGATTCGACAAGCGATCGGCGTCTCTGTTCTGCTCGCGCCGAACGTGCTCGATGGTGACGTCACCAACACGCGCCATGAGATGACGCGCCTGCCGATAGAGCGGGATCAGGCCCTCGTTCTTGATGCGATAGTTGCCATTCATCTGCTGCACCAGCAACAGCGAATCCGACTTGACGTGCACGCGTGTGTGGCCGTGAGCGAGCGCCCACTCCAGCGCGGCGAGCAGGCCGCGATATTCGGCAACGTTGTTCGTGGCCGTCCCGATGCCCCCGGAGAGTTCGGCAAGCACGTTGCCTTGATCGTCGACAACGTGAACACCGTAACCTGCGGGGCCGGGGTTGCCGCGCGCGCCGCCGTCGATATACGCGGTAATCAAGGACGCGGCGCGTTGGGATCGGCGTGTTGCTGCGTCGGGGCGTTCGCCGCGCCGTGCCCGTCAGGCGATCGTTCCTGCGCGCCGGCAAAGTACAGGATCCGCTGACAGCTGTCGCAGTGCACGATCGAATCGTTACGGCGAATCGTGTTGTAGACCTGCGGACGAAGGCGCACGTGACACACCGAGCAATGACCGTCGATCGCTTCGGCGACGGCGAGCCCCTGCCGCCCTTTGCGCACGCGCTCGAACGTCTCGAACGTCGCGCGGGGGATCTGCGGCACCAGAGCGCGACGCTCCTCGTCACTGGTCGTGAGCACGCGCTCCATGTCGGCCGCCTCGGTCTCGATCGCCTGACGTTCTTTGGCGATCTGCGTTTCCTCGGACTTGAGCGCGGCTTCGGCCTGTTTCAGGCGCGCGACAACTTCGTCCGCCTCCATCATGTTGATGAGCATCAGCTCTTCGATGCGACCAACTTCGCTCGTCCCCGCCGCGATCTGGTGCTGCATGGCGTGGTATTCCTGGTTGGTCTTGACCGCCATCAGGGTTTCTTTCGACTTGCTCAACTGCTGCTGCGCGGCGGTCAGATCTCTGTCGATGGTGCGGCGGCGTGTCTGGTTGTCGGCGGCGGCCTGCCGGGCAGCGATGACCTCGTCGCGCGCGGCGGAGAGCTTGGCGTCGAGCGCGGCAATGCGCGCCGGCGCGTCGGCAATGCGCTTGCGCGCGTCAGCGGAGCGCGTTTCGATTAACTGAAGCTTCACTAACTGTTCGAGCTCGGGTGACATTGCTTATCCCGGACCGAAAGATCCGCGCTACATGTTGCAAAAAGCGACGTATTGCAAACGAGCAATTCTTCTTCGTTCTTCGTCCTTCGTTCTCAGTTCAAATGGGCCCACCTGGGATCGAACCAGGGACCAACCGGTTATGAGCCGGCCGCTCTAACCGCTGAGCTATGGGCCCGTAACTTGTCCCGCCGAAGTTCGTCGCTTGTTACTCGAACGACGGCGGAAAAACAAAAAGGGCGGTCCTTTAGGACCGCCCCTCGAGAAACGCGCGCAGTTTACGACTGCGCGATGGATGGCGCAGCTTACGCAGCGCCTTGGCTTCGATTTGCCGAATCCGCTCGCGCGTCACGGCGAAGTTTTGTCCGACTTCTTCCAGCGTGTGCTCGCTGCCGTCGCCCACACCAAAGCGCATTTTGATCACTTTCTCTTCGCGCGGCGTCAGCGTCTTGAGCACCGACTCGGTCTGCTCGCGCAAATCGAGGTTGATCACGGCCTCTGACGGCGAGACCGCCGTCCGATCCTCGATGAAGTCGCCAAGATGCGAATCTTCCTCTTCGCCGATCGGCGTCTCGAGCGAGATCGGCTCCTGCGCGATCTTGAGCACTTTGCGGACCTTGGCGACCGGAATATCCATCCGCCGCGCGATCTCTTCCGAAGTTGGCTCGCGCCCAAGTTCCTGGACCAGCGCGCGCGAAGTGCGAATCAGCTTGTTGATGGTTTCGATCATGTGCACCGGGATGCGGATCGTCCGGGCCTGGTCGGCAATGGCGCGCGTAATCGCCTGTCGAATCCACCACGTCGCATACGTCGAGAACTTGTAGCCGCGGCGGTACTCGAATTTATCGACCGCTTTCATCAGGCCGATGTTGCCTTCCTGGATCAGATCGAGGAACTGCAGACCGCGGTTCGTGTACTTCTTGGCGATCGAGACCACCAGACGAAGGTTGGCTTCGACCAGCTCTTTCTTGGCCTGTTCCGCCTTGGCTTCACCGGTGTAGATGGTCTCGAGCGTGTGCCGCAGCGTCTCGGCGCTCTCCTCGAGCTCGTCGGTCATGCGCTTGACTTCGGCGCGCAGATCTTTCTGCTTCTTGAGAAAGTTCTTGCGCTCCTCTTCCTTCAGCTTGGGCCGGCGATTCTTGGCGTTGAGCGTCTTGTTGACCGCCTCGAGCTCGCGCTGCACCTTGAGCACCGAATCGACGATGTCCTTGACCTCGTCGATCAGCTTGCGCTTGACCAGTTCGGTGAACTCGATCTTGCGGATATGTCCCGAGAGCTCGACCTGGGCGCGCATCAACCTCCAGTGCGCGCGCAGATACTTGCGCTTCTCCTTCTTTGGAATCGGCGAGAGTTTTTCGACGAACTTTTCGACGTTGAGGCGCGCCTTGCGGACGTTCTCCACCTGGCGGATGAACTGCTGCGCGCGTTCCTCGATGCGATCGTCGGTGATCTCTTCGTCGTTGAAGATCACCAGTTCGCGGATCGTCCGCTCGCCGGCCCTGAGCTGATCGCCCATGCGAATCACTGCCTTGGTGATCGCGGGCATGCGCGAAATCGACTTGATGACCGAGAGCTTCCCCTGCTCGATGCGCTTGGCGATCGAGACTTCGCCTTCGCGCGTGAGCAGCGGGACGGTGCCCATCTCGCGCAGATACATGCGCACGGGGTCGTTGGTTTTGTCGAGCGCACCGGGAGTGAGGTCGAGCTCAGGGCGATCCGTTTCACCCTCTTCGCGCTCCAGCGAATCGCGCTGGCTGTAGGACTTTTCGGAGTCGACGATGTCGATACCGGCGTTACCGAATGCGAGAAACAGTTCCTCGAGATCTTCAGGCGAGGCCGTGAGCTCCGGAGGAAGAACATCGCTCACTTCGTCGTAGAGCAGATATCCTTTCTCTTTGCCAACCGTGATCAGTTGGCGGACTTCCTCGAACCTGTCTTCGATAGACAAGGTCGTACTCCTTCCTGCACCTGAATGACCGCGACAGTTGCCCAGACCGCGCAACCGCGAGAGGGCAAGCCAGTCATTATATCTACCTGTTGAGCCGGCGAGCGAGCTCGATGCTCCGCGCCGTCAGCGTCCAGAGCTCCGGCGACGACGGTTCTGCCCGTTTCAGCCGCGCGATCTCGGCTTCCAATTCTCCCAGCTCTCTCGTCAAGCGCAAGTGGCGCAACGCTTCGGCGCAAGCCGGCAGGTCGCGCACGGGCGGCTCCCGCTCCATAGCCGCCCGCGACACGAGTTGCGCCTCCTGATCGCTTAGACGCTCCATCAGGGCCCCAGGCAACTCCTCCGGTCCCAGTGACAGGAAGCCCCGCGCCTTCTCGAGTATGGTCTGAGCCCTAAGTCCTTCCAAATCAGCGTCTTCAATCCTGGCCAGCACCGCGGCGGCATCGCCGGGCGCGTGCACGAGTGCCCACAACAGCCCTTTTTCCACGTCTCGCAGCGGCGCCGAGAAGGCGCGAATACGGTCCACCGGGAGCTCGGTCCGGCGGGCGGCCGCCGCCTTGCGGATTTCCGCGCGAATCACCTCCTCGGTGACGCGGGCTTTGTGCGCCAGTCGATCGGCAAATTGATCGCGCGCGGCAGGATCGGGAATACGAGCGGCGACGACGAGCATCTTCTTCAAATAGTCCCGGCGCGAATCGTCTCGCGAGAAGTCGTACTCGGCGCTGGCGCGATCCAATAGGAAGTCGAGGTACGGGCGCGACTGCTGCAGCAGCGAGACGTACGCGTCGCGCCCGTGTCGCTGCACGTAGGTATCGGGATCTTGACCATTGGGGAGCAGGGCGACGTTGACGTCAAAACCTTCGCTGACCAGAAGTTCACAGCTTCGCTCGGCGGCGTTTTGTCCCGCTGCGTCCGGATCGTAGGAAAGCAGCGCCTTGGGCGCGAACCGCCTGAGGAGGACCGCCTGCTGCGGCGTGAGCGCGGTGCCGCAGGTCGCCACCACCGGGAGTCCGCCCGCTTGAAATACCTGCGCGAAGTCGAAATAGCCCTCGACGATGATCGCGAAGCGCGCCTTGCGCAGATCGCCTCTGGTGAGGTTAAGCCCGTAGAGCGTCCGGCTTTTCGTGTAGATCGGCGTCTCAGGAGAGTTCAGGTACTTCGGCACCTGATCCTTCTCCATTGCACGGCCGCCGAAGGCGATGACCGATCCGCTGTCTCGCGCGATAGGGATCATCAATCGGTTGCGAAACCGATCCACCTCATTGCCATCGTCCCGCCGCAGCACCAGGCCGCTTTTGAGCAGCAGTGCGGAAGGAAAGCCCTGCTTGACGAGCCGCTGTCGCAGTCCATCGCGCGACCGCGGCGCGTAACCCAGGCCGAGCGCGGTAATCGTCTCCAGCTGGAGGCGACGTTCGTCCTGCAGGTAATCGCGGATGCTGCTCGCGTCCGTCGTTTGCAGTTGCTCGCGGAAGTACGCGGCGGCGACCTCGTGGATCTTGAGGAGCGCCTCGCGCTCCGCGGCGCTCTCTCGGCCTTCGTCAGTGGTCTCGAGTTCGGGGATCGGAATGGCAAAGCGCTGCGCCAGTTGGCGCACGGCATCGCTGAAGCCTACCTTCTCCTGGAGCTCGATGAACTTGAAGACGTCACCGCCCGCCTGGCATCCGAAGCAGTGAAAGAACCCTTTGTCGCGATCGACACTGAACGATGGCGTCTTTTCGGCATGGAACGGGCACAACCCTTTGTAGCGATTGCCGGATTTCTTGAGCGACACGTAGTCCGACACCACCGTGACGATGTCGGCGGCGGTGCGGACTTCGTCGATGAAGGTTTGAGGAAACTTCATGTCGCGACGTCGCGATGTGGTGAGGTGGCGATCTTATCTGACCAAGTGGCGATGTAAAGAAGTTTCGTAAAGATGTGGCGATGTTGATGTCGCGATGTGATGGACATCTCCAGATCACATCACCACATCGCTAGATACATCGCAACATCGACCCATCGACGCACCACATCGCCACATCGACACGTCGCGCCGTCGCCAGATGCCGTCACTCTTTGAGTTCCACAATCGTCGCCCCCCCGCCTCCCTGTTCCTGCGGCGCCGCATAGAACTTTGCCACTTGCGGGTGCGTTTTCAAATAAGCGGCGAGGCCCTTTCGCAATTGCCCGGTGCCGTACCCGTGAACGATGCGGATCTCGTGGACGTCGGTCATGAGCGAGTCGTCCAGAAACTTCGACACGCGATCGATCGCCTGATCCACAGTGCATCCGACCACGTTGAGTTCGCCGAGAAATCCTTCTCGCGGCCTGAGATCGACGTTGACACGCACCTTGGGCAGTTCGGCGGATCCTGGCGCCCCACTCAGCACACGCAATTCCTTGACTCTGGCACGAAGACGTTTGCCGCGGACGTCAATCTCCGCCTGTTGGCCGCGGATGCCGACGAGCGTCCCTTCCATGCCGAGGGCACCGACGGCGACGCGCGCGCCGAGCTCCATCCGTGCGGAGTCCTGTAGCGGCGGACCTTCAGGTCCGCCCTTGCCCGGAAGCGACGGGGCTGAAGCTCCGAGCGGCGCGGTTAAAGCCTCGCCACTCCGTTCGAGAATCCGTTCAATCGCCTTCCGCGCTTCGGCTCGTGCCGCCCCGGTCGAACCGGTGTCGAGCAGCGCCTCCGATCGCGCCTTCAGCTGATCGATGACGTCGTCGATGTCGCGCCGCGCCTGGCGCACGCGATCCTCGAGCTTCTCGTTCAATCGTTTGGTTACGCGCTGCTCGCGCTCGCCGACCGCCCGCTCGCGCTCGGCGAGCCTGGCGGTGGCCTCGTCGACCGCACGCCGGTCGCGTTGCAGCCGCGTGCGATCCGAGTCGAGCGCGCGCGCCTGCGCGTCGATGCGGGCGAGATGTGCGGCCAGGCGTTTCTGGTCGTCGCTGAGAAATCCCCGCGCCGCCGCAACCACAGGGATCGGCATGCCGAGCCGCTGTGCGATTTCGATGGCGAGACTTCGGCCCGGCGCACCATAAATCAGCTTATAGGTGGGCGCGAAGTTGTGCGGATCGAACGCAAACGCCGCGGTCATTACCGCCTCGGCAGCCGTTCCCCACGACTTCACCGCGTCGTAGTGCGTCGTGGCTATCAACAGCGCTCCGCGCTGCTTGAAGTGGCTGATGATGGCGGTGGCAAGCGCGCCGCCTTCATTCGGATCGGTGCCGGTACCGACTTCGTCAAGCAGGACCAGCGCCGGCGTGCCTAGCTCGCGGTCCATAGCGACGATGTTGGTGATGTGAGCGGAGAAGGTACTGAGGCTTGCAGCAATCGACTGCTCGTCGCCGATATCTGCGAAGACCGATCGGAATACCGGCAGGCGCGCGCTTTGCGCCGGCACAAAAAGCCCGGCTTGCGCCATCAACGCGAGCAGGCCTGCAGTCTTCAATGCCACGGTCTTGCCACCTGTGTTTGGCCCCGTGATCAGCAACACACGCGTTGGCGGCTCAATCAGGATGTCCACTGGAACCGGATCGACGCTCAGAAGTGGATGACGTGCGGCTCTCAGCTCGAGTCGATCATCGATGTCCAGTTGCGGGCGCACGCCGTTGATTCGCGTGCCAAAGCGCGATTTCGCCTGAAGTACGTCGAGTTCGACCGCGACATCGACCGTGGTTTCGAGCTCCGCCGGGCGGGCGCGAAACGCATCGGTGAGCTCGAGCAGAATCCGATGGATCTCCTGGCGCTCCTCGTCTTCGAGCTGGACGATGTCGTTGTTGATCTCAACCGTTGCCGACGGCTCGAGGAACAACGACGCGCCGCTGGCGGAACTGCCATGGACGATTCCGGGCACGTTGCCGCGGTGCTCGGCGCGCACGAGGAGCACGAACCGCCCGTTGCGCTCGGTGATGACCTCCTCCTGCAAGTACTTGGCGGTGTCACGTCCCCGCACGAACTGCTCGAGCGTCGTGCGAAGCCGGTTGCGCTTTTGGCGCAGGCGCTCGCGAATCGATCGCAGCGCGTGGCTGGCGTCGTCCACGACCTCGCCAGAGACGTCGATTGCGCGCCGAACCGACGCAATCTCCTGCTTGAAGCTGGCGACGCGCAACACAAGCTCGCTGAGAATCGGATACGAGCCGGCCGTGCCGCGGATTGAGCTGCGCGCTTGATCAACCGAATCGACGAAGTCCGCCAGGCTGCGTACGGGCAGCGGATCGAGCGCGCGTCCTTGCACGTCGAGCGCAGACAGGATTACCGCCAAATCGCTCGATGCGCGCAAAGGGAAGATCGAGTTGGTCTCGAGATACGTCGTGGTCTCAGCGGTCGCGGCGAGAAACGCGCTGACGCGCTCGGCATCGGTGTCCGGTTCGAGGTGCGATACCGCGCGTGCGCCCAGCGGAGTCAGCGCCAGCTCGGTGACGCGTTCGACAATGCGGTCGAATTCGAGGGTGCGGAGAGCGAGCATAGCAGCGAGTAGGGTGTAGCGTGGAGCGAGTAGCGAGCGTGACACCCTCGCTACTCCTGTCTCGCGACGCGCTACTCCAAGTGATTGATCATACTAGCGATGCAACCCGCGCCATATCCGTTGTCGATGTTCACCACCGACACGCCATTCGCGCAGGAGTTCAGCATACCCAGAAGCGCCGCGATGCCCCCGAAGCTCGCGCCATAGCCGACGCTCGTGGGAACACCGATGACAGGCACATCCACCATTCCAGCCACGACGCTTGGAAGCGCGCCTTCCATTCCCGCCACGACGACGATCACGCGGGCGGAAGAGAGACGTTGATGTTCATTGAGCACACGATGAATGCCGGCCACGCCCACGTCGTAAACGCGATCCGTATCGTTGCCCATCAACTCCGCAGTGATCGCGGCCTCTTCGGCAATGGGGAGATCTGACGTGCCCGCCGACACGATGGCAATCGAACCTTTGCCGCGCGGCACGTCGCGCATGACAGTGATCGCCCGCGCGACCTCGTGATAGCGCGCCTGCGGTATCAGCGAGTGCACCGCCTGCCACGCCGACTCATCCGCGCGCGTCACGAGCAACGGGTGTCCGCGCCCGACGATCCGGTTTGCGATCTTCGCAATTTGATCGGGTGTCTTCCCAAGGCCGAGAATCACTTCAGGGAAGCCCTGTCGAATCGCGCGATGATGATCGACACGCGCGAAGCCAAGATCCTCGAACGGCTTCTCACGAAGCTCGACTAAAAGACGTCGATGCGCGTCTTCGCTCTTGATTCGACCGTCACCCACTGCATCAAGAAGGTCGCGTAACTGCGCTGGTGTCATGCAAATATCATCCGTATATAATCATCAATCGTGCATTCCGCGCGGAGACTAACGGTACATGACGCCCACTGAGACGCTAGTCCTCGCCGTCTATTTTTTTGTTCTCGTCATCCTCGCTGTTTACGGGTGGCACCGCTACTACCTTGTGTATCTCTACATGAAACACAAGGAAAAGCGGCCCCTTCCGGCCGGCCGCTTCGACACGTTGCCGACGGTCACCATTCAGCTGCCGCTCTATAACGAAATGTACGTTGTCGATCGGCTGATCGAATCGGTTTGCCGCATCGACTACCCGCGCGAGCTGCTCGAGATCCAGGTGCTGGACGATTCAGCCGACGAAACCAGCGAGATCGCGGAGCTCGCCGTGCGCCGCTGTGCGCTGCAAGGCATCGACATCAAGTATCTGCATCGCACGGACCGCAGCGGCTACAAAGCGGGCGCGCTCGACGAGGGAATGCGCGTCGCCAAGGGCGAGTTCATCGCGATTTTCGACGCTGATTTCAGCCCGCAGCCTGATTTTCTGAAGCAGACGATTCACCACTTCACCGATCCCAAGGTGGCGATGGTGCAGACACGCTGGGGGCACATCAACCAGGACTACTCGCTGCTCACGAAAATTCAGGCGATTCTGCTCGATGCGCACTTCGTGCTCGAGCACGGCGGACGCAATCGCAGCGGCTGCTTCTTCAACTTCAACGGCACCGCCGGCATCTGGCGGCGCGCCGCCATCGTCGATGCGGGCGGTTGGCACCATGACACGCTGACCGAGGATTTGGACCTCAGCTATCGCGCGCAGCTGCGCGGGTGGCGGTTCATCTTCCGGGGCGACCACGTCGCACCCGCGGAAGTGCCGGTGGAGATGAACGCCTTCAAGTCGCAGCAGCATCGCTGGGCGAAAGGGTCGATCCAAACGTTCCTCAAGCTGATGCCGCGGATTCTGCAATCGGACATCCCGACGCGGGTCAAGGCCGAAGCGTTTTTCCATCTCTCGGCCAACTTCAATTACCCGCTGATGTGTGTGCTGTCGATGTTGATGGCGCCGTCAATGGTGATCCGCTACAACATGGGTTGGTACGAAATGTTACTCATCGACGTGCCACTCTTTTTTGCGGCAACGGCGTCGGTGGCCAACTTCTACATGGTCTGCCAACGCGAGCTCTATCCGCAAACGTGGACCGATCGGCTGCGCTATCTGCCGTTCCTGATGGCGATTGGCATCGGGCTCGCGGTGAACAACAGCAAGGCCGTGTTCGAGGCGCTCTTCCGCAAGCCAAGCGAGTTTGCGCGCACACCGAAGTACCACATCGAAGGGCGCAGCGACGAGTGGATCAACAAGAAGTATCGCCAATCCGTCGCGCTCCAGCCGATCATCGAAGTCGCGCTCGGGCTATACTTCACCGCCACGCTCTTTTATGCCCTGGCGAACGGCCTCTACGCGAGTGTCCCGTTCGTCATGCTGTTCCAAATCGGGTTCCTCTACACCGGGCTGCTGTCGATCTTCCAGCAGTACGCGCCAGAAGCCGTCGTGCCTGTCGCTCACAAGGAAGCGTAGTCAGGTCTCAGGTATCAGATTTTAGATTTTTAGATTTCAGGTTTCAGGAGAGCGGCCGGCCTTCGGCCGCTTTTTCTTTCTTAATTTGTAGCGCGAAACTTTAGGTTCGCGACAACGTAAAATTGATCGATGACCGCCGAAGCCAAACCCAAGGGCGGCCTCGAAGACGTCGTTGCCACCACCTCCGCCATCTGTTTTCTCGACGGCGATCGCGGTGTGCTCGCGTATCGCGGCTACGACATCCACGATCTCGCGCGGTTCGCCACCTTCGAAGAGACCTGCTACCTGCTCTGGCACGGCCGCCTGCCCAATCGTGCCGAGCTCGGTGATCTCCAGTCACAGCTCGCGGCGGCGCGGGCCCTGCCGGAGCCGGTTGTCCGATTCATGAAGATGCTGCCGCCGGCCGACGGTATGGACGCGCTGCGCACGCTGACCTCGGTGCTGGGCCATTACGATCCCGACGCAAGTGACAACTCACAACAAGCCTCGTACAGAAAGTCGGTCCGCTTGACGGCGCAGATTGCGAGTCTGGTGGCGACCTGGGGACGCCTGCAGCAGGGCGGCGGTATGGTGCAGCCTGACGCGGCCATGGGTCACGCCGCGAACTTTCTTTACATGCTGAAGGAGCAGCGGCCGAGCCCGACCGAGACGCACGCCATGGACGTCGCGCTCACGCTGCACGCCGACCACGAGCTCAACGCCTCGACGTTCGCGGCGCGTGTCGCCGCCGCCACGCTCACCGACGTGCATTCCGCCGTCGTTGCGGGCATCGGCACCCTCAAAGGCCCGCTGCACGGCGGCGCCAATGCGGAAGTGATGAAGATGCTGCTCGAGCTCGGGCCGGACGCGTCGCCCGATCGCATCGACAGCTACGTGCGCGGCAAGTTTGCGCGCAAGGAAAAGATCCCCGGTTTTGGCCACCGTGTCTATCGCACCGAAGATCCGCGCGCGACGCACCTGCGGCGCATGTCGAAGGAGCTCGGGCAGAAGGCCGGCAACACGAAGTGGTTCGAGATATCGGAGCGAATCGAGGCCATCGTCCGCAGTGAGAAGAAGCTCTACGCGAACGTCGACTTCTACTCCGCGTCCACGTATTACATGATGGGCATCCCCATCGACTTGTACACGCCGATCTTCGCCGTCAGCCGCATCTCGGGATGGACGGCGCACATCCTCGAGCAGTATGCAAACAACCGGCTGATTCGCCCTCGCGCGGAATACACCGGACCACCGTACCCTCAGAGCTGGATTGCTCTGGAAAACAGGTAGGCGACCGGCCCGCCTGCCCCGAGCGCGCCGACGCGAGTCAAGCGCCCGTGCCGAGCAAGTGCGAGTCGAAGGGCCCGTCCGCTCTTCATGCGGCATAATGAAACGAACAACCCTTGGATCAGCGCTTTATTCGAAATTTCTCGGTCATCGCCCACATCGATCACGGTAAATCGACGCTGGCCGATCGCTTTCTCGAGACCACGGGCGCGCTCGAACTGCGCGAAATGTCGGCGCAGGTGCTCGACAGCATGGATCTGGAGCGCGAGCGCGGCATCACGATCAAGGCGCATCCGGTTCGATTGAATTACAAGGCGGATGACGGCGAGCAGTACGTGCTCAATCTCATCGACACGCCCGGCCACGTGGACTTCAGCTACGAGGTCACGCGCTCACTTGCCGCATGCGAGGGCGCGCTGCTGCTGGTCGATGCGTCGCAAGGGGTGGAAGCGCAAACGCTGGCCAACGCCTATCTCGCGGTGGAGCACAACCTCGAGATCATTCCCGTCATCAACAAGATCGATCTTCCCAGCGCGCAACCCGAGGAAGCCATACGCCAACTCGAAGAGATCATCGGGCTCGACGGCGAAGGCGCAATGCTCGCGAGCGCCAAGGAAGGACGCGGCGTCAAGGAGATCCTCGAAGCGGTCGTCACGCGTTTACACCCGCCGAAAGGCGATCCCGAGGCGCCGCTCAAGGCGCTGATTTTCGATTCCTGGTACGACTCGTACCGCGGCGTCGTCATCGTCGTGCGCGTGATCGACGGCACGCTGCGGCCCGGGATGAAGGTCCGGCTGATGGCGACCGCGCAGGACCATGAGGTCGACGAGCTCGGTGTTTTCACTCCCAAGCCTGTCGTCGTCCAGGAACTCGGGCCCGGAGAGGTGGGCTTCGTCGCCTGTGGCATCAAGGTGATTGGCGACGCGCAGATCGGCGATACCGTCACTGACGCGAATCATCCGACGCCGGAACCGTATCCGGGATTCAAACCGCTCAAGCCAATGGTCTTCGCCGGCCTGTATCCGGTCGAAGGGCATCGCTATTCCGAGCTGCGCGAAGCGCTGGAGAAGCTGCGCCTCAACGACTCGGCGTTCTTTTTCGAGCCGGAAACGTCGGCGGCCCTCGGGTTCGGGTTCCGTTGCGGGTTCCTCGGACTGCTGCACATGGAAATCGTGCAGGAGCGGCTGGAGCGCGAGTTCGACATGGATCTCGTCACCACGGCTCCGGGCGTGCTTTATCGGGTCACGACTACCGACGGCGAGGTGATGGAGGTCGACAGCCCGGCAAAGCTCCCGGAACCGGGAAAAATCGCGAAGATTGAAGAGCCGGTGATTACCGCCATGGTTCTCACACCGTCGGAATTCGTCGGCGGCATTCTGCAACTCTGCCAGGACAAGCGAGGCGTGCAAAAAGCGCTCGAGTACAAGGCGTCGGATCGCGTGCTGATCACCTACGATCTGCCGTTCAACGAGGTCGTGCTCGACTTCTACGATCGGCTGAAGACGATCTCCCGCGGATACGCGTCGCTCGACTACCATGTAACGGGATACTGGGAGTCGCCGCTGGTCAAGCTCGACATCCTGGTCAACGGCGAGCCCGTGGACGCGTTGTCGGTCATCGTGCATCGCGATCGTGCATACGATCGCGGCCGCCAGCTCGCCTCGAAGATGCGCGAGTTGATTCCGCGCCAGATGTTCGAAGTGGCGATTCAGGCGGCGATCGGCGCGCGCATCATCGCGCGCGAAAGCGTCAAGCCGCTGCGGAAAAACGTGCTCGCCAAGTGTTATGGCGGCGATATCACGCGCAAGCGCAAGCTGCTGGAGAAACAGAAGGAAGGCAAGAAGCGGATGAAGCGCGTGGGGCAGGTCGAGATCCCGCAGGAAGCGTTTCTTGCCGTCCTGAAAGTCGGTGAAGACTGATGGCTGAAGCCACGTTCCACAAATCCACCGTGCGCGAGTACTTCGAATCGATCGTCGTGGCGGTGATCCTCGCCTTGTTCATCCGCACGTTCGTTGTGCAGGCGTTCAAGATTCCGACTGGGTCGATGGAGCCGAACCTGCTCGTCGGTGATCATCTCCTGGTCAACAAGTTCGTGTTCGCGCCGCGAGCCTCGACGCTCGAACGCATTCTGCTGCCGATGCGCGATCTGCACCGTGGCGACGTCGTCGTCTTCAAGTTCCCCGAAGAGCCTGAACGCGATTTCATCAAGCGCGTCATCGGCCTTCCCGGCGACACCATCGAGCTTCGGCAGCGGCAGGTCTTCATCAACGGCTCCAAACTCGACGAGCCCTACGCGCACTATCTGTTCCCGCAGGGCGAGGGAGACGAATCCACCACGTTCGACGTGCGCGAACGCTATGGTCCCGTCACCGTCCCGGCCGATCACTATTTCATGATGGGCGATAATCGCGACAATTCGCAGGACAGCCGGTACTGGGGCTTTCTGCCGGCGCATTACGTGAAAGGTCGCGCGCTGATGATCTACTGGTCGTTCGATTCGCCCAGTGGCGAGCAGCCTTCTGGGCTCGGCGGGCTTTTGTCGTCGCTGGGAAGCATCTTCACGGCGACCCGCTGGGATCGGTTGCTGCACCAGATTCATTAGGGTTCGACTGCTTGGCCGAGGTCGTCCTCGACATCAAAGTCATCCCGCGGGCGGGCAGGACCATGATTGCCGGCGCGCGGCGCGGCGCCATTCTGATTCGTCTCGCGGCGCCGCCGGTCGAGGGTGCCGCAAACACCGAGCTGGTCGCGTTCCTTTCTGATCTGTTCGCGGTCCCGAAGCGCAATGTCGCCATCGTATCGGGAGACAAAAGCCGTCAGAAGCGTGTGAGAATCACCGGTGTTGCCGCGGATGCGGTGAACCAGGTGCTCGATCGCCGGTAGCGCCGCACGCGCGCGAATTGGTCATGACCGCCGATCTCATCATCGAAGACGCGGATGTGATCTACACCTGCGCGGGGCCCGCGCCGCGGCGCGGCGCCGGCCAGCGCGAGGCCTCGCCGATGCACAACGCGTCGCTCGCCTCCAACGGCGGTCGCATCGTCTTCGCCGGAGCCGCAGATGAGTGTCGCGCGAAGGTCACGGCAGTTTCCGATGCCGTGATCATCGACGCGCGTGGTGCGGTTGTCGTTCCCGGCTTCGTGGATCCGCATACCCACTTGCTCTTTGCCGGCGATCGGCGCGACGAGTTGCAGCAGCGGCTCGCCGGCGCCACGTATGCGGACGTCGCCGCGCGCGGAGGCGGAATCGTCAAGACGGTGGCGGCCACCCGCAACGCAAGCGAAGAGGAGCTCGTCGCGACGGCGCTGCCGAGACTGCACGCGATGCTCGCTTGCGGCACGACGACCGCGGAAGTGAAAAGTGGCTACGGCCTGGACAGCGCGTCAGAGCTGCGGATGCTACGCGCGATTCGTACACTCGCCGCGCGCCAGCCAATCGAGCTCGTGGCCACGTTCATGGGCGCTCACGAAATCCCAGTGGAATATCGCGAACGCCGCCGCGAGTACGTTCGGCTGGTGGTCGAGGAGATGCTGCCTGCCGTTGCGCGCGAGCAGCTGGCCGAGTGGTGCGACGTGTTTTGCGAGAACGGCGTGTTCACTCCCGAAGAAACGCGGGCGATCTTCGCTGCCGCCGCGCATCACGGTCTCAAGCTGCGCGTGCACGCCGACGAACTCGCCTCGAGCGGAGGCGCTGCCGTCGCCGCTGAGGCGGGCGCGCGCTCCGCCGATCACTTGATTTTCGTCGATGAACCGAGTGCCAGGGCGATGGCGCAGGCGAATGTCGTCGCCACGCTGCTGCCGGCCGCCGCGTTTTACCTCAAGCTGGGACGCTTCGCCCCGGCACGCATGCTGATCGAGCACGATGTGGCGGTCGCCCTCGCCACGGACATGAATCCGGGCGGCGGCTTCACGCCATCGATGCCGTTCGTGATGACGCTGGCATGTTTCGGCATGGGCATGACGCTGGAGGAGGCGCTGGTCGCGGCCACGCTCAACGCCGCGGCGTCGCTCGATCGCGCCGACCGCGTCGGAAGCCTCGAAGTCGGCAAGCAAATGGATGCCGTCGTGATTGACGGAACGCTTTCGGACGTCGTGCGCGTCGACGCGCCTGTGATTCGACACGTTGTCAAGAAAGGTCAGATCGCGAATGCCTCGATTCGTTGAAGAGCCGGTGGGCCGCTTCCTCGATGCGCTCTCGAATTCGGACCCCACACCGGGCGGTGGGACTGCCGCAGCGATGGCCGGAGCCATGGGCGTCTCTTTGCTGATGATGGTGGCGGGTCTGCCAAAGTCACGACTCGGCACCGACCGAGAGCGCGTCGCCATGAGCGAGGCGCGTGCGTCGCTGGCGAGCGTGCGCGACCGCCTCACCAGTCTCGCCGACAGCGACACGGACGCGTTCAATCAAGTGATGGCCGCCTATCGGCTGCCGAAGGGTACGGAGGAAGAGAAGATGGCGCGCAAGAACGCGATTCA
The DNA here is from genome assembly GCA_046726375.1 of Acidobacteriota bacterium. Classification (GTDB taxonomy): domain Bacteria; phylum Acidobacteriota; class Vicinamibacteria; order Vicinamibacterales; family UBA2999; genus DASPWV01. Next base: position 75,321 of record JBKPAJ010000124.1, read on the forward strand.
GCGCGCGCTCAAAACCGCCACCTCAACGCCGCTCGACACCCTGCGTGCGGTCGGAGAGGCCATGCGTCTGGCGCGCGTTGTCGCCCAACATGGCAATCGATCGGCGGCGAGCGACGTAGGGGTTGGCATCGCGTTGCTTGACGCGTCGGCCAAGGGAGCTGCCGCCAACGTCCGCACCAATCTGGGCGCGCTGCAGGATGAAGCGTTCGCGTCGACGGCATCCGCGGAGGCGGATACCCTTGAGCAACAGCTTGCAGACGATGCCGCCGCGGCGAACGCCGCGCTGGCGACGAACTAGCGGAAATTTGGTCCTTCGTCGGGAATGAGCGCCCGCATGCGGCGCGTGCCAACTGTGGACTCACCGTCATACCGGTTTCCGTTCTCCAAAAATGGCCGTTCCCACCCGAACCATCGTCGCGCCTTCCTCGATCGCCACCGCAAAGTCGTGGCTCATCCCCATCGACAGTTCGCGAAGGAGCGCGGGCGTGCCACCCGACTCGATGAGGGTGTCTCGCAACTCCCGCAGCTGCCGGAACCAGGGACGCGCGTCTTCCGGATTCTCGACCAGCGGCGGCAGCAGCATCAGCCCCACCACGCGCGCTGCTCTGCACCTGCCGCCTTCGGCGACGATTTCGGGCACGTCTGCGATCGGCGCACCGTATTTCGTCGCCTCGAGCGCCAAATCCACCTGCACGAGCAACTCCGGCGCGCGTCGAGCGGCGACCGCGGCCTGATCCAGCTTCCTCAATAACCCGACGCTGTCGACCGAGTGCACTGCCGTGAAATTCTCGGCAGCCTTGCTAGCTTTATTCGATTGCAGGTGGCCGATGAGGTGCCACCGGATCTTCATTTCGGCAGAACCGGTGATCTTCTGCAGAGCTTCCTGGACGCGATTCTCACCGAAATCGCGCTGTCCGGCGTCGTACGCCGCTCGAACGGCATCGAGCGGGAAGGTTTTGGAAACCGCAATGAGGCGAACGTCGGAGGTTTGACGGCCAACCCGGGATGCCGAGTCGGCGATGCGCTCGCGGATCTCGCCCAGGCACTTGGGAATATGGGAGTAAGTCACAGCTGTAGCAGCGAGTAGCGAGTAACGTGTATCGAGGGTGATCGCTCGTTCACACTGGTTAGTTGTTACTTGCGACTCGCTACCACAGGTTACTTCTTCAGCTACTACAGGCTACTTCTTCAACTGCGCCAGCATCGCTTTCGCCTGCGGGGCGAACTGGCCATCAGGCGCGAGCGAGAGGTATTTTTCGAACGAGGCGACCGCTTCCGGAACCTTGCCTTCGTTGAGCAGCGCCATCCCGAGCTGGAAGTTGGCTTCCGGGTGGTTCGGATTTGCTTTCACTGCTTCTTCAAACTTTGTCTTGGCCTCAGGAATTTTCCCCTGATTCCACAGGATGATCCCCTGGTTGTAAACGGAATCGGCCCCGCCGCCCGTGGCGCCGCCCGCGGAGGCAGCCTTGCTGCTCATGGCCGTGGCTTCATCGAAACGCTTTTGGTTGTTGTAAAGCGTCGCCAGCCCGTTCAATGCCTCTGCGTAGTCAGGCTTGATTTCGAGCGCTTTCAGCCACGACGCCTCTGCCTGCTTCTCGTCTTTCTTCTGCAAGTAGGCGTAGCCGATGTTGTAGTAGCAGTCGTGGCAGTTGGGAACGACGGCGGCGGCGGCGTTGAACTTCTCGATCGCCACGTCGTAGTTGTTCGCGCGGCTTGCCGTGACGCCTTCCTCGAACAGCTTTTTCAGCTCGGCCGCCTTCGGATTCTCACCGGGACCGCCGGCGCCTGGTGCGAGAACGAAGTTGACCTCCTGCGTCTGGCCGACGCGCACGTTGGCAGGCAAGCTCTGCGATCCAAGTTTGTCGTCGGTGGCGGTGACCTTGTACGCGCCAGATTGAAGGCCGATCTGGATGAACTCGCCCTTTTTGTCGGTTTTGGTCTCCATCTTGCGATTGATGCCGCCAGTGAACTCGATGGTGATCTTGGCGCCGACGACGGGTTTGCCCTCGGCATCGAGGACCTTGCCCTTGATCATGCCGGTCTGGGCGAATGCGGCAGCGCCGAAGAGGACCGCAAACAGGGCCGCCAGGACCGAGGTGCGTAGGGTGTTGAACATGGAGAAACTCCTCAACGCGCGGCGTCAAAGCCGAGCCGCGACAATGTCTTTTCAGTCTACGTCATCCGCCGAAAAACCGATCAATCGCGGCTAATTCTTGAGCGATTGGCGCGGGCGGCAGCGACTGCAGAAACCGCCGGCCGTAGCCCATGGTTCGCAGCCGAGGATCGAGCACTGCCAAAACACCGCGGTCCGAGCGGTGCCGAATCAACCGTCCAAGCCCCTGCAGCAACGCGAGGATCGCGAGCGGCACCTGATAATCGTTGAAGGCCTCGCCGCCGAGTGCGGTGATGTTCTCGATCCGCGCCGCAGTGATCGGATCGCCTGGGGAGGCAAACGGCAGCTTGTCGATGATCACGCAGCTGAGCTGCTCGCCGACGACGTCGACGCCCTGCCAGAACGACGCGGTGGCAAAGAGCACGGCGTGCGGCGTCGAGCGGAAGTCGGTGAGTAGCGTGTTTCGCGGCGCCGTGCCTTGCACCATCAACGGGTACGGTAGCTTCCCTATCACCGACTCGTAAACCGCGTGCATCGTCGCGTAACTCGTGAACAGCACGAAGGCGCGGCCCTGCGTGCGCTTCAGAATTTCGGTCACTTCGCGCGCCACGGCGCCGGCAAAATCCGGCGAACGTGGCGGCGGCATGCGCCGCGGCAGATACAGCAGGCTCTGCGATCGGAAGTCGAACTCGGACGCGACCCGCACGTGAGACGCCTTCTTGATGCCGAGCCGCCGCCGCGCGTACTCGAAAGAGCCCTCCACAGCAAGCGTCGCGGACGTAAGCACAGTGGCCCGCATCCGTTCGAACAACTGCTCCTGGATGATTCTCGACACGTCGATCGGCGCCGCGCGCAGGAACACGCCGCGTCCGCGCAGTTCGACGAAATACACGTACGCGGGGTCCGACGCTGCGAGCAGGAAGCGAAGGTTGTCGCGAATCTCGCCCGCGCGCCGTGCCACCGTCAACGCATCTTCGTTGTCCTCGCGTCCGGCGCCGGTTGCATCTGCTTTGCCGCCCGCGAGCGCCATACTGGCCTCCAGGCCATCGAGCGCGTTCATCAGGGCCACGCCCTCATCGAGCACATCGCGGAACCAGTCAGGACGGATGCGCAATCGATCCTCGCCGGGGTTGCCGCGAGCGCGTCGCGCCATCATCACGCCGCCAAAGAACGCGCGGCTGTGATCCGACACGCGACCGATCGCGCGGCGCAGATCGCCCTCGTCATCGCCGATCGCGCCGGTGTTGAGCAGTCGATCGCTGTCGCGCACGAGCTCATCGAGCCGATAGTTGCTCACCGCAAGCCCGAAGTACTGCGTGGCGATGTCTTCGAGCTGGTGCGCTTCGTCCACCACCAGGTTGCCGCAGTTGGGGATGACTTCGCCGTACGAGCTTTGACGGACGGCAGCATCGGCGCAGAGCAGGTGATGATTGACGATCACGACGTCGGATTCGGCGGCGCGCTGACGCATGCGCGTGACGAAGCATTGCTGGAACTGCGGACACTCGCCGCCAAGGCAGGTTTCGGCCGTGGCGGAAATCTCGTTCCAGACGCCACTGTCTTCCGCCAGATGCTGGAGCTCGGCGCGATCGCCGGTCTCGGTCGTGCGCGCCCAGGCGGCGATGTCGTCCACGGGAATCGCGCTGCTTGCCTGAAATTGATCGAACCGGTGCAGACAGAGATAGTTCGCGCGCCCCTTCATGTAGGTCGCCGTGAACTTCACTGGCAGCGCCTGCTGGAGAGCGGGCAGATCCTTGAAGTAGATCTGCTCCTGAAGATTCTTCGTGCCGGTGGAGACGAGGATTCGCCCACCGCTCAGGATTGCCGGCACCAGATACGCCATCGTTTTGCCCGTCCCTGTTCCGGCCTCGGCGAGGAGCACACCGCCGTCAGAGAGCACGTCGGCGACCGCGCGCGACATCTGGCGTTGCCCATCGCGCGGCTCGTACTGATCGATGGCCCGCGCCAGCGGACCATCGTCCGCAAACGCCGCGTCGACTTTGTCTCTCAGGAGAGCCGTTCGGGATACAGGGGGAACTTCCGGCACAATTGCTCGACTTCCACCTTCACACTTGTTAGCGCGCGATCGTCGTCGGGCGACGCGAGCGCACGGGTGATGTACTCGGCGATGAGGTCCATCTCGCGCTCGCCCATGCCGCGGGTCGTGACCGCCGGTGTGCCCAGCCGGATGCCGCTCGCCACCATCGGCGGGTTCTGATCGAACGGGATCGCGTTTTTGTTGACGGTGATGCCCGCCTTGCCCAGAGCTGCTTCGGCAACCTTGCCGGTCAGTCCCTTCGAGAACACGTCGATCAGCATCAAGTGATTGTCGGTGCCGCCGCTGACGATGCGGAAACCAGCGCCCGCGAGAGTGTTGGCGAGCCGCTTGGCGTTGGCGACGATCTGGCGCTGATACGCCGCAAACTCGGGTTCGGCCGCTTCTTTGAAGCAGACGGCTTTGGCCGCGATGATGTGCATGAGCGGGCCGCCCTGCACGCCAGGGAACACGGTTCGATCCAGGTCCTTCGCGTACTGCTCACGGCACAGTACGAGTCCCGCACGCGGACCCCGCAGCGTTTTGTGCGTCGTCGTGGTGACGAACTCGGCGTGCGGTACCGGACTTGGGTGCACGCCAGCGGCGACAAGACCCGCGATATGCGCCATGTCCACCATCATCGGTGCGCCGACACGCGCCGCGACTGCGGCGATGCGCGGAAAATCGATCACGCGCGGATAGGCGCTCGCGCCGACGACGATCATCTTCGGCTTGTGCTCGTCGGCAAGCCGCGAGAGCTCGTCGTAATCGATACGCTCGTCATGGCGACGGACTCCGTACGGCACGATGGTGAAGAGCTTCCCGGAAAAGTTCAGAGGGTGACCGTGGGTCAGATGGCCGCCGTGCGCGAGGTTCATGCCCAGGACGGTGTCGCCGGGCTTCAACAACGTGAGGTACACAGCCATGTTGGCCTGCGCGCCCGAGTGCGGCTGCACGTTTGCGTGATCGGCGCCGAAGAGTGCTTTCGCGCGGCTGATCGCAAGCGATTCTGCGACATCGACGAACTCGCACCCGCCGTAGTACCGCTTTCCCGGATAGCCCTCGGCGTACTTGTTCGTCAGCACCGAGCCTGCGGCCTCGAGAATCGCCGAGCTGACGAAGTTCTCCGACGCAATCAGCTCGAGCCCTGAAGACTGACGCGCGGTTTCGTTGCGGATCGCTTCGGCGATTTCAGGATCGACGTCCGCGAGCGTGCGTTGCATGAGCGAGTGAAGAGTGGCCATTGGTTTACGTGGAGACCTTTGAATTATATTTCGCTGACGCCCGCCTTCGGCGGGCGGCGCCGAAGCTCTCATGGATTGGCCAGCGAGCGAGGCGGGGAGGCGTGGAAATGCGTGTCCTGCACCTGGCAGCGTTGATCGTTTTTGCGTACTCGATGACGACTGGCGCGCAAGCGCCACAACCACCCGCGAATCCCATCAGCCAAGCCATCAAGGATGGCTGGAATGGCGCCAAGCGCAACATGCTCGGTTCGGCCAAGGTGATGCCGGAAGCCAAGTACACCTTCAGGCCCGTGGAAACCGTACGCACGTTCGGCCAGATTCTCGCCCATGTCGCGGGGGCGAATTACGAGTTCTGCGCCGCAGCACGAGGTGAGAAGACGCCGTTTGCCGAAGATCACTTCGAGAAGACCGCGAAAACGCCTGCCGACATCGTGAAGGCGCTACAGGATTCGGTGGCGTACTGCGACGTCGCCTACAACGCGCTGGACGATGCGAAGGCGGCCGAGATCGTCGACGGCCCGTTTAATGGCGGCAAGCAGGCGCGTGCTGCTGGGTTGATGAGCAATACGAGTCACAATAACGAGCACTACGGGAATCTGGTGACGTATCTGCGCATCAACGGGTTGGTGCCGCCGTCGTCCGCGCCGTCGCGGTGACCGTCGTCGCGGACCTAAAGGTCCGCGCTACATGATGTATGAGGGTACCTGGCTCAACGGCTTGGTGCCGCCGTCGTCCGCGCCGTTGCGGCGATCGTGCCCGCGGCCCCACGAATCCTCATGTAGCGCGGACCTTCAGGTCCGCGACTTCAGCTCCTTAAGAACCTCCGCCGTGTGTTCGCCGAGCTTTGGCGGACGACGGAACAATTGCGGTGGACTGTCCGAGAGCTTGATCGGATTGCCAATCACGCGAAATCCGTTCAGCTCCGGATCGTCCAGCGGAATCAGCATCTGTCGCGGCCCGATTTGCGGATCCTCGAGCGCTTCGGGCACGGTTCTCACGCGACCGCACGCGACGCCAAACTCCTCCAGCCTCGCGACCAATGCGTCGACAGTAAACGACGAAAACGCGCGCTCGAGCTCCTGCTTCAACGCCGCGCGGTTGGCGACGCGATCGGTGTTGGTCTTGAACCGCGGATCGTCGACAAGCTGCGACATGTTGACGGCGGCGCAAAGCTGTTGCCACAACCGCGTGTTGGCGGCCGCGATCATCACCATGCCGTCGGACGCTCTGAGCACTTCGTACGGCGCAATCGCCGAGTGATCGTTTCCCAGCCGCATCGGCTTTCTTCCTGTCGCCTGAAAAATCCCGACCGGCATCGACAGCGTGGACAGAATCGAATCGAACAAGGCGATGTCCACGTGCTGCCCCTTGCCCGTGCGATCACGTTCGCGCAGCGCGAGCATAATCCCCGAGAACGCGTAAAGCGCCGCCAGGTAATCGGTCATCGCGATGCCGGTGCGCACCGGTGGACCATCTGGCGTGCCAGTGATGTCCATGAATCCTGATTCCGCTTGCACCACGGGGTCGTAACCTGTGAGGTGCCGGCGTGGACCGGTGCGGCCGTAGCCGCTAATCGAGCAGTGCACGAGCCGCGGATTCAGGTTGCGAATAGCCTCGATGCTGAACCCGAGCTTATCGAGGCTGCCCGGCTTGAAGTTCTCGACAAAGACATCGGCGTCGGCGAGCAACTGGCGCAGCGCGTCCTGCCCCTCGGCGCTCTTGAGATCGAGCGCGACGCTTCGTTTGTTTCGATTGACGCCGAGAAAATACGCGCTCCAGTCGCCAACAAACGGACCCCACATGCGGGCATCGTCGCCCTCTGCGGGCTCTTCGATTTTGATGACATCCGCTCCCATGTCGCCGAGCAACATCGCGCAGAACGGGCCGGCGAGGACCCGGCTCAAATCAATGACACGCAATCCGTCGAGTGAGGGCATAAGGCGCTTCAAATGGTAGTATCCCGGGCGCGCCCTCACAAATGCCGCTTCTCAGCGAGAGCACCCACGTCCTTCCTATCCATCGGAAGATTCTTGCCTTCTCCTTTCTCGGGTGGATATTCGACTTCTACGATCTGCTGCTTCTCAGCTTCCTCGTCGCTTCGACATCGCTGACGAAAGATCTTGCGCTCTCGCAGTACGACGTCTCGGTACTGCTCGGGACGGCGCTTGCCTTTACGGCGGTCGGCGGCTTGCTTGGTGGCGCACTCGCCGACCGCTATGGGCGCAAACCGCTGCTGATCATCACGATTCTCGTCTACTGCCTGGGAACGCTGCTCTCGGGGTTTGCGACGGGCTTCTGGTCGTTGCTGATCCCGCGCGCCATCACCGGCATCGGAGTGGGTGGTGAGTGGGCAGTGGCGCATGCGCTCGTCGGCGAAACGGTACCGCCGGCGGTGCGCGGCCGCTACGGTTCATATCTGCAGAGCGGTTCTGCCTTCGCACGCTTCTTTGCCACCATGGCGGGGAATTTTCTTGCGCCCTGGATCGGGTGGAGGGCGACGTTCATGGTGTCGGCGCTTCCGGCGCTGATGGTCGTTCTCATCCGCTCGCAGATGCCGGAATCGGACGTCTGGTTGCTGCATAAGAAAGCGGCGCGCGCGGTGGCGTCGCCGTTTCGCGTCGTCGCCGACATGCTCGGCCCTGCGTTGCGCAAAACCACCGCGCTGGCGATGACCCTAACCACGTTCAACATGGCCGCCTATTGGTTCAAAACGATCTGGCTGCCCACCTACTTCATTCAGGTGCGCGGGCTCACCCTCGGGCAGTCGACGTGGCTGCTGTTCATGGACCAGATCGGATCGCTGGTTGGATACGTCGCGTTTGGTTTCGCCAGTGACTATTTTGGCCGGCGGCCCAGCTTCACGGTGTTTTCTTTCATCAAGGCGATCGGCCTGTTGATGATCACGCTGGGTTGGACGCTCGGCGGTGGCTACGCGCCGACGACGTTTCTCTTCATGCTGTTCGTAGGATTCGGCGAAGGCAACTGGGGCTGCATCGGGCCGCTGCTGAATGAAGTGTTTCCGACGTCGGTTCGCGCATCGGCGCTCGGGATCATCTACAACGTGTCGCGCGGCGTTCAGTTTCTCGCACCGGTGATCATTGCCTACGTGGCGTCGCGATCGACGTTTGGCGCGGGCATCGCGCTGGCGGCGCCGTTCGCGATCCTCGCCGGGTTGAGCGTGTGGCTGCTGCCCGAAACCAAGGGTGTTCGACTCGCGACGAGCGAGCGAAAGGAGGTCGCGGTCGATGCAGACGACAGAACGGTACGCGCCTGACCTGCGTGTGCCGGAGTTCGACGACGGCACGCGCCAAAAGCACCTCCGGCGCGCCGTGGTCGCTTCGACGATCGGCACGACGATCGAGTGGTACGACTTCTTTCTTTACGGGTCAGCGGCCGCGCTGGTGTTCCCAAAGCTGTTTTTCCCGAGCTCCGATCCGTTTGTCGGCCAAATCCTCTCCTTTTCCACGTTCTTTGCCGGATTCGTCGCGCGCCCGCTCGGCGCCGCGCTCTTCGGTCACTTCGGCGATCGCATCGGCCGCAAGACGCTGCTGGTCATCACGATGATGCTGATGGGGCTGGCGACGATGGCCGTCGGCCTCGTGCCGCCTTATGCATCGATCGGCTCCGTCGGCGCCGTGCTCCTCACCTTCTTTCGCGCGGTGCAAGGGCTCGCCGTCGGCGGTGAATGGAGCGGCTCGATTCTGATTGCGAGCGAGTGGGCGCCGAAAAATCGCCGCGGCTTCTTCACTAGTTGGGCGCAGGCAGGCGCGCCGCTCGGAATGATGATTGCCAACCTTGCGCTCTCAGGCATGGGCGGCCTCACAACTGACGCGCAGTTTCTCGAGTGGGGCTGGCGTGTCCCATTCCTCGCCAGTATCGTGCTGGTCGCTGTGGGCCTCTACGTGCGGATCGGCGTGCTCGAATCGCCGGTGTTCTCGGCCTTGAAGGCCAAAGGCGAGATCGTCAGGGCGCCGATCTCCGAAGTCGTCCGCTACAACTGGCGCGAAGTCGCGCTGACCACCCTGGTGCGCACCGGCCAGCTCGCACCGTACTACATCTTCACGACCTACATCCTGACCTATGGCACGGCGGTGCTCGGGTTGAGCAGGACGATGCTCCTCAACTTGTTGTCGATCAGATCGATTACTTCGATCGTGATGATTCCGTTTGCCGGCTACATGTCCGATCGGTTCGGCCGCAAGCGCGTCGTGGCAATCGGTCTGATCGGTACCGGATTGTGGGGGTTCGTGTATTTCGAGCTGATGAGCACCGGCAGCGCCATCGTCATCTTTTTCATCATGCTCATCGACGCGTGGCTCCAGGATCTTCAGTACGGCCCGCAGGCGGCGCTCATTTCCGAAGCGTTCCCCGCGTCGCGGCGCTACACCGGCTCCGGCCTCGGCTATCACCTGGCCGCAATCACCGCGGGCGGCCCCGCGCCCGCGATTGCCACGTATCTCTATAGCCAGTACCACACCGCGCAGGCAATTGCCGCGTTCGGGTTTGCCACGACCATTATCAGCCTCATCGCGCTGGCGCTGATGAAGGACCACGAGGGCCAAGACTACACGTAAATGGGATTACTTGACGGACGGGTCGCGCTCATTACCGGCGCCAGCAAGGGTATCGGCCGCGTGATGAGCGAACACTTCGCGCGCGAAGGCGCGCGCGTGATCTGCGCTGCGCGTTCGCAAGCGCTCGTCAACGAAACGGCGAAGCTGATTGCCAAGAGTGGCGGCGACGCTGTTGCGGTCGTCGCCGACGTCTCGATCGAGGATGGCGCCCGTTCTGCGGTTGAAGCCGGGATCGCGGCTTTTGGCGCAATCGATACGCTCGTCAACAACGCGGGTGACGGAGGACCGACCAAGCCCGTTCAGGAATACTCGTCAGACGAGTGGTTCTACACACTCAACTCCTGCCTGACGAGCAGCTATCTGTGCATCCGCTTCGCCGTGCCCCACATCATTGCCGCCGGTGGCGGAGCGATCGTCAACATCGCGTCAATGGCGGGACGACGCGGGCTCGCGTATCGCGTGGGGTATTGCTCCGCGAAGGCCGGCCAGATCGGTATGACCTACGGTCTCGCGTTGGAGTTGGGTCGCCACAACATTACCGTGAACGCGATCGCACCCGGCGCTGTGGAAGGCGACCGTATCGATCGCATCGTGAAGGCACAAGCGGAAGTGCGCGGGATTGACGAAGCGCGCATGCGCGCCACGTTCGTCGATCGCTCGCCGCTGCGGCGGATGTCAACAGCGAACGACATCTCTGCGCTCGCGGTGTTTCTGTGCAGCGCTCAGGCGCGCAACATCTCGGGTCAGTGCATTCCTGTCACTGCGGGCGAACCAGTGTAGCCGCAGATGCACGCCGATAAAGGACGCGTTGAAACGCAGATAGGACGCAGATAGGACGCAGACGACACGCAGATAGCAGAGAAATTTTTTAGATCCCAGCATCACTGGATCGTTCTCATCACGCCCGTCTGCTTGAATTCGTTCACGGTGAAGGCCATGATCCCGACAATATCTGCGTTCCATCTGCGCCTTATCGGCGTTTCATCCGCGTCTCATCTGCGTTTGTATCTGGGTCAATCTGCGGCCTCAAACAACGCGGCGGCACCCTGCCCGCCGCCAACACACATCGTGACGACACCGTAGCGAACCTTGCGCGCGCGCATGGCGTTGGCCAGCGTGCCGACCAATCGAGAGCCGGTCATCCCGAACGGGTGTCCGATCGCGATCGAGCCGCCGTGGACGTTGAGGCGATCCATGGCAATACCGAGCTTGTCGCGGCAGTACACCACCTGCGACGCGAAGGCCTCGTTCAATTCCCAGAGATCGATGTCTTCGAGACGCAGGCCGTGTTTGCGCAGCAACTTGGGCACGGCGTAGACCGGACCGATACCCATCTCCTCCGGTTGGCACGCGGCAACGGCGTAGCCGCGGAACATGAGCAACGGCGTAATCCCCAGCGCTTTCGCGCGATCGTGTGACATCACCAGCGTCGCTGATGCGCCATCTGACAGCTGCGACGAGTTGCCGGCGGTCACGCTCCCGCGTCCGCTCGCGGTGTCGAACACAGGCGGCAGCTTCAGCAAACCCTCGAGCGTTGTATCCGCGCGGTTGCACTCGTCGCGGTCCGCCACGCACCCCTCTTCGCCAATCTTCTCGCCAGTTTTCTTGTCCAGCAGCGCACGCGTCACCCGCATCGGTGCGATCTCGCCTTTGAAGAAGCCGCTGGCCTGCGCTTCCGCGATCCGCTTCTGACTCGCGAGCGCGACGTCGTCCTGGGCTTCGCGGCTCACGCCGTAGCGCTGTGCGACCACTTCGGCGGTTTCACCCATCGCCATGTAGAGACCGGGGTAACGCTCCTCGACCCACGGATTTGGCGAGCTGTCGCGCTGCAGCATGGTGATCGACTCGACGCCCCCGCCAATCACCGCGTCGGCGCCTTCCTGCATCACCATATGCGCGGCTTGGACGATCGCTTGCAGACCTGAGTTGCAGAAGCGATTCACCGTCAATCCGGGCGTGGTCACCGGCAGTCCCGCGCGCAGCGCCGCCACTCTCGCAATGTTGTGCCCTTGCGGCCCGTGCGGCTGACCGCAGCCCATGATGACGTCCTCGATTTCGGCCGGGTCGAGTTGCGGCGCCTTGCGCAGCACGTCGGCAATGCAGTGGCCGGCGAGATCATCCGGCCGAGTCATGTTGAACGATCCGCGGTGAGCTTTGGTGAGTGCAGTGCGGCTGCTGGCAACGACGACGGCTTCTCTCATTGGCGAAAACGCATCTTCCCCCCTCAATGCACTTCAGTTTGCGAATCGTGGCATCGATGGGGACACGAGTGGATTGGCTGAAACGGGGCAGCTGTCGCGCGGCTCGGGCCGTTGGCGCTATCCACTCAACTGAGCTCCGCGATTATATGATGGCGACCCATGTCTGCGGACGCGCGGCCGGTCCGGCCCACCGAGCAACTCGATTGGCCACGTGTGGCCGCCTACCTGCACGAGCATCTTCCGGCCGATCAGATCCCGGGTGTCGATCTCTCTCGCGCAATGGAAGTCGAGCAATTTCACGGCGGCCACTCGAATCTCACCTATCTGATTCGCTTCGGCGGCGCGGAGCTCGTGTTGCGTCGCGCGCCGCTCGGTCCATTGCCGCCGACTGCGCACGACATGGCGCGCGAACAGCGATGGCTTGCCGCGATCCATCCCGTGTTTCCGCTCGCGCCGCGGCCGTTCGTCATGTGCGAGGACACGAACATCGCGGGCGCGCCGTTTTACGTGATGGAGCGGCGGCGAGGCCTGGTCGTCCGGACGGAGGAGCCGCCGCAGCTCGCCGATCGCCCTGCGGAACGCCGGCGCACGAGTGCCGCATTGATCGATACGCTGGCGACACTGCACAATCTCGATCTCGACGCGAACGGTCTGTCGCACCTGGGCAAGCCACTGGGCTTTGTCGAACGGCAGGTGCGCGGATGGACGGAGCGGTGGCAGCGTTCGCAGACCGACGAATTGCAGGAGATGGACGCGCTGTCGCACTGGCTTCAGGACCACCTGCCGCCTCAGCCTGATCGGCCGGCGGTGGTTCACGGTGACTTCAAGCTCGATAACGTGATGCTCGACGCGTCCGATGTCGGACGTCTCGTCGCCGTGTTCGATTGGGAGATGAGCGCGCTCGGAGATCCGCTCGTCGATCTCGGCATTTTGCTCGCGTACTGGTCGCACACCAATCGCTATCAGGAAAAAGATGCGCTCGTCTCGGTAACCGATCGCCCAGGATGGTTTACGCGCGACGAAGTAATCGAGCGCTATGCGGCAAATAGCAAGCGCGATTTGTCACGCCTGTCCTTTTACGAAGCCTTTGCGCTGTTCAAAGTCGCGGTCGTCATCCAGCAGATTTACTTCCGCTACAAACGCGGCCAGACCGACGATGCACGCTTCGCGCACTTCGGGGTTCGGGTGATGCATCTCGCACGGCAAGCGGCAGCGGCGGCAGAGCGTGGGTAATCGTTTCGCTGCATCTCACACGGTCCTTGGCTCTGAGAAACTCGCGATTTCGACGGGAGTCGACGGCAGGTCCACCGCTCATCTCGTGTGCCGCATTCGCGCCGGCGGCGTGATCGCTGTGCCAGTGCATCAGCAGGATCGCGCGGGGGATGTCGTTCGGACGTTCCCCTAGCGCATCGAGCCCTGCAAGGACATCAGAACCGTTTGAGTCCATGCGTGTGTCGATGAGCACCAGACCCGCGCGTGAGCAAACGACATACGAGCACGTGAGATATGAGGCTCGTCGGACGCAGACGATCGAATCAGTGACGCGGCGGATTTCAGTTCCCATCGGTCGCGGTACTGCCTGCATCGTCCGCGTAATACCGCACCAACCACTCCGCGACGCAGCACGGTTTCTCGTCCGTGTCCCGCTCGATCGTCACCGCCCACGTGACTTGTACTCCGCCGCTGACCTCGTGCAGTTTACGCAGCACGAACCGGCCGCGAACCCGCGACCCAGATATCACCGGCAGAAAGAAGCGCACACGATTGAGCCCGTAGTTGATCGCCATCCGGCATCCACCGACCGTCACCGCGTTGCGCAAGAGAACGCTGATCATCGAGAGCGTCAGAAATCCGTGTGCGATCGTGGACTTGAACGGCGACTCGGCGGCCGCGCGCGCTGCATCGACGTGGATCCACTGCCGATCCTCAGTGGCCTCTGCGAATTGATCGATGCGATCCTGGCCGACGTGGATCCACTCGCTCACACCGATCTCATCCCCTACGCGATCCTTCAGGCGCGCGACGTCGATTTCCACAGCTCACCCTGCGGCAACCTGCGCATCGCTGTAGAAGCCGCGGCCTTCCGAGACCAGTTGCTCGAGGAGCGGCGCAGGCTTCCAGTAGTCTCCGAATCGCTTCCGGTATTCGTTGACGCGTGCGAGCATCGTCGGCAGCCCCACCGTGTCCGCATAGAACATCGGTCCGCCGCGATGACGAGGGAACCCGAAGCCGTAGGCGTAAATCACGTCGATGTCACCCGCGCGGATCACGAAGCGTTCCTCGAGCACGCGTGCGCCCTCGTTGGCCAGCGCCGTTGTGATGCGCGCGATGATCTCGTCGTTCGAAACGGCGCCGCGGGTAATGCCGCGCTTGCCGGCCTCTTCGGACGCGAGCTGATCGATCAGCGGATCGGGAATGGGTGTGCGGCTTCCGGCCTCGTAGCGATACCAGCCGGCGCCTGTTTTCTGGCCGTAACGTCCCATATCGAACAGACGATCGGGCACGGCAGATTGCGGCCCCTCGGCGCGTGTCTTCCCGATCGACTTCAAATACAGCCGGATCCGTGCGCCGACATCGATGCCTGCCACGTCCTGCATCGCGAACGGACCCATCGGCATGCCGAAATCGGTGAGTGCCTTGTCGATCTGTGCCGTGCTCGCGCCTTCTTCGAGCAGCAGATACGCCTCGCGCATGTAATAGGCGAGCATGCGGTTGGCGACGAAGCCGAAGCAGTTGCCGACAACGACGCCCACTTTGCCGAGACGCTTCGCCAGTTTCAGCGAGATGGCGATCGTTTCGCGGCTGGTCTCGCGCGCACGCACGATCTCGAGCAGCTTCATGATGTTGGCGGGACTGAAGAAGTGATGGCCGATAACGAGCTCAGGCCGCCCACTGGCTTTGGCAAATTCGTCGATGTCGAGCGTCGAACTGTTGGACGCGAGGATGCAGTCCGGGCGCGTGACCTTACCGAGTTCAGCAAACGTCGTTTTCTTCAGGTCCATGTTTTCGAACACGGCTTCCACGACGATGTCGACGTCGGTGAAGCCGTCGTAGGTCAGCGCCGGCGTGATGAGCGCCATCGTTTTTTCGTAGGCCTTGGGCGTCATCTTGCCTTTCGACACCGTCGATTCGTAGTTCTTCCGAATCGTCGCCAACCCGCGATCGAGCGCGGCCTGATCGACTTCTTTCAGCAGCACTGGAATGCCGGCGTTGGCGTAGGTCATTGCAATGCCGCCGCCCATGGTGCCTGCACCGACCACGGCGGCGCGTTTGATGTCGCGCGTAGGCGTGTCCCTTGGCACGTCAGGTATCTTCGCCGCCTCGCGCTCGGCGAAAAACAAATGGCGAAGCGCTTTGGATTCGGTCGAGACAACGCAGTCGGCAAAGAGCTCGCGCTCACGCATAGAGCCGGCGTCGAAGCCTCGTTGAAGTCCAGCCTCGATCGCGTCCAGCGCGGCGTAAGGTGCCTTTTGGCCTTTTGCAGTCTTGGCGAGCGAAGCGCGCACCCGCGCGCACTCAGCGAGGCCGCCGGCCGTATCGATGACCTTTTCTCCGAGATCGCGGGTCTTGCGCGTTCCGCGACGCTCGGCGCGCTCAATGGCAAATGCCACCGCCGCGCCGCGGAGATTCTCGGTGACGACGCGGTCCACCAGGCGCGCCGCGTGCGCATCCTTCGCCGAGATGGGCTTGCCGTCAGTGCACATCTGCAGCGCAAGGCCAACGCCGGCGAGCCGCGGCAGGCGCTGCGTGCCGCCCGCGCCGGGAATGATGCCAAGCAGCACTTCGGGCTGGCCGATCTTCGCGTCGGCACTCGCCACGCGGTAGTGGCAGGCCATCGCCACCTCGTTGCCGCCGCCCAGCGCGTTGCCGTGGATGGCCGCAACTACCGGCTTGGGGCAATCCTCGATACGGCGGAGCAGCGCGTGCGTTTTGCCCGACCGCTCGAGTGAGTGCTCGCGCGTTTTCAGCGTATCGAACACTTTGATATCGGCGCCCGCGATGAAGGTGGACCCTGCGCCGACCAACACCGCGGCGTCGACAGCGGAATCGCCTGCGACACGCGCGACGGCCTGGTCGATCGCCTCCCACACTTCGGGGCTGAGCGCATTAACGGGCGGATTGTCGATAGTGAGGACGGCAACACGATTGATGACGTGGTAGTGAATGGGATTGGCCATAAGCGTGAACTATTATGCCCGCATGAATTTACAGCAACGCCTCACGGCGTTCATGGACGAGCACATTTATCCGAACGAGGAGACCTTTCGCCGGCAAATTGCGGACGGCGATCGCTGGCAACCCGTCGCGATCATCGAGGAGCTGAAAACCAAGGCGCGGGCTGCGGGTTTGTGGAACTTTTTTCTCCCGGAAAGCGAATATGGCGCTGGATTGTCCAACGCGGATTACGCGCCCCTGTGCGAAATCATGGGCCGCTCGGCACGATTTGCTCCGGAGGTGTTCAATTGCTCGGCGCCGGACACCGGCAACATGGAAGTGCTGGTGCGCAACGGCACGCCCGAGCAGCGCAAACGCTGGCTGGAACCGCTCCTTGCCGGCGACATTCGCTCGTGCTTTGCCATGACCGAGCCCGACGTTGCTTCCTCCGACGCCACCAACATCAAATCGAGCATCGTGCGGGATGGCGACGACTATGTGATCAACGGGCACAAGTGGTGGATTTCGGGCGCCGGCGATCCGCGTTGCGCCGTCGCGATCTTCATGGGCAAGACCAATCCCGAGGCGCCGCGGCATCAGCAGCAGTCGATGGTGCTCGTGCCGATGAACACGCCAGGTGTGACCATTCGCCGCATGCTGCCGGTCTTCGGTTACGACGACGCGCCACACGGACATGCGGAGATTTTTTTCAAGGACGTGCGGGTGCCGGTCACCAACGTGCTGCTCGGCGAAGGGCGTGGGTTCGAGATCGCGCAGGGTCGCCTCGGTCCCGGCCGCATTCATCACTGCATGCGGCTCATCGGTTCAGCGGAGCGCGCGCTCGAGCGCATGTGCGTGCGCGTCAAATCTCGGGTTGCGTTCGGGAAGCCGCTCGCCGAACAGGGCACCATCCGCGCGGCGATTGCCGAATCGCGCATGGAGATCGATCAGGCGCGCCTGCTCACGCTCAAGGCCGCGCAGATGATGGACACGGTGGGCAACAAGGCGGCGCGGAAAGAGATCGCCATGATCAAAGTCGTGGTGCCGCGGATGGCGTTGCGTGTCATCGATCGCGCGATTCAGGCCCATGGCGGCGGAGGCGTGTCGGACGACTTCGGTCTGGCGCAGGCGTGGGCCCACGCGCGCACGATTCGACTCGCGGACGGACCCGACGAAGTGCACGTCGAGACGATTGCGAAGTTGGAACTCGGGCGGACCTAACCCACGATTGCGAACACAAGTGAATTGAGGGGCTAAAAGCGCCGCTCCGTGTCGTTGTGCGTGGTCACGGCGCGGTCGCGAGCATAGTCGTGGTGCCGTGCGCGTACAACTTGCCACGGCTATCCACAACGCGCGCTTCGGCAGTGCCCACGCGGTTACCAACGTGGAGCGCACGCGCTTCGCAGCGAAGCGGGCCGACGTGATCGGTGACTGGGCGGATGTAGTTGCACTTCAACTCCAGCGTCGTAAACACCTTCCCGGGCGGCGCGAGCGTGTTGACGGCGCAGCCGAGCGCCGAATCGAGAAGCGTCGCGAGCAGACCGCCATGCGCGATGCCGAGCGTATTGTGATGCGCGGGCGTGGCGGTGACGCCGAACACAACCCGCCCTTCTTCGACTTCCAGTAATTCGAGTCCGAGCAGCTCACCCATCGGCGTGCGCGGTATTTTGCCTTCCGCCATTTTGCGGAAGTACTTGACGCCGCGCGGCAACTCTCTCGTCGTGCTCATTTGGTCTACCGAACATCACGCGCGCGCGTCAGTTCTTCCGCGCGAAGCACACGATACAGAATCTTTCCGACAGTACTCGTCGGCAGCGCATCGCGAAATTCGATGTGGCACGGACGCTTGTGCGGCGCCAGGCTCGCCGCGCAATGCCCCGAAAGCTCCTCCGCGCTCACCGTCATGCCGTCCTTGAGCACGACGTACGCCTTGACGACTTCGCCGTGGTACGGGTGAGGCAAGCCGATCACGGCCGCCATTCGCACGGCGGCGTGCTGATACAGAACGCCTTCCACCTCGGAAGGATAGACGTTGAATCCATCCACGATGATCATGTCCTTCTTGCGCTGGACAATACTGGTGAAACCGTCTTCGTCGATGCGTGCAATGTCGCCGGTGTGCAGCCACATTCGCCCGTCGGCATCGCGGCGTAACACCTGCGCGGTTTCGTCTGGTCGGTTCCAGTATCCCTTCATCACTTGCGGACCTGAGATGCACAGTTCGCCGACGTCGCCGAACGGCAGCTCGCGCGTTCCGGTTTCGACGTCCACGACTTTGACGTCGGTGCCCGGCACTGGTAACCCGATCGTTTCAGGCTTTCGCATGCCGAGATGCGGCGCCGCATGCGTGACGGGCGAGGTCTCCGACAACCCGTACCCCTGATTCAGCGGCCGGCCGATGCGGCGCTCCCACCGTTCCGCCAATTCGACAGGGAGGGGCGCGCCGCCGGAGTTGAAGCGGCCGACGAGATCGAGGCCGAACTCCTTGACGCGTGGATGCGACAGCAGCGACACGAACACGGTCGGCACGGCCGGGAAATACGTGGGGCGGTATTGCCGGATCGCGTTGAGGACCTGCTCCACGTCGTATTTGGGAATGAGCACCTGCAGCGCGCCCAGCCACGTCCCGCACATCATGCCCACGGTGAACGCGTAGATATGGAAGTACGGAATAACAAGAAGATAACGGGCCTCGCCGCGCACGAGCGCGCGGTGATACCACGCTTCGCTTTGTACGACGTTGGCGAAAATGTTTCCGTGCGTCAGCATCGCCGCCTTTGGAGTGCCAGTGGTGCCGCCGGTGTACTGCAGGACGGCGAGATCTTCGGACGAGATCGAGATCAGCGGTCGTTCAACCGCTGTGTCGTTGGACAAGAGATCCGCCAACCGCATCGTGCCGTCCGCGGCAGCCGCGAGCGTCCCCTCGGCGCTGTACTCGGCGAGCGACGTCACGATGATGTGATCGATCTCCACGCGGCTCCGCAAGCCATTAGCCATGGGCGCGAGACGATCGAGCGTGAGCAGCACCCGTAACCCTGAGTCGGTCACCACGGTGAGCAACTCGGGCGGCGTGAAGGTCGGATTGATGTTGACGATCACGGCGCCCAGACGCAGCACGGCAAAGGCCGCGATGAGGTACTGCGGGCAATTGGGCAGCATGATGCCGACGCGATCGCCTTTGCCGAGGCCAAGCCGTGCGAGCGCCGCCGCCAGGCGATCCGATCGCGCCTTGATCTCTCCATAGGTCAGCTCGGCGCCGAGAAAGGCGGTCGCCGGACGATCGGGAATCTCAATCGCGGTGATGTCGAGAATTTCGCAGAGCGGGCGCTTGGGCCAGTTCAACTCCGGCCGCACCCAGTAGTCGTAGTTCTTCAGCCAGGGACGAGGTGTCACGCGATCGTCCGTCCGCCGTCCACCACGATGACCTGACCAGTGATGTAGTTCGAGGCATCGGCAGCGAGAAAGACCACTACGCCTTTGAGCTCGCCGGCGGCGCCGACGCGTGGCAGCGGACTGGTTGCCTTGATCGCGGGTTCGGCGATCTCGATCGCCGGATCGGCGAGCCGCGAATGGAAAAAACCGGGTGCGATGGCGTTGACGCGAATGCCGTGGCGTCCCCAGGTCGCCGCGAGCTCGCGCGTGAGGCCCATCATTCCGGCTTTGCTGGCGGCGTAGCCCACGTAGTGCGGCCCGCCCACCGACGCGTGAATGCCGGCGATGGACGATACGTTGATGATGCGTCCGAACTGCTGCTTCAACATCTCGCGTCCGGCCGCCTGCGCGAAAAGAAAAGCGCCGGTCAAATTGATATCGATGACCTTTTGCCACTTATCGAGCGGCATCTCCTCAGGCTCAGCGCCCCAGCTGACGCCGGCGTTGTTGATGAGGATATCAACGCGCCCGTAGGTCTCCAGTGTCCGGTTCACAACCGCTTGCACGTGCTCTGGTTTGGCAACATCGCACAGCATGCCGTCGACCTGCACGCCGCGTTTCCGGAATCCGTCGATTGCTGGAGTGAGCCAGTCTGCCCGGCGCGCGCACAGCATCAATCCGGCGCCCGCTTCCGCCAGGCCCTCCGCCATTTCGAGTCCCAGCCCACGCGAGCCGCCGGTCACGATCGCGACGCGCCCGGACAGGTTGAACAATTCGGTAAGAGTTGGCACGACACGAAGGCTTATACTGAGCGGCTCGTACTACTGTCAACCACACAGACGCGGAGAGACGGGAGACCGACCCGAATGAGCACTCATATCGAGGATGCCGTTGGCGGAGGGCGATTCCTCACGCAGCCGCTTCAGGCGGACGAGATTTTCACCCGCGAAGAGCTGAGCGAAGAACAGCGGCTGTTCGGGCAAACCGCCGCCGAGTTCATGCGCAACGAGGTGCTGCCGCGCGAACAGGACCTCTACGCGCACGACTGGAATCTCACGCGCGAGCTGCTGCGGCGCGCCGCGGCGCTCGATCTCACGCGTCTTGAAATCCCCGAGGCGTACGGAGGCCTCGGGCTCGACAAAATCAGTGCGGCGTACGTCGGCGAGCAGATCGCCGCCAATCCTTCGTTCGCCGGCTCGCTCGGCGCGCACACTTCGATCGGCACGCTGCCCATCGTCTATTTCGGCAATGCGGAACAGAAAGCACGGTACCTCCCCAGGCTGGCAAGCGCGGAGATGGTGGGCGCCTATGCGCTGACGGAGCCGCAATCCGGTTCCGACGCCCTGGCGGCACGAACGACGGCACGGTTGAGCGAAGACGGCCGTCACTACGTGTTGAATGGCCAGAAGATGTGGATCACCAACGGCGGTTTCGCGGACCTCTTCACGGTGTTCGCGAAAGTCGACGGCGACAAGTTCACGGCGTTTCTGGTCGAACGCTCGATGGGTGTGGTGAGCGGAAAAGACGAAGTCAAGCTTGGCCTCGACGGCTCGTCGACCACGCCTTTGATGCTCGACAACGTCAAGGTGCCGGTCGAAAACGTGCTCGGCGCGATTGGCCAGGGTCACAAAGTTGCGTTCAATATTCTGAATCTTGGCAGGGCGAAGCTCGGCACGCGCAACATCACGGGCGCGAAGCGGGCGCTCAATAACGCGGTTGAATATGCCAGGAACCGGCGGCAGTTCGGCCGCCCCATCTGCGATTTTGGCCTTGTTGGCCAGAAGCTCGCCGAAATGGCGGTGCGCAGTTATGTCGGCGACGCCATGGTCTATCGCGCGCTTGGCGACATCGATCGCGCGCTCGAAGCCGTGCCAGCCGATGACGGCGCGCGTGTGCTCAAGACGATTGAAGGCTTTGCCGTCGAGTGCTCGATCAACAAGGTCTGGACCAGCGAGGCGCTTGCGTTCGCGGTGGACGAAGCGCTGCAGGTGTTTGGCGGCAACGGCTACTCGCGTGAGTTCCCTGTGGAGCGGGCCTATCGCGACGCGCGCATCACCCGCATCTACGAAGGCACCAACGAGATCAACAGGCTGATCATCCCGACGCGGTTGCTCAAACAAATGCCGGTGCTCTTCACCGCCGAGCGCGCCCAGCGCTTGCTCGAGGAGTCGGATGATGTTCCCTCCGACGGACCGCTCGCTGCTGAACACGCGTTGCTGCGGCAAGCCAAACGGCTGGGCACGGCGGCGCTCGGCTCCGCGGCAGCAGGGTATGGCGAGGGCCTCAAGGACGAGCAGGAGACGCTCGCGCATATCGCCGATGTCATCATCGAGGTCTACGCGATCGAGAGCGCCCTGGCGCGTACCGCGAAGCTGGCGCGACTACGCGCGGAGACACGCCCGAACGCGACCGATCTTGCGCGCGTTTATACAAGCGATGCCGCTGATCGCATTGCGCACTCGAGCAAGCAGGTGAGCGCGGCATTGAGCGCGCGCGGGGTGTCGGCGCCGGGCTTCGCCGACGCGGTGGCGCGGCTCGCTTCACGGCCAAGCATCGATACCGTTTCAGCTCGCCGCCGTATTGCGGGCGAGGTGATCCGCGCGGGGCGATATCCCTGGTGATTCTCGCTGGCGATCGTGGGGCGCGCGGTTTAGCCGCGCCGTCAATCGCAATGATTGCTACTGCTACGGTCACAGCACGCGGTGAAGAGCGTATTCGCAGCGGACACCCGTGGATTTATCGCAGCGACGTCGTCAGCGCCGCCGCTTCCGGCGGTGACGTTGTGGAAGTGCGCAACCTGCGGCGACGCATCCTCGGCCGCGCGTTCTTCAGCGATAAGTCGCAAATCACGCTGCGGATGGTCGCGAGCGGCGACGTCGCCGTTGACGAAGCGTTCTGGCGGGCGCGCATCGCATCGGCCGTTGGTTTTCGCGCGTCGCTCGAGATCGATGCGACCGCCTATCGGCTGGTCCACGCCGAAGCGGACCTGATCCCTTCGTTCATCGTCGATCGTTACGGGGACTACCTCGTGGTGCAGGCGTTGTCGCAGTCGACGGACCGGCTCCTCCCGATGTTCGTCCAAATCCTCGTCGAGCTGACCGGCGCGCGCGGCGTGCTCGCGCGCAACGACCCGCGCGTGCGGCTCCTCGAGGGCCTCGGGCAGCAGGTTGAAGTCGTGCACGGTGGGGTGCCGGAGCGTATCACGGCGACCGAAGGTCCGGTCGAGTACCAGGTCGATCCGTGGAAAGGCCAAAAAACCGGACTGTTTCTCGATCAGCGAGAAAATCGCGCGGCCGCGGCGCTTTATGCGCATGGTCGGCTGCTCGATTGCTTCAGTTACAACGGCGGCTTCGCGCTGCGCCTCGCGCAGCGTGCGACGACTGCGGAGGCCGTGGACATTTCCGCGGACGCCGTGGCGCATATCACGGAGAACGCGCATCGCAACGGCTTGACCAACCTCGAGGCACGAGAGGCGAACGTGTTCGACGAGCTGCGCCGGCTCGAGAAGGAGGGTGCGCGCTACGACACGATCGTGCTCGATCCCCCGGCGTTCGCGAAAAACAAGGCCTCGGTTCCGAAAGCGCTCGCCGGGTACAAGGACATCAATCTGCGCGCGCTGCGCCTGCTCAACCCCGATGGGTATCTCATCACGTGCAGTTGTTCGTACAACGTCGACGAAGCCACGTTTGCCGAGGTAATTTACGAGGCATCGGTCGACAGCCACGTGCCGGTGACGGTGGTCGAGAAACGCATGCAGGGACGCGATCATCCGGTGCTGCTCGGCGTCCCGGAAACTTATTACCTCAAGTGCTTCATCCTGCGGCGAGTTGGTTAGCGGTGCGAGGTAAAAGATGACGACGGCGAAGCGAATGGAGCTCGTGGTCGCCCGACGAAACCGGGGAGGTGTTTCGAGTATCCGTGCCGCGCGGTCAGTCGTCGCCGCGCTTGCCGACGCTTAGCCATCCGCACCGGGAATCGGCGAGCGCGACTCGCCCCGTAAAACCCCGTCGCATGCCGGGTAGCCCGAGTTCTCTAGAGCGCCGGCAAGCGCCGCGGTCACCTCCTCAGGCAGGACTTTGACCGCGATCTCGGGATTGAGCCGCGTGTCGGTCGCGCGATACACCATACCCATGCCGCGGCTGATTTCTTCTTCGGTTCGGTAATGGGACACAGTGCGGCCCATCATCGCTGGATTGTCATAAGATGAAAGGTCACCGCCAGGGGTATCGGATTTAACTCCGATTGAGACAAACCCTTGGAACCTGATCCGGTTGAGACCGGCGGAGGGAGAGCGGATATGGACTACGGCACCTCATTCCCCAATTCCAAGAAAGTCTACGAAGACGCGTCGGTGCAGACGCCGCATGGACCTGTGGCGATTCGCGTGCCGATGCGCGAGGTGAGCCTCTCGGGAGGCGAGTCGCCGGTCAGACTGTACGACACGAGCGGCCCCCAGGGACTCGATCCTCGTGCCGGCCTTCCAAAGCTGCGCGAGTCGTGGGTCGCCTCACGCCGAGGCCAGCCGGTCGTGACCCAACTCCACCACGCGCGCCGCGGCGAGATCACGCCGGAGATGGAGTTCATCGCACGGCGCGAAGGACTGCCATCCGAGTTCATCCGATCGGAGGTTGCGCGCGGCCGCGCGATCATTCCCGCCAATATCAATCACCTGGAGCTCGAGCCGATGATCATCGGGCGCAACTTCCTGGTGAAAATCAACGCCAACATCGGCAACTCCGCCGTGTCCTCGTCTATCGACGAAGAAGTCGAGAAGCTCCGCTGGGCGACGCTGTGGGGCGCAGACACGGCGATGGATTTATCCACAGGCAAGCAGATTCACGAGACCCGCGAGTGGATCGTGCGCAACTCGCCGGTGCCAATCGGTACGGTCCCGATCTATCAAGCGCTCGAGAAGGTGGGCGGCAAGCCCGAGGCGCTCACATGGGAGATCTATCGCGACACCATCGTTGAGCAGTGCGAGCAGGGTGTCGATTACTTCACGGTCCACGCGGGGGTGCTGCTTCGATTCATCCCGCTCACGGCGCGTCGGGTCACCGGCATCGTGTCACGCGGCGGATCGATCATCGCCAAGTGGTGCCTTGCGCATCACCAGGAGAATTTCCTTTACACGCGTTTCCGCGAATTGTGCGAGATCATGCGCGCCTACGACGTGTCGTTCTCGCTCGGCGACGGGCTGCGCCCGGGCTCGATTGCCGACGCCAACGACGAAGCACAATTCGCCGAGCTGAAAACGCAAGGCGAGTTGACGCGCATCGCGTGGGAATACGACGTGCAGGTGATGAACGAAGGTCCGGGACACATCCCGATGCACCTGATCCGGGAGAACATGAAAAAGCAGTTGGAATGGTGCGACGAGGCCCCATTCTATACGTTGGGGCCGCTCACCACCGATGTCGCACCCGGCTACGACCACATTACGTCGGCGATTGGCGCCGCCATGATCGGCTGGTACGGCACGGCCATGCTCTGCTACGTGACGCCCAAGGAGCATCTCGGTTTGCCGAACCGCGACGACGTCAAGGCGGGTGTGATTGCCTACAAGATCGCCGCGCATGCCGCCGATCTCGCAAAAGGGCACCCGCGTGCCCGCGAGTGGGACGATGCCTTGTCGAAAGCGCGATTCGAGTTCCGCTGGAACGATCAGTTCAACCTGTCGATGGATCCGGTCACCGCGCGCGCGTACCACGACGAAACGCTGCCCGCAGAGGGCGCGAAGGTCGCGCACTTCTGCTCGATGTGCGGGCCGAAGTTCTGCAGCATGGAATTGACGCAGCAGGTGCGGCAGATGGCGGAAGAGGGGATGAAGGAAAAGTCAGAGGAGTTCAGGAAGGTCGGACAGATCTACGTAAAGCAGTGAATCTGGAGATTTGAAGAGGTGGAGATTTGGAGAAAATCTGGAGTTCTTCAAATCTGGAGATCTTCAAATTTTGAGATCACCAGAATTCTCCAAATCTCCACCTCTCGAGATCTCCAGATTCGGGATCACTGACGTTCTCCCGCTCGCGCCGGCACAATCTGAACGACA
>JBKPAJ010000125.1:0-7699 GCA_046726375.1 Acidobacteriota bacterium
TCGCGCAGTCGATCTGGTCGAGCTTGCTGATTTTGACCGGCAGTAAAGATTCGCTCGGCAACTACGTCGGATTTGCCATCACGTTGTTCGCGGGGATCGCCGTGGCGGCGGTGTTCGTGCTTCGCGCGCGCGAACCCAACGCACCGCGACCGTTCAAAGCCGTGGGTTATCCCATCACTCCGGCGATTTTCGTGCTCGCGAGTCTCGCGATCGTGCTGAATGCGATTTTCA
This sequence comes from Acidobacteriota bacterium, assembly GCA_046726375.1. Lineage (GTDB taxonomy): Bacteria > Acidobacteriota > Vicinamibacteria > Vicinamibacterales > UBA2999 > DASPWV01. Next base: position 232 of record JBKPAJ010000125.1, read on the forward strand.
CCAACCCGCGAGTAACGGGCATCGGCCTCCTTCTGATCGCGTCAGGCATTCCGCTCTACTGGTGGTTTCAGCGTCAACGCGGCCAGCGACGCTAGTGCGAGCGCGCCGTCGCTGGCAGCGAACAGCAGGAACGAGGGAGGCGAGCCTCGAAAGACATAATCCAGGATGAAGGCCGCAGCGCCTCCCGCTTTGAGCGCCACACCGAAGATCCAGATGTAGGCGCGGTGCCTCACGGGATCGCGATACGGCAGCACGTATCCCGCTCCGACACACATCAGGAAGAGCGCGTTGAGATCGACGTGAATCGGAGGGTGTGGCGCCGCGACGCCGAAGATCGCTTGCACCTGCGGCCGCAAGATGAGGGTGAGGCCGACCGAAAGGTCATAGAAAAAAGAAATCGCGGCAATGGCTCGCACCATGCCATGGAATTTTAGTCGGTCGACAGTCGTCAGTCGCCGGTAAGAGCTTGCCCGGTGGACGGTCGCCAGTCGCCGGTCGACGGCAAGAGCGCTTACCGTCGACTGCTGACCTCCTGTCGACCGTTGACCGTGGACCGTCGACACTTCACGGCTGCGGCTTCATCTCGCCCCGGAAGGTGATCGTCCGTTCCGGCTGCACACGTACATCGAACGTCAGCGTGTCGAATCCCTGCTTGCGAATCTCTATTCGGTAACTGCCGCTATCGAGACGCAGCGCCTGGAACACGCCATCGAAGTCGTCCACCGTTCCCGCGTAGTAGCCGTCAACCCAGACTTCGGCGTCGCGCGGACGCACCTTCAGCTTCACGCTGCCGACGTCGTAGCCGTAGGCGCCGCCGTGTTGCGGGTAGTAATAGCCAGCCGGATAGCCGTAGCCGTAGTAAGGACCCCAGGCCCACGGCGCGTAATAGAAATAGCCAAGGCCAAAGCCGCCGTAGCCCCAGGGGTAGTAATACCGCGAGTAACCCGGGTAGTAGCGATACGGATAGTTCCGGATGACTGTGGTATGCGACGGCGGTGCTTCGCTCCGCGGTACCGCGCGATCGCGAGACTGTCCGCCGACGTCGCCGCTCGGCGGCCGACGATCGGCTCCGCGACGCTGTCCGCCGTCGTCTGATACGGTGGTGGTGTCGGCTTTCACAACGGGCTGCCGCGGCGAGCGATCTTCACTCGAAGGGACCTCGCGTCGCGACGCGCCTCCGCTCGAACCGGGTTCGGCAATGGGCCGGGCTACCGAAGCCTCCGGCGCTCGTCTGGTGCGTCCATCGTCGGCCGGGCGCGCTTCGGGATCGCGCATCTCCGGCATGCGAGGAACCGCAACATCGCTCCTGGGTGGGGGTGGGGGAGTTTGCTCTGGTGGATCTTGCGCGGCGGCTCGCGGCGGGGTGAGCAGCAGCGCCGCAGTGAGCACGGAGGCCGCGACCACAACCGGTCTCATAGTGTCCTCCACGATGGTGCTAAAGCAACGCCTCTGCCACGGGCGCGCGTCTCGATTTCGCGCGAGATTACGCCTGTTTTCGAGCATCCGCGCTCCTGCCTTGTCCTCGCCAGCGGCCAGCGCGGTCTCTCTTTCTTGACACTGCTTCTGACCAACAGCTAGCCTCGCAGGATGGTTCATGCCACGACGATTCTGGCCGTGCGGCACGACAATCAGGCCGTTTTGGCGGGCGACGGCCAGGTGACGCTCGGACAAACCGTGGTCAAGCAGGGCGCGCGCAAGATCCGCCGGCTGTTCAACGATCAGATTCTGGCCGGGTTTGCCGGATCCGCCGCCGATTCGTTTGCGCTGTTCGCGCGGTTCGAGGCGAAGCTGGAGCAGTATCGGGGCAATCTCGATCGCGCTGCGGTGGAGCTCGCGAAGGAATGGCGTACTGATCGGGTGCTGCGCCGGCTCGAAGCGATGCTGGTGGTGCTCGACAAAAAATCGACCTTTCTTCTTTCCGGAACGGGCGATCTGATTGAGCCTGATGATGGCATCATCGGGGTTGGGTCCGGCGGCGCGTTCGCGCAGGCGGCGGCGAAGGCCCTGGCGAGGCACAGCCGACTCGACGCACGCGGCATCGCCGAAGAGGCGATGAAGATCGCGGCCGAGATTTGCATCTACACCAATTCATCCATCTCGATAGAGCAATTGTGATCAGACTTCCAGAACGCACCACTTCGGCGATCGACGCGCTCAGCCCGCGCGAAATCGTCAACGAGCTCGATAAATACGTCATCGGACAGAAGCAGGCGAAGCGCGCGGTCGCCATTGCACTGCGCAATCGCATGCGCCGCCAGAAGCTTCCAGCCGATCTCGCCGACGAAGTTGCGCCAAAGAACATCCTGATGATCGGCCCGACCGGCGTCGGCAAGACGGAGATCGCGCGGCGTCTCGCCAAGCTGGCGCAGTCGCCGTTCCTCAAGGTGGAAGCCTCGAAGTTCACCGAGGTGGGTTATGTCGGCCGCGACGTGGAATCGATGGTGCGCGATCTGGTCGAAATCAGCGTCAACATGGTGCGTGACGAGCAGGTTGAACACGTCAAGGTCAAGGCGCGGCAAAACGCCGAAGAGCGTGTGCTCGATCTTCTGTTGCCGCCGCGTCCGTACGCGCCGGACGAGGATCCCGCGCGAGTGCGTGAGGAATCACAGCAGACGCGGGAGCGGCTCCGCGAGCAGCTCCGCGCAGGGAAGTTCGACGAGCGCTTCGTTGAAATCGAAGTCGCGCAAAAAGGATTCCCGTCGCTCGAGATCGTGTCGGGCTCCTCGATCGAAGAAGTCGAGTTCAATCTCAAGGACATGATGCCCGGGTTGTTTCAGGGCCGGTCGAAGAAGAAGCGCGTGCCGGTCGCGGAAGCGATGGATGCGCTCGAACTGGAAGAGCAGCACAAGCTCGTCGACATGGACCAAGTCGCCCGCATCGCGCTCGAGCGCGTGCAGCAGGCCGGCATCATCTTTGTCGACGAGATCGACAAGATCGCGGGGCGCGAAGGCGGACAAGGCCCCGACGTGAGCCGCGAAGGCGTGCAGCGCGACATTCTGCCCATCGTCGAAGGCACCACGGTGAACAGCAAACACGGCATGGTTCGCACCGACCATATTCTGTTCATCGCGGCCGGCGCTTTTCACGTGTCGAAGCCAAGCGATCTGATTCCGGAGCTGCAAGGCCGATTCCCCATTCGCGTCGAGCTCGAAGCGCTCGGCCGGGCCGAGTTCATTCGCATCCTGACCGAACCGCGCAACGCGCTCATCAAGCAGTACATGGCGCTGATGGCCACCGAGGGCGTCGACTTGTCGTTCACCGAAGAGGCCATCGAACTGATCGCGGAATATGCGGCGACGGTGAACGACCGGACAGAAAACATCGGCGCGCGCCGCCTGCACACGGTGATGGAGCGGCTGCTCGACGAGATCTCGTTCGAAGGCCCGGACCTCACGGAGAAGTCGATTACGATTGACGCGGGTTACGTGCGCCGGATGCTCGCCGATATCGTCAAGAACGAAGACCTGTCCCGCTACATCCTGTGAAAGGCACCGGCACTTTTGTTCTCCTCCTCACGCTCGCGCTCGCCGGGTGTGGCAAGAAGGGCGCGCCGTTGCCGCCGCTGCTGCGCATCCCCGGGGCGGTTGGCGAGGCCGCCGCAATGCGTGTGGGCGACGAGGTGTTCGTGCGCTTCTTGGTGCCGACGGCGAACGCCGATGATCAACGGCCCGCGGACATCAGCCGCGTCGAAGTGTACGCGATCACGCTCAATCGCGCCCCGACCACCGAGGATGATCCCGACCAACTGCGCAAACTCTCAACGCTGGTTGCCACCGAGCAGGTTCGTTTGCCGCCACCGCCGCTGCCTCCCCCAAAGCCCGGCGACCCAGAACCTCCTGCGCTACCGCTTGGTCCCGGTATCGACCAAGGAGCGGAAGTCGTCGTGCGCGATACGTTGACGGCGGAGGCCGGCGCTGCGGTGACGCTTCCCAAAGACGGCGCTCGCCAATCCGGCGTAGACGCGGCTCCTGGTCCGCTCGTTGCGCCGATCGAGACCGCGCAACCGATCCGCTACTACTACGCCGTTGGTGTCAGCCCGCGCGGGCGCTATGGGCTCGTGCAGAGTTTTCTGCCGGTACCGCTCGGCCGCACTAGCGGCGCGCCGCCAGCACCCGATGTGACATACGACGAGAAGACGATCACGATCCGCTGGAAGCCGGCGCCCGACGCGCGTGGTGTCGAAGCGCCAGCGCCGCCCGACGTGCTGCCGTCGCGATCACTCCTGGCGACGGCGCCGCCTACGACGTATGACGTCTACGACGTCTCCCGGGCAGCGGCGGCCAATCAAACGCCGGTGATGCCGTCGGCGCTCACGCGCGCACCCGTCGCGGCATTGGAGGTCACGGCGCCGATTTCGGGGTTTGGTCGCGAACGGTGCTTCGTCGTTCGATCCGTGGACATCATTGCCGGTCTTCACGTGCGCGGCCCCGCGTCGCCGTCGCGATGCCTCACCTTGAAGGACACGTTTCCACCTGCGCCGCCAAAGTCTTTGGCGACCGTCGCCACGGCTCAAGCGATCAACCTGATTTGGGATCCGAGCGAGAGCGAAGACGTCGTCGGCTACCTCGTGTTGCGCAGCCGCCTGCCTGATGCCACACTGACGCCCGCCATGGAAGCGCCGATCCCCGGGACAGCGTTTGAGGATCGCGGCGTGCGGCCTGGGGTGACGTACGGCTATGTGGTGGTCGCCGTCGACAGAGCGGGGAATCGGAGCGAACCGTCCAACCGAAGAGAGGAGACTGCGCGCCAGTAATGGCGCGGCTTGAGCCGCGCCGGCAGCCATCATATGGATCGAATTTATCGCGTGAGAAGCGGCATGGGCGGGCGGTACGCGCTCGAGCGAGACGGCAATGTGTTCTGGCTCGAAGGCGACATCTTTGGTGATTACCGGCCGGCGAGCGTCATCGCGGACAAGGGATTGCAATTTGTCGCGCCTGTTCAGCCAAGCAAGATCATGGCGATCGGCCTCAACTACAGGGATCACGCGGCCGAGATGAACAAGAATCTGCCGGCGGAGCCGCTGGTCTTCATGAAGCCTGGTTCGTCCGTGATCGGTCCGGAGCAGCCGATCGGCATTCCATCGTGGGCCGGCCGCATCGATCACGAAGCAGAAATGGCGGTGGTCATCGGACGGCGCGCCTCGCGCGTCAGCGTCGCGCAAGCGATGGACTATGTGCTGGGCATCACATGCCTCAACGATGTGACGGCGCGCGAGCTCCAGACCAAAGACGTTCAGTACACGCGCGCGAAAGGCTTCGACACGTTCGCGCCGATCGGCCCCTGCATCGCGGTCGGCCTCGATCCCAGTGCGCTTGCCATCGAAGGCTGGGTCAACGCGGAGAAGCGCCAGTCGTCCAACACCAATCAACTGATCTTTGCCGTGCCCGACCTGGTGGCGTTCGTCACGCGCTTCTGCACGCTCGAGCCAGGCGATATCATCACCACCGGGACGCCGTCCGGTGTCGGTCCGCTCGAGAGCGGCGACCGTGTCATGGTCAAAGTCGAGGGCGTCGGCACGTTGAGCAACCTGTGCGTCGAGGCATGAACCCAACCGACAAGCTTGAGCACCTCGAGCGCCTTGCCGAGCTCGGCGGCGGCGAAGAGCGCCTTCGCCGGCAGCACGAGCAAGGCAAGCTCACGGCGCGCGAACGGATCGAGCGGCTGTTCGATCCCGGCACCTTCGAAGAGCTCGACAAACTCGTCACCCACCGCTGCACCGACTTTGGGATGGAAAACCAGATTGTGCCAGGCGACGGTGTCGTGACCGGACTTGGGCGTGTGAACGGCCGCGTGGTGTACGCCTTCGCGCAGGACTTCACGGTGTTTGGCGGGTCGCTCTCGGAAACCAACGCCGCGAAGATCTGCAAGACGATGGATCTCGCAATGCGCAACGGTGGGCCGGTGATCGGCTTGAACGACTCCGGCGGCGCCCGAATTCAGGAAGGCGTCCTGTCGCTCGGCGGCTACGCCGACATCTTTCTGCGCAACACGCTCTCCTCCGGCGTCGTACCGCAGATCTCCGCGATCATGGGACCGTGCGCGGGCGGGGCGGTCTACTCGCCCGCGATCACCGACTTCACCATCATGGTGAAGGAGACCAGCTACATGTTCGTCACCGGTCCCGACGTCATCAAAACGGTGACGCACGAGGACGTCACGAAGGAAGATCTTGGCGGCGCGATGACGCACAACCAGCGGAGCGGAGTCGCACACTTTGCCGTCGACAACGACGAGGCGTGCATTGCGCTGATTCGCGAGCTGCTGTCCTTCATGCCCGGGAACAATCTCGACGACCCTCCACGCATGGCGACCGACGATCCGGTGGACCGCCACGACCCCGCGCTCGATACGTTGATCCCGCCGTCGCCGAATCAGCCGTACGATATGCTCGATTTGATCGACACCGTCGCAGACGACGGCTATTTCCTCGAGGTTCACGAACACTTCGCCAGGAACATCGTGGTCGGGTTCGCGCGGTTGGGCGGGCGGCCGGTCGGCATTGTCGCCAATCAACCAGCGCACCTCGCCGGCACGCTCGATATCAACGCCTCGATCAAAGGCGCGCGGTTCGTCCGCTTCTGCGATGCGTTCAACATTCCGTTGATCACGTTCGAAGACGTGCCTGGTTTCCTGCCCGGAACGGTTCAGGAATACGGCGGCATCATTCGTCACGGCGCGAAGCTGCTCTACGCCTTTGCGGAAGCGACGGTGCCGAAGGTCACCGTGATCACGCGCAAGGCGTACGGCGGAGCGTACTGCGTCATGGCGAGCAAGCACATTCGCACCGACTTCAACTACGCGTGGCCGAGCGCGGAAATTGCAGTGATGGGGCCGGAAGGCGCGGTCAATATTCTCTACAAGCGCGAGATCGAGAAAGCCAGCGACCCTGCGGCCCTGCGCGCGCAGAAGGTGGCCGAATTCCGCGAGAAGTTCGCAAATCCCTACGTGTCCGCGTCACGCGGATTTGTCGACGAAGTGATTCGGCCGCGCGAGACGCGCGCCAAGTTGATTGCCGCGCTCGCAACGCTGGACACCAAGCGCGAGAAGAACCCGCCGAAGAAGCACGGAAATATACCGCTCTAGCCCCTCAATTCACTGGTGTTCGCAATCGTGGCATCGAGCCGATTCCCACGCTCGGGCCGAAACCGGCATGGTGCGAGCGTTTCGCGCCGTTGGCGTTCCGAATTCAAGTGAGAAGCTTTGGGATTAGGACCGCACAGTCGCCGGCGCGGCGCGACCCGCGCTTGCGCGCGCGGGTCCCACCGGAGGGATCCACCCCGGCGCGCTGCGCAGTCCCACAGACGCCGCGAGCGTCGCGAGAGGCATAAACCCTAAGTGGTACAATTTAGGGCTGTTGTCGGCGTGAAAAAGATCCTGATCGCCAACCGGGGAGAGATTGCCGTCCGCGTGATTCGCGCCTGTCGCGACATGGGGATTCGGTCTGTTGCGATCTACTCTGACTGCGATC
>JBKPAJ010000126.1:0-11055 GCA_046726375.1 Acidobacteriota bacterium
AGAGGCTAATTATGAGCACCTGCGAGAACATCAAGAATCGAATCACCATCGGCTTAACAATTATCGGAGTCTTTATCACAGGACTACTCGCGCCGCGCACCGAGGCACAAAAACCGGAGGAAAAGAAACCGCAGACAATACCGACCATTGCTTTCATAAGCAGCCGTTACGACCCGGCGCTCAAACCCCCGGCATGGCTACTTGGCGCCGAGATTTATCTGATGAATGGAGACGGCACAAACGCACGGCGAATTACGCACAACACGACCGGAGAGGGCTTCCCTGCGCTGTCTCCTGACGGCAAGCGGATAGTTTTTGAAAGTGATCGGTTGCGTAAAGAGTCTGATCCGATCAATTGGGCGAGCCTGTTTGTGATGAATGTTGATGGAAGCGGGGAAGTTTCTCTGGTTCCCGGAAATTCGGCGACGTGGTCCCGAGACAGCAAAAGCATAGCTTTTCACGCCTCCGCGTCCGGCAAAGGCAACCCAATAACAGGGCTACCCGGTGCCGCCTCAAATGACAGCGACATCTTCATCTTGAACGTCGATGAGTTTCTCAGCAAGAAGTCACCGGCAAGGAACATCACAAACAACCCCGACGCCGTAGACGACGATCCCGATTGGTCGCCAGACGGTGAGAAGATCGCTTTTACGAGTCATGCTGTCAGCGACGATCAAACGAACCCCGTCACAGCCGAGATTTATGTTATTGAGGCGAACGGAAAGGGTAAGCGCAGGCGGCTCACAAACAACAGCGAGGAGGAACGGGCGCCCGACTGGTCGCCAGACGGTAAGTTGATTGCCTATATGTGCAGGAAGGGCGAGGCTGCCGACGGACGCACAATCGGAACGTTCGAGATATGCGTCGTGAATGCCGACGGCAGCGGGCAAAAACGAATTACCACCAACCGCGTAGCCGAGTTGGGACCATCATGGTCGCCCGACGGGAAACAAATCATCTTCCACCGGGCGGTCGGCGGAGTCGGACAGTACCAGCTCTTTACGATAAACGCGGACGGCACCGGCGAGAAGCAACTTACGTTTCCTCCCGGATTTAACGGTTTTCCGAGCTGGGGAAGGGCAACGATGTAAACAAATTAATTGGTCGCGGTCTGCGCGGAACCGTCTGGCCGGACCGCCTCTCCCGAGTCGGCCAACGAATTGCTGACGAGTCGCGCACCGTAGAGGAAATCCGATTGGCAGGTTGGTCGTCGGAAATTGTGCCCCAGATTGTGCCCTAACGGGTGCCTATCCCCGACAAACACCGTCACTTACGAGGAGACACGGAGAAAGACCTCGCGGAGGTCAAGTCGTTGAAACGAATGCGGAAAATGTTATTCGGTACGTCTCCACACTGTTCCAACGCGGTGCTTTCCAAGCGTGCTCAATCGACCACTCTGACATCTCTCCGTTTAGAATCAATAACTTACGGTCGCGCGTCGATCAGGTTTCCGGCGATTGTGATAAGTCCTCCAATGTGCCGCGATCACTTACGGGCTTTTCCAGTATAGCCGTGCCATTGACGCGCATAACCTCCGCTTCAGAGCCAGCCGCCGCTGAACCCGGCTCGCCGTAGCCCCGCGATCACGGCTGGGCAGCCGCGCATGATGTCCCAGATGAGACCCGATCGGTAGTTCTCGATCATCAACACGACCGGTCCCTGGTCGATGCCGAAGTGGTGGGGCGTAACCCACCAACCGGTCGGACTCTCTTCCACGGCGAAGGTCTGGTTGAACGACGGCTTGAATCCATAGGGAGCGGTCATTCCAAGGTTCATTCGGGCGAACTGTCGGACGGTCGGGATGACGATTTCCGGCGCGAACGGCAGCGACGCGACTACGACCCATGGTGAGACTGTGCCGTCGTCTGGGCCAAACGGGGCCCCGCGGGCGATGTAGCCGTAAAACTCCCGCTCGACGCCGTTCACCGCGCGCTTGACCCAGCCCGGGCCATCAGAGGCCGTGATGCCCCAACAGTGCTCGCCGTAGCCCTCGAAGCCCAGCGGGTTCCTGACGGCATACTCCTGCTGCACGAAGGTCGCTTGCCGGCTGTTCTCGAAGTAGTCGCTGCCGCGCTCGCGCATGAACGCGTCGCGAATGCCGCGGAAATCGATCCAGAGGTGCGAAAGTTGGTGTGTGAACAACGGTCCGGAGTAGAGCAGCTCGCGGCCGTAGATTTCCTTCCACTGATAGGTGGTGCAGTACGCGTTGTAACTCTCCGGCGGAAGTGGGTGAGTCGGCGAGCCGAGCGCGAGAAGGTAGAGCAAGAGCCCCTCGTCATATCCCTCGTAGCGGTACGGCAGGAAGCCGGTCTCGGGCTTCCAGCCGTGGGTGAGCGTCAGGCCACCATTGCACGCCCAGTCCCAGTCGGCCCGGCGGTAGAGCGCGTCGACCAGGGATCGGACTTCGGCCTCGTCCTCCGTGTCGGCGTCGAAGTAGGTGGCACAGGTCAGGGCACCCGCGAACAGGAACGCTGAGTCGAGCGTGGAGAGCTCGCAATTCCAGACGCGACGGCCGGTCTCGATGTCGAGGAAATGATAGAAGAACCCCTTGTATCCGGCTGTGTCCGGCTCAGGTCCCTGCGGGAGGTTCATGAGGCTGCGCAGTCTGCGGCGGGCGATCTTCGCAGCGAACTTGCGAATGAGCACGCCGCGCTCGACAACAGCCGGGATCGTCGCCAGGGCGAGACCGACGGCCGCGATGCTGCATGGCGCGTCGAGGTCGGTCTTGTCGCGGACCAGCCCATTGTCCGGGTTGGTCTCGTGAAGGTAGTACAGCACCGTGGTCCGCTGAAGCCGGGCGAGTTCCTTGTCCGTCGGCAGCCGGTCCAAGTCCTCCTCTGCCGACAGCTGGTCGGCCATCCTTTCTTCCTGTCCTCCCTTCCGCTGTCCCTCAGCCCAGCTCGACTCGAACTTCATGGGTTTTTCCGTCGTCCATCAGTGGGATCTCGCCATCGGGCACGGTTTGCGCGTCGACCGTAACGGCACGCACGCCGCGGCCCGTGCCGGCTGCGTTCTCCACGACGATATGGTAGATCGCGGAGCGGTGGCGGTAGGTCAGCTCGTAGCGCGGCCAATCCGGTGCGACGCAGGGGTCGATCCTCACACGGCCCCCTCGCTTGTGGAAGCCGAGGATCGCCTCGAGGCCGACGCGATACAGCCAGCTGGCAGAGCCGGTGTACCAAGTCCAGCCACCGCGCCCTGTATGCGGCGGCGCTCCGTAGACGTCCGCCGCCACGACGTACGGTTCCACCATGTACCGCGCGACGTCTTCGGGAGTCGCGCCATGGCGGACCGGGTTGAGCAATGTGAACAACTCCAGTGCGCGCTTGCCCCGGCCGAGCAGGGCCGTCGCCAGCACGACCCAGGTAGCGGCATGAGTGTACTGCCCGCCGTTTTCGCGGATTCCGGGCACGTAGCCCTTGATGTAGCCGGGCTCGAGCGAGCTGCGATCGAACGGTGGCGCGAACAGTAGGATCATCTTGTCCGCCTCGCGAACCAGACGATCCTCGACCGCCGACATCGCCTGACGAGCCCTCTCCGCATTGGCGGCGCCGGAGATTACCGCCCACGTTTGGGCGATCGAATCGATCTGGCACTCCTCGTTCTGCGCCGAGCCGAGCGGAGCGCCGTCGTCGAAGTAGGCCCGCCGGTACCAGCCTCCGTCCCAGGCCTGCTCTTCCAATGCCTTCTGCAGCGCATTGACTCGCTGCCGGCACCAGGCCGCCCGCGCGGTGTCACTCCGCTGCTCGGCCAGGCTGGCGAACTCTCGCAGAGTCGCCAACATGAACCAGCCGTTCCAGACGCTTTCGCCTAGACCGCCGGCTCCAACCTGGTTCATGCCGTCGTTCCAATCGCCGGTCCCCATCAGAGGTAGGCCGTGCGGTCCGAACCTCAGACCGTGATCCAGCGCTCGCACGCAGTGCTCGTAGACCGTCCCGGTCACGTCGCTCACGTCGGGGAGACCATAATCCTCCTCCTGTTCGGGCCTCAGGACTGGCGCCCGCAAGAACGGCACCCGCTCATCCAGCAGCGCTGTGTCGCCGGTTGTGGCGACGTAGTGACAGGTGACGAGAGGCAGGAAGTAGAGATCGTCGGTGATCCGCGTGCGGACACCGCGGCCTGCCGGCGGGTGCCACCAGTGCTGCACGTCCCCTTCTTCGAACTGTCTGGCGGCCGCTCGCAGGATCTGCCCGCGCGCTTCTTCAGCGGCGCCGTAAACGAGCGCCATCGCGTCCTGCAACTGGTCGCGGAAGCCGAAGGCCCCGCCAGACTGGTAGAATCCGGTCCGGCCCCATACCCTGCACGCAAGTGCCTGGTAGAGCAACCAGCGATTGAGCATCAGATCCAGCGCGGGGTCGGGCGTGCGGACCTGTACGGTGCTGAGGATGCGATCCCATCTCGACGTGACGTCGTCCAGCTCGCTGTCTGCCCGCGCGGCCTCACCATAAAATCGAATGAGCCGTCGCGCGTCTTCCTCGGTCTCCGCTTGTCCGAGCAGAAACACGACGACGTCCTCGCCGCCCGGCGGCAACTCCAGCCCTGTCATCAACGCGGCGCAGGGGTCGCAGAGGTCACCCGCCCGGTCGGAGAGCTGCTCTCTCCAGAGAGCGGCGGGCGCATTCGGCGTGCCGTGGCGCCCCAAGAACTCGGTCCGGTCGGTCGTGAACGAGCGGGGACGACGCGCCACGTCGGCGAAAGCGATGCGCCCGGCGAAATCACCCGCCCAGGCGGTGCGGGCGAACAGGGCGCCGCTCTCCGAGTCGAGCGTGCACAGCACATTCAGTGCGGCCTGCTCGCGGAGCACGCCCAGCACCCACTCCACGTAGAAAGTTGCTGACAGCCGTCTGGGCCGAGCACCGGTGTTGCTGATCCGAAGGCGAATCAGCTTCACGGGATCGGTAGCGGAGACGAAGACGAGGAGGTCTTGATCGAATCCGTGGCTGGTCCTGGTGAAGCGTGTGTACCCTTGCCCGTGTCGGACGACGGTCGTCGCGTCGCCGCCGCAGGGGCCCGGCGTCGGAGACCAGAACTCCCCAGTCTCTTCGTCGCGGAGATAGAGGGCCTCACCCGGAGGGTCGGCGACCGGGTCGTTGCTCCACGGCGTCAGGCGATTCATCTGGGCGTTGCCCGCCCAGGTGTAGCCGGCGCCGGCCTCGGTAATCAGAGAGCCGAACCCAGGGTTCGCGAGGACGTTGCTCCACGGTGCCGGCGGTCGCTCGCTACCGTGAAGAGTCAGGACGTACTCCCGGCCGTCCAGCGTGAACCCGCCCAACCCGTTCGCGAACAACAGCCTCTGGTCGGTAGCGCTCGACTTGTCGGCGGTGGCCGTCGTTGTGGCGACTGTGACTGGCAAGTCCGGCGGCAGCGTGGCGAGCAGAGGTGCCCGTTCGAGCTGTTCGGCGATTGAACCGTCCTGTCCGCGCAGAATCGCGCGGGACGCGGCCTCGAGCAGCATGACGTCCGCAGCGGGCATCTCTGCGGCGCCTCGCAGGAACACGCCGCCTGGCTTATCCGCCATCTCGAAGGTCGGTCCCAAGCGCACCAGTTCCTCGAGCTGTTCGTGCAGTTCATCAGCCGGATCGGCATCGTGCAGGAGGACAAGGTCCACCACCAGCCCGCAGCGACGCCAGTAGGCGTGGGCTCGGATCAGTTCGCTGGCCAACTTCGATTGTCCGGGATTGGAGAATCGCGCCAGCACGATCGGCAGATCGCCTGAGATCGCGTACGGCCATAGGCCCGACTGGCCGAGACGGTTACCTATTACGGACTCTCGCGAGCGGAGGGCTGGCCCGGTGAAGAGAACATGAGCGGCCAGCCGGTGGAACAAAGCGGCGTCATCTGGTGAGATGCCGAGCGCGACCAGAGTCGCCTGACTATGCGTTCTCGACTGTTGGAACGTGCGCTCTACTTCGGCCAGACCGCTGAACCTGCGGGCCAGCGCCACCGCCTCGTTGCGGTCGGCGGCTAGTGCGGTTCCGAACGCAAGGACCGCAGATGTGTTCGGAGCCAGCCGGAGCCGACGGCGCAGGCTGAAAACAGGATCGAGGACGGACCCGACGGTTCCCGACAGGGCAACTCCGGAATGCAGAGAGGCGGGAGAGGCCGCGGAACGGCCCCGGCCCAAAAATCTGGCCCGATCGGTCTCGTACTCGACGACTCCGACAGCGGTGTCGGCTTTCTCTGGGCCGGCCAAGAAGTGCAGGCCCCAGATTGGTTTCTGATCCCGCGCGCGCGGCCGCCGGCGGCACAACAGAGTTGGGGGCGCGGGCAGGTACTCGGTCTCGAGAAAAAGCTTGGCGAACGCCGGATGGGCCTGATCGGCGCGGCGGCTGTTGAGTGACACCTCGGCGTAGCTGGTCGCGTCGAGCATGCGAGGCAAGACGCCGTGATTCGTCAACGTGATCCGCCGAACCTCGGCATCCGCGTCGGCTGCGACCGCGATCTCAGAGCGCGTTTCGATATCCCCATCGCGACGCAGCAAAACGGCTCGATCCGAACCGAGAATCGTTTCGTAGTCGTCGGCGTCTCCACCGAGTGGCTGCCGGCCGGCCGACCACGCGCCGCCGCCATCGAGGTCGCGCATGTAGAAGAACTGTCCCCAGCAGTCGCTGGTCGCATCCTCGCGCCAGCGCGTCACGTCAATCCCATCACAAGTGCTGTATCCGCTCCCGGCCTGGGTCAGCATGACGGTATAACGACCGTTCGACAGCAAGCAGACGTTCGGAGGCGACCCCTCCGCTCCGGCCCCGTGGCGTGAGCCGCCGGCCGTGGGTCGTACAGAAGAACGAGCCATAGCGATCCTCCTTGTTGGGCGACCGTGTCCATACGATTGCACAGTTACCGAGACCACTGGGATGAGAGTGCTTGCGAAGTCTACGCGGCCCAGGGCTGAGTGACGGATTCGACTCGTGTCTACGACCCACTTCGGCCGCTATTCGCCATCGGCCGGTGAGGAGGCTGAAATGCGAGTCTTGGATGGCGAGCAGTTCCTGGTCAGGATCCTACTTGGCGAGTCCGACCAGTTTCATCACATGCCGCTTGCAAGAGCGTTACTGGAGCGCCTGCGCAGGGAAGGATTCGCGGGTGCCACCGTGATTCACGGAGTCGCGGGGTTTGGGGCCAGCAGCGTGATTCACACGGCGAGCCTAGTCGAGCTTTCGACCGACCTGCCGGTGCTGATCGAAGGCGTTGACGACCAAGCTCACGTCGAAAAGTTGCTACCGATACTCGACGAAATGGTGACGGGTGGCGCGCTCGTGACCGTCGAACGCGTACGTGTCGTCGGGTACGCAGCCGGAGAGAAGCGTCCTAAGTGAAAACGGGATTGTGATAGGACTGTGATACGTATGCTTTAAAACCCGCAGGAACATGGAGGCTTACGGGGTCACACCGAGGGATATTTTCAAGCGGCTAATTCGTTAAAGGCGTGCGCGTTGAAGTCTCTGCGCGTGCCTCGGTGTCGCTCAACGGCTTCGCTTTCCAAGCGTGCTCCTTCAACCACTCGGACATCTCTCCGTTCAAGTGGAATCAACAGTTTACCGGAGGGCCGGGACCCGCTCAACCGCAGACTGTGACGCGATTGTGACGTGAGCTCGTCGGAGACCTCGACGAGGGCGTCAATGTCGCCCTCGTCTTGCGCTTCGCCGTTGCCGTTCCCTTTGTCGTCGCCGTCGCCGTTCGTCGCTGCCGCGCGACGGGCGGCATCGAGGGCGTCGAGCGCCTGGCGCTTGGCGTCGATGCGGATGTGCGAGTAGTGCTCAAGCATCCGGCGCAATGGGTGGCCGCTGATCGACTCGAGCACGTGATCGGCCACCCCCATCTCGGCCAACTCGGTGATCACCGTGTGCCTCAGGTCGTGGAATCGTAGGCCGTGGAGGTCCGCGGCGTCCCGCAGCGCGCGCCAGGCCGTGTCCCACTTCAACATCGGCTTCGTCGGATCGTATCGTCCCCACTGGCACGCGGGCCAGAGGTAATGCCCTGGCCCGTGTGCCCGAGCAGATCCGCGCGTTCGAGCATGCGCGCCACGGCTTCGATCGCCGAGGCGTTCAGCGGGATGACCCGGTGGCTCGTCTCGTTCTTGCTTCGGCGAACGTGCAGCAGTCGCTTCACGAGATCCACGTGGCACCGGCGAATGTGCTTCACCTCCACAGGACGCATCGATGTGTTGGCGGCGACGATCGCCGCGCAGGAAGACATGCTCCCATTCTTCGGTTGGGAGCGGCGACGTCGAACAGCCGCCGGTCGTCGCCGTCAACGCTCGGCCGATGGGCCGCTGACGTTCTGGCAGGTTCTTGACGTGATCAGCGAGCGCTCGCCATCGGCCACAGAACTTCAGCACCCGAGACAGGACGCCGACATTCATGTTGATCGTGCGATTGGCGATGCCGGCGTCGTGACGTACGCGTTGGAAGTCAGCGATGATCGGAGCTGTGATCGCGGAGAGCGGCACATGGCCAAAGTGCTTCTTGACGATGCTGAGCCGCTCCTCCTCGGGCTCGATCGTGCGTGGTGAGCATCGGATGCGCTTTGCGGCCAGATACGCCTCGATCGCGTCCGACCACTCGGAACGACGTTCTTAGTCGCTATGAGCACGTCGATGATCCTCTCCCGATCGAGCGCATGCTAAAGCCCGCAGCCAACCGGGACTCGGTGGCGGACGATCGCACGGTTGACGAAAGCCTGGGCAAAGCCGTCAGCGAAACTCTGAGCGCGACATCGACGTTCGGCGATACACCCTTCGGACAGGCCGGTGCTTGGAGCTACGTTGGCGGACAGAAACCGTTCAACCTCGCGGGTGGTATACCCGGCGAACTGCTCGAGCGACTGTCGGAGGACGAGAGTTCAAGGGCTGCGCTGAACACTCCGGCCGTCCGCGTGTTGACCGATTTGCGAAACGCGCTGGCGCACGGAGGCATTGCTTATCTGGACGAGCGAGGACGTCAGACAGATGGCCAAGCGGCTATGCTGGCGTTTGTGGGAGCGGTGATGAAGGGTGGCCGCATCACCGGCGTCAATGTATTGCGTATTGGCGAACGCGATTACCGGCAGTTCTTGGCAGCCTGGGCGTCGTGGCTCCGGCAGGCGGGCGTAACTGCTGCCTTGAACGAACGAGCGGCATAGCA
Organism: Acidobacteriota bacterium; assembly: GCA_046726375.1. Taxonomy (GTDB): domain Bacteria; phylum Acidobacteriota; class Vicinamibacteria; order Vicinamibacterales; family UBA2999; genus DASPWV01. The sequence continues at coordinate 9,123 of JBKPAJ010000126.1, forward strand.
GATCGTCCAGTCCCAAAGCTCATCCTTGACATTCATACCCAAGTCGGGCATGATTGTGCCCATATTGGGTGGCAAGACCGTTTCACGTCGCTCCAGCAGGAAGAGCCTGGCGGACGCGCTGTTTACGAAGACGCAGCAACGCGTCCTTCGCGTGCTTTTCGGCCAGCCTGACCGGAGCTTCTACGCATCCGAGTTGATTCGGGATGCCGGCACTGGGTCGGGTGCGGCGCAGCGCGAACTCGCGCGGCTCGAAGAAAGCGGACTCATCGTCGCCCGACGCATCGGCAATCAGAAGCACTACCAGGCGAACGCGGCGTCACCGCTGTACTTGGAACTGAGGAATATCGTCCTGAAAACAGTCGGCCTGGCGGAGCCATTGCGTGATGCCCTGAAGCCGATGGCGTCAGACATTCGCGCGGCGTTTGTCTACGGGTCGGTGGCGAAAGCGAGCGATCAGGCCGCGAGTGACATTGACCTGATGGTCGTGAGCGACAAACTGAGTTACGGCGACGTGTTCGGGGCTCTGGACAAGGTGTCTCGTAATCTTGGTCGAAACGTTAACCCAACGGTCTACAGCGCGGCGGAATTTTCGAAGCGAGCGAAGAACGAGAACGCTTTCATTACACGCGTGCTCAATGGACCGAAGGTCTGGGTGATCGGAACAGAGAATGACCTCCCCGTCGCCGCTTGAGCGTCTTGCCGGTCCGGGCAACGTCCTCGCGAAGGAACCTCCGGACGCGAAGGAGTTCGAGGGTCTCGTTCGCTCCGGTCTGGCGCGTTTAAAGGACGCGCAGAACGACGCGAACGCGCTGGAGAGCAGGTTCGACCTCGCATACAGCGCCGCTCACGCGTTCTGTCTGGCGGCGCTTCGGCACCACGGGTTCCGCCCATCGAAGCGGTACATCGTCTTTCAGGTGCTACCGGACACTCTCGGGTTGGGTCCTGAGGTGTGGCGCGTGCTGTCGAAGTGTCACGAGATGCGCAATCGGACCGAGTACGAGGGCGCGCTCGACGTGGATGAGAGGCTCGTTGCCGATCTGATCGGCGCCTGTCTCAAGGTCGCCGAAAAGACCAAGCAACTTCCGCCGATTCCAGAGAAATCGAAGTAGGGGTGTCACCCAGATGGCGAAGCGAAAAGCAGGAACCAAGAAGACAAAACAGGTGGGTAACGGCGAGAACGGCGGAATCGTCTCTCTGACGAAGGAACTGTTCCAAGCGGCGATTACGCTTCGCGGTTCGGTGGAGCCGGCGGACTACAAGCGCTACGTCCTGCCGATCATCTTCCTACGTTTCCTTTCGCTGCGGTACGACCGCCGCCGCGCGGAGATCGAGGCACTCGTCGCAGACAAGAACAGCGATTACTTCGGCGACAAGCAAGCCATCCACGATCCCGACGAGTATCGTCGCGTTGGCGCGTTCGTAATTCCGGAAGCAGCACGATGGGAGAACCTGCGCAAGGCGGCGCAGGCTGACGATATCAAGGTGAAGCTGGACGACGTACTTGAATCGCTCGAAACGAGGTATCCGGAAAAGTTGAAGGGACTTCTGCCGCGCATCTACGCGGGATCGAACATGGATGCGGTCAGCGTGCGCGGCCTGATCAACCTATTTAGCAAGGACATTTTTGAGGCCGACCATGGCGGAGATGATCTGATCGGCCGCGTCTACGAGTACTTCATCGGCGAGTTCGCGTCGAGCGAAGGGAAGCGCGGCGGCGAGTACTTTACGCCCGTCTCCATCGTCAAGACGCTCGTCGCGATGCTGGAGCCAGAGAAAGGCGTCGTCTTCGACCCGTGCCGTGATCTCTGAACGATCCGAGCCCGCTTGCGCCGACCGACCGTCTCACACGCCTCGATTCGGCCTTACCCTCTGCCTCGGATCCCAACTCGCGGCTCCATAGCCGGCCGCCGCGCCAGCGGCTTCCTTCAAGTCT
>JBKPAJ010000127.1:0-11578 GCA_046726375.1 Acidobacteriota bacterium
CAATCTGGAGTACAATGACCGGGTCTGTGGGCGGCGCCTGGGATTTCCCCGGAAAGCCTGAGTGACGGCGGCGTGATAGCCACGCGGGTCGTCCGCTAGAGTTCCTACCACTCGGTCCCCTTCACATTCAGACGCCGTTTCAGCGTCTCATTCGGTGTCAGCCTGCTGCGCGGTCAGGGAAACGCTCCAGGCAATTCAGGAGCTTTTTCAATGCCCTTTTTATCGCTCGGGCTCTCGCCCTCCCTCTGTACTCCGCTCGCGCGGCTGGGCTATTTGCGCCCTACACCCGTCCAGAGCGAATCCATTCCGCTGGTGCTCGGTGGCCGCGACATGCTGGCGCGGGCGCAGACCGGCACCGGCAAGACCGCTGCGTTCGGTCTGCCCATGATCGATCGCCTGCTGCTGCGGCAGCCGCGAAGGACCGGGACGCGTCGGCCGCGCGGCCTGATCCTCGTCCCGACTCGCGAGCTGGCGCTTCAGGTACACAAGGCGATCGCCACCTACGGCGCGCCCGCTCGATTGCGAACGACCGCCATCCTCGGCGGCGTGCCGATGCGGCCGCAGACGCAGGCCCTGCAGCGCGGCACCGATATTGTCGTAGCGACGCCGGGCCGGCTCATTGATCACATGCAACAGCGCACCGTCGACTTGTCGGCGGTCGAGATCCTCACGCTCGACGAAGCCGATCGGATGCTCGACATGGGCTTCCTGCCGGCACTCCGGCGTGTGCTCGAAGCGTTGCCGCGGGCGCGGCAGACACTGCTGTTCTCGGCGACGCTCTCGAACGAGGTCGTCAGCCTCTCGAGCTCCTTCACTCGCGAACCAGTGCGGGTGGACGTCACCGACGGGCAGGTCGTGGCGCCGACGGTGACGCATCGGATCCATCCGGTGTCCGACGGCCGCAAGGGCGACTTGCTGACCCACGTGCTGAACCTGCCTCCCATCGGTCAGGCACTCGTCTTCTGCAAAACCAAGCGCGGGTCGAACCGCGTTGGCGAGCGCCTCGACAAGACGGGCGTGAGAGCGGCCGTCATCCACGGCAACAAGAGCCAGAGCGCCCGCAATCGCGCACTCGCCGATTTCAAGGCGGGCCGGGTGACCGTGCTGGTCGCCACCGACATTGCGGCGCGCGGACTCGACATCGCGCAGCTCCCGCTTGTCGTCAACTACGAGCTGCCGCTCGTCGCTGCGGATTACATCCACCGCATCGGACGCACCGGGCGTGCCGGCATGGCGGGACGGGCGGTCTCGCTGGTTTCGCCGTCCGAGCGCAATCTCCTGCAGGACATTCAGCGGCTGCTGCCCGAGCCACTGGAGCACGTCGTCGTCGCCGGGTTCGAGCTGCCCGCGGCCTCACGCGGCGCGACCGCGCTGGCGCCTCGCCGTCGTCCGGCAGGCGCGGGACGGCCGCCGCGACAAGGTCGGTACCGGAGCAGTTGTCGAAGCTAATATGAAAAGGATCGCGGCGGAAATCGTCGAGCGGCCTCACGGCTTGGAGAGCTTCAGCGGCTTCAGCAGGAACGTCGCCACTACCGAGAACTCGCCGCCCTGCGTCGTCGTTCGCGCGTAGACTTCCCACTCGTAGTTGAGCTTCAAGAATCCGTACAGCACGCCATTCTTCGCGAGCGCGAGCTGCACCTCAGGGCCGACGGCGAAGACCTTGTTCTTGCCGCGGATGAGAATGTCGGGGAATCCGTCGATGTGGTCGTCGGTGAGCTTGAACGAGGCGTAGTAGGCGAGGCCTGCACTCAGCCCGCCCTCGAGGAAGTCGGCCCCGGCGCCCCCTTCGAGGTTCATTGCGTTGCCGACCTTGGTCTCGCTGTCTTCCTTTTTGGACTGGAAGTCGAAGCTGGCGAGGGTCGCGGCGTGATATCTCCGCGCCTCGTCGAAGTAGAGGGTCGTCCCGAACGACACCTCCTGGCCCCACATCCCGAACCCGGTGTTGTCGCTGGCGCCGTCGGTGTACCGGCCTGTCGGCACGAACAGGCTGTAACTGGCAATCGCATCGGCCCGCTTGAAGTGCCAACCGAGGCTGATGGGCACAATCGCGGAGTCCGTCAAGCCCGGCCCCGGGTTGGCGTCGATCTCCGTTCCCTGCAACCGGTTGTTGGCGCCTACAGGGAATAGCACCTGGTAGCCGTAGTTTCCGCCGAGCAACTTCTTCGTAGTCACCACGCTCACACCCGCCGCATAGGCCACGCTCGTGATGTTCGCGTTGATCGGAACGCGATCGCCATCCGTATTCCTCACATCGTCAGTGCGGTAGACGTAGACGAATGGGGCGATGAGGTACACATGCGGCGGCGGCTGCGAGCCGGCCTTGAGGCCGACCCCTCCCTTGATGTGCTGCGTATTCAGCTGTGCGTGCGCCGGCGCGACGCTCAGGGCGTAGGCCAGCAGGCTGCCGGCCACGAGTCGCACGGAACCAGGAAAGTGTCGCACGCGATTCCTCCTGTGGACCCGACCACCTCAGTCACCGAGTCTTGGTGGCCGCCTCGAGCTTCTCGATCACCTGGTCGATTGAGAAGCTGGCTGGGCGTTGCCGAGGGGGAAACTCTTTGTAGGAGGCGAGGTACGCCGACACCTTGGCCACCGCCGGCAGGACCAGAAAGGCACGGTCCATCATCCACTTTTCCCAGTATGCCGACGCGTCCCATGAGTATTCGTACGGATCGGCCTTCAGGTCGATCATGACCGGTGCGCGCATGGGGCTCCCGGAAAACGTAAATGCGATCGCCAGTCCCAGCAGAGCGAACACCGCTCCGTGAACGGGCGGCGAAGGCCGTCGAGTCGTTTTGCGCCGCGCGGAGTTGCCTGGCATGCAGGCGCATGCCCGCTTCCATCGATAGCAGCATGCCGCCCAGGAGCACCAGCCACACCAGCGGCGCCAGCATCCAATCGAAGCCTCTATCCATCACGTGGCCGATTGTAGTGGCAACGGCTGGATGTGGTCATCGACATCGTGTCTGTAAAATATTGATTTTGAAACTTGGAGAGATGTTCGAGTGGTTGTCCGCCTCCGCGGCTTCGCCGCTTCGGCAGGACATCTCGCCGTAGCTCGTGCTGGACTCAAAGACGAGCGGAGGCGGATGAAGGAGCACGCTGGTGGGTATGGGTCATCTCACGAGTTCATTCTCACCCAGACGCGTTCACCGGCCCACTCCGCAGACTCGCGATGCACCAGACGGCGAGTACTGCGTGGAGCGCAACCGCCGGCCACATCAGAACGCCGACGAGTCTCGCGCCTGCGCCAGCGGTTGCGAGCACCGCGACAGCAGCGCAGTTATACAGCAGCATCGCCGCGACCAACCCGCGCCGGGCTCGGCTCGGTCCATCATCGCGCGCCAGCCAGCAGGCGCCGGCCAGCGAGAGCAGCGCAGCGCCGGCGATACGGCCCACTACCAATGCGGCCGGCTCATCGAGCGATACCCCCAGCAATAACCCGGCGACAAGCGGCGGTGACAACAGCAAGGTCAAGCCGGCCCCGGTCTCGACTAACGCAGTCACAATCAGCAGCTTTCCCACCATCAGCTGTACGAAAAATCGCCGAGTCTCATATCGCGCTACTGCGCGATCTTCTGGTAGTGCGACTTCGTAATCCGAACCTCGATCTGCCTCTTCGGAAGGGCGAAGACGATGTTGCCCGGATAGCTGAGCCCGTCCGGCAGCGACTGCATCGTCACCTTGAGATTCACCGCGTTCTCGGGCTCGTTGAGCCACGTGTTCACTTCGATCTGGCGCAGCGTCTTCACCGCCGACTCGAAGGTCAGCGTGAGCGCGTCGCCCTTCTCTTTACGTAGCCGGGGAACTTCAGCGCCGCGAATCCCGGCCCAGCCTGTGCCAGCGACGCGGTACCCGCGTTCATCACAACCTGCATCATGTCAGGTGCTGGTGGCACGTACTGCTGGACGAGTGCCATGGCGCTCTCCATTTCCTCCTTCATCTCACCGGTCTTCTTCGCGACGATCCGGCCATTGAGACCGCGCTGCTTCTCGGCGGGAGGTGGCTCCACGACAGGCGTCTTCTGCACCTTGCCGTCCGGTCCGTACTTGCACATGTCCACCTTCGTGCTCTTCAACTCGCCCTTCAGCCTGATCTCGGTCTTCTCGAGCCACGAGTAGGATCGAAGCGCCTGCTGATTGCGAGCGGCGGCTTCCTTGGCGGCCGCGAGCTTCTGCTGCAGATCCTGGGCGCCGATCGGCGGCGCCGCGAGCAGCGCGATTGTCGTCAGGGCGGCTCCGGCAATTGTTCTCTTCATGGTTCTAGTCTCTTGAACGGATAGCTACGTTTGTCATGATCTCGACCTGGAGTGGTACTGCAAGCGTGAAGGCCTGCGGCGACTGCGCGGCGATGACCGCCGGCTTGACAGAGCTCGCCGCGGTGGCGACGCCACCCGCACCTGCCCCCACTGCGGCGCCGATTGCGGCGCCACCAACCACCTGCTTCGTCCCCGTCCCCTTGCCACCGGCCGCGCTCACCGCCTTGGTCCTGACCGACAGCACCTTGTCGCCGACCTGCATGTCGGTGAGCGTCACGCTGATGGTGGCTGGCCTTTCATCTTGCTGCCATTATCCACCCCGCTCACGGCGCCGTAGACTTTCGCGCCGCGCGGCGCGACCAGTCGCCCGTCGGCCGCGAGATCCTGATCCAGGAAGCCCTGGACGCACGGCTCGTTGCCGTCACCGAGGGTTAGAACGCCGCGACTCGTTCCACCAGCCAGAAACTCGCGAGGGCGCCAATGGCATACGGCCCGATGCGCCAGAGCCAGGCGGGTTGCGACAATCGAAGCCGCTGCCCCGCTCGCCAGCCAACGGCGATCACCGTCAACACAGCTCCGACAAAGAGTAGCTGCCCAATCTCCACGCCCACATTGAAGAACAGCAAGGCGATCGGGATCGACGACTGCGGCAAGCCGACCTCCGCCAGCGCGCCCGCAAAACCGAATCCGTGCAGCAGGCCGAACGTAAACGCCACGACCCACAGATAGTGTTGCGTCACGCTGTACCGGCCTTGCCGCGCGTGAACGATCTCCGACGCGACGAAGACAATGCTCAGCGCAATCGACGCTTCAACTGGCGGCCCGGGCACATGCACCCAGCCGAGCGTTGCTCCGGCAAGGGTCAGACTGTGCGCGGCGGTGAACGCCGTGATGGTGAGGAGCAGTCGCCGGGTGCCCTGGACCAGTAGCACCAGCGCGAGCACGAACAGGAGATGATCGAACCCTGACAGGATATGTTCGATCCCGAGGATCGTATACGTCCTGACGACTTCCAGTCGACCAAGGCTGGGCCTGCCGACGAAGCTGGGGCTCACCGGCAGGATGCGCTCGAGCTGCACGGTGCCGTCCAGGCGCACGAGCCGCGCGAGCACGTCGATCCGCGTTTCCGACAGCTGCGAGAAGAAGATGGCCTTCCCGTCGAGCCCTTCCGGCACACGAATGCGCCAGCGCTGCACCGTGATTCCCCGCGAGAACGTGCTGCGCACCTCGGTCAGCGCCTCGGTTACGTTGGGGAACTGCGGCTTTACCTTCAGTGTGGTGGCTTCGTCGATCGCGGGAATCTTCCAGAGGACATCGTACGTCTCGTGGTCCAGCTGCGTGAGTTGCAGGTAGCCCGGTTTGAACTCATCCGCGCGAGTTGGAACCACTGCGTAAAGCAGCAGGGCAACGGTCACCAGCAGGAGGGAGAGCTTTCTCATCGGCGTTCCGCGGGCGTTTTCGCCTCGATGCGGACCTCATATCCGCCCCGCATCTTCGCGTATGCGTCGTTGCGCGCGCGCTGGCGGCGCTCGTTCTCCCATTCGCGCACAACATGGTCGCGCACGGCGGCGAGTTGCGGCGCCACGGCCGGCGTGCGATCCGAGACGCGCACGTAGTGCGCCCCGAAGCTCGAGTCGATCGGCCCCACCCATTCGCCGACCTGCACCTTCTCGAGAGCGGCGGCGAAGGAAGGGCCGAAATCGCGCGCGACGAGATCGGCAGGGGTCCGCGTCATCCGATGCGGCAGCAGCGTCGGCTTGCCAAGTTCCGCTGGGTCGGCACCGTTCCGCAGGGCCTGATGCGTGACTGCCACTGCATGCACCACTCCCGGGCCTGCCGTAGATTGTCCGAGAAACACCTGCTCGAACGTGAGGATGGCCGGCTGCACGAAGCGCGCCGGGTTCGCCGCCAAATACACGGACAGATGCGCGTCGGTCGGTGTCTGTGTCGACGCGTCTTCCTCTTCAATCAACTCGATCTTCTGGCGGACTCGACGCTTCACGACGATGTCGTCACGATCGAGTCCGAGCTTCACACCTTCCCGGTACAGGATCTCATCGCGGACGTACGACTCGATCAAGTGGTTCAGCTCGGTGGAGGAGGGTTCGCGGCCCCTCGCCGCCACGTGCTGGGTGACGAGGTCGTCCACCACTCCCTGGGTGATGACGATGCGGCGCCCGTCGGAATCGACGGGCGCCATCCATTGATAAGTGGCGAAGAGCGCGATGCCGACCAGCAGGAAGTGCAGCATCGGCTCGCCGAGAAGCGTTCGAATGCGCATACGCACCCTTACCTCGGCGAATACCAGATTGGCGACGTGAACGCCCGCTCCTGCGTCGTCATCGGTACTTTCGGGTCCGTGATCTTGATCTTGAAGTACGCCGCGTCGTACGCGGTCCAGCGCGGCGTCGGGATCTCGAGGATGCGCGCGTAGTACACCGCGCGGACCGACGGATCGAAGTCCGGGTCCTTCCACACGGCGACGAGTTCCGGATCGCCGATGGTGTTGGTCCACGTCGCGGTGGCGACGTCCACGGTATTCCCCACTGGGGTCAGCTTGCCGTTCACGATCTTGCGCCGATCCTTGTCGCCCCACACCACGTCGTAGATCTTCTCCTGCGGCTTGCCGTCCTTGTCCAGGTATCCCTTGATGATCTGGATGCGATCGAGGTTGCCGCTGAACCTGTCTTTGAGCGCGGCGACGAGGAATGTCGGCGCCTTGCCGGGCGGCGCCGCAGCGAGATCGCCGCCCATCGGCACACCCTTCGCGTAGCCGGCCACCGCGGGCGTGCGTGTGGCGTCGGCCGGCGTGAAGTCGTAGCCGCCGAAAAACCGCACGATCATGCGGGGACCGCTCGTCGCGTAGGTCTCACGGCGCATCATCGCGTCCCACAACTCCGCACGCGTGTTGCCCGTCGCCCACACGGCGGTGTATCCGGCCGCCGTCATCTCCCAGCCTTTCACGATGCGGTTGGGGCCGAAGTTCATCGCATCCTCGTCCCACCGATCCGGCCGGGGCTCGGCACTCGGGAATTTGGCGAAGAAGTTGTCCTCTTCGGCCGCCACGAGGCCGTTGTGGGTATCGGTTCCCCCCGCCATTCCGAACTTGAACGGGTTGGTGCCCAGATCCTGTTCCACCTTCAGGCCGTTCTTGAGCGCTTCGCGCGCGTATTCGCCCGCGATCATGCCGGGCTTCTTCGGCGTCTGGGTCAGGTTGCCGCGGTCCCACAGCTCGTACGCGGCGAAGTCGTCGGTGGTCGACAGGGACGGATGCGACTCGCTCTGCCCCTTCATTTGAATCGCTTCGAACAGCGGCTCCCACCGCTGGCGCGCGTCGGCCCAGGCCTTCGTGAGCGGGTCGCCGCTGAAGGTCGTCAGCGCGAACATCCGGCCGTTCGAGAGATTGCCGTTGTGCGGGATCGCGAGGATCTTCCCGCCGATGGTTTTCTCCCATTCGGTCATCCACTTCCAGAGGTCCTCGGGGTTCTCGCTCTGGAACGTGGTGTAGGGCAGCACCTGGTCGGCCTTGTCCTTGTTGTCGCGGTAGATGATGTTCCGGTGCAGGTTGTCGCCGCCGCCAGCGTTCGACGTCCACTCGTACGCGATGAACGCGGTGAAGCGCCCCGGCTCGTTGTACTTCTCCGCGATCGAGGTGGTCTTGGCCCAGACGCTCTTGGCAAACCTCGGATCCGTCGCGGCCGGCGGCAGCTTCTTGTTCGCCTGTGCGGCGACCAGTTCCATCACGGCCTTCTTCGCCTCCACTGGACCGCCGTTGAACATGTCGCGCCACCTTTTGAGCGTCGGGTCGGCCATCATCTCGGGATTGCCTCCCTTGATCTCGGTGATCATGCCCATCATGTCGGAGTGATCCGTGATGGCGACCCAATCGAGCGGCTGTCCGAGCTTCACCGGCTGCCCGCTGGTCGAGGTGACTTCCTCGCCCCGTGCAAACCGCGTGGCCTCCTCGGGACCGAGCGTCGCGCCGCTGCCGCCGGCATCAACCGACCACGCGCTGTGGACGTGCTCGTCACCGAAGTACGGGCGCTCGGGATAGCGTCTGCCTGCGTACGGTGAGTAGCCAGGCTCCTTGTAGAACATGGTCGGATCGGCCGGCTTAATCTCGCCTGTGTCGGCGGTAGAGGTCCCGGCGCCGGTCGGCGGACCGCCGAGTTGCACGGCGGCGGACGGCTCCGCGGCAGGCCTGGCCGGAGGGGGCTGTGGCCCTCCGCACGCGGCCGCGAGCAACACTGTCCCAATCACGATGAGTTGCCTCATGGGCATGGCACCTTCCTCATGTCTTCGCCTACGAAATCGCATCGCTCCCGATCGTGAAAGGTCGAGCAGGGCGCGCGTGAGATGCCGTGCGCGCGTATCGCCGCGATCAGCGCGATCAGCCAGTGTGATGCAGGCTCACAGACTATCCCAACAATTGACGGGATTCCGTCCTAACTTCACCAGTTCGATTCGTTTGTTGTTCGCGCCTCGCTGCGCATCCGCAAGGTCTTACGGCCCAGATGGCAGCGACTCACGAGCAAGGTCGCAGTGGCCGAACGATGGGGACTGGGCCGGCATCGATATCTTTCGACTCGATCAACTCGCGAAGATCGTCGAGCACTTCTCGCTCGACCAGGTGCTGGAGAAACTTCAGCAGAGCGGAGGCAGCGGCAAGTAACCGTCGCGGCCTGAGTGGCTGAAACGCCGGCCTTGTCCTTCCTCTGTGGGCAGTAGCCAGCGTCGCCCTTTCCGACACCTCACGGGTCTACCTCGTCGCAGCCTCCGGCGGCGCTCCGAGACGCGCGACGTCTGGTACCCAGCGGGAGGCCGACCCGTCCTGGTCACCTGACGGACAGCGTCTCGCGTTTGGCGGACGGGCTGGCGGCATGGGTGCCGCGTCGTCCAAATCGAACATTCAGGTACTCGATCTCGGGACCGGGAAGAGCATCCCCCTCCCTGGCTCGGAGGGTCTCTTCTCGCCACGCTGGTCTCCCGATGGCCGCTACATGGTTGCAGTCACTCAGGACTCGTTCCGCCTGCGGCTCTGCGACATGGCTGCCCAGTCCTGGTCGGATCTCGTTCGTGCACCGACCTTCGTGGGGTGGCCAAGCTGGTCGCCGGACAGCCGCTTCATCACGTATGAGCAGGCCCCCGAAATCCGGCGCATCGCCATCACCGACCGTCGTGTCGAGACGCTGGCCAGCCTGATTGATCAGCCTCGAGCCATAGGGGTGGTGGGACCGTGGCTTGGCGCGGCACCAGACGGATCACCCGTGGTGCTGCAGGATGGGGGGACGCACGATATCTACGCGCTCGACTGGGACGCGCGGTAGGTCTTCTCCAGCGGTGATGATTCGTACGCGAGCGGTTTGCGACTTTGGCTGGGGCCCTTCGCGTGAGTCAGAGTGAAGGTTGGCCTGCCGTCCGTAGCTCGCTCGCGGTTCAGGCGAGCGAAAATGGTGCCGGTACGGGGTTATGACAAAGGGCGTTCCACCGAAAAGGTGGATTTTGTCGGCATCGCGGCGTAAGGCGCCCCGGCGCGCGTGATCACCGAAATCTCACGTAATGCTCACTGGCTGATCAAGACTGAGCGGCGTCCAGCAAGCGATCCTTCCGCACCGCACCGGCAGGCGCCGGTCGTACCGGCGAGGAGGAAGCGCTCGAACCCATGTTGCGTCACTTCACCAAGCGACGTCGGCTGGCGGTCCTGCTGGCAGCCCCGAGCGTTGTTGCGTTTGTACTCGTCGGCAGGTGGCTGAACGCGACAAAGGTTGGCGGACAGGAGCCCGCCGAACCGTTCCGCATCGCCGGCAACTTCTACTACGTCGGCGCGAATGACGTCGCGGCCTTCCTCATCACCGGGCCCGAGGACCACGTCGTGCTTGACGGCGGCTATCCCACCACCGCGCGGTTGATCATGGCGAGCATCGCGAAGCTCGGCTTCGATATCAAGGACGTAAAAGTGCTCTTGAACTCGGAGCCGCACCCTGATCACGGGGGTGGGCTGACGACGCTCCAGCAGGCATCGGGTGCTCAGTTGTGGGCCAGCGACGCGAGCGCCGACTCCCTGGCCTCCGGGGGCGACGACCCCGACCTCGTCCTGCCATTGAGGGCCCTCATCTGGATCGGCGTCCTCGGCTACCCGCCCCCGCGCGTTGACCACCGGTTCAAGGACGGCGACACGATTCGTGTCGGACCGATCGCGCTCACCGCGCACGTCACCGCCGGCCACACGCGTGGCTGCACGTCATGGTCGTTTCCCGTTCGCGACGGTGACCGCGTGCTGAACGTCGTGAGTGTGTGCGACCCGGGGGTGCTGGGAACGCTGCGGTATCCAGAACAAGCGGCCGACCGCGAGCGCAGCGTGCGTGTGCTGCGGAGTCTCGCCGCCGACACTGGGTGACCAACCATGCACGAGCGTGGGGGAGGTACCGCAAGTTCGTCGCGAGCACCACTGCAAAGAACCCGGTAGACCCGTTCATCGACCCCGTGGGCTACCGCGCTTTCATCGATGCCGCCGAAGCAGAATTACACCAAGGGCGGGTGCATTAGGAGCATGGCGCTGCTCTCTGATGTAAGTATTTGTTGGTACCGCTACGGGGTTACGCGAAAGGTTGGAGCGTCAGATTCTCCGGTCGCGCAGCCTGTGCAGGCCAGCATACCGCCAGCACTCTGCGCCTCGCCCGACGCGATAGACTCCAACTACACATGCCACACGATCGAAACGGCCTGCGAGCGACTCCGGTTGCAGCTGGTCAGGCGATTCTCGCCGGCTGGCTACTCTGTGGTGTGCTCGATATCACTGCTGCCTGCGCTCAGGCATGGATACAAGCCGGCCGCACGCCTCCGGAGGTCCTGCGCGGTGTGGCGTCGGCGCTCTGGGGACGCGCCGCGGTGGACGCGGGGGCCGGCATGGCCGTTGTCGGCCTTGCGATGCACTTCACCGTCGCGCTAACGGCGACGCTCGTGTTCTATGCGCTCAGCCGTCGCCTCGTCGTCCTGCGCGCTGCGCCTCTGTGGATCGTGGGACCGCTCTACGGCGTCATCGTCTTCTGCGCCATGAACTACGGCACACTGCCGGCGCTGTCGTGGCTGCGCAGTCTCTACCTGCACACGCCGCCGCGATGGCCGGGCCCAATGAGCTGGCCGCAGCTGGGCATCCACATGGTCTGCGTCGGCACGCCAATCGCCTGGGGCGTGCGGCGCGCCGGATAGCGGCCTACCGTCAGGAACGCGAAGGCCTGCGCATAGTTTGCTTCGACCTCCCGCCTCTCAGCCTTTTTCGTGCATGGCTTGGCCTCATCCGCGGGGTTGCGCGGCGGCGCC
>JBKPAJ010000128.1:0-20881 GCA_046726375.1 Acidobacteriota bacterium
CAGCCAAGTACGACACCGTGTGGACATCATCAGTCACCTGCATCGCGGCGTATCGTTTCTCTTTCCTCGATTGTCCTTTTCCCGGACCTTCCAAGACGCGCCACTCGACGCGATCATCGTCATAAAACGTGTGCTCGAAGAGCGTCCCGGCCGCCGGTCCGTCTGTGAACGTCCATCGCAGTGTCTGGCCGCGAAGTGAATCCATGTTGCGCCCTCCCTACATGCGGTTAATCGACGCGTGACCGTTGAGATTGGCGAGCGCGATCGAGGTTAAGGTGGCTAGCAGGACCGTACGCGTTCGAGACCTCTTTATCGCCGCTGCTTCGGTATCTCATGGTGTCGGCGCTTGTGCTTACCAGTGGTACCTCTCCAGACGTTCCGTGGAAAGCATTCAAGACTAGTCGCTAGCCATTCACCGACGGTGATGAACGGCGTTCCGCTCTTGCGTGCGCGACTCAGGATGAATGCTCCTTCGAGGCCCGCGATGACCATTTCAGCGAAAGACCGCCGGACAGTCGCATCGGACCAGGGGAGTTCATGCGCGATCGACACGATCCATCCATCCAAGGCGTCCCGGCAGACTTCGCGGAGCGCTTCGTGCCCGCCACCGAGGTCGAGAGCCACCGTACCGATCGCACAACTCTTGTTCGCGCCGGCCCGATCGAATGCGGAGGCCGCAGTGCGAAACAACTTGCGGATTCGCTCCGGCAGTGGCGCTGCCTTGTCTGCTAGAAATCCCTCGAACAACGCGCGTGCCTTTCCGCTGTGGATCTGCAGCGCTTCGGCCACAAGCTGCGTCTTGCCGCCAGGAAAGAAGTGATAGACGGAGCCAATAGGCGCGCCGCTACGCGCAACCACCTGCTGGATGCCAGCGCCGGCGAGCCCGCGTTCGCGGAGCAGGGTCTCGGCGGCGTCGAGCATCCGCTCACGACTGGCGCGCGATTGTTTTGCCATCTGCCGCCAGAGTATATAGAACGTTCTAGATAGAGTCCAGCCAAGATTGATTCCTCACTTGCCCAGCGATCAATCGCCAGAAGCATCGTCGAAAGTGTGCGTGAAATCGCTTCGGCGTCGGCCCGGCCTGCTACGATGTGTGACCCGGAACGCGTCACTCTCCAAGAGGCGAAGATCGTTCACCAGCGGCATTCGGCGGATTACAGAGTCTGAGACCTTGTGCTCCGCAAAAATTCTGGCCGCAGCCGCGCTCTGCAAAAAAATCACGCGACGATGGAATCGACGCTGTACTCGTGATGCAGGCCGCCCAAAGCGAGCCGCGTGTGGGACTGAGGCCGGTGCTGCGTAGCTGAAGGAGATCGCGCGCGACACCGAAGACTGTGCCCGCCATCACGGCAAGCGATCATACGGCCGAAGGAATTCTCGCAGAGCCGTCGAAGGCGCCCACTTCGATGCGGACGCAATATTTGCGGATCACAACGGATTGCGTCGGAAAGCTGAGACTTGGGATCGAGATTGAAAGCTGAGGCGGAGATCGAACCAACGAGGTTGGGTCGCTTTTGAGCGGGTCTAGCGAACAGCCCGTTCCTTTGATTCTTCTTTCGGTACGACGGCGCCGACGATGTCGTGCGAATCACCGTATGCTTCGAACAGCCCGATCGCAATGGCTGTAACGAGTGGTCCCAGGACGATGCCGAGTAGTCCGAACACACTCACTCCGCCAAGCAGGCTGATGAACATCAACAGTCCGTTCATCTGCGCTCGGCCACTGAGAATCGCCGGACGCAGCAGGTTGTCGATGCTTGCGACAACTGTGGCTCCGAGGACTGCCAGCACCATGCCTTTCAGGAACGCGCCGCTCGCCATCAACCAAATGGCTGTTGGCAGCCACACAAGCCATGTCCCCACGAATGGCAGGAGCGCCAAGAAGCCCATGATGACGCCCCAGAAGACTGGCGCCGTCATACCAAGGAGCGCGAACAGGAGGCCTCCGGCGAAACCTTGCAGCGTCGCGATGAGCAGCCCTGCTGCGACGCTCGCGTAGACCAAGTCACGCGTCTGCCGAATCATCCGTTCGCGGCGCAGTTCCTCAAACGGCAGCACCTGCCGCAATTCCCCAACGATGGTGTCGGCATCGCGCAGAAAAAAGAACAGCGCGAGCAGCATCACGAAGAGTTGGAACAACAGGACGACGATGTCGGCGAGAAGGCCGCCAACACGAGACGCCAAGAAACCTGCGGTCCGCGAGATGCCCTGCTCGATTAATGGACCGAGCTCGACTGAGCGTGCGCCGGGGATCACGACGCGGAGGCGGTCCCATGCCTGCTCGGCTACAGCGAGTTGACCGGCTAGCACCTCACGATCGATTTGCGCCAGCGCAGCTCGGCTCTCTTGAATAAATGCAGTGGAGATCACCAGTACCGGGCCGACTATCAGCAACGCCACGACCAGCGTGCTCAGTGCGGCGGCCCACCGGCTGCCGTAACGCGAAATGAATCGTTGGTGCCAGGGATAAACGAAGATTGCGAGTACTGCAGCCCAGCCGAGTGGTGCGAGAAAGGGAGCAAAGATACGCAGGAGTACGTAGCCCAGGAGGAGCACGACTCCGTAGAACAACAACGTCGTGGCGCGTTCTCGCTCCCGGGCAAGCGGGCTCCGCACAGATCCTCGCTCCGATCATAAGACGGGCCACTGTCTGCTGGTGATTCTCAAGTCGCAGAAGAGCGGCTCGCGTGGGCGCGACGTTAACGAGATACGTGCTTCGACAAGCTCCGGTTGGGTCGCGCCCTCCAATACTTCTATCTGGAACTTGTGGCTCCTGCACGACGAGGCGAGTACTTCACGATCGTGTCTGGGAACGCTCGTACCGCTGCTGGAGCAGCGAGCTTCCCACCCTTCAATACGTCTTTCGCGGCAACGCCTTGGCCGTACACGTCGCGCATGTCATCATCAGCAGCCTCGACGACGACACCGCTGAGCTCCGGTCCGGCAACTAGTCCTTTGCTGCGCGAATACGACAAGACCTGTGCGTTCAACTTGGCATCTGTGGCCGCACCGGCCTCACGCCCTACCGGGCCTGCAGCGACCGATGTGTCCCCGCCCAGCGTGAACTTCGTCGACAGCAGACTCTTAATGCTCTCGTCGGTCATGAACAGCATCACGAGATCTGTGGCCTCGACACCAATCTGCAACCCGAAACTCCCGCCGCCGAGATTGAAGTAGGCGGGCGCACTCCAACCTTGAGACGAACGACAACTCGGGATGCCGCGGCCACCACGTCCCGCGATGCCAAGACCAGCCTTGATGACCGTTGGAAAGACCGCCACGCACTCCGCATCCAGAATGGCCTTGGGGATCGCCTTGTCGGGCGTGTTCATAATCTCGCGGAACACTTGGGCCGCCTTCTCCGACTGTTCGATTTCGTCCTTGATATCGGCCCTGGGTTTGTCTTGCGCAGCCGACCCGCTCGCCCAGACGACTGACATGCACACCAAGACTCCCAGCGCGCGCAAGCGTTTCTTCATGGTGACTCATCTACTTCCTCTTCGGCGTGGTGTGAAGAGTCGTTTCACCGGCGCCATCAATTCTTTCGCGAAGCTGAGATAAGCAAGGTATGTTCCGAACTGCTGACGCGCGTACTCGGTCGTGTCAGCGCACAAAAGGACGAGGTCGAAACTCAACAGTGGCCTCTGCGTGCAGAGGAATGCGCTTGCAGCGCGGCCCTCAACTGGCGCGGATTCGAGCCGCGTGCTAACTAGTCATCAATATGCAGGAACCTACAGTATTCAGGGTCAGCGACGCAGCGGCCGCGTGTGGGGATCTGTCGGTGTTTGCGGCACGCGCGATTCGCGAAGCGGTGCGCAGCCCGTTCGAGGTGCGGGAGACGCTTCGCCAACTGTACGAACTCGGTGTTCGCTCAGTGCCGCTGATCGCGGTCGCTGGGTTAGCCGTCGGCGTCGTGCTGTCGATGCACACACGAGCATCACTCGAACGTTTCGGCGCTGAGGGGTTGATTCCTGCAGGGTTGGCCCTCGCGCTGGTGAAGGAAACGGGCCCTCTCACAGCAGGTCTGCTCCTCTCAGGTCGCATCGGCGCTGGCATTGGTGCCGAGCTCGGCGCGATGAAGGTCACCGAGCAGATTGACGCGCTGGAGGCGACGGCTGTCGACTCGTTCAAGTACCTCGTGGTGACGCGCGTGGTCGCCTGCGTGATTGCACTGCCGCTGCTGACGACCATCATGAATGCGGCCGGGATTCTCGGCGGCTATCTCGCGGAAGCGGCAGTAACCGACATGTCTCTGCAGTTGTACGTCAACCGCGCGTTCTCGCTCCTCGACTTCACCGACTTCATCCCCGCCACGCTGAAGACGACGGTCTTCGGATTCATCATTGCCGTGGTGTCGTCGTATCTCGGCATGACAACGGCCGAAGGAACGGAGGGCGTGGGGCGCGCATCGACTCGGAGTGTCGTGATGTCGTCGGTGCTGCTGATTGTCATCAACGTGCTGCTCGTGCGGCTGATTTTCGTGCTCTTTCCGGAGGCGGCGTGAATGGCCACCGCCGCTATCCGCTTCGAGAACGTCACCAAGACGTTCGGGCGCTCACGCGTACTCGACGATGTCTCGTTTGAAATTCCCCAGGCCACGGTGTTTTGTTTGCTGGGCCGCAGCGGCAGCGGCAAGAGTGTGACACTCAAGCACGTCATTGGCCTGCTGCGGCCTGATAGCGGCCGCGTGTTCATTGAAGACGCGGACGTGACGGCGCTCGACAGCCGCGGGCTTTCGCGGGTGCGTCAACGCGTGGGGTTCCTGTTTCAACATGCCGCGTTGTTCGACTCGCTGACGGTCGGCGAGAACGTCGCGTTTCCACTGCGACGTCACCGGCCTTCCCTCGGTGATCCGGAGGTCAGGCGCATCGCCCGCGACAAGTTGGATCAGGTCGGTCTGACCGACGACTACGACAAGATGCCCGCTGCGCTTTCAGGCGGCATGCGCAAGCGCGCCGGCCTGGCCCGAGCCCTGGCGCTCGACCCGCCGCTGCTGCTGGTCGATGAGCCGAGCGCGGGACTCGATCCGATCACAAGCGGGGAAATCGACGCGCTCTTGATCGATCTGAAGCGACAAACGGGCACGACGTTGCTTGTTGTGACGCACAACATCCCCAGCGCGCGGACCATTGCGGACGAGTTGGCGCTCCTCCACGAGGGGCGGATTGTCGCCCGCGGCACGGCGCGCGAACTGGAACTGAGCGCGCATCCGCTCGTCCGGGCGTTCATGCGATCAGAAGGAGCCGGATGATGTCCCGTACACGACTGATTGGTATCGGTCTCTTTGTCGTCGGTGCCCTGCTGCTGTTCGCAGCCGGCCTCTTCAAGATCGGCGACCGCCGACTCCTCTTCGCTGAGGAGTTCGAGGTGCACGCAGAGTTCTCAGAGGTCGGCGGCCTGCAGACTGGAGCCGCGGTGCGCGTCGGCGGCATGGCGGCCGGCGAAGTCACCGAAATCCGAATCCCAACGACGCCGAGCGGCCGGTTTACCGTTCGGATGCGAGTCCGTGAAGACCTGCGGCAGCTCGTGCGGACCGACTCAATCGCGATGATTCAGACCGACGGACTGGTTGGGAATCGATTTGTGAAGGTCAACATCGGGTCCGAGGCGGCACCCGTTGTGTCGGACGGCGGCACGATTGCCGGTCAGGAACCGTTCGACTTTGCCGATCTCCTGCAGCGCGCGAGCAGCACAGTCAACGAAATCGCCAGCGTAGTCACGGGTTTGCGCGGTGATGTCGAGCGGGCGCTCACGTCAATCAACGACACCGCAACGAACGCCAAAGTGCTCATTGAAACGATCACACCCGAGCTCGAGGCGATTGCGCGTTCCGGGCGTCGCATCTCGGGCGATACAAATCGAATCACTGAAGCCATCGGCGAGGGTCGCGGCACACTCGGCAGGCTCGTCAACGACGACGAGCTCTATCAACGCGTCACGAACATGGCACGGAATGCCGAGGACGTGCTTCGCGGTGTCCGCGAGCGCGTGGACGAGGCACGGGTCATGATCGCCAACGTACAGAAGGGCGTGACGTCTGGCGAGGGCATGCGGTCGATGCTCGAGGACCTGAGAGTGACGATCGCCAGCAGTCGAGACGCGATGTCCAATCTCGCCGACACCACCGAAGCGCTGAAACGTAGCTTCCTGGTCCGCGGGTACTTCGAGGATCGCGGCTATTACGATCTCAAGGCCTTGACGGCTGCCGAATATCGCGCAAGTGCCCTCGCCGGCCGCAACCGTGAGCCCATCAAGGTGTGGCTGCGCGCGGATTTGTTATTTGAGCCAGTGGCCGCCGTCGTGAACACCGCCGGTGCGCAGCAGGTGTCCGACGTGCGCGTGGCTGCATCCGAAACGCTCTCTGCTGAAGGTCGTATCCGCATCGATCGTGCGATGGCGGAACTACTGAGGTACCCTCGCGACACTCCCCTCATTATCGAAGGCTATGCGTCGGCCGTGACACGCGACGACCGGTTCCTGCACGCCGCCGAGCGGACACGTCAGGTGCTGGACTACATCGTCGTCAAGTACGGGCTGGCGTCAAACCGTGTAGCGACGATGCCGCTCGTGGACGAGTCCGATCAGGGTCCGCAAGGGAGCGCCTGGGATGGCGTGGCATTGACCATGTGGGTCGATCGGCGTGCATTGGCGGAGTCTGGTAATTAGTCTCGCGCGCTGAGGGGCTATCGCAGAACCGAAGCTGGCTCGGCGCGCACATGATGGCAACTCGCACTTGCTCGATCACTCGCTGCCAGGCCGCGTCCGCGCACGACAGGTATGCCGAGGACCTGGAAGTGAAACGGAGCAACATAATGCCTGGAGATGATCGGGGCGGCCGTGGCGTTTTCCCACGGTCGGCCCACAATCTGCAGCATGCGCCCGGTCTGTGAGGACCCATTGTGGCTACCAGAAATGCGGTACGCGTTATATCGATTGAGGTTATGGGCCGTCTCGAATAGGCTCCCACTCGTATCCATCGTCGTTTCGCTGCTCTACTCGCTGCCGTTGTTGCTTCGATCGCGCGCGGCTCTGCACCTCGACATTCTCGCTCTTCGGCACTAACTCGCGATCGTGAAGCGGACCCGCCGCCCACGTCTGTGTCTGACCACAGCGGACCGGGTGCTCTGGGCCTGGCTGTCGCAGACATGGGACGCCTGGCGTTCGGGCCCTGACCATCGTCAGGCCGGAAACCGTGCTCGCGTGGCATCGGCGCGGCTTTCGCCTGTTCTGGGCCTGGAAGACTCGACGCCGCACCGGTCGTCCGACCGTCCCGCCCGACGTCCGCGCCCTGATTCGGCAGATGTCGACGGCGAATCCGCTCTGGGGTGCACCTCGGATTCACGGCGAGCTCTAGAAGCTGGGTATGGCGCTGAGTCAGTCCACGGTCACGAAGTACATGTGCCGGCATCAGCCAGGGCCGTCGCACACATGGTGGACGTTCCTCGCCAATCATGCGCACCAGATCACGGCGGCGGATTTCTTCGTCGTGCCCACGGCCACCTTCCGGTTGTTGTTCCTCCTCGTCATCCCCGCGCACGACCGCCGGCGCATCGTCCACGTCGCTGTCACCGACCATCCGACGGCGGCCTGGACGGCACAACAGCTTCGCAACGCCTTTCGCGGGAGCAAATATTTAGACAACCATGACGCTGCAGACCGTTGCAGGGGTTGCCGGACGGTGCACTTGCGCAGGGGGTCGCTGGTTCGAATCCAGTCGCCCCGACCACTTTCCAGAGGGTCCGGGGTGACACGGGGGTGACACCCTGGCGCTGTCTCGAGGGGAAGCGCGAGGCGCTACCGGGCAATCCGCCCCTAAGCTTCCTCTTGGACCTGCCGTTCCAGCCAAGTCCAACATCGACGCCGTGAGCGGCAGCTTCCTGTCGGAGCTGCGCTACCAGGGCATCGGCTATCGTCTTGGCCAGGAGCGCTTCGAACGCGGCGAGTTCCGCTCGCTCGCCGCCCATCGCCGCTCGTTGACGCAACTGGTCACCAAGGGATAAATCACTGCGGTCGGGTGAGCCGTGAATGGAAATAATTCCGCGGAGCATCGGCGGCTTCGACAATGCGGATGAGCTGTCCACTTGACGAGCTTTGGCTCGAACAACGGCGGCACTTTTTGTCCTTCGAGGATTGGGCCGCCACACCGCAAGCAAGCAATCGGAGGGAAGGTGTTCGTGGTCTCCGCCGGGCGTTGGGTTCGTCTCGCTCGCTTCCTTGGGTTGATGCTTCCACGGTGTTCACCTTCCGCAACGTCCGAACCGCGTCGTCTTCAGCATGATCACGCCAGCCGACTCGCCGCGAACATCAAGTTGTGGCCTCGTCGGACCTGCACCTTCGTCGACGCGACGTGGGTTGAGCGATATTCTGCTCACGCCTCAGATTTCGAATAAAGGGCAGATGTACATTTTCCGGCGAATCCGGTGCATTTATACCTCCAGCTGCCGGCCGACGCTGATGTCACGTCCTGGTAGCGGCGATCGGCGCCCGGTGCATGAGGCGTAAACCCGCACCGATTAGAAGAAGCAGATCCGCGCGGTCGTCGTTGTCGTAATCGGCCGCAACGGTCGCCGTCACGGGCGTGGAGATCGTGCGCAGGCCGTCGGCATCGCTCGCGTCGGTGAAGACGCCTGAGTCGTTGACGTAGAAGCGAACGCCGCTCGCGCTGGCGAGGACACCGTTGAGATCGCCGTCGCCGTCAGCGTCGAACAATGTGATCCCGGCGGTTTGCGTGGTGGCTCGGACCTCCGGTTCAGGCGCAGGAGCGCCACGGATCACGTCGGCTGTGGCATCCGCGAAGGTCACGGAAGGCGGCGCCGGATCCACGAGTTCGGGTTCGGCGCCCGTCGAAGCAATCGCTTGCCCGCATCGTCCCCTGTTCGAGGTAGGTGTTGGAATAGGTGATACCGTACGGCTGATCGCGCAGCGCCTCGAAACGCTTCATCGCCTCCGCCGCGTCCGACGAGCCGTAGCGCCTCAATGCCGTCGCGAGGCCGTATGCGGCCGTGACGTTGTACGTCTCCCGGTCGAGCGCCTCGCGGAAGAGCACAATCGCGGTGGTGAAGTCACGCTGCTGCAACTGGAGCTACGCGATGTTGACGCGACTGCCGACGTCCTCGGCATCGAGCGGGAGCACTTGTTTGAATTCAGCGATCGCTTCATCGGATCGACCAAGCGATCGATCGAGATCGCCATCGTTGTCGTAGTCGCCGTACGCCGCTCCCCTGCCGACGATCGGCACCTGCAGTGGCGCACCCGACGTTGCGGTGACCGCCGCGAACTTCTTGGCGCCGAGGTTCCGGAACAGATGCGGCGTCTGAACGTAGCTGACCTTGGCCTGCATCGTCTGAGGGTCAAGACGGTAGGCAGTGCCGCGAATCGCAGTATTGAGAAGGAGGAGCAGCGTGCCGAGCGAACAACGCGGCACGGCTACGGCTGGTGGACGTCACACCCATGTCACGCAAGGTCGACGAAGGTTGAGAAAGCGTATGATGCGCGTCCTACCGGTCAAGCCCACACGGACCTCCCGCGATACAATCTCCGCTGGTGTCTCTCTCCACCTCAGCCACGGCGACCGCCATCACGCTTGCCGTTCTGTTGACGCAGCAGACGACCCCCCAGTTCAAGTCTTCGATCGACCTGGTTCAGGTCGATGTCAGCGCCGTCGATGGAAACGGCCGGCCGATCCGCGATCTGAAGGCGGAGGACTTCGACCTGCGCGTCGACGGCAAACCTCGCCGCATCGTTTCGGCGCAGTTCGTTACAGTCGACGCCAACGTCGAGGCTGCGGCCGCACCGTTGCCGACCGCGGCCTTCTACAGCTCCAATGCCGAGACGTCCGGCGGACGACTGATCATGATCGTCGTGGACCGCGGCAGCATCACCGCCGGACGCAGCAAGAACGTCATCGACACGGCGAGCAAGTTCGTGGCCCATCTCAATCGCGCCGATCGCGTCGCGTTGGCGAGTATTCCTCGAGGACCGCAGGTCGACTTCACCGCCGATCATCGTCTCGTCCAACGCCTCCTCAGCCAGGTCGACGGCGCCGCGCCGACCGTCCTTGGCCTCCGCAACGTCGGTATCGCCGACGCGCTGGCCTTCGAGCGGAAGGATCAACTCGCGATCGACCGCATCAACGAGCGCGAGTGCGGGCTGCCCGCAACCGCCGATCAGCGCGGCGGCGGCAACTCTGAAGTGGTCGTCTGCTACAGCCAGGTCAAGTCAGAGGCCGACCAGATTGCCGCCGATGCCCGGCAGAAGGCGCGCGACGCGATCGCCGGCTTGCGGGCGCTCCTCGAGCGGATGCCGCCAAGCTCGGTCCCCAAGATTCTCGTGTTCATCTCCGAAGGGCTCGTCACGAGGAACGAGTCGTCGCAGCTCGCGTGGCTCGAAGCCAAGGCCGCCGCCTTGCACGTGACGCTCTACGCCTTGCAGCTCCAGGCCTCGGAGTACGACGCCGCACGCAGACGCCCCCCGGTGACTTACGCTGACGATCGTGCCGCGCTCGAAGAGGGTCTCTACCTGATGACGAGTGTGACGCGCGGGGACGTGTTCCGGGTCATCTCGAATTCCGACTTCGCGTTCCAGCGCCTGTCCCTCGAGCTGTCCGGCTACTATCTCCTCAGCTTCGAGCCCGAACCGGGCGAACGGAACGGCGACCCGCACGACATCCAGGTCCGTGTGAATCGCAAAGGCATCACCGTCCGATCGCGCCGCCAGTTCACGATCGGCCCGACACTGGTCAAGACGGCCGCCGGCGACATCATGTCGCTGCTCCGGGATCCGCTGCCCAGTGCCGAGATCCCGATCAAGGTAACGACCTACACGTTCCGCGAGGGCCACACCGAGAAGATTCGCCTCCTGATCGCGGCCGATATCGATCGGCCGGTAAACATGGCCGGCGACGTCTCGGTCGGCTACGTACTCGTCGATTTCAATCACAAGCTGGCCGCCAGTCAGCTCGACACGAAACTGCCCCAGACGGCTCGACGCGTTCGCGACACTCAGCGCTATTTCAGCACGGCGCTGCTCGATCGCGGGAGTTACACGCTCAAGCTCGCGGCGGTCGACGATGCCGGGCGGCGCGGTACGCTGGAGCGGGTGGTGCGCGCCCAGCTAAACGTCGCCGGCCCACTGCAGGTCACCGATCTCCTGATTGCCGACAGCGTCGCGACGGGCGGCGGGATGCCGCCTGCTCCGACTGTCGATGGCGAGTTCAGCGGTGGCACGCTGCACGGCTACCTGGAGCTCTTTGCCGAATCGCCGGACACGCTCGCGGCCACGAACGTATCATTCGAAATTGCGACGACCGAATCGTCGATTGCTCTTCAACGCGCTGCGGCACCGTTGCAGCCGACCAAGGAAGATCCGGGATGCCGCATCGCCGGGGCATCGGTGAGCCTTGCCGACCTTCCGGCCGGCGAATACGTCACCCGCGCGGTCATCACGATTGCCAATCGCCGGGTCGGGCAGGTGACGCGTCCGTTTCGGATCGTCTCGGCGCCGGCAACGACGAAATAATTCGGCCAAAACAAAAGGCTGCACGCTCGGAAATGCGTGCAGCCTTCCCTTCTCGTTCGAACGCTACAGTCTCAGCTACCAGATCAGCTTGAATCCGAACTGCATCTGTCTGGCATCACGGGTCCGTGTGGCCTTGCCGAAACTCGACGGAACCACGGCGTTGGTTATTTGCGTTTGCGCGGCATTCAGCGTGACCGCGGACGCGTTCATGATGTTGTTCAGGTTCCCCGTTCCGCCACCACCCGGGCCGAGGAAGTTCGTGTTGTTGAAGAAGTTGAAGATGTCCCACCGGAACTGCAGCTTGACGCCGCCGCTCACCGGGAAATTCTTGTAGAACGCCAAGTCGGTCTGGAAATAGCCCGGACCGTTGCAGTCGCCGCGACCAGCGGTGCCGACCGAGCCGAGAGTGAATCCGTTGAGCGTGTAGGCCGCGGGATTGATGATTTGTTCCTTCGCGCCACCGCTCGCACGGCAATCCTCGCCGGCCACGCGGTTCGGCCGCTGATTATCGTTGAAGCCGGTGCCCGACGGACCGCCGTTCAGGCTGGGGAGAACGCCCGTGAAGATTGTTATCGGTTGACCCGATGAGGCGCCGACGATCGTCGTGACCTCCCAGTCGCCGAAGAATCCTCGCGTCAGCTTGCTTTTGTCCTCGAGCGTCGGGAGCAGGTAGATGAGCGAAGCGTTGTAGATGTGAGTTCGGCCCGTGTCCGGACGACCCCAATCGGCGTCGGGATTCTGATTGTCAAGCACCACGTTGTTGGCGTCGAGCTGACCGCTCGACGTGAGAGCCAGATTGGCTCGCGACCGCGCCAGTGTGTACGAGGTCTGGAACTGCGATCCCCGGCCGAAGCGGGTGATCCACTGCGTCTGGAGCGAGTGGTAGGTCGACTCTCCGCTGTGCGTCCAGAGGCCGATGTTGGTGTTCCCGAAAACGCCGAACTGCCTCACCGCAGGCGCGCCGCCGGCTGTGAGCACGAACTGACGCCGATCGTCCACGCCGTCGTGGTCGCTATCGCCATTCAGCACCTGGTTGGCGACCTGCATCCGCAGCTGGTCGTACCCGTAGTTGGCAACGTACCCCACTTCGATCGTGCTCTTCGCGAACACCTCGTGCTGGAACGACACGTTCCATTGCCAGTTATTGGGTGTCTTCTGGTCGACCTCACGCCCGCGTGTTGGGACACCAAGGGCCGGCTGCCCAAAACAACCGCTACACGGCTCGGCGGTGCTGTCGAACGTCCGGGCCCCGGCAATGGTCCGGACGAACGGCGGGTTCGTGGCGATGCTGAGCACCGGCGTCAGCCGCTCACGCAGGAAGAATTGGCCGATACCGGCACGCAGCGCGGTTTTCCCGTTGCCCGACAGATCCCAGGCAATGCCGACGCGCGGCGCGATGTTGTTCTTGTCCTGGTTCATCAGCGACCGATTCGGGCCGTCGATGCCGCCCCTCGCGCCCGCCTGCTGACAGAAATCGGACCCGGGCACCTGGAGCAGCCCGTTACAGGCATCGTTGCCCAGGGCCGCGTTGAACAGCGCCGGCACGAAGCTCGTGATCTTGTCGTCAGTGACCGTGGGATTGAAGAACAGCGAGTAGCGCACGCCGTAGTCGAGCGTGAGGCGACGATTCACCTGCCACGAGTCGGAGACGTAGAACTCGGTATCGTGCCAGCGCTGCGGCGCCGAGCGGCTGGTAGACTGTTCGTCGAAACCCCACGACATGTCCTTCAGCAGGAAATCCGACAGGATGTTGCCGGTATTCGTAAAGCTGTTGGCTGGCAGACCGGCTGCGCCCCAGAATTCCGAGTGCATGCCCGAACCGTTGCCGTTGGTATCCTCGTTCTTCTTGTTCGCACTGACGAGGACTCCGGCCTTCAGGAAGTGCTCGCCGAACACGCGCGTGTAGTCGTCCTTGATGACGAACAGATCCTGATTGTTGTTGAACGGCGCCTCGTTCCAGAGCGCGGCGTACGGCCCAGCGCCCCAAAAGACCGGATGGCTGGTGAGGTCGCCGTACTGCTTGGTGCTGTACGGGAAGATCGGCAGCAGTCTGCTCGTGACGTCGTCACCCACGCTCGTGTCCAAGCCGCCCCGGGTGATCTCGATCTTGTTCGCCGAGTACGAGAACTGGAGCGTGTTGGTCGCGCTCGTCCCGAGCGTCTGATTCAACGAGGCGACAAACGATTTGCTCGGCTGATTCCAGTTAGAGTCAACGGACGGGAAGGGGTCGTCGCCCCAGAGGTTTGCCTGCACGCTCGGCGCCTTGTTCTTCCAGCCATCCTGCGTGTAGCGCACCATGAGCCGCGTCGCGTTGCTGAGCGTCCAGTCCGCGCGGCCATTGAACTGGTTGCCGTCGATTGGCGAAGTCACCGACGTGACCCAGTTGGGATCGCAGCCGTTGGGCGACAGATTCGGCAGCGCGTAGAGATTCAGCATCGCCTGGCCGGCAGCGCTGATGCGACCCGACGGAATCCGATTGCCCGGGAACGGAGCGCCAGTGAGGGGATCATTCGGAATCGCGTTGGTGTTGCAGCTCGGGGTGCCGCTGAAATCGCCGTTGCGTTCCGCCTGCGTCGGTACAACCGCAACGCGCGGCGTACCGCGATCCTCCAAGTTCCACTCGATGTTCGCGAAGAAGTGCAGCTTGTCCTTGATGATCGGGCCGCCGATCGATCCGCCGAAATCGTTCCGCTTCAGCTCCGCCTTGGGCTGATCGTTGATCTTGAGGAAGTAGTCCTTCGAGTTGAACGCGTCGCTACGTCCCGAGTAGAACGCGGTGCCATTGAACCGATTCGTGCCGCCGCGCGTGACGATGTTGATCTGCGCGCCGCCGGCGCCGCCGAACTCGGGGCCGTAGCTGTTGCGCAGGATCTTGAATTCCTGAATGCCTTCGATCGACGGATACACGAGAATCGTGCGATTCGATCCGACGTCGTTGTTGTTCGCGCCATCGACCGTCCACAAGTTCGCGGTGACGTCGCTGCCGCTCACCGAGAGGTCTGAGCCGCCGAGAAGTCCCTTGTCCTTTACGTTGAGGAAGTCTGGAGCGCTGACACCTGGCATCAAAGTCGCGAGCTGCAGGAAGTTGCGGCCGTTGAGCGGCAACTCGCGGACTTGCTCGCCAGTGACCACGCCCGAGACATCGCCGCCGAGGACCTTCACCGGCGTTGACGATGCTTCGACGCTGACTATCTCGTTGACCCCGCCGGGCTCGAGTTCGAAATCGATCGCGAAATCGTCGGCGACGCGGAGGACGACGCCGGTCCGCGACGCCTTCTTGAAGCCTGACAGCTCCGCTTCCACCTTGTAACGGCCGATCGGCAGGTCAGGGAGCGAGTACACGCCAGAAGAGTTGACCGGTGCGGACCGGACGAGACCAGTCTCTTCGTTGGTGGCGGTTACGGTTGCTCCAGGTACAACGGCCTGCGTAGTGTCGCGGACAGTGCCGCGGATCGTGGCGGTAGATCGCTGAGCGTATGAAGGAACCGCCGGAAGGAGCAAAATCCCAAGTAGAACAAGGCACTGCTTGCGCATACGCCTCCGTCCACGGACGCACTTCCTAAAACAACTTCAGAAAGTCGTATTATTTTCATGGGGCTCGTATTGTCAAGCCTTAATTTACCCGGGAGGCCTGACCGCCGGCGCCGCGAATCATGCGTCTTTCGCGCTGTTCACCGCCTCTGCATGCACCCGGCACCGCGATGCTCTTCGTACACCAGCGACGGTCCGCCTAATGAGCGGCGACCGTTCCGCCGCGCGCGAGCAATTCGAAGCGGCACTTCGCATTGAACCCGGACCTCGCGCGCGCGCACGGCTTCAGGCGCATGTGCGCGATGTACGGCGAACGCCGTACGCCCTGCGCCGAGCCGGTGGCGTTACAATCGGACATCTTGCCCCAGAGCCGCCGTTCGAACGCTCAACTGTTGGCTGGCGCTCTCTTGGTGCTGTCGGCGTTGCTCGGATGCTCGGTCGAGGCGCTTGCACAGTCGAACAGGCGGGCGGGATCGGGGCCGCGACCGGATCCGGTTGGCGGGCTCGATCGATCGGTGGCCGCCGCCGAAGCGAGTCTTCGCGAGAACGAACTGCACCACGCAGAGAGTCAGTACCGGGCCGCTCTCTTCGACGGCTGGATGATCTTCGGCGAGCTTCACGTAGCGGCCGCACGTTTTACGGAAGCACGCGATGCATTCCGGCACGCGTCGGAATCTGCGGTGGATGCTGACGCGGCGTTGCGGGCGCTCGCGCTCGTCGACCTGCAACTGGGCGAATCGGCAGAGGCGGTGACCACGCTCACTCGTCTTGCCGGTCGCGTCCCCAAAAACGCCGAGATGCGGCAGTTGCTCGCGCAGGCACAGATCGCAAACGGCGAAATCGCGGAAGCGCTGCAGACGCTCGAAGAGGCTCACACGGCGGATCCGACCGATGCGGAGCTCACGTTTGCGCTTGCCTCCGGCTATCTGCGAGCCGGCAAGGTCGATCCTGCTGTCCCACTGTTCGCCGAGTTGAAAAAGGCGCGGCCGGGACCGGAAACGGACGTGCTCATCGGCCGCACCTATCGTGATTCCGGGTTCTACGATCGCGCACGTGCTTCGCTCGAGCGGGCGCTGAAGCAGGATCCGCGCGTGCGCCGTGCGCACTATTACCTTGGAACGCTTGCCGTCATGGATGAAGGCTTCCTTCGGCTGGAGGACGCAATTGCGGAGTTCCGCGCCGAACTGAATCTCGCCCCGCGCGACGTCGTCACCAACCTGCGATTGGGGATGGCGCTCGTCGAAGTTCAACGTCCCGTCAACGCGCTTCCTCACCTCACGATCGCTGCCCAAGCCGAACCGGCGCGGGCCGAGGCGTTCTACTATCTCGGGCGCTGCCAGCTCGCGCTCGACAATCCGGCGGAAGCCGTCGGCTCGCTGAGGCGGGCGCTCTCGCTCGCGGAGGCAGCGGCGGATCAGGCAAGAGTCCGCAGCGTTCACTATCAGCTTGCGCTTGCGCTGCAACGAACCGGTCAACCGTCCGAGGCAGCGAAGCACTTCGACGCGGCGAAGCAGGCGTCCGCCCGCCGCGCCGGCGACGACCGGGAGCGGCTCGCGCAGTACCTGTCCGACGCGCCTTCGGCTGACGTGTCGAGCGCGGTGCGCAGCGTCGCGCTCGAGTCGACATTTGCGTCCGTGCCCGCAGACGAGCGCGTCCGGATCGAAGGACAAATCAAGACACTGATGGCACGGGCCTACCTGAACCTCGGGGTCATGCACGCACAGGCGCAGCGTTTCACCCGCGCAGCCGAGTTGTTCGAGCAGGCGGCTGCGATCGAGCCCGATTTTCCACAACTGCAGTACTCGCTCGGCGTCGCGTATTTCAATGCCCGGCAGTACAACGAGGCCGCCATCCCGCTCGCGCGCGCGTTCGCCACCGATTCGTCGAACATCGGGCTTCGGCGGATGCTCGCGCTCGCGTGGTTCAACGCCGAAGCATTCGACAAGGCTGCGGAACTGCTCGCAACGGACTCCGGCCGCGACGCCGATCCGTCACTGCAGTACGCGTACGGCCTCGCCCTGATTCGGTCCGATCGCGCCGCGCAAGCTGAAGAAATCTTCTCGCGCCTTCTCGCGCAGCACAGCGACAACGCCGAGCTCCACGTCGTGCTCGGTCAAGCGCACGCGCAGCAGGGGGACTACGACGCAGCGATCGAGACGCTCCGCCGTGCCTTGGAGCTCAAGCCATCGGTCGCGGAGGCCAACGCTACGCTGGGGACGGTCTATTTAAAGCAAGGACGGCTGACCGAGGCGGCCACGTCGTTGAAATCCGAGCTCGCGTCGCATCCCGACGACGTGCGGGCTCAGCATACGCTGGCGACGGTGCTGGATCTCGAGGGACAGTCAGCAGAGGCACTGGCCATCCTCAGGCAGTTGCTCAAGAGCCGGCCCGACTACGCGACCGCCAGATATCTTCTCGGCAAGATCCTCCTCGCGCAGGGCGCAGCCGCCGATGCCATCGAGCAGCTGCAGGCCGCCGCGCGGCTCGCGCCGGAGGATGCAGACGCCCACTATCAACTGGGTCAGGCGTACCGGCAGATCGGCCGCGCTGACCTCGCGGAGGAACAGTTCACAGAGTTCCGTCAAATAAAGGACAAACAGCGCGGGAGGCGGAAATGACGCTCGCGCTCGTGCTGCTCCTTGTCGTCAACGCCGTCGTCACTGCTCAGACGCCGCAAGGCGGCGCCGATCCGCCACGAAGCCAGACACGTCCTGCTCCGTCCCCTGCCGATCGCAACGCCACCCTGCAACGCGCGCAAAACGAGCTCGCCTCGGGCCGTCGCACCGAAGCACGGCGGCTGCTGGCCGCTGCTGCCGATCGATTCGGATCCGTCGAGGCGCTGCTCCAGCTCTCGCGTCTGCAGTCGGAAGACGGTGATGCGGCGGGGGCGCTTGAATCATTGCGCAAAGCGCGCGAGATGGCGCCGAACTCGGAGGACGTGCTCAGCGCCTTCGCGCAGGTGTCGCTGGCCGCCGGTGCTCCCGTGCCGGCCATCCTCGCACTCGATTCGCTGACGCGGATCTGCCCGACCGTGGCGCAGCATCGCTACCTTCTCGGGGTGGCGTTGATGCGAGCCGGCGACATGCTGGCAGCGGTCGACGCGCTGCGCGAGGCGGAACGGCTGGAACCGAACCGCCCGCTGACACTGCTGGCGCTAGGAATCGCGCTGAACGCCGGCCAACGGTACGCGGATGCCAAACCTTTCCTGACGCGAAGCCTGGCCCTCGAGCCGGAAGACGTCAACGTCGTCGCCGCGCTCGCAGAAGCGGAGCAGGGCGTGGGCGAGCTCGACTCCGCGGCCGCCCACGTGCAGCGGGCGTTGTCGAAAGCGCCGAATCATGCGACCGCCAATCTCGTTGCTGGTCTGATTGCGATGGATCAGATGCGTTACGCGGAGGCGCGCGCAGCGTTCGAACGCTCGATTGCTGCGGATCCCGAGTCGCCCAGGTCGCACTATCAACTCAGTCTCGCCTGCACGCGCCTGGGTGACTCGTCCGCGGCGGCGCAGGCGGTCGAGAAGTACAAGGAAACACTGCGCAAGCTGGAGACCCGGGTCAACGCTCTTCGCGCCGCCACTGGACCGCGTCAGAGTTCAGCCAAGGGCACAGGTTCGAAGCAGTCCGAAAGCAAGCCGCGATGACGCGGATGCTCGCTGTCGCGCTCGCGTCGGCGCTGTTGCTGTCAGTCCCTCCGCCGGACGGGGGGTTCCGTGACATCACGCAAACCGCGGGCATCACCTTCCAGCATCACGCGGCACCGGAGAAGAAGTACATCGTCGAGTCCATGAGCGGCGGGGTTGCCTTGTTCGACTACGACAACGACGGGCGCCCCGACATCTACTTCGTCGACTCGCTGACCGTGGACACGGCTGGCGATCCGAAAAAGGCGCGCAGCGCGCTCTATCACAATCTCGGTAACTTGAAGTTCGAGGACGTCACCGACAAGGCCGGCGTCGGCCATCCCGGTTGGGGAATGGGCGTGTGCACGGCGGATGTCGACAGCGACGGATGGGAGGACCTCTACGTCACTGCGCTCGGCGGCAACAAGTTCTATCGCAACAACCACGACGGAACGTTCAGCGATTGGACCGCCCGCACAGGACTCGGCCCGGGCGGGTGGCCGGCGGGCTGCGGTTTCGCGGATTACGACAAGGATGGCGATCTCGATCTCTTTGTCAGTCGCTACGTGAAGATCGATCTGAAGAACCTGCCGCAGTTCGGGCGCGACAAGACCTGCCAGTACCGCGGAGTCGCGGTGCAGTGCGGACCGCGCGGACTGCCAGGAGAGTCGGATTTTTTGTTTCGCAACGACGGCGACATGCGGTTCACCGACGTCTCCGAGCGCGCCGGCGTCAGCGATCCCGAAGGTTATTTCGGGCTCGGTATCGCGTGGTTCGACTTTAATGATGACGGCTGGCCGGACCTGTACGTGGCGAATGATTCGACGCCGAATTTTCTCTACGCGAATCAGAAGGACGGCACATTCAAGGAGGTGGCCTTCCCGATGGGCGTCGCGGTCAGCCAGGATGGCGCCGAGCAGGGCAGCATGGGGGTCGCGGTTGGCGACTACGACAACATCGGCCGCTTCAGCCTGTGGGTGACCAACTTCTCTGAAGAATACAACGCGCTCTACCACAACGATCGCGATCACTTCACGGACGTCTCGTTCCGGTCCAAGACGGCGGCAAGCAGCCTTCCGTACGTTGGCTGGGGTAATGCATTTTTCGACTACGACAACGACGGCCTGCTGGACATGATCGCCGTGAACGGTCACGTCTACCCCCAGCTGGACAAAGTGAAGCTGGGTGCGTCAGCCGGCTATCGTCAACGAAAGCTGCTCTATCACAATCGCGGCGACGGCACGTTCGACGAAGTCTCGGCGCTGTTCGGCGCCGTGATGACCGACGAACGCGTCGCCCGCGGCCTCGCCGTCGGCGATCTGGATGACGACGGACGGTTGGATGTGGTGATCAACGATCTCGATAGCACCCCGCAGATCCTGCACAACGAGCTGTCGGCGACCGGCAATTGGCTGATGGTCCGTCTCAAGGGGCACGGCATGAACACTGGCGCCATCGGTGCGGTAGTGGCCCCACGCGCCGGCGGCGTCGTGCGGAAGCGGCTCGTGCAAAGCGGCAGCAGCTACATCTCGCAGGAAGACAAGCGGCTGCACTTCGGCCTCGGCAAAGCCACCGAAGTCGAGTCCCTCGAAGTCACGTGGCCGGACGGCACGACCACTGCGCTCCAGAATGTGAAGGCCAATCAGACCATCACAGTCGAGCAGCGCTGAACTCGACCGGCACCGAAGAGCGGAAACGAGCGATAAGGAGATCAGGAGAAACAATTCTCTTAATCTCGTTAACTCCTGTTAAGAATGTTGCCGGTACCCGCCGTCAACCTTACTTGCGATCCGTACTGGTTACGCGCGCCAGATCCTTCCACCCGACCAGGATGAACTTCTGCTGACGCAGAAAATCCTGGAACCGCTGGCTCTTGACGAGATCGAGATCCTGCTGCCGCCAAGCGGCGCCCCAGTTCGGGTGATCGAATGTGGCGCCCCGCATCTCCTCGTCGTCATACGCCAGATGGACGATCAGCTGGTACACGCCCGGCGGCAGCGGCGCGAGCATGTTCTCGTAGGCGTCGGCCCACTTCTCCTTGCTGACGCCCGTCTCGATCGAGATGACGCGATCGACGAGCGCATCCTCCCCACCGCTGGCCCACGGCGACTGCTCGCCGCCGCGATCGCCAAGACGTTCGAGCAGCACCGGCAGCTTGTAGTGCTGACCGATACGGCGATAGACCTGGAGAAACTCCGGTTTTCGGAACAGCGT
>JBKPAJ010000129.1:0-9531 GCA_046726375.1 Acidobacteriota bacterium
GAGCGTACGATTGACGTAGGCTGGCAGAAATGACAAAGATCCCTGGAATTCTGCCAAGGAGCCGACATGGCATCCACTGACTCCATCCGTGTGGCGATCGTGGCGTATGAAGGCGTTTCGCTCCTGGATCTTTCGGGACCACTCGAAGCGCTCCGCGTGGCGTCGACCCATCCGAACCATGTTGGGTCATCGCTTATCTATGAGTGCTCGGTCCACTCGGTCCACGGCGGTCTTGTAATGACCGCCGACGGCGTCGGCATAGCAACCGAGCCGCTCAACGCGCTCGCTGGACATGCGATCGACACGCTGATCGTTCCCGGCGCCTGCAATGTGGACGATGTCCGGCGTGATCGCGACCTGATCGACTGGGTCGGCCGTCGGGCTCCCGACTGTCGACGCGTCTGTTCCGTCTGCGTCGGGACGTTCCTGCTGGCGGAGACTGGGCTCCTGAACGGCCGGCGCGTGGTGACGCATTGGATGCACTGCGGCCGGCTGTCGTCGAGTTATCCCCAGATCACCGTGGAGCCGGACGCGATCTACATTCACGACGGGGCGATGTGGTCGTCGGCCGGCGTAACGACCGGCATCGACCTGGCGCTCGCGCTGATCGAGCAGGACTGTGGACGAACAGTGGCCATGCACGTGGCGCGAGTCCTTGTGGTGTATCTGCGCCGTATGGGCGGGCAATCACAGTACAGCGCGCTATTGGCTGCGCAGGTGGAATCGGCGAGCGACGCCTTCACCGAGTTGGAGCGCTGGATCGCCGAGCATCTGGCCGAGGACCTTAGCGTCGAACGTCTCGCCGAGCGCGCTGCCATGAGCCCGCGCAATTTCGCTCGTCGCTACACCGAAACGCGCAAACGCACTCCTGCGCGCGCGGTAGAGAGCATTCGGGTCGATGCGGCTCGGCGCGCGCTTGAAGAGACCGACGACCGAATCGATGCGATCGCTCAACGCTGTGGATTCAGCAACGAGGAGCAGCTTCGCGGTGCGTTCGCGAGGCACGTCGGTATTCCCCCGCGAGCGTACCGGGACCGTTTCAAAGCAGCGTGACCTCAAAGTGCGTGATGGTTTGCCTTAACAGCCTAGTGAGACGGATGAGAAAGAGCACGAACACGACGACTGCTCAGCACACTGCGCGTGGCATGAAGCCACCCACCGGCTCAGAAGTTCAGCAGCTCGCTCGCTGCGTGCATCGAGACCTGGGTCCCTAGCTCTAGTCATGGATCGGGCAAGGGTATCGACCAATGTGCGAGCGATTCTGCCGTCCAGATCCAGCTGTGGGTTGAAAATCGTGATTTCAAACCGACGGCTCGCGGGCTCTCCAGCGCCGTTTCGTAGCTGCACCAGCATCTCCAGTTGACACCATCGTTGTCAACTCGCATAATGACAACTTGGTTGTCAGAATGCCCAAGTATCTGCTCAAGCCCATGAGCATCGGAAAGCGCTTGGCGACGGCCATCCTGCTGGTCTTGATCGCCGTCTTGATGGCCATGCTGGCCTGCGAGAGCTGGCGTGGTGGTGGCTTTCGTCCTGGCGGAACGGAGATGTCGCGGCTCCGAGAGGTGCTGATGCTCAGGCCCGACATGTCGGTCGCAGACGTCGGCGCCGGTGGAGGCGAGCTGACGGTGGCGCTGGCGGCAGCGGTGCGGCCGAGCGGACACGTGTTTTCGACCGACATCGATCCGAAAGCGCTTGAACAGATTCGTGCTCGGGTCGCAGCCGCCGCGCTTCGGAACGTGACCGTTGTGAAGGCCCACGCCAGGGACACGGGCTTGCCTATGAATTGCTGCGACGCCATCGTCCTGCGGCGCGTTTACCACCACTTGAGTGATCCTGCAGCGATGAACGTCGAACTTCTGCGCGCCGTGCGCTCCGGCGGCGTTCTCGCAGTCATCGATTTTCCGCCGACGCTTTCCTGGCTGTGGCCCTGGCCGCCAAAAGGTGTCCCGAGCAATCGCAACGGCCACGGCGTGGCGGCCGGCCTCGTCGTCGACGAAGTCACCGCCAGCGGCTTCGAGCTCGTGAAGGTGATCGACGACTGGCCGGGTCGAGGACCCCTTGAGAGCTATTGTGCGGTCTTCCTCAAGCCCCGAGCGGCGCATGCGCTGCGCGAATGAGGGGAGACGAATTCAGTTCGCTTGTTATCGTGTCGTTCGCCTTCGAAAGACCGGTAACGTCAGCGAGGTTCGGTCGATGCATTGCATCGGGTGCGCTAGTCGTCCAGCCTGCCCATGGTCAAATTGACTGTAGTTCCCGTCATGGCGCTCGCCTTATCGGAAGCCATGAACACCGCCACGTTAGCCATCTCCTCGAGAGTCATCAGCCGTCGTGGGTGGGTCCTGCTTGCGAGCATCTCTTGCCACTGCTCCCAGGTCATTCCCGATGCCTTGGCGCGAGGCTCGAAGGCGTCTTTGATCGTGCTTGTCTCCGGCATGGCATACGGACGCAGACCGACCACGCGAATGCCCTGAGGTGCGAGCTCGGCGGAGAGATCTCGAGTGAGTGCCTCCTTGGCCGCTTGCGCCGGACCGTAGCCTCCCACCAATGGGATGCCCTCCCGCGAGTGGGTTGCCGTGACGGTCATGATCACCCCCGACTTATTCGCGATCATCCGCCGGGCTGCCAAGCGTGCGGTCAGGAAGTACGACGTTGCGAGGGTCGTGATAGGCAAGGAGAACTGCTCGACATCTAGCTCGGCCAGAGGCACACCCAGAATCCTGGCATTCGGGATGCCGACCGCGTTGAACGAAATGTCGAGGCGGCCAGCCTGATCGACTACGGACTGTAAATGCTTATCCACGGCCCGCTCGTCGAGGGCGTCGACCTCCGCCGCCTCGGGGGCTCGGCCGGAGGAGTTAACCTCCTTGGCGACAGCTTCGACGGCCGCCAGATGTGGGCCGGTGAGAAACAACTTGGCCCCTTCGCGCGCAAAGGCACGTGCGACAGCGCCACCGATTCCCCCTCCGGCTCCGTAGATCACTGCAACCTTGTTCTCGAGCATCATCTCTGGTTTCCCTGTTCCGTGCCGTCAAAGATGTAGACACCACGACGCCGAGAAAATGGGCGTGCATGCTCTCCCGCTCACCGCCACGCTGGGCGCTACGGTGGGCACGCCCAGTTCGCGTTCGGCCGGTGTCGATATTGGAGAGAGCGAGAGAATGACGCCAGGGAGGAGTGTTGACGACCGACCTGATCACCAGGGCCCGAGCGGGGGACGGCGAAGCGTTCCGAGAGCTGACCGAGCCGTACCGTCGAGAGCTCCAGGTGCACTGCTACCGGATGCTCGGATCCTTGCAGGACGCCGAGGACGTCCTGCAGGAGACACTGCTGGCCGCGTGGCAAGGCCTCGGAGGGTTCCAGGAACGCGCCTCGATCCGCACCTGGCTCTACCGAATCGGCACCAACCGGTGCCTCAACGCGCTTCGCTCCGCCAGTCGACGCCCGGCCAAGGAGTGGGACATCCCGCAGGTTGAACCGCCCGAGCCGACTGGGCTCGGCGAAGTCGTGTGGCTCGAACCGTATCCCGACGCACTCCTCGAGGCTACGACCACGATTCCGCTCGGCCCGGAGGCTCGCTATCAACAGACCGAAGCCATATCGCTCGCCTTCGTGACCGCACTGCAGGTCCTGCCCGCTCGTCAGCGCGCCGTGTTGATCTTGCGCGAGGTACTCGGGTACCACGCCAGCGAAGTGGCCGACATGCTCGACACGACCATCGAATCGGTCAACAGTGTTCTCAAACGCGCTCGCGCGAGCCTGCGCCGCCGCCTCCCTTCGAAACACGATCGCGAACCGCCTCCTGCTCCGGACTCACGGGCCGAGCATGCGCTCGTCGCAAACTTCGTTCGCGCGTGGGAGTCCGGTGATGTCGACGCGCTGGTCGCCTTGCTCACCGCCGATGTCAGCGTTTCGATGCCACCGATTCCGCTCGAATACCACGGCCGCGACGTCGTGGCCCGCTTCTTCGCCAGTCTCATGCACCGTCGTTCGCATGACCTCGTGCCGACGCGGGCGAATGGCCAGCCGGCGTTTGGGGCGTACCTCCGCGCCCCAGCCGGCGGCATCCGGCATGGGACCGGCCTCTTCGTCCTCACGATCACGGGTGATCGGATCTGCGGCATGACCCGCTTCGACAACAACGTGCTGCGATGGTTCGGGCTGCCGCAATCGCTTCCTGACTCATGATTCGCGGTATCCATGTAGTCACTGGATAGGCGTATGTCCGTCTATCTAACACAACTCATCTACATCCACCCTGGTCAAGAGGAAGTGTTCGACGCGTTCGAGGCCGTCGCTGTTCCTTTGCTGACGAAGTACCGCGGCAAGCTTCTGCTCCGCGGTGATCTGGTCCGGTGCGACGACAGGCGCGGCGTTCGCCTCAACACCAAACTCGCGATCCGGTCTAACCTGTGGGCGTGACGCACACACACGCTCCCGACGTCGGGCAATCGCAGCAGCTTGCGCTCTCGCTTCTGCGTGATGGTGCTTGCGCTTCGCTGCCTCCAGGGACGGTAGAGCTTCTTGCGGCGGGCGGCACCTGTCGGATATTTCTGCCGGAGCCACGGTCTACACCGAGTCAGAGGCTGAGCGCATTGGGGTCGTCATCCGAGGACTGCTTCGCGTCTACATGCACACGAGCGACGGCCGTCAGGTCACCGTCCGGTACGTTCGGTCTCGCGGCCTGCTGGGTGCGCCCGCATTCGTCGGCGGTCCCGCGCCCGTGTTCGTGCAGGCGTTGACAGATAGCGCGGTGTACTTCATGGACGTGGCGCGCGTGAAGCGCGTAGCCCGAGAAGACGCCGCTGTGGCCTGGGTCTTTGCCGAAGAATGCGTTCACCGCTTGTAC
Source organism: Acidobacteriota bacterium (assembly GCA_046726375.1). Classification (GTDB taxonomy): domain Bacteria; phylum Acidobacteriota; class Vicinamibacteria; order Vicinamibacterales; family UBA2999; genus DASPWV01. The sequence continues at coordinate 4,850 of JBKPAJ010000129.1, forward strand.
GACATCCTCGAAGAACTCGCTGGAAACACCTTTGCCACGGTTCGGCAACGCGTCATTCGCCATCTGCTGGATTTGGCCGCCTCGCGACCGACTAGTGATGGGCGCCTCACAGCCTTCGTCAACCAGCAGGAGCTCGCCAACAGCGTTGGATCTGTTCGAGAGGTCGTGGCGCGCGTCCTCCATGAGCTTCGCGCGGCGTCACTGGTGCACACTTCGCCAGGTTGCATCGACATCCTCGATCCCCTCAAGATGAGCCTCGAGCTGTGGTCGCGCACGGCGTGACTCAAGTCACAGCATCAGACAATCTCCTTCATCAGAATGAACTCACCGTCGGAGCCGGGCCATCCCGTTCTACCGGCAACCCACGGCGGATTGGAGGAGATCATGTTTGCCGTCGATCACTCCGCAACCGCGTTGTTGATCAAGCGCCGGTTCCCCTCAGTGTCAATGACGCCGCTCCTGGTATCCGTCCAGGCTATGGAGCTGGCGTGGGTCGCCCTGAACTACCTCGGTGTCGAACAGACGACGACCGCGGCCACAGTGCGAAGCGTTGCTGACATTCACTTGGCCTACATCCCGTACTCGCATTCCTTGGCGACCGTGACGGCCGCAGCGCTCGTCGCATGGTGGGTCATTGAACGACATCTCGGCCGACGCGCTCTTGGGCGCGCAGTAGCTATCGGGATCGTCTCGCACCTGGTTCTTGACATCGCAACGCACGCTCCCGACATCGCGCTGTGGCCGGGTTCGCCATTTGGACGGCTCGGCCTCGGGCTATACAGCGGCGCTCCGGCTATGGCGTTCGTCGTCGAACTCATGTACGGCGTGCTGTGCTGGTGGATCTATCAGGGAAGCCGAGCGTTGCTCTGGGTGGTTGTTGCGGGCAACCTCGCGGACATATCGTTCTTCTTTGCAGGAATCCCTGGGCCGGAGCAATTCCTCGCGGGCCATCCGATGCTGATCGTGACACTGATCTTTGGGCAGATCGTCACGATGCTCGTCCTGGTGGGACGATTCTCGTCAAAGCCGTCGGCGCTGCGCAACGTGCCCGCGCAAACAGCCCTTCAACACACCGTACTACGTGGTTGATAAAGAGGAGAGCGCCAGCTGAGAAACGAACGAGGCGGAAACCTTACAAGGCGAGAACACCTGCTCTACCGAACGTCGACCGGCTTGGTGGTGGGCGTGATGGTGTTCAGCATCATCAACTTCATCTTCAACGATCATTTTCCGTTCCGAACGGCCCAGAAGGAGCGTTCGTCCACCTTGGATTTCCCGAATACTTCAAGATCGAGTTGACGATTGCCAAGATCCTCGGGGTCCTGGCGCTCCTGATACCGACCGTCCCGTTCAAACTGAAGGAGTTCGCCTATTTCGGTTTTGCGATCACATTGATTTCCGCGAGCATTGCGCACTTCGGCCGCCGGAGACGCCGGCCTCAGCGTGCTGTTCGTCGTGGACCCACTGGTGTTTCTCGCGCTGCTGGCGATCTCCTACTTCTACTTCGTCAGAAGCCGGTCGCTAAGCCGTACGGCAGTCGAGGCTCGAACCATGCAGCCGACGCGACTCCCTAAATCGTCCGGCCGCGGGCGCGCCGGACGTAGCTTATCGGTCCACTGACGATCAGCTGTCGGCGTGCGGCCCGTCCTACGAGTCGGCATTGTGTCCGATCGATCGAACTGCAGACATCGGCTCACTCGTCGACTAGTCTCGGCGAGCGCTGGCGGAGTTCGTCGATGCGCTTCGAAGCGTCTGCTTTCGTCAGCGTCTCGTCGAATTCCTCGCCGGTTTCCCGGCACAATGTTTCGAGATATGAACGCTGGGCGTCCGTCATGGGTTCGTCGCCCGTCTTCCATTCATCGGGATCGCGTTGGAGTCCCGGCTGAGCCGGATTGTTCGTGTGATCTCTCATGAAGCGAATGGAAAGCAAAACAGACGCCAATTCTGAGAAGAAGCCGGCTCGTCGCAGCTCTTCGGCCGGTTTGCCGAACTGATGTTGCTGTTGAAGACGGACTCGCTTCCGGACAAGTCCGCAATGGCTGTACGAGCAGAAGCTCGACGGCTACCGTGCGATTGCGTTTAAGCGACAAGAAACCGTCCACTTGCGGTCGCGCAAACGACAACGACTTCAACACCCGATATACCCAGCTGTCGCAGGTCTTCACGTCACTCGCCGGTCACACGGTTCCAGTGTCGTTGACGATGCTCCGGGGGACCGCGCCCGAACGGATTCTCGCCGAGTTCGTGACCGGCGACCACTTGACGATGCTGGGACTGAATCCGATGCGCGGACGGTTCTTCGACCCGCGCGAGGATGCCGTTCCCTGATTGCGCTCCCGAAAATCCTTCAGGTTGGGGTAGGAGATCGGCAACGTCTCGCCCGAACCGGACGTACCTCCGCGATTCGTCGTTCGGACGCTCACAAGCCTGGACGGTTGAACGACGGGCAGCGGGTTCAGGAACACTGTGTTGATGACAGTGAAGACGACTGTGTTCGCGCGATACCGAACGCCAGCGTCAGGATCACGGTGGCGGGAAATGCCGGGGCCTTGCGCCACGTCCGAACCGCATACCGCGCGTCCTGCCAGACCGTCTCCATTGCACGACTCCTGTTCACATCTGAACGGTCTTCAATGCGGAAAGCCGCCTGGCGTCTCGGCCCTTGGCGCTGCGCCATCCGCATTGCTCCTGATGATGATGATGGACGCTGCCGCAATCAGAAGAACGATCACGAGCGCCACCAATGCTCTCACGACTGTGGTTTTCGTCATTGCCGGTACTCCTATCGATAGCGTGCCGTCGATTGCGGCGTGCTGAACAGCGACGGTTTCCCGTTCCTGATGACCCAGACGGCAGGCGCCGACTTGAAATTGCCGCTGTCTGGCTCCTTCGTCAACGTGCCCGCGATGCCGTCGTATGTCCTCAGGTCTCGCAGGTACACGGACGGGTTCTGTCCCTGTTCGAAGGCGCGCGCGATCATGTTCACCGAGTCATACGCGTACGGCGTCATGTGCGTGGCGAACTGCGTCGCTGGATATTTGTCTTCGAAGCGCTTCTTGAATCCCATGTCCTCCAAGTGACTGTCGGTGTACCAGGCGCCTTCGAACAACTCGGGTCTCCGGCTCAGGGAGGGCACAACGACGGACGAGATGTTGCGAATGCCTGCCGCCGCCAGTTGCTCTCCGAGTAGATCCAGCGCAGGATTCAAGGCTTCCACATAAAACACATCCGGCGCGGACGCGGCGGCTGGCGAGATCACCGAGTGAAAATCTGTCAAAGAGCCCTCGAACCGGCTCTCAGAGGCGATGACGAGCCCAGCGCGTGCCGCCTCCGCCTTCAGCGCCTCGACGTGATTGTTGATGCTCGGGTAGTCCTGCGAAACGATCGCGATGGTCCGAAGGCCACGACGCTGCGCTTCATGGACCCAGGCCGTTGCTTCGGCTTCAGGCGTCGGGATGTTCGTGAAGTTGTAGGCCCCGTCGCCGATCGACGTGACCGTGCAGACACACAGATGCGGAATTCTCGCCTTCGTCGCAAATGGCTTCGTGATCTGGCCGATCAGTGAAATGCCGCCGACGATCGCGTCGACCTTGTCGACATTCACGACCTGCCCGATCACGTCATTGGCCTTCGCCGGGTCAGGTCCGCTGTCCCGGACCACGAGCTCGTAGCGATATCTCGTGTCTTTCAGATCGTCGTTCGCCATCTGAACGGCTTTGACAAATGAGTCGCCCAATAGCGCATACGGTCCGGCCGTGGGCACGATCACTCCGATCCTGACGATACCGTTTGCCGGAGGAACCCACGCGTCCTTCGCCGTCCAGACGAACGCCGCCACGATCGATGCAAATGCGGTGGCGGCTGTCGTCGCGAGTCCCCTCCCATAGCGCGGCGTCGGAACCAGGCGGATCCCGTAAACGAGCACGAACAGACTTCCGAGGAACATCAGAATTCCGCTGATCTCGAACCAGAAGGGGCCGAAGACAGGTTTCGGATAAGCCGTCGAAATCGACGACAGCATCGTGCCCGCAAGAACCGGCAGCGTGCTGCCCCACAAACCCTTGATCGCGCCGAACCCGACGATGATCAAGGCGTTCAGGAGCACATACCCGGTTAGCGCGGGTTTGCTGCCGGTCCTTCTGAACCGAGTGAACAGCGCCGCCGGTAGCACCACCAGCGCGGCCCCGAGGGGAAGCGCGCCGGCTCCGAGTGTGAAGAGATGGTTCACGGTGATTGCGACTGCCGTCAGCATCACGCTCAGAAGCGACGCCCGACCATATCGCTGGACGACGTATTCACTTTTCATCGATATGTTCTCCTTCGTCACGTTCTGAATGAATGGACGTTCGTTTCTGAACATAATGTTCAGTCTCCGGTGAACGCGGCGGCAGACAAAGACGGGCCGTTCGTCAGTTATCGAACACCTGGTCGCCGACAGTTCGGAAAGTGAGGAAGGCAGTGAAGGCGAGAGCGGTCGATCGACGGATTCAGCGAACGCAGCAGCTTCTGCGTACAGCGCTGATGTCGCTCATCCAGGAAAAGGGATTCGAATCGTTGTCCGTGCAGGACATCATCGACCGGGCGAACGTCGGCCGTGCGACGTTCTACGCACATTTCGACAGTAAGGAAGATCTCCTCGCGAGCGGGATCGAGCAATTGCGCGCGTCGCTCAGGGAACGCCA
>JBKPAJ010000130.1:0-8059 GCA_046726375.1 Acidobacteriota bacterium
ATGGACGAGCGGCCGCGCAATCGCGCCGTCACGCTCAAGGTCGTGAGCGGTTCGTCAACGGACAAGGTTCCGGTGGAGAGCGACCCCTTTGCCGAGGTCGAGGTATAGCGATGGCCGACGTCAGACCAGATCCTCGCGGTCCGATCGACCCCGCGATCAACACGCCAGGACGGGAGGGCCTGACGGGCACAGCGCCAGCCAATCTCTACGCCGAGTCGTTCGATCGCGAGCAGATCACCATCGCTCCTGACTTCGCGCCGTCGGAGGCGCAGCCCGCGTGGAGACAGGATTTCCCGATCGACTGGCCACAGGACCTGTACGTCGAACGCCGCGACTTCATGAAGTTCATGGTGTTGACGAGCGCAGCCTTCACGCTGGGACAGCTCTGGATTGGCGCACAGAACTGGTATCGCAGGCGGAGTGGCCAGCCGTCCATGCAGCGAATCGCCTCTGTAGACGACATCGCCGTCGGCGCCGCGACCGGATTCGTGTATCCCGACGAACATGACCCATGCTTATTAGTGCGCCTGACGACGAACGAGTTCGTGGCGTTCGGTCAGAAGTGCACGCACCTCTCGTGCGCCGTGATCCCACGGCCGGAGGAAGGGAGTTTCTACTGTCCGTGTCATGAGGGACGCTTCGACCTCCGGACCGGGTCACCCACTGCCGGTCCGCCGCGGCGGCCACTGACCCGCCTCCTCCTCGAGATGCGCGGCCGAGACATCTACGCGGTGGGTGTCGAGGACAGGACGTGAGCGCTTCCACCAAACGTCCATCGTGAGCGCGGTGTTTGGTGCGTCACTGGCGTGCCTGGAGCGCGGCATGAAGGCGCTCGAGGAGGCCGCGAAATGAGAGGGCGATGTCGTGGATCGCGTGAGGAAGACTACGCGTGGCGGGCTGGCCGCATTCGCGGCGATTTGCGGCCTCGTCATCTGCGTGTTTGGCAGGTCGATCTTCGCGAGTGCGTCACGGTTCGATACTCGCTTGCCGCTTCCGGCTCGTTTCGGCGTGATTCCGTTCGCGAGCTCGATCGTTGTGCGCTTTTACCGTCTTGATCCATGATAGCGTCGAGTGCGTCATCGCAAAAAATTTAGGCAAAAGGTCGACGATCGGAGCCAAGTATCGGGAGTCGCTGCGGATGATAGCGCGGCGGCTTCAGCGTCAATGTGGACCGCCTCGTCGTCGTGCGCCGCGATTGTCGTCCTGTGCCTGGCGCTCGGCCTGCCGACGCTGCGGAGTGACAACTACTTTCTCAGCGACGATTTCGGCCTCGTTCAGCATCTGCATGCTCTGCCCGCCGAGCGCCTGGTGTCGTACTTCGTGTCGGATTGGACCGAGGGCATCTACGGCTTCGTGTTGGACGAGCTCAGGCCGTTTCTGGCGTTCAGCTATTGGCTCGACGCTCGCCTCTTCGGCCCGATTACTGTCAGCGGTTACCACGCCACCAATCTCGCCCTCCATCTGTTGAACGCACTGTTGGTGCTGGCCATTGCGCGGTCGATCGCCCCTCGAGAACCGGCCTTGGCGGTGCTGGCGGGCTCGCTCTTCGTGCTCATGCCGAGCCATGCCGAGCCTGTTTCATGGATCAGCGGACGCGTCGATTCGCTGGCGGCGCTGTTTTACCTGGGTGCGTTCCTGTGCTTCGTCCGCTTCCGACTCGGCAATCGTCTCGCATGGCTGGTCGGCGCCATGCTGATCTTCACGTGCGGACTGTTTGCGAAGCAGTCGCTCGTCACCTTTCCATTGCTCACCCTCGCGTTCGATCTGTTCGGGCCGCACCTAAAGGACGCGACTGCTAACCGGTCGATCGCGCGACTATGGCCGCACCTGCCGCTCTTCATGCTCGTGGCCTTGTACCTCGCGCTTCGCCATACGTTGTTCGGCAACGCCGTGCGTGAAGACCTCGTGACGGCATCGCTCATCAAAGACTTCCTTGTCCGTCAATACTTCTACGTCCAGAACCTGCTGCCGATCGCCAGGAGCTGGCCACCCACCATGAAGGCGGTCGCCGCGCTCATGGCCATCGGTGTGCTGGCAGTCTGTGGGCGCTGGCTACTCGCTCGACGCGACGCTGTTCCGCACGCGGTGCAGCGTCTGCTCTTTTTTGGCGTGGTGTGGTACCTCATCACGATAGCACCCATGGTGGTGACCTATGTCTCGGCGCGGCATCTCTACATCACGTGTGCGGGTCTGAGCATCGCGATGGCATCGCTGATTCTGCCCGGAGACCCTGTTGAAGAGCGACGTCGGACGAACATCCGACCGGTGATGGTTGGAGTTCTGGTCGCCCTTTACGCGTTGGCCTCGACATGGAACGTCTCCGCGTGGGTTGCCAGCGGCGTCGAGTCGCAGAGGTTCGCCGCGGCGTTGCCTCGCCTGTTGCAATCCGTGCCACGAGGCAGTCCGGTGCTCGTTGACGTACCCGAATCGAATCGCGATGGCTATTTCTGGTCCTGGGCAAGCCCGTTCGCCCTGCAGCCTCCGTTCACGTCCGAGGATCTGTACGATCAGTTCAAGATCATCGAGAGGCCGGCAGTCTACTGCTGCCTTGCCCATCAATGGTGGGCAGCCAAGAAGGCAACGGTGATGTCCCTGCTGGAGGCGCCGTTGCCGCAGCAGGTGACCTACATCGGGTTTGCGCAGCAGAACGGGGGAGGAGCGCCTGTTGTCACCACGCGAATGATCGGCGGGCCGGCGCTGAAGCGGCGCATCGAGGCGGCGCTGGGGAAGTCCGTCGAGAGCCTTACGACCAGCATCACGCCGGCCGAGGCTGAGCAGCTGAGCCGAATTCTATTAGACCAAGGCGATCAGCTGGAGTGAACATCTCGAGCGAGCACGATTCTGTCGGAGGTCACGACCACGCAAAATATCGCAGAGCTGGTGCTTCGGGAACGCGAGAAGACGCCGTCCATAAAGGGATGGCGACGTCTGCCGCTGCTGCTGTACGGAATCGTCCTCATCGGGGTGGGGCTCACGGTCCATCTGGTCGGCACGATTGCCTTCGTTCTCGGTGACATGGTCGCGTCTGGGCCTGTGAACCCTGTCTGGCCCGTCCGCCTGCTGCTCGTGAGCGGTGGATTAATCCTGCTGGCGACCGCCTTTGCGGCCCTGGACCTGCTGGTGCTCTTGCGCCAGAAGCGGCAGCGGCACGACGTCATGATGGAGCCGCCGGCGCTGCGCCAGCTGACGGTAGTGCTGACCGCCTTCGACGACGAGGAGAGCATCGGGCCGGCAGTCGACGATTTCCGGGCGCATCCGCTTGTGCGGCGAGTGATCGTGGTGGACAACCGTAGTCAGGACCGCACCGCCGACGTCGCCAACGAGCACGGCGCCATCGTCGTGCACGAATGCCAACCCGGCTATGGCCGGTGCGTCTATCGCGCGCTGCAGGAGGGCCTGAGTTACACCGACACGGAGATGACGCTGCTCTGCGAAGGGGACATGACGTTCCGGGCTTACGACATCGACAAGTTCATGTCGTATATCCCGCACGCCGACATCGTGAACGGCACCCGCATCGTCGAACAGTTGCGCGATCACCGCACACAGCTGACCAGCTTCATGTATTACGGCAATTTCTTCGTGGGCAAGCTACTCGAAGCCAAGCACATCGGCAAGGGGACCTTCACGGACGTCGGCACGACCTACAAGCTGTGCCGCAACTCTGCGCTGCGAGCGCTGATGCCGTATCTGAACCCCGCGATCAATCTGGAATTCAACGCTCATTTCCTCGACACGGCGCTCGGCGGGCCGTTTCACATCGTGGAATGCCCCATCACGTTTCATAATCGTGTCGGGTCCAGCAAAGGAGGCAACACGAGTAACCGCAACGCGTTTGCCGTCGGAATGCGGATGATCCGAGGCATCCTGTTGGGATGGCCGCGCGTGTGATCGACGCCGGCTATCATCAGACGCGCTTTCGGCCGGACGCCAACCGCGCAGTACTCTGGTCCACGCTCTGCGCCACCTACTTTCAGCGCCTGATCGAGCCGGAGTTTCACGTCCTCGAGCTCGGCGCAGGCTATGCCAACTTCATCAACAACATTCGCTGCAAAACCCGCACGGCAGTGGACGTCTGGCCGGAGCTTCCACAGTATGTGCAGAACGGCGTGACCGCACGCGTGGGATGCGTGACGGAGCTCGAGTTCCTGCCCGATGCATCCGTCGACTTCGTCTTTGCGAGCAATCTGTTCGAGCACGTGACGCAAGCGCAGTTCGCCGACGTGCTTGCGCAGCTCGGAAGGAAGGCGCGGAGCGGCGCGACGTTGAATATCCTGCAGCCAAACTACCGACGCGCCTACAAGGAGTACTTCGACGACTACACGCACGTGACGGTGTACTCGGACGTGAGCCTGTGCGACTTTCTGGAGGCGCATGGCTGGCGCGTCATCGAATGCGTGCCAGGGTTCCTGCCCTTGTCGTTGAAGACCGGACTGCCCGTGCAGCCCTGGTTGATCCGTCTGTACCTACGCCTGCCCTGGAAGCCGCTCGCCAAGCAGATGTTCGTACGTGCGCGGCTCGACCGGACGGTCTGAGGCTCACAGCATTCTTCCGGATTCAGGGCGCTCAACCGCGCCGAATCTGGACGACCGCCGGCAGCGCCACGCCGTGACACCTGTGCCTACTGAAAACTCGAACCCGGTCCTTCGATGCGAGTCAGCGCCATCTGCGAGCACTCTGGGCGTTGATGATGTCGATTGTGATCGCACCCGTCGCGTCTCATCGGAGGACGACCCTTTGTGTGATCCGTTCCGGGACCATATCCCTGTTCACAGCGCAACGATGCTGTCGTTCACGCAACGATCCCCGCGGATGCTGAGGCACATCCTCAAATCGCCGCTCAATTTCGCTGCGTACGGTCTTTTCGGTAGCTACAGCCTCCGACGCGGGCACCCCATCGCGCGCCTTGCAGTTGCTCAAGGCCGTTCAACAGGTGCTGGTCGATGCTGAGGTGAGCCGATCGATATCCCGGCTTACCTCGGAGTCGTCGTGCTGCTCGGCGCCGAACCCTGATCGCCGCTTATTTTCCGCGTGGCGGGCAGCACTCGTGAATCCGTGGAGGTGCTTAAAACTGAGTGAGGAGCGGTTTCAGAATCCAAACTGATACCCGAGCGTAATCGCGAACGTGCGATCGATGTGGTTCTGTCCGACCGGCGGACGACGGTCATAATTCACCCCGAGTTCGCCGGTCATGATGATGCCGCTCATCAGGTTGATGCGAGCGCCTGAGCGAGTGCGCACGAACACGTTCTCACCACCGTTGAGGCCGAAATACCCGTCCTGCTCGTGAAACACTTGCAGCCGGTTCGGAAACAGAAAGTGCTCGAACGTGACGGTCTCACGCGCCGCCAAGTAGTTGCGATCGGGCTCCAGCTCGTGGTGCTCGTTCACGTACCCAAGGCCGCCGTCGAAAGACAGGACGGTCCTGCCGAACTGGAGCACCTGATAACCGATCCCGATTCCGGGAGCAGTGCGGAGCGTGAGATCGCGGAAGGGGTCGTTGGTGAAAATGAGGTCGCCCTTGGCGTAGAAACGATCGGTCACGAGTTCCCGATGACGCAACATGGTCGTGAGATTGCGCGCCGTTTCGACGCCACTGGTCTGTGAGCGGTTGAGGGCGACGTCGATGGTCGTTTGTTTGAGCGTGGTGGTCCATGTCGTCTGACCAGTCAAATGCAGATTGCTGATGTCGCTTGCACCGGACGTGACCAGGAAGCCTGCTTCTGCGCGAGCCGACGTCAGCACGCCCGATTGAGACCGCATAATGCTGACGAGATCATCAAGGAGGACATCGACCGACGCTCCCTCATCAGTCTGAAGCCGCAGGTATCCTTCTGGTCCCGGAGTGACGCGCGCCAGGCGCGATCCGAGGCCGCGGGCTGTAATCCGTACTTGCCGCGCCGTCTCGAGGCCGGCGACCTCGTACCACGGTACCTTCACCGCATCGGAGTACGAAGTCCTGAACGTCAGTACGCCGCGTTCTAACATGTGCGTGGTGCCGGTCAGTCTGTCACCGTTCCACAGCCACACTTCATCGGCATGCGCCGGCCCGACGCAGACCAACGCCACTAACGTCACTACCGCACTCGAGTGCTTCAGGCTTCTACCAACGATCGTCATCGTAACGCTCCTGGTCAGCTGCCGCAGCAACACCATAACCACGTATCATGTTTGCGCGCGTCGTTGAAGTGGGAACTGATTCAACTGCTCTGCTGGCCACGATTCTGTCCAACGATCCCGAAGCACAACGTCTACACCATCGATCTTTCCACGAACGACGATCAGTGGGTGATCGATAGGATGCACATCGACAACATCTGGATGACCGGCGAGCCGTCGGTGCTCTTCTGAGAACGGCAGCACAGGTAGAAGTCGGGCGTTCACGCTCAACCACACCGGAGGAAATCATGCGCGTCATCGTACTGGGAGGCGGATTCGGTGGCGTGGCGACTGTGCGCCACTTTGAGCGAGCCTTGCGCTCACGCACCGACGTTGATGTGACACTGGTGAGCCGTGAAAACTTCTTCGTGCTTACACCGCTCCAGTTCGAGGCCTGCACAGGCCGCCTGGAGCTCCGCCACTGTGCCCAACCTATTCGCGCCGCACTCCGGCGGGCGCGCTTCATCGAAGCCACTGTCCAAGGTGTTGACGTGCAGCGCCAGATCGTTCGAGCCGTTGTCCCCGAGGGCGGCACGTATGACCTGCCGTACGACCATCTCGCCGTCGCGCTCGGCGCGTCGACCAACGAGCAGCTGATTCCTGGGTCGTCGAACGCCTTCACATTTAAGACGATGGCGGATGCGCTGGTATTGAGAAATCACCTGATCGAACAGTTCGAACGAGCCGATGCGGAGCCCGACTCGACGAAGCGAAGGGGCTGTCTGACGGTCGTCGTGATCGGCGGCGGCCTTGTTGGCGTCGAGCTTCTGGGCGAGCTGACAGCGTTCGCTGACGACGTGCTGCGCTTCTATCCGCGCATCAGTCGTGACGAGATTCGTTTCCGGCTGTTCGAGGCCGGGCCGCGCATCCTGCCTGAGATCGACGGGACGCTGGCTGCAGTTGCGACGCGTGTACTCCAGTGGCGCGGCGCCGACCTTCGTGTGGCGACGCCCGTCCGCTCGATCGAGGCCGGACATGTGCACCTCGGGAACGAAACCATCGAGGCCGGCACCATCGTGCTCGCCGCAGGCATCGTCCCGAGCGTCATCGCAGGCGCGATTCCCGTCGTGCACGATCAGCGTGGACGGATTGCCGTCGATGAAACGATGCGGAGCCGTAGCCACCCGCAGGTGTGGGCGCTGGGCGACTGCGCCGCGATTCCGGGACCGGGTGGCCATCCGTATCCGGCGCTCGCGCAGCACACCGTCCGCGAGGCGCGACAGCTTGCGCGCAACATACAAGCCGCCATCGACGGACGCGTTCCTGCGCCGTTCGTCTATCAACCGCTCGGGACAATGGCGTCGCTCGGGCACACGCGTGCCGTTGCGCGGGTCTTCGGCGTCCATCTCACAGGTTTCGCCGCCTGGTGGGTCCGCCGGACGTACTACCTGTTCCAGATGCCGCGCTGGGACCGGCGACTTCGCATCGTCCTCGACTGGACGGTGGCACTGTTCTTCCGACCGGACATCACCAAGGTCGAGTTACGGGTCGAGCGGGAGCAGGTGCAGCAGGCACGCGAGACGGCCGGTGCCGCCGTCATTGGACGCGGCATTCAAGCGTAAGCGCATCCTGTAAGTGGTGAAACTCCATTCGGGCCCGGGCCCGGGATCTCCAGCCTTTGTGCGATGTTCTTGTGTCGACGCAGCCGGCGTGACGATCGCGCTCTTTGGAGGGTTGGCCGCGTCGTTCTTTCTCGCGGCCTCGGCGCTCGTTCAATGGGTGCTCGGCTCGCCCGGCGTGGCGGACGTGGCGGTCAATCCCCTTGCAGCTGCTGGCATTCGCCATGGGCGGCCCGGGTCACGTGGTGCCGCTGGAACTCCTGCTCGCCGGCGTCTCCATCACCGGGGGTTTGACTCGGCAGCTCCCGCGATGGGTCATGTGGTTTGGACTGGTGCTCGCG
>JBKPAJ010000131.1:0-56327 GCA_046726375.1 Acidobacteriota bacterium
GTGCCGAAACTGGCGGCGTGAGATGCGCGTCGCGATCCTCACCGACAACGACTTCAACAAAATCATCGGCGTAACCACGACGCTGACGGCTTTGATCGCTCACGCGCCAAAGGACGTGCCGCCGCGGGTGTACACCGCGGCCGCTCTCGGCAGCGATCAGCCCGACTATCTGGCTCTGGCGTCGTTCGCGCTTCCGATTCCGTTCTATCGCGGAATGCGCATGTATCTGCCCAAGTGGCGCCAGTACTTGAACCGCGTGCGTGAGGATCGCACCGACGTGATCCATCTCACGATGCCCGGTCCCCTCGGGCTGACTGCGCTGTGGGTTGCGAGGGACACCGGCTTGCCGCTGCTCGGCAGCTATCACACCGACCTGGGCGCGTATACGTCGATCCTCAGCGGGTCGGAGCGTTTGGGCAATGGATGGACGCGTATATGCACTGGATGTATGGACGCTGCTTGCAGGTGCTCGTGCCGTCGGTCGCGACGCGCGAGTGGTTGCTGCAGGGCGGCCTGTCGTGGGATCGGCTCGCGAATCTGGCCGCGCGGCGTGGACGGGAATCTCTTCACAGCCGCGAAGCGATCTCCGCTGCTGCGCCGCGAGTGGGGCGCGGATGATCAGCGGCCGGTCGTGCTCTATGTCGGACGCGTATCGCGTGAGAAAGGATTGCAACTGCTGCCGGCGATGGTGGAGCGGCTCCAGATGATGAATGTGCGCCTGCCGACGGGCGATCGCCGGCGATGGTCCGCTCCGGCCATGGCTCGCCGAGCGTTTACCGGACGCAGTGTTTTGCGGCTCGGTGGGACGCGAGCAGGTTGCCGAAATCTTTGCGTCCGCTGACATGTTCGTATTCCCGAGCCGCACCGACACCGCAGGCAACGTCGTTCTCGAGGCGCAGGCGTCTGGGTTGCCCGCGATCGTCTCGGATACCGGCGGTCCGCGTGAAAACATGATGCCTGGGATGACCGGCCTCGTCTGTGATGGTGTCGATGGCACGAACTGGGGCAATGCCGTCGCACTGCTTCTGCGCAACGTGGAGCAGCGACATGCAATGCGCGCGGCGGCGCGATCGTACGGGATGTCCCGCCGCTGGGATAAGGCGCTCGAGCCGCTGTTCGATGCCTATCGGCGCGTCTACCGGCCGACGCCTGTAGCGGCCAGCGTCGCCACGCCCGCGGCGTGATCCGTGTGGAATAGTGCGAGGGGTGCGACGAGTGCGGCAGGTGCGGTGCACCGCTGCGAGGGGTGCGGGGCGGTAGGTGCACCTCTCGCACCTGCCGCACCTCTCGCACCTGTCGCACCTGGGCGCTCAGAGCGCTCCCGATTTCCACGGCCCCGTGATGGCAAACGTGATTCCGGGACTTTGAATGTTTGCGAACAACCAGCGGCCGTCCGGGCTGTAGCAGGCGCCTGCCCATTCCGATCCGCGAAAATCACCCGTGATGCCATTGCGTTCGCCGTTCAGCACTACGTTGTTCTGCGCGAATCTGAAAATCTCGCCGTCCACAGTCAGGCCGTGCATGTACTCGAGGCCGCCGCCGTCCTCGCACAACACGAGGCCGCCTCGCGGGCTGACAGTGAGGTTGTCTGGCGCGTTAAGCACGTCGGCGCTGGGCGATTCGAAAAGCAAACGAATCGTCTCAGCCGCCGGCGTGTATTCCCAGATCTGCCCCTGCCCGATACCACCGCTCGTTGACACGATGTAGATCTTTGCGTCGTTGCCGTACCAGCAGCCTTCGAGGCGCGCGAACGTTGCGGCACCTTGCGCCCGTCCTTGTGACCACACCCAGTTGCCGGGCGAGTTGGACGCCACGTTGTCGGGAGTCGCGATCGTGACCCACTCGACATCGAACGTCGCCCCGTTGGCATAGCTGCCACCCAGATTGGCCAGATTCACGCCTCGCACCTTCAGCATCGACAGGTGCCCGCCGGCGGCGAGGTTGCCCGCGACATCGGGCGCAAAGCGATACAAACCGGAGCTGTTGCCCGCGTCCTCTGTTTCGTACACGTAGCCCGTGAGCGGATCGACGGCTAACGCCTCGTGCGAAAACCGGCCCATTGCGCGCAGCGGCTGCGGGTTGCCGAGACCGTCTGTTGGCACTTCAAAGATGTACCCATGCGGCAGTGTCGTGAAATCGTTCGTTTCTTCACATGTCAGCCACGTGCCCCAAGGCGTCATCCCGCCCGCGCAATTGCGAATGGTGCCGCTGATGCTGTCGCGCGCCGACAGCAACTCGCCCTTGTGCGTGTCGAACTCGAGTGTCGTCGTACCGCCGCCAGCCGCGGGGTCGTAGAGTGCGCTACTGAAAGGAGAGCCAAGTCCAACTTCGTGATTGCGCACGAGTCGTGTGCGGCCGAGACCGGCTGGAAACGCGGCCATGCCGTCGTGCGCGCTCGGCGTGGGCCGTCCGTTTTCAAGCGCATCGCCGGTCCACCCGAGGCTCACGTACTTGAATCCTTCCGGCAGCATCAGGAGCGGCAACCCGGTGGTCCCGTCATTGGTGGGAAAGAGGGGCCCATAACCGGCAGTCTGTCCCCGTCGCACGCCACCTTGGTGACTCTGCGCAGCGGTAGTGCGCTCGATGAACGCGGCAAGCGGAACCGCAGCCGTCGCTGCCGCGGCACTTTTCAGAAACGAACGTCGGTGCATCCAGTCCTCCTCGAGCGCCAAAGTGGGTCGCTCGTTGCGCGAAGGAGTCTGATGAAGCGCCGTGTCGTTGCCTGGACATCCGGGTAAATACGGTATGGCCCAGCCGCAACTCGCGGCGAGATTTTACAAAATGATCACAGCGCAGTCACAACGTGCGCACAGGTCACCGCTAGGGTAAATGACTGATTCATGACCAACCGTTTTCGCTTTTACGACCGCGTCCTCCAGCGCATGAGCCGGCGCGAGTTGTTGAACGTGGCGTGGAAGCTGGGTGCCGCGGCGGTCTTCGCGCCAGTCGCGTCTTCACGCGTGATCGCGCAGCCGACGTTTGGCGGCTACCCGTTCAGCCTCGGCATTGCATCGGGCGACCCGCTGCCGAATGGTGTGGTGCTGTGGACTCGGCTCGCACCCGATCCGCTCGAGGGCGGCGGCGTGCCTGCCGCGAACGTCGAAGTCAGATGGGAAGTCGCGCGCGACGATGCGTTTCGACAAGTGACGCGCGAGGGAGTGGCGATTGCTCGGCCCGAGTTGGGACACAGCGTCCATGTGGACGTCAACGGGCTCGAGCCAGGCACTGACTACTGGTATCGATTTCGTGCTGGAAACGAGGTAAGCCATGTCGGCCGCACGAGGACCGCGCCCGCCGCGGATCGCGCTCCTGAGGCGCTGCGATTTGCCGTGTGTGGCTGCAGCCATTACGAAACCGGATACTTCACCGGCTACCGCCGGATCGCTGAAGAGAACTTCGATTTCATCTTTCACACCGGCGACTACATCTACGAAGGCGCGGACGACGGCGGCCGGAATTTGAATCGTGTCCGGCGCCATCGGGGCGAGGAGATCTACACGCTGGTCGATTACCGCAACCGCTACGCGCTCTACAAATCAGATCGCGATCTGCAGGCGGCGCATGCATCAGCGCCCTTTGTCGTGAGCTGGGACGATCACGAAGTCGACAACGACTATGCCGGTGATCTCGACGAGCATGATACGCCGGCAGAAGTCTTCCTCTTGCGGCGCGCCGCCGCATACCAGGCGTATTTCGAAAACATGCCACTTCGCTTCACGGCATTGCCGCGAGGTTCGCAACTGAGTCTCTATCGGCGGCTGCACTTCGGCACGCTCCTCGATCTCAGCGTGCTCGACACGCGGCAGTATCGCTCGAAGCAGGCCTGCGGCGTTGCCGCCACTGGCTGCGTAGCCGCCGGCGATCCAGCTCGATCGATTCTCGGCGCCGAGCAGGAGCGCTGGTTGTTCGACAATCTCGCCGGTGCGCGGGCACGCTGGACGGTCGTCGGCCAGCAGGTACCGACCTTTGCTCGCGACAACTCGCTCGTCAACCCGAACGCGGCGTTCTCGATGGACAAGTGGGACGGCTACACCGTTTCACGGCAGCGCTTGTACGCACGATTGAAAGAAGCAAACGTCGCCAATCCGATTGTGCTATCAGGCGATGTCCACGTTCATTACGCTGCGGACCTCAAGCTGGATTTTCGCAATACGACGTCGGAAACGGTGGCTGTCGAATTCACCAACTCGTCGATCACGTCAGGCGGTGACGGCGCGGAGACCGCGCCGACGTGGGCGCGCGTGCGTCTCGCCAATCCGCACATCACGTATCACAGCGGCCGCCGCGGCTACATTGCATGCTCGGCAACCGACAAAACCATGCGGGCCGATTTCAAAATCCTGGACGCCGTGACCGTGCCGGGAGCACCAGCTCGCCTTGGCGGCGCGGTCGTTGTCGAAGCCGGGCGTCCCGGTGGTTTGACGGATTAGCGCGCGCGCCACAGTCAGGTCATGCGCCGGAATGCGGTCGCTGCGGGCGTAGTGCCATCGCCGCCCGCTGCCGGGCAAACGCAAACGCACGCCGCGCCTCGTCCTGCAAATGTTGCTGCACGCGGAAAGCGTCATGGCCCGGCAGCGCGACCTTGCGATGATAGACGCCATCCGGCCCGAGCACTCGCGCCTTGACGTTGTCGAGAAACATCGCGCGCAGCGCGTAGACGACGCGATTCTTGTTGTTCTCGTCTTCGACCGGAAACATCAACTCGATGCGCTTGTCGAGATTGCGTGTCATCCAATCGGCGCTCGAAAGATACACGTCGTGCTCGCCGCCGTTGAGGAAGTAGTAAATCCGTGAGTGCTCGAGAAACCGATCGACGATCGACACGACCTCGATGTTGTCGCTCACGCCCGGAACGCCTGGTCGCAGCGCGCAGATGCCGCGGACGTTCAGCAGAATCCGCACCCCGGCGCGTGAGGCGGCGTACAAGTGTTCGATCATCTCCTGGTCGACGAGCGAGTTCATCTTGGCCACGATCTCGGCGGGCTGGCCGGCTTCCGCGCGCCGCTGCTCTCGCGCGATGAGCTTTACAAAACGCTCGCGCAGCGCCATCGGCGGCATGACCAACGCTTTGAGGCGAGGCGGATCGGAGTAGCCGGTCAGCGCGGCAAAGAAGGCCGTTGCGTCGTCGACGATCGCGGATGACGCGGTCATCATGCCGAAATCGGTGTACTGCCGCGCCGTTCGTTCGTTGTAGTTGTCGGTGCCGACATGGACGTAGCGCCGAATGCCGGCCGGCGTGCGCTTGACGATCAGACAGATCTTGGCGTGTGTCTTATATCTCTGCACACCGTAGATGACGTGCGCTCCGGCCTCCTCCAGCGCGCGGGCCCAGCGGATGTTCCGTTCCTCATCGAAGCGGGCGGTGAGCTCGACGAGTACCGTGACCTGCTTGTTTTGTTCGGCTGCCCGCTGAAGGCTGGCAATGATCAACGAGCCCGCGCTGGTGCGGTAGAGGATCTGCTTGATGGCGAGGACGTCGGGATCGTCGGCGGCCTGCGCGACGAGCGCGACCACCGGGTCGAATGAATCGTAGGGATGGTGCAGCAGTACGTCCTGCTGGTCGATCAGCGCGAACAGGTCGGCCTCTTGCTCGGCCGCCATCAACGTAACCGACCGGCACGGCGGATCTCGCAGTTCCGCGAACCCAGGGAGCTCGGTGAGCGTCATCAGCACGCGCAGGTCGAGCGGCCCGGGCACCGCATAGGTGTCGTCCGCTGTGACGTCGAGCTGGTCGCGCAGCAGTGAAAGCAGCTCGCTCGACGCAGACGCCTCGACTTCGAGGCGAATCACGTCGCTCCGCCGGCGCCGGCGGAGCTCATGCTCAACCTGTTCCAGGTGTGTGTGCCCGCCTTCGTCATCGAATTCCAATTCGGCGTCGCGCGCGAGCCGCATGACGGCCGCTTCCACGATTCTCTGACCGGCGAAGAGCGCGGAGATGTGTGCGCGAATGATCTCCTCCAGCAGCACGTAAGCCGCGCCGTGTTTTTGCTTGATGCGGACGAGACGCGACAAGCCAGGCGGGACCTGCACGATCGCGAGCCGCCGCGGCGTGCCTGGCGTTGCGGGTTCGAGCAGCAGCGCAATGTTGAGGCTCAACGACGAGAGCAGCGGAAAGGGACGTGAGACGTCAATCGCCAACGGTGTCAGCACCGGCAGCACACCATCGCGAAAGTACGCGCGCAGCGACGTCTGTTGCGCGGCGTCGAGGTCGCTCCACGAGAGAAGACGAATGTCGTGCCGCGCGAGCTCCGGCAGGAGTTCGTTGCGCGTAGTCGCATAGAGCAGCGCGGCGAACGTCTGCGCGCGGGCGTTGATTGCCTCCAGCTGCTGCATCGGCGTGAGGCCCGCAAGGTCCGGAGTGAGGTCGCCTTCGTCCACCGCCTGCTTCAAGCCGGCCACGCGCACCATGAAGAATTCGTCCAGGTTGGCCGCGGCAATCGCCGCGAACTTGACGCGCTCGAGTAGCGGTGTGGCGGGATCGCGGGCCTCTTCCAGGACGCGCTCGTTGAACGCGAGCCACGACAGCTCGCGATTGAAGAACAGCCGTTCTGTGCGCACGTGGTCAACCGCGTACTGCTTCATCACCTCGCTGAAGCCCTCCACGGCGCGGAGCGCGGCATCGGCGGTCTCGACACGCAGGACACCGGACGAAAACGTGTCGCGGCCGAGCAGAACACCGCGGGAGGCCTCCTCGATGATTCGAATCGTTTGATCAGGCCCCAGCTCGGCAATGGCGAGACGGATCGCGCTGGCGCCCATGTCCAGCACGGCGACGAGTTGTAATGGAGCGACGGTTGACGTGGCTTCTGGTTGACTGCTATGCGACAGCATTGCGCGGCAAGTAAAACGTACTCCGACGTCTCGCTGCATCGATGTAACAACTGTGCAACGGCGAGAACGAAGGCGTGCGCGAGCGGCGTTTAACTCATTGTTACCGCTCGGTCATCGCACGGACACCGCATCTTGCTACGGTGTCAGCCCACGAAACATTCACTTTGACCCGTTCCCCATTCCATCCGTATCGTATGACCGCTATGTACCAATTTGTCGTGCTCGCGTTGACTCTGCTGTCGTCCTTGGCCGCAACCACGGCGGCCCAGTTCGAAACTGCGACCGTCATCGGAACGGTTCGCGACAGCTCTGGCGCGGTCGTGCCCGACGCAAAGGTGACATTGACCAACGTGCAAACCGGCGTCACTGCCGAGCGCCAGTCGGATGGTAATGGCAATTTCGAGTTCTTCACGGTGCGCATCGGGACCTATGTGCTCACGGCCGAGAAGGCCGGGTTCTCCATTGCGCTCGTCGAAAACGTGCAAGTGACGGTTGGCGCCCGTCAGCGTGTCGACCTGACCATGGCCCTGGGACAAGTCACGGAGAAGGTCGAAGTGAGCGCCCGCGCTGTGCTGCTCCAGACCGATTCATCCGAGCGCAGTCAGGTGATCACCGCCGAGCAGACGCGTGCGTTGCCGCTCAACGGCCGTGAATACTCGGCGCTCGCGCTGCTCTCGCCCGGCGTTCGCCTGTCGGCGCTCAACACCGGCGGCGCGACGCCGCGCGAAGGATCGTTCAACGTCAACGGCCTGCGATCGACGTTCAACAACTTCCTGATCGACGGCGTCGATAACAACGCCTACGGCACGAGCAACCAGGGCTTCTCGAATCAGGTGATGCAGCCGTCGCCAGATGCAGTCGCGGAGTTCAAGGTCGTCACCAATAACATGAGCGCGGAATATGGACGCGCGGCGGGCGCGACGATTAACGTCGCGTACGCGAGCGGCACCAATCAGATTCGCGGATCGGCCTGGGAGTTCGCGCGCCGGACGAAGTTGAACGCAACCGGGTTCTTCCGGCCGCCCGACGGTGTCAAGCCGCCGTTCGAGCGCGATCAGTTCGGCGGTGTGCTCGGGGGACCGATCGTGCGGAACAAGGCGTTCTTCTTTGCCGACTTCGAGGGTTTTCGCCAGACCCGCGGCCAGACCGCAAGCACGACGATCCCAACGCTGGCGCAGCGTGCCGGCATTCTGCCGATGGACGTGGTCAATCCGTTGACAGGCATTGTCTATCCGGCCGGCACACCGATTCCGATGACCTCGTTCGCGCGCAAGGTGTTGAACGATCTGCCGGCGCCAACCAACGATCGCGCGTCGAACAACTACCAGATCCTTCAGCACTTCGACAATTCCACCGACAAGGCGGGCGGCAAGGTCGACATCCAGTTCAGTCCGCGGCTTTCTGCCTTTGGCCGCGTTGGCTGGCGCGATGCCGACATCTTCGATGAGCCCAATATCCCATTGCCCTCCGGCGGCGCCGGCAATGCCCAGACTTATGTGCGAAACAAGCAGTTCGCGGCGGGGATCACGTATGTGCCGAGCGGCGCCTCGCTGCTCGAAGTTCGTTTTGGCTGGTCGTACACGCAAGGCGGCAAGAACCCTGCGGCCCTCGTGGCAGGTGAGGCGGCAGCGCTCGACGCCTACGGTATCAGCGGTCTCCCCACCGATCCGCGCGTATCCGGCGGATTGCCGACCCAGTTAATCAGCAACTTTTCCGATCTGGGACGTCAGGCCACGAATCCACAGTGGCAATACCCGCGCGTCTACAACCCAAAGGTGAATTACTCGTGGCTGCAGGGTCGCCACTCGCTCAAGACCGGCTATGAGTTCCAGCACATTCAGACCGAAGTGCAGGACGTCAACCCGCTGTACGGCCGCGATCAGTACGCCGGCAACTTCACGCGGCCAACCACAGCCGCGGCAAACCCGTTGTACCCGCTTGCCGATTTCATGTTCGGCCTGCGCTCGACCTACGCGCTCAGCAACATCTTGATCGCTAATTTGCGGCAGAACATGCACTTCCTCTATCTGCAGGACGACTGGCGAGTGAACGACAAGCTGACACTCAACGCCGGTTTGCGCTACGAGTACGCGACGCCGTGGGTTGAACGCGACAACATCCTGTCCAACTTCGATCCGGCCACCAGGACGATGGTGATCGCGCGCGATGGATCGCTCGAGGAGCGATCCACTCTGAAACCCGATCGCAACAACTTCGGGCCGCGACTGGGCGCGGCGTACACGATTTCGGATCGCACGGTGTTGCGTGGCGGATGGGGCGTCAGTTACGTGCACTTTCATCGTGCCGGCGGGGCCAACGTACTGCCGATCAATGGTCCGCAAGTGATCAACGCCGTCGTCGTGCAGACGCCGACCACGGCGGGCTTTCGGACCACTCAGGAGGGGTATGCGACCGGACTGACGGATCCGTCGCGCTTCAATCCGGTAGCGGCGAACATCACCTACATGCCAAACGATTACCACTCCACGGTCGTGCAAAGCTGGTTTGCGTCGGTGCAGCGCGAGCTGTGGCAAGGCGCGCTCCTGGATCTCGGATATGTCGGCAACCGCGCGGACGACATGCTGCTCTTTGCCAATTACAACCAGGCGGCACCGAACAACATCGCCGGTAGCCTTTCGCTGCAGGCACGGCGTCCGATTCCTGAATTCGGCGACATCACGTATTCGTTCAATGGCGGGAAAGCCCGCTATCATGCATTTCAGACCAGATTTGACTGGCGGCTGCGCGCGGGCATCAACGTGTTGAGCTCGCTGACGCTGTCGCAATCGAAAGACAACGGATCGGGCTCACTGGAAAATCCCAACGGCAATTTCCCGGCGCCGCAGGATTTCTACAATCTCGACGCCGACTACAGCTTGTCCGCGTACCATCAACCGTACAACAGCACGACGAGTTTCATCCTCGACCTGCCGTTCGGCCGCGGGCGGCGATGGGGCGGCGACCTCTCGCCCGCGCTCGACGCCATTGCCGGCGGGTGGCAGATCGCCGGAATCAATAGCGTGTATGCAGGGGAGCGGGCGACGCTGACGTATACGCCCACAACGGCGGCGCAGGTGTCCGGCATTCAGCAGGATTTCCGCGGCGCCAACAACTACCGGCCCAACGTGATCGGCGAAGTGCTCGCGCCCAAGAACGAGCGCGACGTACAGAACTGGTTCAATCGCAACAACGTGGTGATTCCGACCGATATAAGCCAGCCATTCGGGAACGCGCCGCGGAACAACGTGGCGGGGCCGGCGATTTGGCAAGTGGACTTTGTGGCGACGAAAAAGTTCGAGCTGCCCTGGCGGCAGAGCGGGATCGAGTTCCGCGCCGAGTTCTTCAATTTGTTCAACCGCACCAACTTCCGCGCGCCGAACGGAAATCGGAGCTCAGCGGCGTTTGGAACGATCACGGCGACCTACGATCCGCGGATCATCCAGTTTGGATTGAAGCTGAACTTCTGAAGGGTTTGCGTTCGGAAGGTAGACAGGAAAGCGAGCGCTCACGCGCCCGCTTTGTTTCACGCGGTCGCAACAACGATTTTCCCTCGCGGTGTCGAGGCAGTCTCCACGATGTCGCATGCGCGTTCTACATTCGGACGCATGTTCATCATCGCGCTCATCTTGACGACAGCGTTCCTTCCACATCTCAGAACAACGGATCCGTTCATCGGTCAGGTGGTGGCTGCCGGGGTCGCCCGGTCGCCCATGTTCAGTTCGTTGGTCGGCGCGATCGAGGCGGCCAACGTCATTGTCTACGTCGAGCGGACGTGGCGGATGCCGGGCAGCCTGGGCGGCGCCACTCGGCTGGTCACGTCGAGCGCCGGCGTCCGATACGTCCGCGTCTCGGTGAACGGTGCACTGATCGGTGATCAACTCACGGCGCTACTCGCACACGAATTCCAGCATGTCGTGGAGCTTGCCTCGCACGAGCACGTCGGCGATGCCGCGGCGTTCGCGACGCTGTATCGACGCATTGGTTACTCCTCGGGCGAGCGATCGTACGAAACCGACGCCGCGCAAGAGGTCGAACGGCGCGTGCTCAGCGAACTGTTCGCAGCCAACCGCGTGTCTCGACGAGCGCGCGCACGCGATCGCGAATCTCGTCACGCACACGACGGACCTGATCGGCCGGCGCGCCGCGCGGATCCGGAATCGGCCAGTCTGCGCGGTCCGTGCCCGGAATGACCGGACATTCATCACCGCATCCCATTGTGATGAGCGTCTGCGCTGACGCCGCCAATTCGGGCGTGAGCTTTTGCGGGATGGCGGCGCTCAGGTCGAGTGCGGCTTCACGCATCACGGTGACGACTTCAGGATGAACGTGCGCCGCCGGCGTCGTGCCTGCGGAGATAGCGTGCGCTTTCGACGGGTCGGCGAGCGCGTTGAAGAAGGCGGCGGCGATCTGTGACCGGCCGGCGTTGTGGACGCAGGCGAAGAGGACGGTAATCAACCTACATCGTCGCGCGCTCGTTCCATGCGCGCGACATCGCGGCTAATACTCGGCGCATGCGTCAACGCATGCAGGGCGGCGTCGAGCACTGCCTGAATCACTGGCGATGCCGCTGCCGCCAACTTGTAATACATCCAGTTACCATCCCGGCGCGCCTCGACCAGTCCTGACCTCCGCAAATAGGCGAGGTGCCGCGAGATGGTCGGCTGCGGCAACTGCAGTCCGCCCTGGATATGACACACACAGACCTCGCCGTCACCGAGCAGCGCGAGAATGCGCAGCCGCGTTTGGTCGGCGAGCGCCCGGAATACGTTCGCCAGTTCGCCGGCGCCTTTGAGGCGCGGCAGCGGAGAAACGGTGCAGCAGGACATATTCGCCTTGACGAATATAACAGACCTGGTCTATATTCGCTAATGCGAATATGAAAGGGGCTCCAATGGAGACGAACGTGCGCGACATGGTGAAGGAAAAATACGGCAAGGCGGCCGAGCGCGTGCGGCATGGCTACGAGAATCCTGGTTGTTGCAACCAGAGCGGCTGCGGCGATCCGATCACCTCCAATCTGTACGACGTGGAACAAATCGGCTCTCTGCCAGTCGAAGCCGTGGTTGCGTCGCTTGGCTGCGGCAACCCGACCGCGTTGGCCGAATTGAAGGCGGGCGAGAGCGTGCTCGATCTCGGTTCCGGCGGCGGCATCGACGTGCTGCTTTCGGCCCGGCGGGTTGGTCCAACGGGCAAAGCGTACGGCCTCGACATGACCGACGAGATGCTGGCGCTCGCGCGTGAGAACCAGCGGAAGTCGGGCGTTGACAACGTGGAATTCCTCAAAGGCGAAATTGAGCAGATCCCCGTGCCGGACAACTCGGTAGACGTCATCATCTCGAACTGCGTAATCAACTTGTCGGCCGACCAAAGACCGCGTGCTGGCGGAGGCGTTTCGTGTACTCAAACCCGGCGGACGCTTCGCGGTGTCCGACGTCGTCGTGCGTGGCGACGTGCCGGCGGAGTTGCGTCGCAACATGGAATTGTGGATCGGCTGCGTGGCGGGCGCGCTCGAAGAAGGCGAATATCGAGACAAGTTGCAGCGTGCTGGCTTCGACGCCGTTGATGTCGAGCCGACGCGTATCTACCGGGCCGGTGACGCGCGCAGCTTTCTCGTGGCAGCGGGCGTCGATCCGGCCCAAGCCGAATCGATCGATGGCCGGTTCATGAGCGCGTTTGTCCGGGCATCGAAACCCGATGCGGCCGCTAAGGCTTGCTGCGGACCGAGCTGCTGCTCGTAGCGCCAAACATTCCGACTGCCGCCTTGCGAAAGAGGTCGCGGCGCGGATTGGTGACGAAGGCCCACTTGAGCACCCTGATCGCGGCGGGCAGGTGTGGCGCTCGGTCACCTGCAGGCGCCGCGAACCACTGTGCCAAAGCCGCTTCCGGTGTCTGGCGCAGCTCGTCGATCTGGGCGACTCGATGGACGCATCCAACGGTGCAGAATGGCGCGCAGCTCTTCACTTCGTGGAACTCACGCTGCAGATTCGCCTCGCTGTAGCGTTCGAGTGGAATGCCGGGATGGCCGCGCTGCTGCGAGCACCAGTGCACCAGGCCGTCTTCGCAGACATAGAGATATCGGCTGCCGGCGCGACAGAACCAGTCGTTGGGTAAACCAG
Organism: Acidobacteriota bacterium; assembly: GCA_046726375.1. Taxonomy (GTDB): domain Bacteria; phylum Acidobacteriota; class Vicinamibacteria; order Vicinamibacterales; family UBA2999; genus DASPWV01. The sequence continues at coordinate 12,948 of JBKPAJ010000131.1, forward strand.
CGGCCAAGTTTTTCTGAAATCGGTTGTAGTTGGCGTAGTCAAACGTGGAGGTGCCCGCGGCGGCGATCCGTTCCAGGATGGAGCGCTGCTGTTCTGGCAGCGGGAGCAGCCGGCCTGTTCCATCGTGGATGATGCCGACCGTCGTCGAAAAACCGAGGGCGCGCGCTCGGCGTGTGATGGTCAGCGCGTCTTCCGGATTGCGAATCCCGCTGCCGACGACGGAATTCACGGTGACGTCGAACAGGCGATCTTCAGCGAGCCACTGCAGCTTCTGGTCCAGTACCTTCAGACTTTTCTTCGAGATTTCGTCCGGCACAACGTTGTCGATGCTGATTTGAAGCTGATCGAGCCCGGCGCGATTCAGTCGCTTGATGCGATCTCGGCTTAAGAGATAGCCGTTCGTGATCAACGTCGCGATCATTCCGCGCGCGCGAATGTGACGAATGATCGCGTCGACATCAGGGTGCAGCAGCGGCTCTCCACCGCTCAGCGTGACGATGCCAGTTCCGAGCGACGCCAGGCGATCGATCCAGCGGAGGACGTCGCTCGTCGGCACTGGCGCGGAGTGATCGTCGTACTCGTTACAGTAGGCGCAGGAGATGTTGCATCGGCGAATCGGAATGATGTGAGCCGCGACCGGCTGGTAGGGGAATCTGAAGGCCCCGATGAGCATCCGGGCCTCGCGGAATCGACGGCCGACTTTTCGGGCGCGGCGCGTGAGGCGAACCAGATTCATGGACGTGCGTCATCTGTGTATCGCATCTCCGCCGGCCCTGCGACAAGCAGAGCCGTCCATAAGGAAGGGAGGGCTCTTGGGGCGAGCGGGGCTGCCGTAGGGCAGGTAGGGCAGTTGGGGCGGTGGGGCTAGTAGGGCTGGTAGGGCTGGCGGGGCTTGACGCGGATTCAATCCGCGTCATAACGGTCCCAACCTGGCCGACCCGTCCAGCCAGCCCACCCGGCCGACCTGCCAACCTGCCGACCTGCCTATCCTTTAAAACGTATACCGAAGCGAGATCTGCGTTTGCCGCGCCGTGCCCAATCCCACCGTGCGATTCAGCGGGCCAAGCATGTAGCCAAATGTTCCCGCCTGTGCGTCGGTGAACGGCACGCCAGGCGCGCCGTTGGGCAGCGACGCGACCGGATTCTCGTAGTTCAGGTGATTCGTGATGTTGAACATCTCCACGCGCACCTGCACAGCCTGAGCTGCGGCGAACCTGAAGTCCTTGCTGAACATCAGATCGAGCTGCGCGAACTGTGGACCACGCAGGAAGTTGCGCGGCAGGTTGCCGAAGGTTCCCGGCTGTGGCGTCGCAAACGCCGCCGGATTGAGCCACCGCACGTCGTTCTTCAAATACGGGTCCACGCCCGGCACGAGGTCGGGCCGCTGGGTGCCGCGCGAGTTGCCGCCGGGAATATTCACGATCGACACGTTGTTCACGGTAAGGGTGTCCGGCCGGCTGATGGTCACGTTGATCGGCACGCCGCTACGGGCGTTGACGATGCCGCCGACACGCCAGCCGCCTTTCCACAGACCGTCACCAGGAATCAGATAGACGACGGATCCGTTGAACGTGTGCGGAATATCCTGAGGATTGGTGCCGAACTCCGTCTCGTAGTCGAACGTGTTCTGTGTCGTTGCGGCCTCATTCGATCCCTGAGTCGTCCCTTTGTTGCGCGAGTACTGATACTGGACGCCGCCGCTGAACCCGCTGCGGAACCGCCGGGTCGCGCTGATCTGCAGCGCGTCGTACGAGGCGCGGCCGCATCCGGTAATCGCGTTGCCGTTGATAACGAGCCCGTCAAGGCAGCCGGACGTTTTGTAGTCAACCTGGCCGACCGCTGCATCCTGCCGGCGAAGCGTGCTTAAGTCGAGCGTGTTGGCCACGCCGCGCAGGAACATGTCCTTGCCCTTGCTGCCCGTATAGCCAACTGTGAGATTGACTTCGCCCGGCAGCTCGCGCGAAACACTCACGCCGTACTGCACGTTGTACTCGTCCGGCCGCTCGTGCGTATAGCCGCGTACCGACAACGTATTGCGATAGACCTCAGGCGGCACCGGATAGGCCAAGCCGTTGTTCGCCACATCGGCGGCACCGACGCGGCGCCGCTCGATGTAGTTTTCGATTGGCTGAATGCGATCTTCGAACTGGCCCGGACCGTAATAGAAGCCGACGCCGGCGCGCAGCGCCGTCTTGTCGTTCAGTTGATACGCCGCCGACAGGCGAGGCGCAAAGTTATTCTTGTCCGGATCATAGAAGTTGTTCGGATCGGTGCCGAACGCGTTGTCCTCGACGAAGAACGGCTTCGCGAGGTCGTCCTTCTCGTGAACGACGGAGTAGAAGTCGTAGCGGAGCCCGAGTTCGAGGGTGAGTCGATCATTTGTTCGCCACGTATCCTGAACGAAGCCAATCAAGTAGTACTGCTGCGGGGTAAACACCGGCGAATCAAGCGCCACCGCGACCGCATTGGGCTTGTTGTCGATGAAATCGTTGATGCTGTTGTAGGTGATCTCGGTACTGCCGAGAAACTGGAATTCCGAGGCAATGTTGCGGTACTCGCCGCCAAACTTGAGCGTGTGCTGTCCTCTCACCCAGGTGACGGCGTCGTTGAACGAGATTGAGCGCGGATCGAACAGCGAACCGATTGTCGACGACGCACTGGTCGCTCGGATGAGCAGACCGCTGCGCGCGACGCCCGTGTTCCCCCGCGCGTCAATGGACGATGAAGTGAACGTCCCCGAGAGCGACACGCCGACAGGGTCGTATCCCGGGGGCCCGAATGCGAGCGCGCTGGTCTGCGGCGCGTTCCATCCGATTTTCGCTTCGTTAACGAGATTGCTGCCGAACAGGCTCTGATGATTCAAGACCAGATTCTGCGGCTTTTGTCGTGCCAGCACACGACGCTCGGTTACCGTGCGGTCCGGTGTATCCAGCCTGCCTTTGCTGAAAAGGTAGCGCGCGTAAAACGACTGCGAGTCGTTGAACCGGTGATCGAGGCGGAACGACAACGTGTTTTCCTTCTGTTCCGCTTCGCTGGCGCGAGTGAGCACCGAAACCAGCGGATTCGATGTGGCGACGCTCCCTTGTGGAAAGCCGGCGAGGAGTGGGGCAACGGCGCGTGTGCGCTCCGGGCTTTGGCCGCTGCCGCTGCCGATCGGCTCGCCGGCGAGAATGCGGCGGCGCGCTTCGTCACTTGGCACGGCTTCCGTGAAGCTCAAGCCAGTCGTCTGCCGGAGACCCTCGTAACTCATGAAGAAGAACGTGCGGCTTTGCCGGATCGGTCCACCGATGGAGCCGCCGAATTGATCGAGGCTCAGCGGCTGCTTCACATCGTCGTACTTGCTCGCGGAGTCGAGCGCGTCGTCACGCTTGTACTCGAACAGCGCTCCATGCAGCGAGTTACTGCCGCTCTTGCTGATGACGGTGATGTTGCCTCCAGAGCCGAGCCCGCTTTCAGCAGCGGCCAGGCCTGAGTTCACGCGGAACTCCGCGACCGACTCCATCGATGTCTGCAGTCGGAACTGCGATCCTGTGGCGTTGAGATAGCCCGGACTCGCGTCCCATACGTACGTCCCGTCGATGCCGTCGTAGTTGAGATAGTTCTGTTGATTTGATTTGCCGTTGAACCGCACGCTCGCCCACCCGCCGTTGCCATCGCTCGTGGCGCCGGTGGCGAGTGTCATCAGATTGGCGAAGTTGCGCCCGTTGACGGGCAGGTTTTGCACCTCTTCCGGCGAGACATTGACGCCGATCTTGGCCGATGAAATGTCGAGCACCGGTGCGTTGCCTTGCACGGTGACTTGCTCGGCGACGCTCGCAATGACCAACGTCACATCAACCGGTTTGACCTCACCGACGCCGAGTACCGCCGTCTGCTGCTGTGGGTTGAATCCGCTCAGCTCGAACTTCACAACGTACGTGCCGGGGCCGAGATTCGTCACAACGTACATGCCGTCGGCTTCCGTGACCGCCGTGCGCACCGCCCCGGTTTGGGACGAAGTCACCGTAACTGTCACGCCCGGCAGAGCCGACTGGCTCTGATCGAGCAGTTTGCCAACAATGCGCGATTCGGTTTGCTGCGCGAGCGCCGCACTCGCGGCGAACACAACCAGCAGGCTGGCCAGCACAATGTGTCGAACGTGGCTCATGTAGGGGACCCCTTCGGAAAGTGCGAATCCCCGCCACGGTAGGAAACGGGTGTGAGCGGGCTATGACGCGATAGTTTCAGGCACGTAAACTCGTTCGTAACATCCATGTAACATTCCTGTGACAAGCTCCCACGATGGTTCGCCTGCGCCTGATCCCCCGCGAAGAGAAGTTTTTCCACGATTTCATCGCCCTCGCCGATCGCATCGTCTCGGGGGCCACCCTGCTCGAGCGCATGCTCGCGTCCGACCCGCCGGCATGGGACACGGCGCTGCAAATCAAGCAAATAGAACAGGAATGCGACAGCTTGACGCACGCCATCATCCAGCGCCTCAACCGTACGTTTGTGACGCCAATCGACCGTGAGGACATCCACGCCCTGGCCACATCGCTGGATGACGTCATGGACGCGATCGATGCGGCAGCGAACGTCGTCAGGCGTTTCCGAATGTCCGCGGTCCGATACGGGGCACGAGAGCTGGCATCGCTGACCTGGCAGTCGGCAATGCAGGTCCGTGTTGCCATCGAGGCGCTGGAAAAACGGGACGGCGTGCACGAGCGGGCCGTCGAGGTGAACAGGCTGGAGAATGCCGCCGACGACGTGCACGACGAAGCGCTGCGCCGGCTGTTCGAGGAGGAAAAGAACGCCATCACGGTAATCAAATGGAAGGAGATGCTCGACCTCCTTGAAGAGGCCACCGATCGCTGCGAGGATGTCGCGAACGTGCTCGAAGGCGTGGTCGTCAAGCACGGATAATCACGTGGAACTCTTCATCGTCGCCCTCGTCATCCTCACTGCGCTTACGTTCGATTTCATCAACGGCTTCCACGACGCCGCCAACTCGATTGCGACGGTTGTTTCAACCCGTGTCCTGTCGCCTGGCAAGGCCGTGGTTTGGGCCGCGTTCTTCAACTTCGTCGCGGCGTTCTTCTTCGGCACTGCCGTCGCGAGAACCGTTGGCGCCGGCATGGTGAACATCGAGATTGTCACGTTCGCGGTGATCATGGCGGGACTGATCGGCGCAATCACGTGGGACCTGATTACGTGGTACTACGGTCTGCCTACGAGCTCGTCGCACGCGCTCATCGGGGGATATGCGGGCGCCGCGATCGCCAAGGTCGGATATGCCGCGGCGATCATCCCCAGCGGGTGGACCAAGACGCTGATCTTCATCGTGTTGTCTCCAGTGATCGGCGGCACGGTGTCCCTGATGTTGATGGTCGTCATCCTCTGGATTTTCCGCGGCTTTACGCCCTTCCGGGTGGACCATTGGTTCCGTCGTCTCCAGTTGGTGTCCGCGGCGGCGTACAGCCTGAACCACGGCGCCAACGACGCGCAGAAGACAATGGGGATTATTGCGGGGGTGCTGTACGCCGGGAACCTGATTTCCGAGTTCAGGATCGATTGGTGGATCATTCTGACTGCGCACGCCGCGATCGGTTTGGGCACACTCTCTGGCGGATGGCGCATCATCCACACAATGGGTCAAAGAATCACGCGTCTGCAGCCCGTGGGCGGCTTTGCCGCGGAAACCGGCGGCGCGATGGCCATCTTCACCGCAACGGCGTTGGGTGTGCCTGTGAGCACCACGCACACCATTACCGGAGCGATCATCGGCGTGGGATCGACAAAGCGGCTGTCTGCCGTTCGTTGGGGCGTTGCGGGAAAGATCGTGTGGGCGTGGATTCTCACCATCCCTGCATCGGCGATGATCGCCGGCGTTGCGTTCTTCGTGCTCGCCGCGATCGGCATGCCGTAGATGGACGCAGATTGTTTAGGACGCAGATAAAACGCAGATAAGACGCAGATAAGACGCAGATAGGACGCAGATAAAACGCAGATGAAACGCAGATGAAAACGCAGATGAAACGCAGATGCGAATCTGGATCGTGTCCTGAATATGTCTGTTCAGTGCGTCGGGCCGTTCTGCGAGGCCGCGTTATTCGCCAAGATCCCAGACCGCAGAGTCTGCGTCATCTGTGTCATCTGCGTTCAAAGTATCTGCGGGCATTCTGCGGTTCGGGTGCGGTCAGGCGGAAGGAACGTCACGGATCGGTAGACGCACTATGAAAAGCGCGCCGCCTCCGTCACGATTCGACGCCGTTACGTCGCCCTGCATTACGTTGACGAGATTCTTCACGATCGCGAGGCCGAGTCCCGTTCCGCCGGGACGGGCACGCGATTTGTCGACACGATAAAAGCGCTCGAATACGCGGGTGAGATCCTCGGCTGGAATACCAGGACCGTTGTCGCCGACCGTGATCTGATAGCGGCCGCCCGAGAGGCTGGTCTCGATATCGATTGAACCGCCCGCCGGCGTGTAGGAGACCGCGTTTTCGATCAAGTTGCGCACGATATCGTGAAGTTTGGTGGGGTCGACGACCATCGCGCACGCCTCCGGGGACACGTTCACCCGGATGGTCTGCTGTTTCTCGCTCGCGACGGCCTCGAAGTCGCTGACGAGATCGCCGATCAGCTCGCCGACATCGCACCGGGCCAGCTCAATGGCTTCCTGACCGGCATCGATTCGCGCCAACCGGAGGAGATCAGCAACCAGACGTTCCATACGGCTCGTCTGGCGATGGATGATCTCCAGAAACTTGTCGCGGGTGTCAATATCATCCGGATCGTCGAGCAGCGCTTCAACGTAGCCCTTGATAGCGGTGAGCGGCGTGCGCAGCTCGTGCGAGACGTTTGCGACGAAGTCGCGGCGGATCTGATCCGCACGCCGCAGATCAGTGATGTCGTGCAGGACCACGACGACGCCGCGTCCAACCGACACGACCGGTGCCACGCGAGCGACGAAGATTCGATTGACGTCGCGAATCAGCGAGAACTCGAGTCCTTGCGACTGCTGACCGGCGAGCACGGCGTTGATTTCTTCGACGATGCCAGGATGGCGGATCGCCTCGACGTAAGTGCGGTTGGCGAGGTCGTGGTCCATGCGCAACATGCGCCGCGCCGCCTCGTTGACATGCTGCAGGCGGCCCTGCTCATCGACCACGAGCACACCTTCCACCATGCTCGAAAGAATCGCGACCATCCGCGTGCGATCGCGCGACAGCTCGTCGATGCGATGGCCGAGCGTTTGAATCGCCGCGTCCATGGCGCGCGCCATCTCGCCGATCTCATCGTCGCCATAATCGGGCGATGGACGGCGCAGGTCGCCGACGGAGTAGCGGCGCACCACCTCGAGAATTGCGTTGACGCGCTGTGCCAAAGGAGCGGCAAGCACCGACGAGACGACGAATGCCGCCACGAGCGCGCCGCCGATACCCAAAACGGTCACGGTGTACAGCCGCGTTCGCAGCTCGCCAGTCGCGGCCGGCGCGATCGTCATGAGAACGAAGGCGAACGCGAGGAGCGCACCCCCAAACGCCGTGAAGAAAACAGTCAGTCGGAAGTGAAAGCGCAACGCGATTACGCGCCTGACCGGCCACCCGGCGCAGGTTCCATCAACTTGTAGCCGAACTGCTTGACGGTGACGAGCGCTTCCTCGAGAAACGGCACTTTTTCGCGCAGCCGCCGGACATGGACGTCGACCGTGCGCGTGCCACCAGTGTACGAGTATCCCCAAACATCCGTGAGCAGCAGGTCGCGCGAGAGCACGCGTCCGCGGTGCTGCATCAAATACTGGAGAAGGAGAAATTCCTTGGCGGTCAGCTTGATTTCGCTGTGGTCGATCCGCACGAGGTGGCGATCGATGTCGACGATGATGGGTCCATAGACCAGTCGGCTCTCTGCTGGACCGGACCGCGTAGTACGCCGCAGCAGGGCGCGCACGCGCGCGACGACCTCACCGGGACTGAACGGTTTGGTGATGTAGTCGTCGGCGCCGAGCTCGAGGCCGACGATGCGATCCGATTCCTCGCCTTTGGCGGTGACCATGATGATGGGAATCGAAGCCGTATTCTGGTCGCTCCGCACGGCGCGGCACACCTCGAGACCGTCGACGCCGGGCAGCATCAGATCGAGCAGCAGCAGGTCGGGCGGGGTCTTGCGAATGCGCGGCACGACCTCGCGTCCCGAACTGACGACGTCGGCTTCGAAGCCAGCCTTTTGCAGGTAGAGTGCGAGCAGGCTCGCGATATCAGGGTCGTCCTCAGCAACGAGGATTCGGCTCATAGCATCAACACGCTTTACGCAGCCGCGAACTTTTTGTGCGAGACACGACGTACGCAAGCAGCGGACCTTCAGGTCCGCCCTCCATAGATGTAGCGCAACCTTTCGGTCGGCCCTCTTTCACATGTCGCGCGGACCTTTAGGTGCGTCTTTTCCGCATGTAGCTCGGACGTTCCGGTCCGCCTGTTTCCACATGTATCGGACGTTCCGGTCCGCGTTTTTCCACCTGTAGCGGCGGACCTTCAGTCCCCCTTTCCACACAGTGGCACGGACCTTAGGTCGGCCTTTCACACACGGAGTGCGGACCTTTGTCCCGCGACAGAGTATAGACGAGTGTCCCCGTCAGGCTTCAGCGCTGAACCCGTGCGAAGACGATCGAGCGAGCTCGAGAAGGGCTAAATCACTGAAAACGCGATTTTTCGGTCCTCATCACGAATGGCATGCTCCTTGGACCAACCGCGGCAGGGAGGATTGAACGACCATGATGAAAGCCATTCTCGGATCGGCCCTGGGTGGTTTGGCGGCGGGCACGCTGGCGCTCGTGGCCTCGGCACAGGGGCGGACCGCGCCTGCCGATCCATGGGCCATGCAAGCGGCCGATGCGCCGCGGGCATGGAGCGTGGCCGATGCACGGGGCGCGAGTACCGCAACAACGAATGCACCGACGCTGGTGCAGTGCGAGCCGCAGCAGGAAGCGGTGGTCCGTCGCTCGATCGTCGCTGGTCGCGAGGTGGCGGAAGTGACCTGCGCGAGCACGCGGAGCGTGTTTGCGCCTGACACCGGCTACGTCGACGGCCGCACCGCCTATGTGCAGTCCGACATCGTGACGCGTCCCCTGGTGCGCACGCAAACGGTCCGGCCCCGAGTAGTGCGTCAGGTCTATACCGAACCAGCGCGTGTGTCGCAGTCGGAAGAAGTTCGCAGCGGCCGCTCGTGGAAGAAAACCGCGATGATCATCGGCGGCAGCACGGCTGGCGGCGCCGGCATCGGCGGCATCATGGGCGGCAAGAAGGGCGCGCTCATCGGCGCGGCGATCGGCGGCGGTGCGGCGTCGATCTACGAAGCCACGAAACGACACTAAGTCATCCTCCTGCGGAGGCGGCGGGCGCATGGGCCGCTCGCCTCCGCGTCATCTCTCCAAGGCCTCCTCCGCAACAGTCGAATATCGAATACGATCAAGGCCTCATGCGAAGCGCTGCGCTCGCGGTTGCCTTCACCATGTCTGTTCTGGTCCAGGCTCAGCTGCCTGACCTCAGCACTGTCGGTCCGAAAATCGGCACGGCCGCTCACGATTTTGGCGGCATCGATCAATTCGGCCGCGCCCAAACGCTGCAGACGCTAATGGGACGCGACGGCCTCATGCTCGTCTTCTTTCGCTCGGCGGATTGGTGACCCTACTGCAAGACGCAGCTCGTCGAGCTGCAAGGCCGGTACGAAGAGTTGAAGCGGCGCGGGTTAGGGCTTGCAGCGATCAGCTACGACTCCCCGGAGACCTTGCGCAAGTTCAGCGAGGCGCGAGGGATCACGTTTCCGCTGATCGCTGATGCCGGGTCCGCCATTATCAAGCAATACGGACTCTTCAACATGACGGTGGAGCACGGCACGCGCGCCTACGGTGTGCCGTATCCCGGCACGTTCATTCTCGATCGCAAGGGCATCGTGCGCGCGCGATATTTCGAGGATGCGTATCAGGAACGCAATACCTCCGCGAGCATCCTGGTGCGACAAGGGGCGACGCCATTCGGCCCGGTGGTATCGGCTGAGACGCGGCACTTACTGGTGACGGCAGCGATCAGCGATCAGGAAGCGGTTCCGGGCAAGCGTCTGTCGATCGCCTTCGACATCGAGCCGCGCCCTGGCATGCACGTTTACGCGCCGGGCAAGCACGGATATCAAGTCATCAGCGTCGTGATCGACCCGCAGCCATGGCTGCGACCGGCGCCGCTCACGTATCCCGCGTCGGAGATTTACCACTTCAAGCCGCTCGACGAGCGAGTCGAGGTGTACCTCAAGCCATTCCGTCTGGTACAGGACGTCACAATCTTGGCGACGCCGGAGGTTCAGAAGCTGCTTGCGAATCAGCAGAGCGTCACGATCAGCGGGCAGGTGAAGTATCAGGCGTGTGACGACAAGATCTGCTACTCGCCGCAGTCAGTGCCGCTCAAGTGGACGCTGCCTCTGCGACAGCTGGTGCGGTAGCGCCGCAGATGGCCGCAGATATTTGACCGCAGATGACGCAGATGACGCAGATAAGGGGTTGGATCTTGGCAAACGACGTGGCCCGACAGCACGCCCGGACGCATTGACGTGTGCGTGCTGCGCCGGATACGCTCGCGCCGCAGATGGCCGCAGCTATTTGACCGCAGATGACGCCGATGACGCAGATAAGGGGTTGGATCTTGGTGAGCGACGTGGCCCGGCAGCACGCCCGGACGCACGGACGCGCGGCTGCGCCGGACACGATCCAAATTCATAATCTGCGTTTCATCTGCGGCTATCTGCGTTTCATCTGCGGCTATCTGCGTTTCATCTGCGGCTATCTGCGTTCCATCTGCGGCTAAACCTCACGCAGCCCGTGATCCCGGGTCAACGCGACGCTGGCGACAATGAGCAGCAGGACGCCGTTGATCGCCAGCACCGTCGGTGCCGATCCAAGCAGCGTCACGAGCCACCCCGCAACCAGGCCGCCAATCGGCGAGCCACCCCGAAACGCCACCATGTAGATACTCACCACCCGGCCGCGCAGCTCCGCCGGCGCGAGCAGCTGCACCAGCGACGTCGTGAGCGACATGCACATGACGAGCAGGAACCAGGCCACGAACAGCAGCACTTCGGTGAGCACGATCACCCGCGAGAAGGAAAGCGCGATCACGAAGAGTCCGAACAGGCCTTGCAGCACCAGCAGCATCAACCCCATGTGACGATGCTTGCCGATCCACGCGACCACCAGCGCGCCGAACACCGCACCGGCACCGGCGAACGTCATCAACCGCGTGTAAAGACCAACGTCCTGATTGAACACATCCTTCACGATGACCGGCAGAAACGTCAGAACCGGGAATCCCAGGAACGCCGTCACGAAGCCGATGAACGTCAACGTGACAAGCTGCGGCTGATTGCGCACGTAACGCACGCCGCTCTGGAGTTGATCGCGAATGCGCGAGGTCGTGGGCTGCGGCGCATGCTCGACGTGCAGCGCCAGAATGGCGGCAATGACGACGAGAAACGACAGCCCGTTCAGCCCGAAGCAGGCGACCATGCCGAACGCCGCGAGCGCGGCGCCGGCCGCCAGCGGTCCGATGACGCGCGCCAGATTGAACTGGATCGAGTTGAGCGCCACGGCGTTGGGCAGGTGTTCTTTCTCGACGAGCAGCGGAATGAGCGACTGATACGCGGGACCGCCAAAGGCCTGCGCAAACCCGGTAATCGCCGAGAGCACGAGGATGTGCCAGACCCGCACGACGCCGGTCACGACTAGTGCGGCGAGCATGAACGCCGCCGCCATCTGAACGAACTGCGACATCAACATGAGACGCCGCCGGTTGTAGCGGTCTGCGACGACACCGCCGATCAGGATGAAGAGCAGGATCGGCAGCTCACCGAGAAACGAATCAAGTCCGAGGAAGAACGCTGACGCCGTGCCGGTGAGCGTCACGATCAGCCACGCTTGCGCCACTTTCTGCATCCAGGTGCCGATGCTCGACGTGAGCGCGCCGAACCAGAGGAGGCGAAAGTCGCGATAGGCCAGCGCCGCCGTGACGCGACGGCCGGCTTGAAGGACTAGTGCGAGCAAAGCGGGTTGATCGTATCAGCCCCTGCTTGACTTTCGCTTTTGATTCGCCATATAACTATGGGCGAAGTTAAGGCGAAGGAAGGTCATCCATCCATGGCGCCGACCGCACTTACCGCACCCATCGCACCTGATCCGCGTGAACACCTGGAAGGGTTGCTGCGCGCGAAAAAGCTCGATCGCACGCTCACCACCGCCATCCCCGCCGGTCCTGGCGAAGACGCGCTTGTCGCCTTTGATCTGCCGGCACTCGACGCGCGGCTCCTCGGCGGCATTCCGCGCGGCCATCTGTCGGAAGTGGTCGGCAACGTGTCGTCCGGCCGTACCAGCCTGGCGTGGGCGTGGCTGGCCGCCGCCACACGCCGCGGCGAAATCGTCGGCCTCGTCGATACATTCGATCGCTTCGATCCATCCTCCGGCGCGGCATGCGGGATCGATCTCTCGCGCGTGCTGTGGGTGCGTGGACAGGCAATTTCGAAAACCGCCGGCGCCGTCGATCCGGCATGGCTGCCGGGCGCGCGCGCGGTTGACGGGCCGGGAACGATGCTCGAACGGACGATCGACCGGGCGCTCAAGGCGCTCAATCTCGTCCTGCAAGCGCGCGTGTGCACGGCGGTGGTCTTCGATATCGCCGACGTGCCGGCCGCTGGCCTTCGCCGTATTCCCATCACGACATGGCTGCGGATACAGCGGGTGATCGAGGGAAGCGACACGGCCTGTGTGCTGCTGGCGCCGGTGCCGTTAGCGCGAAGTGCCGCTGGCGTGACCATCCACAGCGATGGCACGATCCGCTGGGCGGGCAACCATGACCGGTCGCGCCGCGTTGCCGGCCTCGGTGTGACCGCGAAGTTGGCGTCGCCTCGCCGCACCATGACTGGCGCCGTTGCAGTTGAAACGACCACGCACGCGGATGGAATTCTCCAAATCTCACCTCTCCAAATCTCACCTCTCCAAATCCCAAAATCTCCAAATCCACTCCAAATCTCCACATCGCCAAATCTCTAAATTCGGAGATTGCTGATGTTTGCCTGTCTCCATTCGTTAAGCGCGCCGCAATCCGCTGTCGTGAAAGTGGCGCAGGATTTCACGCCGCGCTATGAGATTGTCGGGCCGCTCGTGATGCTCGATCTCTCCGGGCTGTCGCGGCTGTTTGGCTCGGCGCGCGAAATTGGCGAGCAGCTGCGCGCAGCCATGGCCGGGGCGCCGGTGCGCGTCGCGATTGCACCGTCGCAAACCGCCGCTGCGCTTCTCGCACTTGGCCGTCCGGGTCTGACCGTGGTCTCGATTGAGGAACAGCCCGCTGCGCTCGCACCGCTGCAGGTGTCGCTCCTTGGCGAACTCGAAAAACTGCGACACCCGCAGACGGTCGACAGTCGGCGGGCGGCGCTCGCGCCGCTCCCGCAGCGGCCGCAACGTGGGACCATTCCTCCGCACGTCGCGGACATGGAAGATGTGCTTCCGTATTTCCAGTCGTGCCTCGATCGAACATCAGAGGCGGCACGCGCGCCGCACGCCAAATGCGGCGGTGGCTGGCAGCATCCGCGCGACGCGCACGCCGCGCGCCTCACCAAGACGGCCAAACGCGCGCTGATGACGCCGCTGAACGCGTCGCCGGCGCTGAAGGACATTCAATCGCTGCTCGATGTGCTGCGGCGCTGGGGCGTGAAGACGCTCGGTGCGCTTGCCGTCCTGGCGCCGGGCGAGGTGTACGAACGGCTCGGTGCGCGCGGCGTCACCTGGCAGCGTCTCGCGCGCGGAGACGATCAGGGTCCGCTCGTCCCGTGCGTGCCGGAGGATCCGTTCGAAGGGCAGCTCGAGCTCGAATGGCCGATCGAGGGGCTCGAACCGCTGGCGTTCGTGCTCGCGCGCGTGTTCGAGCCATTATCGGAACGTCTCGAACGCGCGGATCGCGGCGCCGCGATTCTGCACACGCACCTTCGGCTCACCACGCGCGAGGTTTACGCGCGCACCGTGCAGTTGCCGGCGCCCATGCGCGATCCGAAAACGCTGCGCACGCTCGTGCTGCTCGATCTCGAATCGAATCCACCGTCGGCCGCGATCGATCGTGTGCGCGTGCTGATCGAGCCGACCCCCGCCAAAGTGCTGCAGTGGACACTCTACGAACGCGCGCAGCCGTCGCCCGAGCAGGTGTCCACGCTGATGGCGCGGCTGACGGCGTTGATGGGCGAAGGCCACGTCGGCTCGCCGCGACTGGTCGATTCGTGGAGACCCGGCGTGTTTGAGATGACAGCGTTCAGCGTACCGGAGACATCCGTGGCACTTGCGCACCGCACCCCTCGACTCGCTGACGCTCGCTCGGGGCCAGTCGTCCCTTCCGCACCCGTCGCACCTGGTACGGCGTTGCGCAGGTTCCGCCTTGCGATCCCCGCGCGCGTCCGCATGGAGGATGGCCGCCCTGTGCGCGTGATGGTCGATCGCCGCGGCGTCACGGGTGGCGTCGTGGCGCAATCGGCAGGGCCGTGGCGCACATCCGGCGAGTGGTGGAACGATGGGCAGATAGGGCAGATAGGGCAGATAAGAAAAAGCACTCACCACCTGCTTGACCAGCCCAACCCGCCCCACCAGCCCTCCACCGCCTGGGACCGCGACGAGTGGGATGTCGTGCTCGAGAGCGGCACGGCGTATCGCATTTTCGTCGAGCGCCATGTCGGTCAGTGGTTTATCGACGCCGTCATTGACTGATACGTGTACTGATTTCCAGATCGACTCCAATCTCCAGATCTTGAGATCTCCAGATTCGGATGTATATCGAGCTTCACGCCTCCTCGGCTTTCTCGTTCCTGCGCGGCGCGTCCCTTCCCGAAACGATCGTCGAACGTGCCGCGGCGCTGGGATATCCCGCCGTTGCGCTACTCGACCGCGACGGCGTCTACGGCGCGCCTCGCTTTCATCTCGCCGCCAAGGCCGCCGGCATCCGCGCAATCATCGGAGCCGAATTGACAGTCGACAGTCATCAGTCGCCAGTCGACGGGGCTGCCGATCGTCGACCGACCGTCGACCGTCGACGGTCGACGGTGGGCCGCACCTGGCCACTCAGTATTCTCGTGGCCTCACAAGAAGGCTGGCGCAATCTCTGTCGCCTCGTCACCCGTATGAAGCTGCGCGCGCCGAAGGGCGAGGGCGCGCTCACGCTCGATGATTTCGAGGGCTACACCAGCGGCCTCATTGCCATGGCCGGTCGCCCGCTGCTTGCCGCCGAACGCTACGGTGTCGGCGGGCTTCTCGACCGCCTGATCGGCCTCTTCGGCCGCGAGAGCGTGTACGTGGAGCTGCAGCGTCATCTCCGCCGCGAACAGGAAGACGACAACGACACGCTCGCATGCCTTGCCGACGCGTTTCGCGTGCCGCTGGTCGCCACTGGCGGCGCCCGTTTCTCGTCGCCCGACGAGCGGCCGCTCTGCGACGTGCTCACCGCCATCCGCGAGCACACCACGCTCGATGCGGCCGGCCGTCTGCTCGCGGCCAACGCCGAGTGCTATCTCAAGCCGCCGGCGCAGATGGCGCGCCTCTTCGCCGACCGTCCGAATGCGATCACGGCCACGGAAGCGCTCGCCGAACGGCTGCAGTTCACGATGAACGATCTCGGCTATCGCTTTCCGCGCTATCCGGTGCCGCCGGGCGAAACCGAGATGTCGTTTCTCCGCAAGATCGCGGAGATCGGTGCGCGCGAGCGTTACCGGCCGTATCACGATCGCGCCCGTGCGCAGATTGCGCGCGAGCTCGATCTGATCGAGAAGCTCGAGCTCGCCGGCTACTTCCTGATCGTCTGGGACGTCGTCAATTACGCGCGGCAGCAGGACATCCTCGTGCAGGGCCGCGGCTCGGCGGCCAACAGCGCCGTGTGCTACAGCCTCGGAATTACGGCGGTCGATCCGGTCGGCATGGATCTGCTGTTCGAGCGGTTTCTTTCGGAGGAGCGCGGCGAGTGGCCGGACATCGATCTCGATCTGCCGAGCGGCGACCGGCGCGAGCGCGTGATTCAGCACGTCTACGAACGCTACGGCAAGCATGGCGCCGGCATGACGGCCAACGTGATCACCTATCGCGGCCGCAGCGCGGCGCGCGAGGTCGGCAAGGCGCTGTCGCTCGATGCCGCGCTCATCGATCGGCTCGCCAAGGTGATGAACCAGTTCGAGTACATCGATCCGGCTGAATCAATCGGCCGCCACATCGGGGAAGCCGGCCTGGATGCGGGCGATCGCCGGGTGCAGCACTTTGCGCGGCTGTGGTTTCAGTTGCAGGACCTGCCGCGGCATCTCGGGCAGCACTCGGGCGGCATGGTGATCTGCCAGGACGATCTCTCATCGGTCGTCCCGCTCGAAAACGCGAGCATGCCGGGCCGCGTCGTCGTGCAATGGGACAAAGACGATTGCGCCGAGATGGGGTTGATCAAAGTCGACCTGCTCGGTCTCGGCATGATGGCGGCGCTGCAGGATTGCATCACGCTGATCAACGGGGCGGGTGAGGCGGGTAGGGCAGGTCGGGCGGGTGGCACTGGCCGGGCGTGTGAACAAAATTCTTTACCAGCCCAACCTGCCTTACCAGCCCCACCTGCCCAAATTGACCTCGCCCATTTGCCGCCTGACGATCCTGCTGTCTACGCCATGCTGCGCGCCGCCGACACCATCGGCGTGTTTCAAGTCGAATCGCGTGCGCAGATGGCGACGCTGCCGCGCCTCAAGCCGACGTGCTTCTACGACCTCGTTGTCCAGGTCGCGATCATTCGTCCCGGACCGATCGTCGGCCAGATGGTGCATCCCTATCTGAATCGGCGTGCGGGCATGGAGCCGGTGATCTACGACCATCCATCGCTCGAACCGGTGCTCGCGCGCACGCTCGGCGTGCCGCTGTTTCAAGAGCAGCTGCTGCGCATGGCCATGGCCGTCGCGGGATTCACCGGCGGGCAGGCCGAGGAGCTCCGCCGCGCGATGGGCTTCAAGCGCTCGGAAAAAAAGATGCGGCAGATCGAAGTGCAGCTGCGCGAGGGGATGGCAAAAAACGGCATCACTGGCGAAGTGGCCGACCGCATCGTCCTGTCGATCACCTCGTTTGCGTTGTACGGGTTTCCCGAATCACACGCGGCCAGCTTCGCGCTGCTCGCGTATGCCAGCGCGTACTTGAAGGCGCATTTCCCCGCGGCGTTCTATACGGCGCTCCTCAACAACCAGCCGATGGGCTTTTATCATCCCGCCACGCTCGTCAAAGACGCACAGCGCCGTGGCGTGCGCTTCGCGCCCGTTGACGTGCAGGTGTCCCGCTGGGACTGCGTGGTGGAAGAGGACGGCACCGTGCGCGTGGGCCTGCGCTACGTCACTGGTTTACGCGAAGAGATCGGAAAGGCGATCGCCAGCGTGCCGCCGACGATCGACGGTCGTCGGTCAACGGTCGACGGTCGCCAGTCAACGGGAATGACATGCCCAAAGTGCGGGTGCGACGATCCTTCGCTCGTTGAGCAAGGGTTTTGTAATCAGTGCGCGCATCAGTGGTCCACGCAATCCGCGCGTCCCAAGCGTTTCGCCACCATCGACGATCTCGTCCGCCGAATCGGCCTGCGGCGCGACGAAATCACGACGCTTGCCGAGATCGGCGCGTTGAATTCGTTCGGCCTCGATCGTCGCTCGGCGCTGTGGCAAGTGGAGCGCGCCGTCCGACCTGCCGGTGAATTGTTCGAACCGCCGACCGATGACCCGCCGTTGACCGACGACGCGCCGTCGATCGGCGACCGTCGACTGTCGACTATCGACGCGAGCGCATCATCGTCGCCGTTAGCAGCGATGACGGCCAGCGAGCGATTGGTCGCCGACTACGCCGGCACCGGCCTGACCATCGGTCCGCACCCCATGACCTTCCGCCGCCACGAGCTCTCGATGCGCGGCATCCTGCGCGCCATCGATCTGCCGCGCGAGCGGACCGGACGCCGCGTCCGGGCGGCCGGCATGGTGATCACGCGTCAGCGTCCCGGCACCGCAAAAGGCTTTGTGTTCCTCACGCTGGAGGACGAGACTGGCGTGATCAACATCATCGTGCGGCCCGACATGTACGACAAAGAGCGCACGACGCTGGTGAACGCCCCCTTTCTGCTCGTCGAAGGTGTGCTGCAAAACGAAAACGGCGTCTGTTCGATTCGCGCCGAACGCGTCCTGCGTCTCGACGGGTTCACCGCCGATGCCGCGATCGAGTCACACGATTTTCATTAGACACGTCGCCCACAACGCCGCCATACAAGGCACGAGGAGCGGCTGCTTGCGGGGAGGAGCGATCTCTCCGGTGAGAAACCATCGCGGTTGCAACAAACCGAGTGGCACATGCAAAGAGAAGATGGCGGCGACGAGCGCTACCGTCTCGTCGGGCATTGCAAACAACAGAAATCCGACGAGCACCGTCAACTCACAAGCGACGTAGATCACATGCGCCCATCCCGACCACGAGAGATCCTTCCACCACGATCCATATGGACGTGAAGGCCACATGTGCTCGCGGCTGTGTTGCCTGCTGTCGACTGTCGACTGTCGACCGTCGACGGCGCGCCCTCCCCGATACCAGTAAACGTGGACCCACGCCGACAGCGCGGCACAAACGGCGAGCGATGCCCAGACCCAGACTCCGAGCTGCGCATGAGGCACAATCAGCGCGTTCGCGAACGGCAGGAGCACGAGATCGCTCCACATCCCGCCATGATTGGCAAAGCCCATGTCGAGCCGCGCGCGCTTCGTGACGTTACCTTCCAGCCATGCGAGAAGACCGGAGATGACGACTGCGACGACGCTGACGACCCAGGTGGCCCAACTGAACTCCACCAGACCACGTTAACAAATTGAAGGGCGATTCGACGGTGCCGCTTCGGCGCCGAGCTCACTCGACGGGCGGCGGACGAGGAAAGCCACGCCACTACTCGGTGCGCAAGGCAACCGCCGGCTGGACGCGAGACGCGCGCAGCGCTGGTACGACATAGCCAACAAGCGCCGCCGCCGTGACGCCGGCAGCCGTGCTGCCGAGCACCACCGGATCGGTCGGGCTCACTTGATATAGCAACACTTGCAGCAGTCGCGACGCGGCAATCGCACCACCAAGGCCGGCAACGATTCCGATACCGGTCATGACGAACCCTTCGCGCAGCACGAGCCCGAGCAGCCCCTGATTCGATGCGCCCAGCGCCGATCGGATCGCGAGCTCGCGCGTGCGCTGCGCAACCGTATACGACATCACGCTGTAGATCCCGACGATCGCCAGTGCGGCGGCAAGCACGCCAAAGAGTGCAATGAGTGCCGAATACAGCCGCGAGCTGCGCGTTGCACCCGCGAGCACCTCTTCAAATGTGCGCGGCGCTGCCAACGGGAGGCTTGGATCGAGATCGGCGAGCGCGCTCCGCACCAGCGGCACGAGCGTGTCGGCCTTGGTCGCCGCACGAACCGTGAACACCATCGTCGGCAATGGAAACTGCGCCAACGGAATGTAGGTCTCCGGATCAGGCGGCGCCTGAACGCTTCGCGATCGGACATCCCGCACGATGCCAATGACCTCGCGGAACGTCGTCCCATCGTCGAAGCCGGTACCCATGAACTGGCCGAGCACGCTGGAAGGGGACTGCCCAGGCCAGAGCAGGCGCGCGAGCGTTTCGTTGATCACCACGACATTGCCGGTGTCGACGGCATCGCGGTGATCAATATAGCGGCCCGCCAGCAGCCTGATTCCAACTGTCTGCAGATACGACGGCGAAACGACACGAAATTCGGCGATGGGCGCCTCTTCGCGCTTGAGTTGACGATCGCGCAGGTACACCTGGCCATTCGTGCCCGTTTGTGCAATCGGCAACATGTTGATCGCACCGACGCTGCTGACGCCCGGCAGCGCGCGAAGCCGTTCCTCGAACGTCTGGAAGAACTGCGCCATTCGTGCGCCCTCTTGCGGTGAACTGGGCACGAGACCCGTCGTCGGTATGCCGACAGAAAACGTCAGCACGTTGCTGGTCACCAGACCCAGGTCTTGACGTGTGATTTGCTGCAGACTTTTCACCGTCAGCCCGGCGGCAGCCACCAGCATCACCGCCAACGCCACCTCGCTCATGACGAGGAGGCGGCTGGCTGCGCGCGCGCGGCCGCCCGTTGCGCCGCGCAGCGATCCCTCGCGCAGTGCGTCGCTGGGTTGGGCACGCGCAACGTGCAGCGCAGGCAGGACGCCGCGAGGAATCCGCATAGCATCGCCACTCCAGATGAAAACAGCAGAACCGTGAGATCGAGGCGAATCGATGCAAGCCGCGGGAAGTTGGCGGGTGCGAGCAGGGCAAACAGCCGAAGCAATCCGAGTGCAAGCGTGACACCGAGCACGCCTGCCAGGAGCGACAGGAGCACGGTCTCTGTGATCAGCTGACGCAACAGGCGCCCGCGAGCGGCGCCAAGCGCGGTGCGCACCGCCATCTCGCGCTGTCGGGTTACCGCGCGTGCCAGCAGCAAGTTGGCGACATTGGCGCACGCGATCAACAGAACGAATGCGGTGGTGCCGAGGAGGACCCACAGCGCCTGCCGTGGCCCGCGTGTGATGACGTCGTGCAAAGCAAGCGCGTTGAAGCCGTAACGATCCTCCGGGAACTGTCGCGACATCTCCGCCGCGAGATCCGTGAGACCGATGCGCGCCTTGTCGAGCGTCATGCCATCGCGCATGCGGCCGTAGACGAGCAGAAAGTTGCCTGGTCTCGCCGTATCGGCGCTCATCGCCAGCGGAACCCACGCATCGACGCGCCAGAGCTCGCTGAACGACGACGGCGCCACGCCGATCACCGTGTGTGCGTTGCCGTCGAGCGTCAGCGTCGAACCGAGGATGGACGACGAGCCGCCAAGCCGCCGCCGCCAATACGACTCGCTCACTACGACCACTCGCTCTGCGCCGGCGCGATCCTCCGACTCCGTGAACCAGCGACCGATGAGCGGCTGCGCGCCGATCACCCGAAAGAAGGATGCCGAGCTTCGCCCGCCGGCAACTCGCTCAGGCGCTTCGCGTCCGGTCAACGTCAATCCGATCGGCGCCCACGCGCCCGTCTCTTCGAACTCGCGATTGCGTGCGCGCCACTCGACGTAACGGCGATAGGAAGCGGAACCGAATTGCAGGGAGGGTGGCTCGGTCCGCCATACCTGGACGAGCTCGTGGGCAGTGGGGAAGGGCAGCGGCCGAAGGAGAACCGCGTTGACGATGCTGAAGAGCGCGGTGTTGACGCCGGTGCCGAGCGCGAGTGCGATGAGTGCCGCAGCCGTGACGCCCGGAAACCGAATCAGCAGCCGGACGCCATAGTGGATGTCCTGCCAGAGACGTTCCATGGCCCTTTAGACGAGGGCCGTGCAGGCGTGGGTTTATTGCTGGCCCGGAGCGGTCGAGACGGTTCGTGTACCCCCGGTGCGCGACACGATGCCGGCATCGACGACCCATCCGAGCCGGCTGATCGACTCGAAGTACATCTCGTCGCCGCGAATACGCGACACCATGAAGCTGTTGTCGGTGTCGAAACCTGCCGCCGTGTCTTTTGTCCGCTTGATGTTCAGCGTCCGCAGCTGACCGGCCGCGCCGCTGATGAAATGCTGCACGCCGTTTTGCGGAACGTAGCGCTCGTAGAAGTGTTCATGACCGGCAAACACCACCTGCACGCCGTACTTCATGAGCAGCGGCTCGATCGCCTGTCGCAGGACAAGCTCTGGTCCATGCCGCCGGCCCGACGAGTAAAGCGGGTGATGCATGTATGCGATCTTCCACGGCGCCGTCGAGCGCTGCAGCTCGTCTTCGAACCACGCGAGCTGTTCCTTGGACATCAGCGTGGAATCGAGCGCAAAGAACTGGGCTGTTCCCTTCGTGAACGTGTAGTAGCGCCTGCCGCCCATGTTGAACAGCTCGTAATCGCGCTGCGCCGCCTCGTCATGATTTCCGAGCGAGGCATAGAACGGGATGCTGGCGTCGATGATCGGCTTGTAGGGCAGAACGAACTTGCGTTGAAAGTCCGCCGGCTCCTGGCTTCCGTAGATGTTGTCGCCGAGCGTGATCACGAACGTGAAGGGAAGGCGCTCCTTCCGCACCTTCTCCATCGTTTCGCCCACCTCGAGCTGACGACGGCTGCCCGTGCCCATGTCGCCGATGACCGCGAATAGAGCGGTCTGATCGTCGGCGACGCCAGCCGCCTGTTCGCGGGCCGGGGCCGACGCGGCCAGCGACAGACAAAACGCAAGCGCGTAGAGAAGTTTTCGAATCACGAGGTGCTGTAGCGCTCGCGAAGCTGGCGGACGGAACGGCCCACCGAGACCGAGCGCGTGAAGATCGCTCCAACGGGAATATAACCGCCCAGCCGGTGCCGTGCAACCGCGCCGAGGGCCGCCGACGCGATACACCCGCACTGCTCGCAGTCAGGATTGCCGCCAAACTGACAGGGACTGATTTTCGTCTTGAAATCGGCAGAAATGCACTCGGTGGTTTGCGCAAACACGCAGTCGCTCGGGTTAACTGGTGGATCGGCGTAAACCTTGATCAGGCCCTCCGGCATCCACAGTTTCTTGTATCGCTTGCGGAGATGAAGCAGTGTTTCCACGACCGAGGCGCGGTCGGCCGGGCTCAGTCGCTCCACCGACAGCTCGCCGACTTGCGGCGTGTAGAGACTCACCCAGATGTGCTCGGTGTGTGGATTATCGGACCAATACTGGACGAACTCTTCGAGATACCCGGGCCGGCGTACCTGCTGGCGAGTGACCGTGCAGTGGACGGTGATCTTGTGCCCCACGATGTGCTTGAGAATGCGTTCGTAGGTGGCCGGCTTGCGACGCTCGTCGTGCTCCGGCTGGAGCCCGTCGATCGACACCACCAGTTGCAGACGGCGCAGTGTTCGCCACTCCTGTGGAATCGGGCGCACGGCGCTCGTCACCACCTGCGTGTAGACGCCTCGCCTCGCGAGCTCCGGCAGGATGACATTGAGCTCGCGGAACCGCACCAGCGGTTCGCCGCCGACGATCGACAGGTGCAGCGGACGATGTCGCTCGACAAGGGCGAGCAGCCCGTCGATGAGTTGCTGTCCTTTGAAGTCGCGAACGTCCCGCAGAGTGACTTCGCCGCCGAGATGCTCGTCGTTGTAGGCGTAGCACCCCGGGCAGCGGAGTGGACACTCGCGCGTGATTTCGATCGAGAGATTGGGCCGATCGCCGGCCAGAATCTTGCCCCAGGCCCGAAATATCCCGTCCATGCGCAGCTAATGTAGCATGGCGCCGCCGCGCACTACCTGGCCACGACGAACATGATCTCGACCAGCCCGTCGGCGTTGACAAGACCCGTTCGTACTGTTGCGCGCGCCGGAAAGTCTTTTGCAAAGATCGTCCGATAGCCTTTGTTCATGGCATCGAAGTTCGCAATGTCGGTGATGTAAACGATGCCGTCGACTACGTTCGCCCAATCGAAGCCCGCCGCCTTCAATGTCCGGCCGACTCGTGCGAGGAGTTCCGTCGTCTGCGCCTCCATGTTGCCCTTGTTCTCGGCGGTGTTGCCGAGGATGCCGGACACATAGAGCCGATTGCCGACTTTCACGGCGCTGCTCAGGATCGGACTCGGACGGCCCGGAGTGCCGTCTGCATTCGGTGTCGTGAACACCTGCTTCGGCTGACGATTGGCGGTGAACGTCATCTCGACAACGTACTGAGGGCCAGTGAGCGGCGCCACCACCGTCGCTCGTGCCGGCGGATCTTTCGGGAAGTAAGTCTGGTAGACCTTGTTCATCTCCTGGAACGTCGTTTGATCGCTGATGTACACACGCGCCGACACGACGTTGTCGAACGTAAAGCCAGCCGTCTTGAGGATTTGTGCAGCGTTGTCGAAAACCGTTTTCGCCTGCGTCGCCATGTCGCCTTCGACGGCACTGTTGTCTTTGCCATTGCGTGAGATCAGGCCCGACATGAACAGCGTGTCGCCGCTGCGGATGCCGTAGCTGTACGGATTCGGCGAGGTCGTCCAGTCCGGCGGATTGACGACCACCCGTTCGCCGCCGTTGGGAATCGCAACCATCGACATCTCGACGAGCGCTGCCGGATTCACGAGCTCCGACACGATCGTCGTCCGTGCTGGCGGATCCTTCGGCCAGTAGGTGCGATACACCTCGTTCATCGCGGCGAAATCGGCCTGGTTCTTGAGGTAGACGTGCACAGCGGCGACGTTGGCCATGCTCGAACCGGCCTTCTGCAGCGTCTGGCCGAGATCGTCGAGCACTTTCTTCGTTTGCGTCTTGATGTCGCCCTCGGACGCAAGGGTGCCGGCGAGATAAACGAGGCCATCGGCCTTCACGGCTGCGCTGAATGGAAGATTGGACATACCTGCATAGACCTGGCGCCCCTGGCCGCCTGCGGCTGGGGCAAGGCTGACGATGCCGATCAGCAATGCACACGAGAAGACGACTCGCACGTGTCACCTCCAGCCCGGGCAGTCCGCCTCCGGGCCGCGTCACTCTATCACCGACGGATGCTACACTCCTACTTTCTACGCATGCTTCGCCCTGGAAGTCTTCCCAGAATTCAGCGTCGCAAATCGAAGTTGCATGGTTTCGGCGTGTTTGCGCGCGAGTCGATTAACAAGAACAAGCGGATCATCGATTACGCCGGCGAGCTGATTACGAACAAGCAAAGCGAGAATCGCGAAGACCGGTATCTCCGCAAAGGTTGCATCTGGGTGTTTCGCGTGAATCGCTACTGGAGCCGTGACGCCAACGTCGACGGCAACATCGCGCGTTTCATCAATCACTCGTGCAAGCCGAATTGCTGGGTGGACGTGGTCGATCGGACCATCTGGATTCGTGCCGCCCGCAATATCAAAGCGGGTGAAGAGTTGACCTACGACTACAACACTGAGGGCGACAAGACGATTCCGTGTCGTTGCCGTCCGGGATGCAAGACGAAATTGTGAAAGAGGTTCCGGGGTTCCGGCGTTTCGAGGTTCCTCCGTTCCAGGGTTCCGGGGTTCCGAAGTGTCGAGGTTCCCGGCTTCAACAAGCGTGCTGCCGCGCGTTGGTTGCCGTTGTTGTGATTGGATATGCGATCGCGTTTGCGACGGTGGCGGCGCAACGCGCGAACGAGCCGGCGTGGTTCGTGCGTTCGCTCGACCGCCCGGCGGACCGCAAAGAATCACGCCCCGAGGTGCTCGACGCGCCGATTCTTCCCGGATCGGTGATGAAGATCATCACTCTCGTGGCGGCGCTCGAGAGTCACACGATCGAAGCCGACACCTTGCACCTTTGCCGTCGCGTGGTCACGATCGATGGGCGGCGATACACCTGCTCGCATCCCGACCTCAAGCGGCCGTTGACGGCGGCTGAGGCGCTCGCGCACTCCTGCAACGACTTCTTCGTGACGCTCGCTCCGCGGCTGCCAAGAAAGATGGTCAATGATGTTCGCGGTCGAGCGGGTCTCACCCCCCTCCCGGCCGATGCGAACTATGCCGCCGCGCTGGTCGGCCTCGACGGGCCACGAATCACGCCGCGCGCGCTATTGGACGTGTTTGCGCGGCTGACCGGCGCCGACGACGAACGGCCGGTGCGCATGACCGACCTCGCGCGACGTGTGTTGCTCGAGGGCCTGAGAGGCGCGGCGATCTATGGATCGGCATCAGAGCTTGCAACACGCAAGATCTCTGCGCTTGCTAAAACCGGCACTGCGCCAATGCCGGGCGGAGGGGCGCTTGGCGTCGTCGTCGCGCTGACGCCGGCCGACAACCCTGAGCAGGCAGTCGTGGTGGTCACGCCGGGCGCAGCCGGTCGCGATGCGACATCGATTGCAGGTGACCTCCTCGCAGCCTCGACGTCGAACATGCCTGCGGCGCAGCCGGTGTTGCGCATTGGCTTCACGAGCGGTGATGACGACACGCGGGTGGAATCGATCGCGCTCGAAGATTACGTGGCGCGCGTGCTCGCAGGAGAAGGGCAGCCCCGCGCCGCAGACGCGGCCCAGGAGGCGCTCGCGATCGCAGCACGAACCTTCGCGCTTGCGAATCGGAATCGGCACCGCCGCGAGGGTTACGATCTGTGCGACACGACCCATTGCCAGGTGCTGCGGTCCTCGACGTCCGCGACGCGGAGGGCGGCCGAAGCGACGGCCGGTCGCGTGCTCACGTATCAGAAGCAGCCGGCCACGGTGTTCTACTCGGCGTGGTGCGGTGGACGCACGGAACTGGCATCGGAGGTGTGGCCCGGCGCAATCGATTTCGCGTTCGAGCCGTCGCAGAAAGACGACGCATGCGAGGACGAACCGGGCTGGACGGCGGACATCCCGGCGTCCGACATCGAGCGCGCGCTGCGCCTGGCGGGCCTGCGCGGCGATCGACTTCGCCGTCTGCAAGTGGCCTCGCGAAACGCATCGGGACGCGTGACGCGGCTGCGCGCGGAGGGTTTCACGCCGCAGGACGTTTCCGGCGACGATTTTCGGTTGGCCATCGGCCGCGTCGTTGGATGGCGGCATCTGAAGAGCACGATGTTCCAGATGCGCCGCACGTCGAGCGGATACACGTTTACTGGACGCGGCTTCGGGCATGGCGTGGGCTTATGCGTGATCGGCGCGGGTCGTCGCGCGGCGAATGGCGCGACGATGGAGGAGATTCTTCGCTTCTATTACCCGGGGTTGCGTGTCGAGCAGTACGTCCCGACGGCCGTCACGACGACCACCGCCGCCAAACCGGCGGCGCCCGCGCCGACGCGCGCGGCCGATGTGCTCCTGGCGCTGCCTGGCAGCGAAGAAGGCGAGCGAGGCCTTATGGCAGGAATCGTTCGGCGCGCGCGGGACGAGATCGCCGCCAACACCGGTGTGCCCGTGCCTCCGGCGATTCGAGTCACCGTGCATCCGAGCGTCGAGAGCTTCGGCCGTGCCACTGGACAGCCGTGGTGGGTTTCAGGCGCGACCGATCAAACGGCGATCGATCTGGTCCCGGTCACGCTGCTGCAACAACGCGGACAGCTCGAACGGACCGTGCGGCACGAAGTTGCGCACGTGCTGCTGGACGAAACGCTGCGCACGAAGCCGATGTGGGTGCGAGAAGGCGCGGCGTTTTATTTCGCCGATCCATCCGTACCACCGCGGCCCGGGAAAGTCTCGTGCCCAAAGGATGCGGAATTCCTGCGGCCGATCTCCGCCGGCGCGCATCGCGATGCCTATGCGCGCGCCGAAGCGTGCTTTCGTCATCAGATTCTGGAAGGGAAGTCTTGGCGCGACATCAAGTAACGCGTCGCGCCGACCTTTCCGCCTCCGCCTAAAGCTTCAGCGGACGGCGCTGCGAACCTACCCGTTCAGTATGCTCTCCAACTCGTCCGGGTGCCCCGCTCGCGCCATCGCTTCCGCGCGCGAAATCATCCCGGCTCTCACCAGCCGCGCGAGCGAATCCTCCAGCGTGATCGACCCCTGTCGCCGCGTGATCGACATCTCCTGATGGAGATGCTGCAGCGCATTCTTGCGAATGTGCTGCCGCGCGCCGTAGCCCACCATCAGCAGTTCCGCGGCCGGCACGCGTCCGCCGCCGGGTTTGGCTATCAACGTTTGCGTCATCACCGCCGAAACCGCCAACGAAAACTCCTGGCGAATCGTGTTCTGGCGCTCGTTGGGAAACGAATCGCAGATACGCGAGACGCTCGCCGCGATGTCGGTGGTGTGCAGGCTGCTCAGCACGAGATGGCCGGTTTCCGCCGCCGACAGCGCGATGCGCATCGATTCCGGATCGCGCATCTCGCCGACGACGAGCACGTCGGGCGCTTGCCGGACCGCCGCGCGCAACGCCGAAGGAAAGTCGGCCGCGTCCGCGCCGATCTCGACGTGCTCGATGAGGCACGTGCCGTGCTCGTGCTCGTATTCGATCGGATCTTCAACGGTGATGATGTGGCGCGCGTCACGCCGGTTGATCTCGTCCACAATCGCCGCGAGCGTCGTTGTCTTGCCGCCGCCCGTCGCCCCGCCAACGATCACGAGTCCGCGATTCAGCGTCGAGAGCGCTTCGACTTCCGCCGGCAGTCCGAGCTCCGCGAGCTTGGGCACACGCCGCGGCAGCACACGAATCGCGGCCGCCGCCCGTCCGCGCTCGTGGTGAAGGTTGAGCCTGAATCGTCCAAGATTCTCCAACCGCAGCGAGGCGTCGGCGACTCCGGTCTCCTGATACTGCTTCTTCGCATGCCGCGGCAGCAGCGGTACCACGACTTCCTCGATGTCGTAGCCGGTGAGCGAGGCGCCGCTCATGCGCACAATCGCGCCGTCGATCCGCATCGTTGGCGGGCCGCCGGCCACCAGCAGCAGATCGCTGCCTTTCTTCTCGACGACCTGCGCCAGGAGCGACTCGACGCGAAGCACGCTCTCGCCCACCCTGCCGCTCGGCGCCGAGGCGTTGAGCTCGGTGATCAGCGCGTCGATGTCGTCGTTGATGTCGTCATTTCTCGGCATGCGCGGTCGCCTTTATTGATTGCCTGGCGGTGGCAAAGATCATGACCGCGGCGCCCACAGCGAGCGCGACGCCGACGAGTGACAAGCGCAGCGCCGCGACCGTGGGTTGAACCCACGTCGCCGGAAGGTTTTCCTGGGACCAGTACGCCGCGCGCCACGGCAGCGCGATCAGGAGGACGAACGCAAGCGTCGCGATCAGAAGCGTCCGCCAGTGCCACGCGGAACGGATCCAGCGAGACGAAGCCGCACCGCGGCCGCCGTGTTGCAGGAACGCCGCAAGGAGGGCGATCGCCGTCACTGGCAGCAGAACCCAGCGCAACCAGATGCTGAGATAGCTCTGCGCCGCGAAGAGCGCACTAACGTCAGCCCACCCGAATCGGGCGATGAACCAGGCGCTGATTTCACCGGACTTCTGTGCCATCCAACCGTCGCCGCGGAGGATCGCCCAGGTGATCAACGCCACCGGGACGAGCGCGATCACAAACCAGGCGATGCGGCGCGCGCCGGTAAGGAGACTTGATCGGAACGTCGCGTCGAGTGCAACGAGCACCGCGACGTTCACGACGATTGCGGCGATTGCGATCATCAGCAGCACCAGCACCGCTGATAACACGAGCGTGAACACGTTCGATTCCGGTGTGTTCAGAAATGCCCAGTACAGGCCAGCAAGCACCGACGCGCCAATGGCCAGCCACAGCGCGATGAGGAGTGTCTTCACAATGATTGGCAGTCTCACGATCGTCGCGAGCCTCTGGATCATCGTGGGCTCTCCCCAGGCAATACCACCGTCACGGTTTGTGGTTCAGACGAAGCGATAATGCCCGGCACATACATTGGCATGATTTGCGCGGGCACGGCTTTGAATTCACCGGACGAGATTGCCTTGACGAGATACGCGAACTCATAGCGCCCCTGGTCGAAATCTTCCTGAAAGAACACGGTCCTGCTGTCGCGATACTCGACGCGCGAGCCCCACCACCAGCCCTGACGTGCGGGACGCTCGAGCGGATACGCCGTCGTGTCCTGAATGGCCTCGACGCCGGCCGGCAACGGATCTTCAATTACGAGATAACGCCAGTCGCTGGAGCCCGCTACCGTGAGTCGGACTGTGAGCACGTCACCAGGCTTCATCTGTCCCTGGAATGCCTCCTCGCGATACACGATGTTGCCCTGGCGGGTTTTGACCGGCGTGAGCCGCGCGTACTTGCGCGTGATCGCGAGCTGTCGACTGCCGCTGCGCGCCTCAGCGGCCTCAGCGTCGTAATACACGCTCGTGGCCGACCAGTACAACGTCCCGCCGCCCTCCTTGACGATGCGGACGTTGTTGGCGCCGTCGCGTCCTGGCGCAAGGATTTCAACAGGATCGGGATTCGTGAGCTCCGCGGGTGTGAACGTGTGCGAGCCGGCGGGTGTGCCGTTCACGAAGATGTCCGCCGTGAAGGTCTGCGTCTCGTTGCGCGCCTGCAACAGCTCGAGCAACCCGTAGAGGGCCATCGCCGTCTGTTTGGTCGTGTACCAATATCCGCCACTGCGATTGAGCATCATCCAGCGCACCGCGCGATCGAGCAGCGGGTTGTGCGGATCGCGGCGGGCGAGCGCGCGAATCGCCGTTGCTGTCGCTTCGACGCTGGTGTCCACGACCTCGAAGAGCAGATCATCGCGATCGGCGCTCCACCAGCTCAAGTCGCCTTTGCTCTGCGCGGCGCTCACCAGGGCCGGCGCCAGCTCATTGCCGCGCGCATCCTTGGCGTCGTCGAGCGCGAGGAGCAGCAACGCTCGGCCGTACGGTGACATCCGATCGCGCGCGCTCCAGACCTCATTCAGTCGCTCATCCTGTTTCTGATCGCCATCCTGGGGACTCTCTCCACCGAGCAGGCCGAGCACGTACACCATGTAGACCTTGAGATCGGGCTCTGCCCGCGGATACTCCGCGTACATCGACAGCAGCGCCTGTTTGCCGCGCTCGATGCGATACGGTTCCACTTTGTATCCGGCGCGCATCGCCGCGTTCAATCCGTAGAGCGCATACGCCGTCATGAACGGATGGTTCTCATCCGTCTTCCACCAGCCCCAGCCGCCATCCTCATGCTGAAAGTCGAGCAGGCGTTTGAGGCCGTCGCCGACCTGCCGATCGAGCATGGACATCCGTTCGGTTGGCGCCAGCTTTAACTGCGTCAGCGCACGCGTCACGACGAGGTTGGGCAGGAAGCTCGAGAGCGTCTGCTCCGTGCAGCCATATGGATAGGACGTCAGGAAATCGAGCGCACCGAGAAGCGATCCCGCCAGCGACGGCGCTAGTGATACGCGCACGCTGCGTCCGGCAGGATTCGACCTCGCCGGAATCGTGACGTCGGTCGCTTGCTCACCGGCGTCGAAGAGCGTGCCGCTGCTACCGGCCTCGCGGCGTAAGCCATATGGGAGCACCGGAATCGGAAGCTCCACGGCGTCGGCGTCGCTGTTCGTTCTGGCCACTGCCGTCACGGTTGCCGTTCCCACCGCTCCCGCCGCGAAACGCCAATCGTCGCGGCGCTCGCCGCCGGTCGTGATCGACCCCGTCGTTGGCGTCAGCGCTGTACCTCCCGCGGGCTGCAGCCCCTTGGCCTCGAACGTGATGGTGGTGTCTTTCGGCTCCTGCAAGTAGTTGTGGACGATGGTGGGCAACACGACTTGATCGCCCTCGGTGAGGAATCGCGGCGTGATTACGCGAACGATCAAGTCCTTCGTGGTCGTTGTCCGCACGACGCCGGTGCCGGCGTGCGTTTCCGTCGTGATCGCACGCGCGGTCAAGCGCCAGGTCGTCAGCGCGTCGGGATACTTGACCGAGACCTTCGCGCTGCCGGCGGCGTCGGTCACGAGATCGCCGATCCAGTAGATTGCGTCGGGGAACTCCTTGCGCACCTGCGGCTGCACTTCTTTGTCGCCCTTGAAGTCGGCAAGCGTAAAGGGGCGCCGCTTGCGACGCGCGAGCTGCAGCCGCTCGGAACCGGAGAACCCGGTGAAGTAGTAGTCGCGCGAGAACGACGTCCCCACGCGCGTGTATTCCCGGCGATGGAAGAACCGTACGGGGTCAGGTGTTTCGTCGGGTTTGACCGCGTAGACCGCTTCGTCGATCACGCCGAGGCTCACTTGCGCTTTGACCGGCATGCCTGCCGCGTCGGTGACGTTCACTGTGAACACGCCCGGCTCCTGCGGCTTTGCGACCGGCTTGTCCGCGCTCAGCGCGATCTTCAGCGTGCGCTCAGTCGCGGGCACCGCGAGACGACGATCGGCGCGATACAAACGCCCGTCGCGCATATAGGCGAGATTGACGTAGATGTCGCCCACGTCAGCGGCGTCGATTGGCACGTCGATCGTGTCGCCCATATTCGCGCGCAGCAGCCGATGCCAGGTGACCTGCTGGCCTTCTTTTGTGATCAGCAGCGGACCGGAAACCTCTTCTCCGCGCACGATCAGGCGCGCCGTGTCGCCAGGCGCGTAGACTTTCTTGTCCGCGAGCAGCTCCAGATAACGGTCGCCCTCGTACGTGCTCTCTTGCTGTCGGCCAGGCACCCAGAGATAGGAAGTGTCCGAGATGCTGCGATCCTCGTACTTCGCAGCCGCGCGCACCCGGTAGGTGCCGGGTTGCTGGCCGAGCGTGAGGCGCGCGTCAGCCGCGCCGTTGGCGTCGAGCGTCACAGAGGTTTGCGCGACTTGCGTAGCTGTGGGGTCGGAATAGTAGCCGCTCGGATATGTGATCCGCTCTAAGACGACATCCACCGGGATGGCGCCTTTCGGTGTGCCCTGGTAGTCGAGCGCTCGAATGGATGTGGTGATTGACTGACCGGGCTTGAAGACGTAGCCGCTGACCTGAGTGGTGATCAGAAACGGACCATACGTCGCGTGCACCGTGGTGTCGCCAGTCACCTCGCGGCTGCTGGCGTCGGTGGTTTGCGCTTCGATGCGCAGGCTGTAGTCGCGGCCGTCCTCGTCCTCCTCCGTTTGAACGCGAATCTCGCCGCGGCCTTGTGCGTCGAGCCGCAGCTCGCCTTCGTCTCGCTGGTCTGCGCCATAAAAGTACGAGTCACCGCCTTCTTCCTCGAACCCATCGTCCCATCGATACGGCGAGTAGTACGGCCGGCGACTGACGACGTAGTGGACGCGGGCGTTGGCAACCGGCTGACCGAAGTAATAGCGCGCCTGAACGGTCGCGACGATCTCGCTGGCTTGCACGACGAAGCGCGATCCCGGCGTGACGATCACTTCGAACTCCGGTTTGCGGTACTCCTGTACCTCGAATGACCCAGCCGCTTGTTGATCCATGCTCGCAACGCGCAGCGTGTAATTGCCGAGCGCAGAGACGAGCGTGAGCGGGAAGACGGCGTGCACAGAGCCGAACTCGTCCACCTTGAGCGACTGGCGAAAGATCACTTTGTCGTTCGTGTCGGTGGCTGTGAGTTCGACGGTCGGACGGTCGAACGGGCGCAACTGATCGTGCTCACGCCAGCGCAGTACGCCTTTCACGTGAACGGCGTGACCCGGACGGTATATCGGCTTGTCAGTGTAGACGTAGCCGACGAGTTGGCGTGACGGCTCGTTCAGGAAGTAACTGCCCGGGTCGCTGGCCACGATTTGACTGCCGCACTGCGCGAGTGTAACGAGGCCTTCGCTCTTCTCCGTGGGCAGCGCGACGTCGAGCACGCCATCGGCGTTCGTCGTGCCGCTCGCCAGCGTTTTATGGTTCGCGACGACATGGACGCCGCAGCTGGCCTGGGGTTCGCCGCTCAGCCGGTTCGCGGCAAACACGAACATTTGCCCCGGCGCCGTCTTCGTAACGAGGCCGATGTCCGAGATGATGACGACGGTGTAGGCGCGAAGGAGTCCCGAGACTGCTTCGACGACGTACTCGCCAGGTTCCTTGACCTCGAGAGGAACACGCCGCATTTCCGGATCGCGAAGGTCCGGCAGCAACTCACGCCACGCCGTCACAAGTTGATCGGGATTGAGCAGCGGCACCTGCGCGAACGTGCTTTTGTTGAGCATGACGCGCTGCGAGATCTCCTGTTCATCGCGCGCGGCGCGCCGCTCGACGCGATACTCGTAGGTCACCTGCTCGCGGAAAAATGCCCGAATGTCGCTCCGCTGGCGGCGCTTCCAGTCGGCCAACCGCTCGATCAGGCCGCGCTCGGTCGGGACCGGCCGCTCCTCGCTGCCAAGTTGATGCGGGTCCCGCAAGCCAGCAAAGAATTTCGCCGCATCCCGCACGCGGTAGACACGAAAGTCGAGTTGCCTGAGGTGCTGAAACGTCAGGTAAAAGGCCGGATTGTCTTTCGAGGTGAAGACTTCGCTGCTCGAGAGGCTGAATGCCGTGCGCGGCTCGTCTTGATCGGTGTCCTGGGCGCGCGCGACGGCAGGCGCGACAGCCGAGAGCAGGGCTGCGGTAACCAGGATTCGCGTGAGATGACGTGTCATAAGGCGAGGAGGCGGAAGACGCCAACGAAACGTGAGTTCGAGGCGAGCGGACGCCATCGGGGTGCCGGATGCTGCATCAGATCGCGAAGCCGTACCTTGCGCACCTCACCGGGCCCGCCATCGAGCGGTCCGGTGTGATAAACGACCCAGTCCGCCGCGGCGCGATCGAAGAAGGACCGCCCGATAAACACCATCAGGTGATCGGGTTGGGACTGCGTTGGCTGGTTGAAGTAGAGGAGATCGCCAGGCTGTAATCCAGCGATGTCGCGTCCGATCAGCCGGGCGTTCATCGCGACGAGGGTTTGTGCATCGGCAAATTCCGCGTAGCGCGGCGCAGCACCGCCGGCGACTCGAAAGAGGGGCCAGCCCGATGCAGTCGCGGCTGGAGCAGAGCGCACGTCGGGGAACGTCGGCGTGAAGGGGAGCCGCACGCGCTTGACCCACTCGGTGGTATGCGGGCGCAGCGCCTCGCGGAACGCGAATCGTACCAGCGCTGCGCAGTCGGTCACCTCGGGCGCGCGTTCTTCGAACTGCGCGTCGGCTAACAAGACAAACCACGAACGAGCCGCCGCGCGATCGGACTCGTCCGCGAGCCGCACTTGCGCGGCGCCGGTGGCCCCGCCGGCCCCGGTCAGCGCCAAGACGGCGCCGATGCGTAAAAGGGCCTGCCCCATTCGTTACAAGTGTGGACAACAATCGCACGGTCCGAGGACTTTGTCACGAGGCGCCGTGGGTGCGCGCGTTCTCGCACGGCTCGATGGCAGAACTTGCGCAATTGCAGTCGCGAAAGCTGCGTACTCTGTCACCGGTTGCAACGATGGGGACAGGCCCCATTACACAGCAGCCACGGGGAGCGAGACCAGGATGCCGACGCTGCGCTCGCCGTGCCGCAGCTCGCGGACGCGACCGCCATGCGCGTTGACGATGAAGGCCGCAATCGGCAGCAGCAAACCGAACCCGCCGCGGCGCAGATCGAGTTCCGTTTCGGCCGGATCGACGCTGGCCAGCGTGCGCGGCCCGATCCACAGCCGCACCGCGGGTTTCCCACCCAAGCGCGTCGATCGCGCCGTGATTTCCACGATCACCCGGCTGCTCTGCGCACGTGCGACCGCTTCGACGAAGGTGGCAAGCGCTGTCCGCAGACGCGACTCGTCGGCCTCGACGCTCACCGACGGCAGCGGTCTGGCCGCGAGCGTCACCGACGTATTCTCCGACAGCGTTGCGCCTTGAATGGCGGCGTGTACCAGCGTCGATAACGGCACGCGTTTGCACTCGAGCCGCACGTCGCCGATGTGGAGATGCGCGAGCAGACTGGCCTGGTCGAGGACATTCGATATGCGGTCGCTGGCGCGCAGCGCCGCCGCGATGCTCTCGCGCGACCGCTCTGACAGCTCGACGCTCGTTTGATCGATCAGCCGCAAGTAGCCGCGAATCACTCCCAGCGGTCCACGCAACTCGTGCGCGAGCAGCGACAGCATGCGAAGCGACTCGTCCGGCATGGTGTTACGGTACTGCAGATTCGATGCTGGTTTCAGTTGTCGTCCCGGTACTCGCCGGGGATGAAGCGCTTGCGCAGGTGCTTCATCAGTTGCCGCCTCAGAACGATGTCGAGATCATCGTGTCGATCGCAGGAGACGGCGATACGCGCGCGCTTCGTGCGGCTCGCCCGGACGTCGTGTGGGTTGACACGCCGGCCGGGCGCGGTCCGCAGTTGAACGCGGGCGCAGCGCGCGCAAGCGGACGATGGCTGTGGTTCCTGCACGCCGACAGCCGGCTGCCGGATGGGTGGCTGGATGACTTTCGTTGGCTCGACCAGTCGAAAGCCGCCATTGGCGGAAGCTTCGCGTTTCGTCTCGATTCGAGCGCGTGGCAAGCGCGCATCATCGAGGCGGGCGTGCGCTGGCGCGTGCGTCTGTTCAATCTCCCTTATGGTGACCAGGGCATTTTCGTCCGGCGCTCCGTCTTCGCTCGCATGGGCGGCTTCGCCAACATCCCGCTGATGGAAGATGTGGAGTTTGTGCGGCGGTTGAAAACGCTCGGCGAGCTGCGGCATCTAAAGTTGCAACTGGTGACATCAGCCCGGCGTTGGCAACGGGATGGCTGGTGGACGCGAAGTGCGCTAAACCTCACGTTTTTGACGCTTTACGCACTTGGCGTCTCCCCGCAGTGGCTGTCCAGGCGGTATCATCGTACATAGCGCGGGTCGTTAGGCCCGCGAGCAAGGTCCCTATGCTGATCAAAAAAGCGCCTGACCTTCGCGAGTCCGACGTCACACCGCACGAGCTCTACCTGCGCCGGCGCGAGTTCCTCAAAGTGGCCGGCAACACCGCCCTAGCCGTCACGGCTGCGGGCGCGATCGGTGGCGTCCTTACTAGCGGTGAAGAAGCACTCGCGCAGAATCCAAACGCGCCGAAGCTTACCGGCGTCAAGAAGAGCGCGCTGAGCACCGACGAGAAACTCAACTCGTACAAAGACATCACGACCTACAACAACTTCTACGAGTTCGGCCTCGACAAGGAAGATCCCGCTCGATACGCGGGATCGCTGCGGCCGCGCCCGTGGTCGATCGTCGTCGAAGGCGACTGCGCGAAGCCCGGCACCTACAACATCGAAGACATCATGAAGTGGTTCCCGCTCGAGGAACGCATCTATCGCTTGCGCTGCGTCGAAGCGTGGTCGATGGTCATTCCGTGGATCGGCTTTCCGCTCGCTGACTTCGTCAAGCGCTTCGAGCCCACATCCAAGGCGAAGTACCTGAAGTTCACGACACTGCTCGACATGAGGCAGATGCCGGGACAAACCGAGCCGGCGCTGCGCTGGCCGTACGTCGAGGGGCTGCGCATGGACGAAGCCATGCATCCGCTCGCGATCCTTGTCGTTGGTCTATACGGCGAAGTGCTGCCGAACCAGAACGGCGCGCCGATTCGTCTCGTCGTGCCGTGGAAGTACGGCTTCAAAGGGATCAAGTCGATCGTGCGCGTCAGGTTCCAGGAGGATCAGCCGCTCAACACGTGGCAGCAGACGCGTGCCGACGAGTACGGCTTCTACGCCAACGTCAATCCCGAGGTCGATCATCCGCGCTGGACGCAGAAGACGGAGCGCCGGCTCGGCGAGTTCTTCCGCCGCAAGACACTGCCGTTCAATGGCTACGCCGATCAAGTGGCGTCGCTCTACGCCGGGATGGATTTGCGCAAGTACTACTGATGACGCAAACGCAATGGGCGCGGCGGGTGGTCAAGCCCGCCGTGTTCCTGGCCTGCCTCGTTCCCTTCGCTCAGCTTGTCTACGGCGCGTTCTGGGGCGACCTCGGCGCCAATCCTGTCGAGATGATCACGAACACGACAGGCATCTGGACGCTGCGCCTGCTCGTCATCACGATTGCGATCACACCCCTGCGCTGGCTGACGGGACTCAACGTCGTCATTCTCTTCCGGCGCATGATCGGGCTGTTCGCGTTTTTCTACGGCTCGCTGCACTTCATGACCTTCTTCGTCCTCGATCACTCGCTGGTGTTCGACGGGTTGTGGGAAGACGTGATGAAGCGTCCGTACATCACGATGGGATTCAGCGCATTCGTGTTGTTGATCCCGCTCGCCCTCACGTCAACGCGGGGATGGATCCGCCGTCTTGGCGGCTATCGCTGGAACCTGCTCCATCGTCTGGTGTACGTATCGGCAACGCTCGCCGTGATTCACTACTGGTGGAAAGTCAAACTCGATACCACGTTTCCCAGATACTATGCGATGGTGGTCGCGGCCCTGCTGGCCGTACGGATCTGGCGCGCGATTGCCAAACGAAATGCGTCGATCGCTCATTCTCTTCGCCCGGGCGCCATCCGCTCGCGGCAAGACCCGACTCACGGCGCATCTCGCACCTGACGATGCCGTGGCGCTGCGGCGCACGCTGCTCTGCGATACCTTCGCCGCGATTCGGACAGTCGACGCGGCAGTTACGATCGCGTTCACACCCGAGCACGCGCGCGATGAGTTCGCGGCGCTTTTTGACCTCCAGACCGTGACGTTGATGGCGCAGCGAGGCGACGATCTCGGCTCGCGTATGCAGGCCGCGATCGAAGACACGCTTGCCGCCGGCGCCACGCCTGTCGTGTTGGTCGGATCGGATTTGCCGCACCTGCCGCCCGCTCACGTCGAGGCGGCGTTCGGGCAGCTCGACGCAGGACGCGACGTAGTGCTCGGGCCAGCCGAGGACGGCGGCTACTACCTGATTGGCATGCGCTGCCCGCAGCCCGCGGTGTTCAGCGGCATCGACTGGGGCACACCGCGAGTGCTCACGCAGACGCTGGCAGCGGCCGGTCGCGCCGGCCTCGACGTCGCCCTCATCGAACCGTGGTACGACGTCGACCGGCCGGACGATGTGCGACGTGCGAACATCTAGCGATGTCGCGACGTGGCGATGTGGCGATGTCATCTGGACGATCGGATGATGTAATGATGTGTCTGGCGATGTCGTGATGTGATGTCGCCACATCACAAGGCTCAGAATCGTGAGGCACGAATCCACGTGTCGGATCGTGACCAGCTCGCGGCCAGATCGGCATCGACCTCGGTTGTCGGCTTCTGCTGCCCCTTCAAGGCCTGCTGCAATCCGACGAGCGACCACCCGTTGTGCGGATGATCTTTCAGATCCTCACGATAGACACGCTCCGCATCGGCGTGGCGGCCCGCTTCGACGAGCGCGGCGCCTAGCCAGTGCCGCGCCGGAAACGGCAGCGGCTCGGGCTCGTCGTACTCGAGCTCGTCGTCCGCCGCCACCGCGCGTTCGAAGGCTGCAATCGCCGCCGGCAGGTCTTTCGCTTCGCGTGCGATTTCTCCTTCCAGAATTCCAATCAACACACCCAGCAACCGCTTGCCGGGGTGATCGCGGAATTCCGCCGTGGTCGTTTCGGCAGTCTTCTGCACGCGCGCGAGATAGACCTGCGCGAAATCAGTTTGTCCGGTTCGAAGATAGGCGTAGCCCTGCGCGAACTCCCATGCCGCACCTGGAATGGGACGCTCAGGGCGTTTGTTCACCTCCGGCACTTCGTCGAAGCGGCCGAAGCGAATCAGCGTGAGCACGTGGTACATCGTGTCGCTCGTGCGCTTGGCGTAGTCCTTGCCAGCCTGGATGGCGATGGCGCCCTGGCCGTCCATGGACGCCGCGTAAAGCAGCATGTGAAGGTTGTGATCGGGGTAGATTGCAAAGCCCTCGCCGATGTCTGCCTTTTGATCGGAGTGCCAGGCCTCGAGATTGGCGCGCACCGAGTCGCCCCAGCGGCCGACCTCGTTGAACGTGTGCGACGGCATGTGATTGATGTGGCTGGCGCCTGGAATCGTCTTGCCGAGGAACACGGCGCACGCCTCCGCGAGCTCGGGCCGCACCGTGGACTCGGTCGCGTGGACATAGAGATGACACGCGCCAGGGTGCTTCGAGTCTTTCGCCAGCACGCTTTCGAGCACGCTGTGCAGTTTCTTGATGTTCGGCGCGTTCACGTCGCGCGTGCCGCGGCGGGGCTCCAGTAGAAACAGCGCATCGGCGTAAAGCGTCCCGGCATCGAGGTCGTCCGGATATTTCTCGTAGACCTTGCGCATGGCCTCGGCGTAGGCGCGATCCTGCTCGACGCGTGTCTCAGCGTCGAAATCCTTGACATAGCGGAACGTGAGCGCCTCGATGAACGCGCGCTCCTTCGTTGTCGCCTTGTCCTTGAGTGCAACGGCCTTCTTCATGGCGGCATACGCAAACGGCGCGTGTTCCGCCGACATCGGGCCGTTGAGATACGACCCCCACGCCCAGCCCTCGCCCCAGTAACACATCGCGCAGTTCGGGTCACGCTTCCATGCTTCGCGGAACGAGCGCACGGCGTCGAGCTTCGCGAACGAATACATCATCTGAAAGCCCTGATCGAAAAAGGCCTGCGCTTCCGGATTCGACGTCGAGATTTTTCGCGAGAACGTCCCGAGACCCGACTTGTAGAGCGTGATGGGTTCGCTGACGTACTTCGGCAGCGGGCCGGGATCAGGCGCCTCGGACTGTGCGGATGTGAATGCGGAAAACAGCAGGATGGAAAAAAGAACTAGCGCGGAAAGGCGGCGACAACATCCCATGCTGGACATAATACTCATGGGGAGGTGCAGCGGCGATGTGTGATTTGGGCCACGGCAACCATCATGATTTCGGGTTCCTCGTCGACACAGTGGAAATTCGTGCGTTGATCGACGAAACCCAGCGACTCGCGGCGGCCGTTCCAGACGACCGTACCCGGCTCGATCAACTTCGACCAGCGTTTGCGCGTCTGCTCGCGGCGGATGGCTGGTTGCCCGACGAGTACGCGCAACCTGATTTCAAGAGCCGCATGGGTGGCGGCATCGGTCAGTACGCGCTCTATCGAGCTGAAGATGGATCGCTGTGTCTGTTCGCGCTCGTTGTGCCAACCGGTGCGCGCACGCCGGTGCACGACCATCTCGCGTGGGGCCTGGTCGGCATTTATCGCGGAACGCAGGACGAGACGATCTATCGGCGCCTCGACGACGGCCGCGAGGAGGGCAGGGCGGACCTGGAGATCAAACAACGACAGACGCTGAACGCCGGAGAGTTTTACGCGTTGCTGCCGCCGGAAGACGACATCCACTATGTGGAAACGGTCTCAGATACGCCGTCGATCTCGATTCATCTGCTCGCAAACGACACCGCGTGCGTGTGGCGGCACCGCTACGAGCCGGAGGCGCGAACGGTGACGGCGTTCCGCTCGGGCTACAGCAACGCGCCGTGCCCCGAGGTGGAACAATAATCGCAAGGTGTTCACTGCGTGGGCTTGGGTGTGCGCGCTCGTTACCGGCATTGGATCGCCGCGGTGGTCACATTCACACTGCTGAGTATCGTTTCTCGGGAAGCGGTTGCTCAATCAGGCTCGACCGTGAGCGTCGGCAGCGAAACTATCGCTCAGGCGGATGAGGTTGCCTGTGACGGACTCAATAGCGCCATTCAGTGGTACGTGAGCACGAGGTTGCGCATCCAGACGGAGGTGCCCCCGCTACGCGTGACGACAAACGTCGCGGAGATTCGCGACCGCTCAAACGCACTTGCGTTTGCGATTCAGCGCGCTCGCGGCAATGCGCGACAAGGCGAGTTCTTCGACGCGCGGTGCGCGCGCGTCATCAGCGAACGGTTCGCGCGTGCCCTGGACGGCATCGATGTCACCGATTTTCTCGCCGGGCTGAACGACGAGCCGTCCGACCGCCGCGAGCCGCAGATTCACATGCGCTATCCGGTCGCCGCCTCGATGGCGACGATGCCGGCAAACCTGGTCGCCGTGTTGCCCGCGCTGCCGCCGACGCTGGAGTACCGCCTGATCGGTCGCACCCTGGTGTTGCGCGACGTCGACGCCGCATTGATCCTCGACTACTTTGCAGACGCGGTTCCGTCAGCAGCGCGGCGTGCGAACGGCCAGCGATAGCAGGTTACGGCGACGGCAATCGCGACGCGACGTACGCAGAGATGTTGATGAGATCTTCGTCAGTCAATTTCGCGACGACCGGCTTCATCAACTCCGTCCATTCGCCCTTCCGTGTCCCGACCTGCATGTCGTACATCTGTCGCGCAAGGTAACTGGGTGATCGTCCGGCGATTCCGGGCACGGGCCCCGTTCCCATCAAATCGGCGCCGTGACACGCGCCGCACGCGATGGTACGGCCGCCGCCGGTCGTCGCCAGTGCCGCGCCGGCCTCGAGGCTGCCAACCGGGACGTAGGCGATAAAGCCGGAGCGCGGATCGCGAAGGACCTCGGTCCGTTCCGCATTCTCGGGTGTTTCAATGATGCGCGTGCCGATCGCTTCCTTCTCGCCGCTGTCGACGGGAATCCACATGCCGCCTCGGCTCGCGACTTTCGGTACCGTGCTCGCCTCGATCACGTTGATCCACGGTGTCCATTTCATTGCCCCGAAATACTCCGCCGCCTGTTTGATCTCGTCGTCGGTCATCGCCTTGGCGTAGGTGATCATCAGGTTCGTGTTGCTCTTTCGGGTCTCGGCGCTCTTGCGCAGGCCGTCCCGGAAATCCTTCATCGTCTGGATGAAATACGACACCGGCAGGCCTGAGATGCCGGCATTCTCTTGCCGTCCCTTGCCGTTCGGATAATGACAGAGCGCGCACGCCCTCACATCGGGCCGTTTGCCGTTGGCGACGATCGACGGCATGGTCGGGTGATCACCTGGAAACCAGTCGGCAGGTCCGAAACCATCTGAAATCTGTTGCCGTGTGAAGGTGAGTGGGCTGCCCGGCACTTGCCTTGGCGAAGTGTCGGGGGGCGCAACGGCAGGCGGAGTGCCACCTGCTGGTGGCGGTGCCGGGATCGCGTACGCCCAGTCGGGCATAGCGGCCGCGGCATGGAACTGTCGGGTGGCGGCGAGCGGCAGCGCCGCAAGCGTCACGACGGTTAGCAGTTTGTGCATTGAATGGCTCCGTAGTGTCTGTCCCGGCGTTCGCGGGATGGTAATGCGAGCGCGGCGTTAAAACAACGCGGCGTGCGCGAAGAGCGCCGGCACGCCCCCTGTGTGAACGAACACCACACTCGATGATGGATCGAGGGTGCGGCGTCTCACGTGATCGATCAAACCGGCCATTGCCTTTGCCGTGTACACAGGATCGAGCAGAATCCCTTCGCTCTGCGCGAGTAATCGAATGGCTTCGAGACATGCATCCGTGGGAATGCCGTAACCCGGTCCGATGTAATTCTGATCCGTCACCAGATCGCTCTCGGCCACGCGCGTGCCGATGCCGGCAATCGTGGCGGCTTCGTTGGCGATGCGCAGTGCGCGCTCGCGCTTGAACGACTCGCCGCCGCTCACCGCCACGCCGTACACCTGGTAAGGCGCGCCGAAGTGTTTCGCGCCGAGCGTGATTCCAGCCTGCGTACCGCGCGAGCCGCTCGCGAAGTAGATCCGCGCCGGCCGGTCGTGCTGCTCCTCGAGCTGCGTCATGAGCTCGCTCGTGGCGGTGAAATATCCGAGCACGCCAACGCCGCTCGATCCGCCGACCGGAATCAGATACGGGCGCTCACCGCGCGCTTCGAGCGACGTCATCACTTGGGCCACCTTGGCTTCTTCTTCGTCGCTCGTGGCGAGTGCAGGATCGGCAGGGGGTGGGATGTAGTGGACGGTCGCGCCAAACAGACGATCGAGAAGAAGGTTGCCCTGCACGGGCGGATTCGGTTCGGTCGTGAGCACGAGCTCCACGCCCAGGCCCGCGGCCCGTGCCGCGGCCGCCGTCATTCGCGCATGGTTCGATTGCGCAGCTCCCGTGGTGACGACGACCGTCGCCTGCTGCTCGAGGGCGTCACCGATCAGAAACTCGAGCTTGCGGGCTTTATTGCCGCCAAGGGCCAGGCCGGTCAGGTCGTCGCGTTTGAGCAGAAGCTTCGGGCACCGCGCCGGCCCGCCTAGTGCC
>JBKPAJ010000132.1:0-22888 GCA_046726375.1 Acidobacteriota bacterium
TGAAACTGATGTTGTCGGCACGTCGGGCGACCGAGACGCCAGCGGAAGCGATAGCGCAATTCATTGGCGGCGGATTGTTCGGACTCTTGATCTGGTGGGCGAACGGCAAGATGCGTATGCCGGTGAAGGAGGTCGACGCTCTGTTCCGGCGCCTCGCGATTCCCGCAGTAAAGGCCGCGGTCAGTTAAATACCTGCGCTGTGGAAGAACTTCACCACGCCGTCGGCGTCGACCGAGCGACCCACCAGAGCGCACCAATCCAGAAGAGCTGCAACGCCCCACGCCAGACAATCGGTGTCGCGCGGTGTCCGGCGATGAGGAGTCCCGCCCGCGCCGCATGGAAGTTCGCCGGAAACATCGCCACGAGAAGCGTGATCAAGCCGTACGCTGCCGCAGCCGCAGCGGACGGCAGGAGCAGACCAGCGGCACCGACGAACTCGAGCACACCGGTTATCGTGACGAGTAGCGCCGGCTTGGGTAGTGTGGGCGGCACCATTCGTATGAGGTCCCGCCTCGTACGACGATGGAAGTGCGACACGCCTGTGAAGACGAACCTTGCCGCCAGCGCAACCCGCAGTGCGCCACTCCACTTGCTCGAACCCCAAGCGTCTGAGAGAACCAGCGTGTGACTGTCCCCCACTGCCGCGTCCACCTGCTCAGGTTTGGCTTGTCCGACGATCCGATTGTTCGACAACACAGAGGCTCGAAGCGATCACCGTTCCCGGCGGGTCATCGGACTGCCCTTGTTCAGTCTGGCTTCCAAAAAGCGCCGCATCAGCGCGGCGATGACATCGTGGTCCTCTTCCAGCGCGAAATGCCCCGTGTCCAAGAGATGGAAGTCCAGATCTTTCAGGTCCCGCTTGTATGGGTGGGCGCCGTCTGCAGGGAAGATCTGATCGTTCTTCCCCCACACGATCAGGGTTGGTGGTTGGTGCCGCCGGAGGTACGCCTGCCACTCGGGATAGTGCGGCAGATTCGATCTGTAGTCGTAGAAGAGCTGCAGCTGGATGTCTTTGTTGCCTGGGCGATCCAAGAGGTACTGATCGATCAACCAGCTGTCAGGACTGATCGCCTCCGATCGGCGGACGCCATGCGTGTACTGCCATTTCGTCGCGTCGAGCTCGAGGAATTGCGTCAGCGCTGCGGCGTTCGCTCCACTGCGTTCGTTCCAGTAGGCCCGGAAGGGCTTCCAGAAATCGCGCAGACCTTCCTCATATGCGTTGCCGTTCTGAATGACGAGCGCCTGCACTCGCTGCGGGTGCTTTGCTGCGACACGAAAGCCAATCGGTGCGCCGTAATCCTGCAGATAGAGCGTGTAGCGCGACAGGCCGACGGCCTCGGTGAACTTTTCAATGACGTGTGCGAGGTTGTCGAACGTGTACTCGAACGCATCGACCCTCGGCATCGAGCTGTTGCCAAAACCCGGGTAATCAGGCGCCACCAGGCGAAACTTATCCGCCAGTGCAGGTATCAGG
Organism: Acidobacteriota bacterium; assembly: GCA_046726375.1. Taxonomy (GTDB): domain Bacteria; phylum Acidobacteriota; class Vicinamibacteria; order Vicinamibacterales; family UBA2999; genus DASPWV01. The sequence continues at coordinate 1,475 of JBKPAJ010000132.1, forward strand.
ATCCGAAACATGTGAGAGGAGGTCGGGAACCCGTGCAGCAGGAGCACGACAGGCGCGTTGCTCGGGCCCGCCTCCCGGTAAAACACGTCGAGGCCGTCGACGGTGACCGTCTTGTACTGCACGTGCACGGTCGTTGTCTGTGTGATCGGGACACTGGGCTGCTCACGCGGCCAGGCAAACACTGAGCCGGCGATCAGGATCGCGACCGCGATCGACGTCGAAACCCATTTACGGTTCATTTGACATCTCCCTCTACTAAACCGATGTTCACGTCAGCGTGCGTGCTGCATGTCGTCCGCATGCGAGAGCAATTCGACGGTCTCCCCTTCCTGCACGTGGCCAGGACGAATGACAGAGGCATTGAGGCACAGCCTGCCGCCGAACCGCCGCACGATGTCGCGGAGCACGCCGGGGTCCTGTTCGCCGGTGTCCGGGTCGTACGTCGTCATGACGCAGCGCCCGCGGAGGTCGGCGATGGCAACTTCCGCCTGCGGCAATCTCAGCGTGGCGCCGGGCCAGCGCCGCTCGGCAGCCCCGTCGACGCCCCCGATGAAGATGTTCGGACGCAGCCGTCGAACGTCGCGACCGAACATCGACACGGCGCCGTCCGTGCAGATCAGCAACGGCAGGATGTCGAATCGCTCCGGGCCGTCGAATCGCGCGAGCGTCGCGCCGGACGCGACCGCCGCTTCGACGCGCGCGGCAACTTCCGGCGAATCCCAAGGCAGTCCGTCCACGAGCGGCTCGCCGTCCGGACCGAGCGTCGCGCGATGGCGTAGGAGTCGAGGGAACCGTCGCGCCGTGACGATCCGGGCGTGCGCGTCGTAGACCTGCACCACGCGATCGCCGACCAATCCAGTACGCGTCAACTCCGCGCCGCTCAGACGCTCTCCCGCCATCGACTTCACGGGGTACCGCCAGATCGCCGCAACCTTCATCGCAATCCCGCCTTTACACGAGCGCCAGGGCTCGGACCGGGCTACCCGACCCTCCGAGCGTCTTTAATGCGCCGATGACGATCAGCGGAAGGCCCTCAGTCCCCCGCTGGTGGCGCCGCTGCGTCTGGTGCAGCACTTCGCCCAGGCCCGCTAGATTTTCGACGCCGATCTTTCCGGCGCCGAGGACGGCAAAGTGAGTGGGATAGCTGGTGCTCCGGCCTACGTCGAGGCTGTGAGAATCGCAGCCGATGCCAATGATGTCCCGCTCCTCGACGAGGAATCGGGCAGCCTCGCCGCTGAAACCGGGAAAGTTGTAGGTTCCCGTGTCGTCCTCATTGAGGTACGTCGCGGTAGGCCAGCGTCTCGCCCAATTCGAGTACATCGCGACGAAAGCACTTGGTCGAATGCGGCCGTTCAGTGATTCCCACTGTTCGAGATCCGCCACCGTAACCTCGGCGTTCGGATCCCACGACGCGCGCTCGGCGATATCGATGATCACCAGAGGTCCGACCAGTTGCTCCGGTTCGATCCTCTCGCCCGTGGTGCCTCCGGGAATGAAGTGCGCGGGCGTATCGAAGTGCGTGCCGTAATGCTCGGGCACCGTCAACTGATTCACGAAGACACCGTGCTGTTCGATGGTCAACACCGGCGTGATTGCCATATTGAGTCGAAAGTAATTGGGAACGTTCGGCTCCAGCACGTGCGTGAGGTCGACGACCTTTTCAAAATGCGCCGCTGTAGCGGCTCGAGACGAGCCGTTACTCTGTGATTCCGCTCGTACTGCCATGGCCGCAGCGCCGAAACTCACGGCCGCCGCACCCATCGAGCGCAGGAACCTCCTGCGGGCGGTTTCCGCCTCAACGACCGACATGACGTTTGGCGAACACATGACAGGCGCTCCTTTCCGAGATCTGATCTCCGCCACCTTCGAGGGAGCGGCCTAGACGAGTTGCGCCGCGGTGACCCTTGGAAAGTCGATCTCGGTGTCAGCAGCTCGATTGAAGTAGTTCGTGAGCACGTTCACCGCGACGTGCGCGATGAGCTCCGCGATTTCGGCGTCCGAGAAACCTGCAGCCCGGACGTGCGCGAGCTCTTCGTCCGTGACACCGCCGCGGCGCTGGAGGACAGCCAACGCGAATTGCAGTGCGGCATTTGCCTTTGCGTCCACTGCCCGACCCTCCCGGCTTGCGGCGAGTTGGTCGTCCGACAACCCTGCACGGCGGCCCAGGGCGGTATGCGCCGACAGGCAGTAGGTGCAGGAATTGGCCTCGGCGACAGCAAGGGCAATCTGCTCTTGTAGCGTCGCCGGCAAGAGGCCACGGCTCAGAGCGCCGCTCAATGCCAGGTATCCCTCGAGGACGCGAGGCGATTGCGCCATCGTCCGCATCATGTTGGGCACGACGCCAAGCTGTTTTTCGATGGCGTCGAAGCTCCTGCGAACGCCATCGTGAGTTGTCTGCAAGACGGGTTTGATTCGGCTCATACAGATTGCTCCTGATATTCGGCGAACGACACGCGCACGGCAGGTCCCCGCCGTGAGAATTCGCTGTTCTGTTTCAGGCCATCGCGAGAACGGGCGGCGCCCGGCGCCGCATCACGAGACTGCAGCCGCTGTGCCGTCGCGCCTGTGCCACATATCTCCACTGCTGCCAGCAGCTTGCAGTGTTATGAAGAGATCACGCCCGATACGATATTTCGTGTCGGCACGAAGTGTCGTTGTGACATCGTCGTGTCGACGATCGTGGAAAGCTGTTTGAAGTTAGTCCGCGGAGAAGTTGGTGAGATTCCGGTTGCGCGAAGCGTGCGAGGAAACGAGATCTGATCCGCGCCGTTGCGTGAGCGGAAGGCATTTCGTAACCCGGAGTTCAAGTCGCGGAACAGACGTCAGCCGACTTCGCCTGCGAGCGCCGCGGCCACGCGGAACGAAACTTCGCCGATGCAGGAATCACCGTGACCCGACGACGCAACCTGAGCTGCATGACTTCCGAACAAGTGGTCATCCTGCCAAAGGGGCCGTGCTACGATTCGACGATCTCCGCACCGAGAACTTGACCTCCACGATCGAGTTCAGCAGAACGGTGGAACGGCAGGAGATCATCACGAGGCGTGGACCGACCAGATCAGCTCGCAGCGCCCTGCCGCGGTTTTCGCGGCTCGATAGATTTCGAGGTCGAGCATGAAAGTACCACCTGACCTCGTCAATACAGCATCCTCCGTCGTGGACACGGTGGAGCGCGGGTCGAACAGCATCGACGCGCTGCGAGAGGCCCTCCGCGATCGTGACGAGTTCATGACGCGCCTGATCGAGAGCAGCCACGACTGCTTCAAGCTCATCGATCTCGAAGGCCGCCTGATCTCGGTGAGTTCCGGCGGACTGCAGGCGCTGGGGATCGAAGATTTCGCGCCGTATCGTGCTTCCGTGTGGTGCGACCTGTGGCCGCGTGAGTTCCGCGAGACGGTGCAAAAAGCGGTTGAAACCGCCCGCGCCGGCGGCCTCGCCCGCTTCATTGGTTGTTATCCCACGCTGGATGGATCGCCACGCTGGTGGGACGTGGCCGTCAACGCGATCCTCGACCGGGAAGGCCGCCCCAAGGCGCTGCTCGCCATCTCACGCGACATCACCGACAACAGGAGAACCGAGAACCTTCTCCGCGCCGTCACCGAAGGCACCGCCTCAGTCACCGGTCGCGCGTTCTACGAGTCACTGGTTCAGCATCTGGCGATCTCGCTGGAAATCAGCCACGCGTTCGTCACCGAATGCCGGCAGGACAATCGGGCCCGCGTGCGCGCGTTCTGGCAAGGCGGGCAGTTCGGCGAGACGTTCGAGTACGAGCTGGAGAAGCCGTGCATGGACGTCGTGCAGGGGTACGAACGCCTCTATGCCGAGAATGTACGACAGCTGTTCCCAACCAACAAAGTCCTTGCCGATTTGGGCGTCGACAGCTATCTCGGCGTCCCAGCCGTGAGTTCGACCGGACGCGTCATGGGTCACCTGGTCGTGCTCGACGTCAAGCCGATGGAGAAAGACCCTCTCTGGGTCCCGGTGCTCCGGACGTTCGCCACGCGGGCCGCCGTGGAGCTCGAACGCGAGCAGGCAGATGAGAAACTGCGCGCGGCCCTCGCTGAAGTGCAGGCGCTCAAGAATCAGCTCGAAGCCGAGAACGTGTATCTCCAGGAAGAGATCAGAACCGAGCACCGCTTCGATGAGATCGTCGGCAAGAGTCCGGCGCTCATGGCGGCGCTGCACAAGGTAGAGCTGGTGGGACCCACGGACTCAACGGTCCTCATCGTCGGCGAGACCGGATGCGGCAAAGAGCTGTTCGCGAGGGCCGTGCACAGCCGCAGCAGACGGAGCGGGCGACCGCTCGTCAAAGTGAATTGCGGCGCGATCCCCCCGGGCCTGGTTGAGAGCGAACTATTCGGACACGTCAAGGGCGCGTTCACCGGCGCGGTGGAGAAGCGGATCGGCCGGTTCGAGCTCGCCAATGGCGGCACGATCTTCCTCGACGAGATCAGCGAGCTGCCGCTCGAGGCGCAGGTGAAGCTGCTGCGTGTCCTGCAGGAGCAGGAATTCGAACCGGTTGGCAGCAGCCGAACCGTCCGGGTGAATGTGCGGGTGATCGCGGCGACGAACCGCGACCTCGATCAGGCGGTTCGCGCCGGGAAATTCAGGGACGATCTCCTGTATCGCTTGAACGTCTTCCCGATTCACGTTCCGCCTTTGCGCGAGCGGCGGCCGGACATCAGCCTGCTCGTGGCATTCTTCACCGCAAACCTCGCGCGCAAGCTGGGCAAGCCGGTCAAGGGATTCAACGCACGCAGTATGGAGCGGCTGCTTCAGTACTCCTGGCCCGGCAACGTCCGGGAGCTGCAAAACGTGGTCGAGCGCGCAGCGATCTTGTCGCCCGGACCGGTACTCGATGTCGAAGAATCGCTGCTGAGCAGCCACTCCCCCATGCCAGAAGCTGATTCGCAGGCATCGCCGACCGTCCCGGCTGCACTCGGCACCAAAGAACGTCTGCAAGAAGTCGAGCGATCACACATCATCTCAGTATTGCGGACCACCGACGGCGTCGTGGGCGGTGGAAAGGGAGCGGCGGCAATCCTGGGACTGCATCCGAATACGTTGAGAAGCCGGATGAAGAAACTCGGCATCTCATCGCGTTTACGTTGAGCCAACGGCCGAATTCGACACGTAGCTGAACATCGAGTCGGGCTGCGAGTCATCTCCACGCATGCCCGCGATGGTAGTACGCTTCAATGTGCCTGTCGATCCCTCAGGCGTCAGGGTTTTGCAGCAGTCTCTTTTTGGGGCCGACGGCGGAAATGCGATGAAACGCACGTGGACGATCATTGGCGTAAGCGACGTCCCGGGCAGCTTCAAATGGTACCAAGCGCTCTTTGGCCAGCCCGACACGCCTCCGAGCCATGACCACTTTGGCCAGATCCTGGATACGGATGGAACCGTCTTGCTCTGCCTCCACCAGTGGGGCGCGCACGAGCATCCCTCCTTGATGAGTCCGGACAAGGCGCCACCTGGCAACGGGCTCCTCTTGTTCTTCCGCGTCGACGACTTCGACATGGCTCTGAAGAGAGCACGCGCTCTCGTCACTCGGCTCGACGAGGAGCCGCATGTGAACCCAAACACTCTAACAATGGAGTTCTCACTTCGGGATCCGGACGGCTACTACGTCACCATTAGTGCGCTCTCTGCCTCCGGCGCGCGAGAAGACGGCCTTCGGGGAGCGGGTGATCGGCCGAATCCGACAGGTAACTGAACATCGACGCTCCAGCTACGCGCGCGTTGAAACTGTGCGAAGGCGGGAGCTGGACAAGGAGCGGCCCGCGTTTGCGCCCCAAGCCTGCGGTTTCCTCAAGGAACCGCTCGAGTGGCACCCTGGCGCGCCGGAGCTGTTGATCGTGCGTGAGCGTGCGTGGGACTTTGAACCGCAAATCGAAAAGCTGCCGGAGCGGAGCTCGCCCACTTGGCATAGATGGCTACGGCGTGCGGCCGATGAAATGAGGAGTCGATCTCTGCGCCGCGGAAGATGCGACTGTATCGCTGGAGGTGAGTTCCGTCACCCGGACAACGGCACGTCGAGGCCCGAGGAATCGACCATCCGACCGCGCCAATAAAGATGCGACCAGCCATACCGGGATGCCGACTGGCGATTACGGCTCTGAGTTTTTGGTGCAGCGCGCGCCGGCCGTGGTCCTTCTCGATGCAATCGATGAGATCGATTTCGCCGCATTCCGCCACCTTAGGTACTTCCTCGAGATGGCCCGTTACCAAATAATCAATGAGCAGTACGCGCCTGACCGGCGGCGATCAGCTCGTCGCTTACGAGGCTGCCGATATAGCCGGCGCCGCCAGTTACCGCGATGCGCATGCGCGACTCCGCTGGAATCCGGTCTCACGTGAGACATCGTGGACGAATGCCGCGATCGCGGTTTCGAGTGGCGGCATGATTGCACCTCGTTTCGACGCCAGCGCGCTTTGTGGCGGCCGCCGCGCCGGCCCCCACGCCCACGCGGCCGGGCACGGTTGAATGCGATCGGTGGGTAGGTCGAATGCGGTCGCAATCGACTGGGCGAATGCGTACCACGTGAGCGCTCCGCCATTGGCGAGGTGCCACAGCCCCTGTTCGCCATCGATCAACAAGTCCAGTGTTGAATGAACGAGATCCGGCACATAAGTCGGCGAGACTACGCAATCGGCGGCCGCTCTGAAGGAATCGCCACGGGCGAGGGTGGCGATCAGCTGGTATCCGAAGTTGGCCTCGTCCCAAGGTCCAAAGAACGCACTGGTGCGAATGACCAGGGCATCGGGGCAGATCGCCAATACCCCCTGTTCGGCTGCTACTTTGGTCTTGCCGTACACGTTCAGGGGGTGCGGCGCATCGGACTCAACATATGGAGCGAAAAGCGCCCCATCAAAGACCAAATCTGAAGAGAACGTCACCAAGGCGATGTCCCGCCGTCGACATGCCGCGGCGAGGGTCACCGGCCCAGCAACGTTCGACTGCCAGCAGGCGCCGGGCTCCAACTCGGCATCATCGACACGAACGTATCCGGCCGCGTTGATAACAGCCCACGGCTGCAGCGCCTCCAACAAGGCGTCCACGCGCGCTGCATCGCTGATGTCCAGTCCATCTCGGCTCATGAGGCATGCGGCCAGGCCCCGCTCGTCGCACGCCCGGCGCAGTGCTCGACCGAGTGTGCCGTTGGCGCCCGTAATTACGAGTTGGCGTTTATCCGTCGGCCGATCGAACGAGCTCCGCACGTTCCCGTGAATTTGGCGATGCGAACGCCTCCACCAAGGCACGCCGTCGAGCACGGGATGATCTGGCTCATTTCGGCTACTCAGGGCGCCGACTACCGCAGCAAGTCGCGTCGGACGCGGCGGGTCGCTCCGAACATCGAACACACCGGGTTCGTAGTGCCACTGGTTGCGTGTTACGAGCGTATCCCAATCGAACGACCCAAGGAGCGCCCACGTCGTCACCGCTTGTACATCGACTCCGGCACCACGTGCGTTGTGAGCAGCACGCCAGCTCTCGACCAACCACCGCACCTGCTCATCCCGCGTGCACGACAGGTGCACTTCGGTAATGGCGACCGGTAGGTGGTAGCGGTGCCAGGCGTCCATGAGGTGCGCTTCATGGCCGACAATCCGTTCCGCGCCGGCGCGGACGGCCTCCACATCCGCATAGCGCATCCGGCCATTGCCGCCATGATGCTGTGGCGGATAGTGTTCCAGCCGCTCGTCGAGGTAGCGGTCGCTCGTGAGATAGTAGTTGAGACCGACGATCGCAGGTGCGCAGACGCGCTCCCGAAAAAACCCGAGCTCCGCTTCCTCCGCCCCGTGCGCGACGAGAAACTCGTACAGTGGATGCTCACGGTCGACTCGACCGGTCAGCAAGTCCCATGTCAACCACCGCCGCTCACAATCGTGCTTCACCTGGTGTTCAGTTGCCTTGGTGCCGAAGGTCGCACCGCAGTCTTCGGTTTGGATCAACCGCGCCGAGGGATTAATCGCGCGAATGGCCTTCATTGCCAGCACTACACCGCGAACCTGCGCGAGGAGCGCTCGCACGAACGCGCGTGAATCACGCGCATGTGGGTACCACAGGCCGTACAGGCCGGAGAAGCGGGCAGTGGTCAGCGGCTCGTTCACCGGTGTGTAGTCAGTGATCCAGGGGTAGCGTTCGGCGACCAGATGGGCGTAGCGGGCGAGATGCGACGAGAACTCGGGATCGAGCAGCGACGTGTACGCCGGCCCGCTACCGTGGTGGAGGAGGCCAACGACCGGCCTGATGCCGAGCGCGCGGATGCGGGCCAGTCGCTCGTCGCTCCAACGAAAGTCCGGACTGTCGAGCGAAATAGGCGCCACTCGCTCCCACAGCACCGGGTAGCGCAAGGCACTGAGTCGTAGCGACGCGAATCGATCGATGTCGTCCAGCCGGATTTGATGTCCGGAGAACACCGTCTGGTCGAACCATCGGTCACCGACGCGGTTCACCGTGCATTCAATGCCACCCCAGACTTCGATCGGGGCGTTGTGGTCGCGGTCGGAGGTCACGCGATCGCAACCGCGAGATCCGACTGAGGCATCTCTTGGATTTTCGCGTACAAACTCAAAGCCTGAGCGACGACTTGATCCATGTTGTAGTACTTGTAGGTTCCCAGGCGCCCCAGGAAGCGCACGCCGTGAATGGAGGCGGCAAGCTCCTGATATCGCTTGTACAGCATCTCGTTCTCCGGGCGCGGAATGGGGTAGTACGGATCGCCTTGGGCGGACGCGTACTCGTAAACGAGCGACGTCTTCGGATGATCCTGTCCGGTGATGTACTTGAATTCGGTAACGCGCGTATACGCGTTTTCATTCGGATAGTTGATCACCGGTCCGGCCTGTGCGACCGCCACGTTACGGGTCTCGAATTTGAAGTTCAACGAGCGGTAAGGAAGGCGCCCGAGGCGATAATCGAAGTACTCATCGATCGGGCCGGTGAAAATCAGCTCTCGGTGCGGAATCATGTGTTTGATGTCGCAATAGTCGGCATTGAGGAGGATCTTGATATTCGGATGGGCGAGCATGCGTTCGAACATCCGGGTATAGCCGTGCAGCGGCATCACTTGATAGGTATCGGTGAAGTACCGATCGTCGCGGTTGGTCCGCACGGGCACCCGCGCAGTCACTGTTGAATCCAGCTCAGACGGATCCAATCCCCATTGCTTTCGAGTGTAGTTACGAAAGAACTTCTCGTACAGCTCGCGCCCCACTTTGCTGACGATGACGTCTTCCGAGGTGCGGATGCGTTCGATTGGCTCCGCGACTGATGCAAAGAACTGTTCGAGCTCGAAGGAGGTGAGGGTCAGCCCGTACAGGCGATTGACCGTATCGAGGTTGATCGGAACCGGCAGCAGCTGCCCGTCCACCGCAGCCAACACACGATGCTGATACGGGCGCCACTCCGTGAACGTCGAGAGGTAATCGTAGACGCGGCGTGCGTTGGTATGGAAGATGTGCGGACCGTATTTATGGATCAGAATGCCGTCCGCATCATAGTGATCGAAAGCGTTCCCGCCGATGTGCGGCCGGCGATCGCAGATGAGCACTTTATAGCCGCCGTCGGCCGCGAGTCGTTCAGCGATCGTCGCGCCGGCGAATCCCGCTCCGACGACCAGGTAGTCGAACATGTCGGCTGTCGAGTTCATCGGCTATACCGCGGCGGCAATGGGGCGATCGGCTCCCGTCACCGCGTCCGACATGACAGCGGCGTCGACGAGGACACGAATACGGTTCCACGTCCCATCCCATGACATCTGCCGCAGGAAGGCGTCGGCCCGCGCGATCCGCTGCGCGGCCTCTTCTACCATGGCTGCTTCGCACGCATCCACGAATCTGTCGACGTCATCGGCGATGCCCACCAAGCCCTGCTCCCCGTATGGACGCACGACGTCGCGGATGGAAGTGGACACAACCGGCTTGCCTGCTGCGAGGTATTCGGGTGTCTTCGTGGGGCTGATGAAGCGCGTCGCCTCGTTGCGCGCGAACGGCAGCAAGGCGACGTCCCAGCCGGCAATGTAGGAGGGCAACTGTTCGTAACTGCGTGCGCCGAGGTAATGAATGTTGTGGCATGCCGGCAGGCTAACCGGATCGATCTTGACGACAGGCCCCAGCATCACCAACTGCCAGCTCGGGCGCGCCTGAGCAACACCGCGCAACAACTCGATGTCCATGCGTTCGTCGATGACGCCGAAGAACCCGAGACGCGGATGCGCGATCGCCCGTTGATCGGGCGGGTCGATGCCAATCGATCTCGCCGTCGCAAAGTGCCCGACATCTACACTGCTCGGAAACAGATGGATGTTATGGTGCTGTGATCGCTTCGCGTCGTAGAGCGATTGTCCGCCCGTGAGCACGAGCGACGCCGTTTCCATGAGGGACGCTTCGCACTGCTTGAGACGCGGCGACGCACCTTTGAACGCGGAGAGTTCGTCCATGCAGTCATACACGATGGCCGCCGGAGTGAGATGGTCGGTGAAAGCAAGGGCGAGCGGCGTGTAGTACCACAGTAGGTACTGGCGAATCCGATACTTCGCCATCGCGTCGTCGAGCAACCGTCGCTGTATCGCGTTGCTCTCCTGATCGTCCACGGACGGAAGATGGGGCACGAACACGGTCACGTTGCCGCGAATCTGCACGTCGAGTCGTGGTTCGGTATCGTCGTCCACGATCGGTTCTTCAAAGTAGAAGACGCGCCGAGACCGACCGCATCGTGTGAGGAGATGCTGCGGTCGCTGAAAGACGAAGTCCCAACGCAGATGCGACAAACAAAGGACGTCGGATGTGCGATCAACGTCGCCATTCGGAAACGACACCGAACCAGGAGTGTCCATGTGTGGCATACCAATATTTGTGCCGCGGACGAAGTCGCGGCGTACTTACGATTACGCAGCGAGTCAGCACCGCAGTCGACCGGGAGCGCAATGAAGCGCCTCCACGGACAACCAGGCCACCGTCGCATTACCACAAGTGGTTTCGACGTAGGTCTTACGTACCTCCGTGTGTCCAGCTCTCCGAGAGGTGTTCGAATCGAGGAGGCGAGGCATCACACTGCTATCCCCTTCAAAGATGGCATACGAGTTCCGTCGCCGCTATTAGGAAGAACCGACGCGAACCGTTAGGGCAGGCCCTGAGACGCACGTGCGACGCGGTCAAGCGATCGCGGCGCGATGCGTAGCACGGCAGTCGGCTTCGGTTTGATGAGGAGCTTCACGCGTGCCGAATCACCAGCGTGGGGCGACTCGAAACGATCTTTCCACCAGAAGGAATCACGCGTCATTCAAACGATATCGTGTGATCACCGGCACCACTCTGGAGCGCCCGGCATGTCAGCGCTTGGCGCATAGACTGACCGGTCAACCGTCGAGGCCGCTGCCGGATTGTCGTCCTCCAACTGGACTCCATTGAGTTGCGCCTTCATCCGCTTGCCAAACAGCTGCTCAACGTTTCCAGAAGAAGGTCCGGCGTGAAAGGCTTTCGCAAGACCGCGTCGAAGAGACCATCTGGCTGAGGAAGTGCCGTCGGAAGGGACGTCATCATGACGATGGGCGTGGCGCGATGCCTCTCATCACTGCGCATCGCAGTCGCCAGCTCCGCCCCGTCCATCACCGGCATCATCATGTCGGTCAGCACCAAATCGACGTTTCCCTCTTCCAGAATCTCGAGCGCCAGCCGACCATTGATGGCCAACGTGACCTCGTAACCAGAGTCGCGCAGCATGTCCCGCAACATTTCGGCGAGTCCGAACTCGTCGTCGACAATGAGGATCGACTGTTTGGTCGATGCCACGCTACGCCTCTGCCTCTTTCGCGCTTGTGTCGCCCGACATTCCACCACCGGATGCCACCCCTGACTCGCCGGCGAATGTATCGAGCAAACGGATGCCGTCGTCGGTGATCCGGAGCTCGCGCATCCGTGCATCGTAGTCGTCGTCGCGGATTTTGAGGATCGCGAGGACACGCAGCATCATCGCGCGATGCTCGATGTGACGAAGCAAGATAATGTTCTGTGTTGCGGCGGAGAGCCCGTTGATGGGCACTTCGATGGTCCTGGCGAACAGCTCCCGTGTCTCAGTGCTGTACAGCGCGGTGATGCCGAGCCGTTCCAGTTCCTGGGCGATGGCGCTGTAGACATGAGACATTCGCTCAGGAAAATCAGCCGCCCGATCGAACCCCTCCATGCCGTCCAGGAACAGCCGCTGCGGCCTCACGCTCCGAATGGTCTGCATCAGGCTCTCGCCGAGCTCGTCGATCACGCCCTCCACTGGCCTGTGCCAGACCATATGGGCAAGGCCCTGCTCCACGCCTTCCTTCAGGCCGCCGATGCCGACGCGATGGCATTTCGCCAGGATCGCGTCGGGCCGTTCGTAGAATCCAAAATACACGACACGTTCGCCGCGTCTGACACCCTCAGAGAGGAACTGCATGCCGAGAAGCGTCTTCCCGCTACCAGAGGAACCGAGCACCATCGTGATCGAACCAGGGTGCACCCCACCTCGCAGCATGTCGTCGAGGTCCGCGAGGCCAAACGGAAGCTTTGGTCCGGACACGACCTTTTCCTCTTTGATAGCCTCGTGAGGAAGCCGGGTTTCAATCCTCGGCCTCACCTCCAGCCCTTGATCGGTGATACGTACGGAATGGAGCCCGCGAACGGGCGCACTGCCCCGCAGCTTCAAGACGCGGATGTGCCTGAGCGGTCGCAACTCCGAAAGTTCGTCGGTGAGATGCAGCACGCCGTCGACCATCGTGTGCTCCGGAAAGAATCCAGATGCGCGCTCCGCGTTCGTCAGGAGCAGCACGGTACAACCGGTGAGATCGGCCAACGCTTGAATCTCATGCAGGAATTTCTTGAACTCGCGATCGGTCGGTGAGGATTCCTGCGCGGAGATGAGTCCGTCGACGACCAGCAGCGTCGCTTTGTGCTTCTGAATAGCACCTCGAATCAGCGTGACGAGGGCGTCCAACCCTTCCGCTTCGAGCGCGCTGAAACCGCCAATGTAGTAGACGCGATCTGGAATCGCCGCCTCGTTGAAGAACGCCATCCGCCGGAGGTGCGCAAACATCCGCGAATGGGATTCCGCCAGGAGTGTCACATAAACGGCGTGTCCGCCGGCCGCTGCATGGTTGAAGCACGTTTGATTGGCGAGGATCGTCTTGCCTGCTCCGGGCGGCCCTTGGACGATGTAGACACCGGAGACGAGCAACCCCCCCTCGAGGATGCGATCCAGCCCCTCGATTCCGGTCGGCCGGCGTTCAGACGATGGTCCTTGGTCGCTCATCTCACGTCACTCCGATATGGATTCCACCGCCTCTCGATCCGGACGTCGAGGAAGCAACACCGTGAAACACGCGCCATCGCCGACGGCGCTATCAACAGTCACGGTACCACCCATCGCGACGCAGATGTTCCGCACAATCCAGAGCCCGATGCCGAACCCACCACTGCGCCGCTCGACACCCTGCTCAAAGCGCTCGAAGATCTTCGACTGCTGATCGGCGGCGATACCAATGCCGTGGTCACGAACCGCAAGGCTGGCGAAATCGTGATCCGCATCGAGCGCGATGTCGATGGGCCGTCCCGCGCCGAACCGAATCGCATTGGACAGGAGGTTTCGGCAGACTTGTTCCACGCGCAGCCGATCCCATACCCCTGTCGCTGTGCCGCGTTCAGAGAGCGTCAGTTTGCACCTCGCTACCGCGAGCTCCGCCTCGAAGGCGTCGATCACTTCCCGCACTACCTCTGCGAGGTTCATTGGCTCGACCTGGAGGTCGATTCGTCCGGTCGACAGCCGCGAGACATCAAGGAGTCGGTCGAGTGTCTCTAGCACTCGGTGCAGGCGTCGTTCAACGCCACGCAGTTGCGTCTGAATCCATTCAACCGACACGGGTGTACCGGTGGCGGCAAGCTGTTCGGCCTTGTTGAGCGCAAGCCTGACCTGGAACATCAACGGCGCGATGGGGTTGCGCAATTCGTGCGCGACCGTTGCGATGAATTCGTCTCGGGCGCCGACCGCGCGCTGGAGTTCCTGCAATCGCGTTCGAATCGCCGTGAGAGCGGTTCCGCTCGCTTCGATCGACTGGCCACGGTCATGGTGCGCGAAATCCGGGTCGCTGACATCGCCGCCGTCGCCGACCTTCCCTACATGTTCGCGGTACCCGCCGGTCGTCGGAATGCACGTCAAAACGGTTGTTCCTCCTCCTGGCGTCGGCTCGAGCTCCAGTGTGCCGCCTACGGCGAGGGCGCGTTCTCGCATGCCGGCCAAACCCATCATTGTTTCGCCCTCGGCAATGGGGTGAAACCCAACGCCGTCGTCCTCGATAACGAGCGCGAGGTTTTCACCGCGCAGTTCCAGCAGAACGTTGGCCGAGCGCGCGCGCGCATGCTTCGCGACATTGTTCAAAGCTTCCTGAGCGATACGGTAGATGCTGGCCTCCACTTCAATCGCAAATCGCGGCAGATTGCCGGGTCTCGCGTGGAACACGGCTGAGACGCCGGAGTGGCGGGACCACTCTTTGACATAGGTCTCGAGCACCCTAGCCAGCCCAAGTTCGTCCAGCGCCGCGGGTCTGAGCTCCCAGGCAATGAAGTCGACGTCTTGATTAATACGCGCCAGTATCTCCAGGGCACTCGCGGTTCCCGTCGGTTGTGCGCTCCGATCTCCGTCGAGCGCTTCGAGCGTCAGCCTAAGGGCGGTCAGCCGTTGACCAAGACCATCGTGAAGATCTTGGGCGAGTCGACGCCGTTCATCCTCCTGAGCGACGACGAGCCGGCGCAGCAGCCGCGCTCGGGATGTTTCGGCCTGCCTCCGATCTGCGATCTCCGCCGCCAGCAACGTCCTGGATTCAGACAGCTGGCGGCGCGTCTCTGCCGTCGACGCCGTGTCGCCAACGGCGTGCTCTGCAAGGCCAGGGTCGGCGGGAATCGGTGTCGCGCAGCGCAGATGTGCCGCGACACCATAACCGAGCACACCTGTCGTGTTTCGGAGCGCGAGAATGGTCGCTCTGACGTCTTTCGTGCTTCCGTCCTGACAGTTCAACCGCCGCGCGGCGGTCACAGAACCGTGTCGTTTCGCTTCCTCCAGATCAGTCGTGTCGATCCCGGCGTCCAGTCCGCCACGACCGAGCAGGGATGAGACGTGGACACCCACAGCCTGCTGGCTGCGCCAGCCGAAAAGGTGCTCGGCGCCTACGTTCCAGAAGGTGATAACGCCTTGAGGATCCAGCGTGACGAAAGCATGATCCGGAAGGCCCTCGACGGCGAGACGCAGAACGTCCTCGGAGAGGTCTCGGCCCTTCACTCGTTCCTGCTCAGCCACGGTACGGTCCAGATCGGGCGCCGCCCCGGATAAACTGTAGAGTTTCAACGCTGGTCCCCATGAATTTGCATCGTGACAGACGCCCCTGTGAGTTGACGCACCCACTGCTCGGCACCAGACTTGATCGTATGGAGATGCCCCTGCACAGGAAACTGCGCATACTCTTGGTGGAAGACCACGAGACTGTGCGGCAAGGTCTGAAGCTCCTCATCGACCGCGAGCCGGATCTTGAGGTCGTCGGTGAGGCCAGTGATGGCGCTCAGGCGATCGAGCGTGGTGCATTTTCAGACCTCGACGTCGTCGTCATGGACATCTCGATGCCGGGCGTCAGCGGCGTCATCGCAACGCGCAAACTGAAGGAGTGTCGGCCGCATCTCCCGGTTGTGAGCTTGACCCGGCACGCGGATCAAACTTTCCTTGAAGAACTGCTGCGAGCGGGGGTCTCCGCCTATGTCCTCAAGCAAAGTCCACATGCCGAGTTGCTCCGCGCCATTCGAGCTGCTGCTGCCGGTCAACAGTACATTGATCCCGCACTGACGCATCACCTCGCCGCGCCGTTTGCCGCGCAGGAGCGAAAGCGCACGGGCCGGGCGTCCCCCACGCTTTCTGACCGCGAGACCGAAGTATTGCGCTTCGTGGCGCAGGGCCACAGCAACAAGGAGATCGCCGCCCGGTTGGACTTGAGCAACAAAACCATCGAGGTCCACAAGGCGAACGCCATGCGCAAGCTTGGCCTCGCTGGGAGGATTGAGCTGTTGCAGTATGCCCTCCATGTCGGATGGCTGCATGATGCATGACGTTCCTCGATTGTAGGCGCACTTGTGGCCCGCTCCCATTAGGGCATGCCCTACCGAGGCATTGCTGATCACCCCAATCGCGTCGCCCGCGGCGTGGTGTTATCAAAGTTCATTGGCGAGACACCGCGAGCCAGAACCGATCTGAGGACATCTCGCTCAACGTTGCTGCTGCCTGAGCAATCACAGCAGGTTGATAGCACTGCCCGGGCGCACAGACGGTTCCGAAGGACATGGTTGTCGCCTAAAGACCTGCACCGAGCCAACTCCAGGAGAATCCCCGACTGCCCTTGCCGATTGCTCCACGGATGAAAGTGGTCTGAGCACATTGCAGCAGCGAACCCGGCCTCAGCCGCAAGCGTCGCGATACGCAGCAGCGCAGACGGTGGTAGCTGTTCGTGACAGCAATGAAGACCGAGTGTGCAAGGGGACGGCATGATGGCAGGCTCGTGCAACCACGCTACCAGATGCTCGTGATGATCGCGATTAGGGCCCGCCCTAACAGAGTCCTTCGGCCTTTCCTAATGGCAGGCCTCGGTGTCGCGTGTCATTGTTGGTTCAAGGCCGGAGACCGTCAGGTCCGACGCATAGTCACTGGTGAGCACGCGTTTGTCTCGGAGGAACCAATGCCCGTCAGTCAGCATCTCGAATCGAAGCAGGCCGTTGAGAACGCGGCGACGGCGACAACGCATAGGCGTGAGCGCCGGCGCACAACGCGAGGTGGCGTGCACGGCGAACCTTCTCGCGCACACCTCGTGGCATTGATTCTGGGAACCTACGCGGAGATGCCGGGCCTTTCGCTGCACCTGCATCAAGCGGCGCGGCTCTTTGGGCTCCGCGAGACGACATGCTTAATAGTTCTCAGTGACCTCGTGAGAGATGGGCGGCTCCGTCGGTCCGCCGATGGCCAGTACCGTTGCGCGAGTAGCGGACGCGTGTGAACGGGTGTTGCGTCACCGACCGACGTGATTGACCAATGATTCGCACCTTTGTCGACACAACGGTCACATCGCGCTATTCCGCTTCCATGAACGTCAGGTCTCAACACGCGACCCTGACGATCTCCGCAGTGGTCCTCGCGTGCCGGGGCACGCGGGGTGCCACTGCCACGCGT
Source organism: Acidobacteriota bacterium (assembly GCA_046726375.1). Classification (GTDB taxonomy): domain Bacteria; phylum Acidobacteriota; class Vicinamibacteria; order Vicinamibacterales; family UBA2999; genus DASPWV01. The sequence continues at coordinate 18,705 of JBKPAJ010000132.1, forward strand.
GGCCAACGACTTGCATCGAGTTTGCGGTGGACAAGGGAATAGTCGCAGGTGCGGTCGCCGGACTGGTCGGTACATGGGCGATGAGCGAAGCGCAACGTCTCTGGACCCATGTGGTCGACGGCGACGCCCGGGAGTCAGCGGGCGGCCGACATGACGCACGCGACTGGCAGGAGCGGAGCGAGCATCAGAATTCGAACGAGCTGGCAGCCCAGGCTATCGCTCGCCACATGCTCGGCCGCCGTCTGACGAGGCGAGAGCTTCGCTTTGCCGCACCGCTTACGCACTATCTGTTCGGTGCGGCGATGGATGCGGTGTACGGCGCATACGCGCAACGGCGGCAAGCCCCTACTTCCGGCGCGGGATTTGGCACGACCGTTTGGCTCGCCGCGGATGAAATCGCTATGCCGATTCTTGGTCTCTCACAGTCGACCGCTCGTCGGCCGCTCGAAATGCACCTGCAGTCGCTGGCTGCGCATCTCGTATTCGGCACCGCGACGGAAATGACACGGCGCTCATTGCAAGCCCACTTTGAGCGGCCAGCCGACACGCCAGCGATCAAGGGTGAGTACATCGGTAGCCTAAGAAAATCGTCGAAGTAGCGGATGTAGATCCACGCCAGACTTCTTTGCTCGCATTGCCATCATGGTTTCACGATGTTTTTCGCAGCAGGACGAGGCGGCTCGAGTTGAACGGTGGGTGCCGTCGACGTGCGGTATTTGTTCGATTGGGTGCGGCATCGAAATCGGCGTCACCGGCGCGCAGATCGTCGGTGTACGCGGGCAGGCCGAGCATCCAGTCAACCAAGGTCGTCTTGGACCAAAAGGGTTGAACCAGTACTACGCGAACCGGCATCCAAGTCGGGTCATTCAGCCGCTCATTCGGAACCGATCCGGCCAACTCGTCGCGACGTCGTGGGACGCTGCGATGCAGCTGGTCACAGACCGATTCAACGAGGCGCTCGCGACAGAAGGACCAGACGGCGTCGCGATCTACAACAGCGGTCAACTGCTCCTGGAGGAGTACTACACGCTCGGGAAAATCGCGCGCGCTGGCTTGGGCATCGCAACCATCGACGCGAATACCCGGCTCTGCACCGCGACGACTGCATCCTCGTTGATGGAGTCGTTCGGCGCCGACGGACCACCCGGTGCGTACGAAGACTTCGATCATGCCGAGTGCATCGTGCTTGTCGGTCACAACGCGGCCGAGCAGAGCACCGTCCTGTGGATGCGGATTCTCGCGGCCAAAGCCGGACCGCTGCGGCCGAAAGTGATCGTGGTTGATCCGCGTCGCACATTGACGGTCTCGACTGGCGCCGATCTTCACCTGCAGCTCAAGCCGGGAACGAACGTCGCGCTGCTGAACGGCCTTTGCCACCTGCTCATCGAGAACGGCACCGTTGATCGCGACTTCATCGCGAACCACACGGTCAAGTTCGAACAATTCCGCGAGATCGTCAGCCGGTACACGCCCGATCGCGTCGAGGAGATCTGCGGGGTTCCAGCCGCGCAGCTGCGTACGGCTGCCGAGTGGATCGGTCGCTCGAAGACGACCGTGACGACGTGCCTGCAGGGCGTGTATCAAAGCAATCAGGCGACCGCCGCGGCCTGCGCCGTGAACAGCATGCACCTGCTGATGGGCAAGATCGGCCGCCCCGGGTGCGCTCCGATGCAGTTTGCCGGTCAGCCGAGTTCGATGAATACGCGTGAGACCGGTGCCGACGGCACGTATCCGGCGTACCTCAATTGGGAAGACCAGAAACACATGCGGGAGCTGGCCAAGCGGTGGAACGTGCCGGTCGAACTGCTCGGGAAAAAACCCGTCGGCGCACCAGAGATCTTCGAGCTGTGCGAGAAAGGCTACGTCAAGGTGCTGTGGAACATCTGCACGAACCCCGCGGTCAGCATGATGAACCGTTCCACGCACCTCCGCACGCTGAATGGCGTGTTTCTCATCGTGCAGGACTGCTTCGCCGACACCGAGACGGCGCAACTGGCGGACGTCGTGCTGCCATCGGCGATGTGGGGCGAGAAGACGGGCTGTATGACGAACGCGGAGCGCAGGTGCACGCTCCTGAGCAAGGCGGTCGATCCGCCGGGAGAGGCGCGAGCTGACCTCGACATCTTCCTCGATTTCGCGACCCGCATGAACCTCCGCGACGCGACCGGCAGGCCGTTGATTCAGTACACCGATTCGGAAGGTGCGTTCAACGAGTGGCGGGAGATCTCGCGAGGATGCATTCCGGACTACTCAGGAATGACATATCAAAAGCTTGCCGAGCGGGGCGGGATCCAGTGGCCGTGCAACAACGACCATCCTGACGGGGCCATCCGGCTGTACACCGATCGACAGTTCCCAACCGAGTGGCAGATCTCGGAATCCTACCAGGCAGATCTCGAGACGGGACACGAGCACACACTCAACGAGTACCGGCAGAAACGCGATCCACGAGGGCGCGCCGTGTTCGTGACCACCGAGTATCAACCGCCGCTCGAGACGACGGATGAACAGTTTCCGATTATCGCGATCAGCGGTCGTCAGACCTACCACTGGCATACCCGCACGAAAACGGGGAAGGCCCCGCAGCTCCACGACGCCGCGCCTGGTGTGTTCGTGGCCATCAACGCCACCGACGCCCATCGAATCGGCGTATTGGATGGGGATCGTGTGCGCATGGTCTCGCGTCGCGGCTCCATTGTCGCTCCGGCGAAGGTGGGTGACGTGGTGCCGCCGGGAGTTGTGTTCGTGCCATTCCATTACGGAGACCTCGGAGAGGAGCATGCGGCAAACAGCCTGACGCCGCAGATATGGGATCCCGTGTCGAAGCAGCCGGTACAGAAAGTCGCGGCCGTTCGGATCGAGCGAATGGCAACGACCACGAGTCGCGCGTGGTGGCAGGTGGAGGAATGACGATGAGCATCGGCGAAGCGAGGCGGGCATCGCTGGAGCGGCAACTCGAGCCGCTCGTCACGCGCGAGATGGCCGGAATCGCCGCGATCGACACGGCCATTGCGCATGAAACGGCGCCGGATTACGTCGTGATGTTCCAGGGCGCCAGGAATGGCAAACAGGCGAACGTCGAGCAAATGGCCACCTTGGTCCGAATGCAGGGTGGCACGCCCGACGAACGTGGCGGCGTCCGCAAGGCGTTGGCCAAGATGCAAGCCGGCATTGCGTCGCGCTTCAGCACGACGAGGACGCTGCAGGCGATGCGTGTCGCGGAAATCGAGTTGATCACGCTCTACTCGGAAGCGGTCGGCGGAGTCGACGGTCTGGCCCGTCGGGCGCTGAGAAAAGCGCTGGGACGTACGTTGGTCCATACGCACCTGCTGACGGCACACCTTGCAAAACGAACCGGCAGCGAGGCAGAAGCCCGACTGCTGCCTGCACCGCTCGCCGAGTACTTCGCCGGCGCCGAGCCGCGCGCCTGCATGCGTTGTCATCTGGATCGGCCCGGTACGTTCAGGGCGTTGGAGCGCACGGATCCCCACCCGTATATGTACCTTTGTGCGGCCTGCCATGACGAGGTCTTGGCGGAATTCCCGTCCGATCTCGCCATTCAGATGGATCGGTGGCCGCGCGAGGTGCGTGAGACGAGGGTGCTGCAGCACGGCGGCGCGCTGGTGTCACGGCTGAACGCCATTGGTCGCGTCCTCCACCCGTTGGCGGGCTTGGAACCTGAACTGCCGACGCCTGCTGCCGAGCGCGCGGTCATCGTGCCTGCGATAACTCCTACACCGACGCCTGCACCAACCGAACGGCACGGTTTGCTGATGATTGAGAAGGGCGAAGGAGCCGAAGGCAACTATGTCGACCGGCTCTTCTCAGCCAATCAAGTCTGGAACGACTGGTGAACCTTCAGCGCCATGCAGCCCCCGAGCATCTCTCGGCGGCGTGAAAAATCGGTGGTCCCCTCAAGGCACGATCACCAGCGTTGCCATGAACACGATGACGTTCCGCATGGCAGATTTCGATGAAACGTAAGAGTGCTTCCATGTGACTGTGCATTGGAGGAGGACGCCACCGGCCGATGAAGAAAGAGGCGCCTCGGCTAGATCCCGACGTCGTAAGGGACAGCGTGTCCAATGAGGCAATCAGGCAATCACTAATGGCAAGTGGCAACGCCGTCGCAAAGCACGACCATCTGAACAATTTGGAGAGGATCCAGCATCCATCCGGCCAGA
>JBKPAJ010000133.1:0-14728 GCA_046726375.1 Acidobacteriota bacterium
ATATTTCGGCCGAAAAAGGCGCAGACCTTAATCCCAATCTCATTTGAGCTGGTCGCGCCAAGAGCGCGAAACGCTCGAACAGTGCCATTTTCAGCCGAGATCGGTGGATCGCCTCGATGCCACCCTTCGTCCACTCACGTAAATTGAGGGTTAGGACGCCTTCGTTGCCACGTGGAGCGTCATCAGCCCGCCAAGCATCCGTCGCACAGCCACAGGATTAAACCCCCGCGCGCGTAACAACGCCGCGACGCCGCCGGCGCCGGGATAACGGCGAATTGATTCTGGAATATATCGATAGGTGTCGGGATCTCCATGTAGCAGAAACCCGAGCGTCGATCCGACCAACGTGAGATACCCGAGATATGCCGAGCAGATTGGTCTGATCGCCGGCCGGTTGAAATCGAGTGACAGCAGACGACCGCCAGGCTTCAGCACCCGTGCGATTTCGTCGAGCGCTTCCTCCAGGACCGGGACATTGCGAAGGCCGTAGCCGGTCGTCACGATCTCCGCCGTTGCATCCATGAACGGAAGCGAACCCATGTCGCCAACAACAAAAGTCGGCACCGGCCACAATCCGTCGTGTCGTGCGCGCTTTGCCTTTGCACGAGCCAACTCCACCATCCGGGCGGTGATGTCGAGGCCGACGACATGGGCGCCGTGCGCCGAAGCCTCGAGCGCGATATCGCCGGTGCCGCAGGCCAGATCGATCACGCGATCGCCGCGTTGCATCTTCGCTTCTCGAATCAACCGTCGCTTCCATCGCCGGTCTTGCCCGTACGACAGGACGACGGTGATGAAATCGTAACGATCGGCAATGGTGGCGAAGAGCGTCCGCACATAACGGCGTTTGCTCTCGGGTGAACTGAAAGCGGACTCGAGCTGGGACACTACGGCGCCGTGACCTCGACGAACCCGTGCATCATGTTCGAATGTGGACCGCACATGTACACGTAACGTCCCTGGCTGCTCGGGACAGTGACCGCGACACTCGTGGATTCGCCGCCGCGAATCTGATGCGTTTGGATGTCCCACGAGGGAATACGAAAATCGTGCATGAGGCCCGGCGCCTCGTTGCGCAATGTGATTGTGACCTGCTCCCCCGGTTTGAGGCGGATCAACGGATTCGGAGTATCAGGATCCGAGGGAAGCGTAAACGTCATGCCACGCGCTACGACCACAACTTCTCGAGGGCCGCTTGGGCTGCAGCCCGGCGTAAGTACGAGCAGGAGGATGAGGATTTTTCTCAGCGGTCCGATCATCCAACGATCAGACCCGTAACGTACATGATCAACACGCCAAGTGCGAGCCCGGCCACAGCCGGTCCTTGTCGCAGATAGCGCGCGAGCCCGCCTTCTCCGGCACTCTGATTGAGAATCTGGCGCGTCACTTGAGCAATGCCGCCCACGCCGAGTGCCAGAAACAGCACCGCGAGGAGCGGTGTGTAGATGAAGCCGCCAAGCCACGCGCCCAGGATCGTCGGCACACCGCCAATCAGCCCCAACTCGACAAGTCGACGAACGCGAACTGGCTCTCCACTCCGCGCGAGCGGCGCGATGATGGCGAGACCTTCGGTCGTGTTGTGAAGCGCGAAGCCCACGATCAACAGCGTGCCGAGCGCGAGTTCTCCAAGAGTGAACGCCGAACCAATCGCCAGGCCCTCTCCAAAGTTGTGCAGACCAATACCGATGGCGATCAGCAGAGCGAGCACCCAACCCGACGAAACGCCGTGAGCCGCTTCGCGATGCTCTCGTCGTCGCCCCGCCAGTGCGCCGCCGATGGCTTCGAGCGCCACGTACGCTGCGGCCGCGCCGAACACAAACAGAACGATACCTTGATAGGAGCCAGGGACCGCTTCGGCCGCTTCGAGCCCTTCGCTCACAGAGTCAACAAGTAGGAACAGGAGCAGGCCGATCGTGAGCGCGAGCAGAAACTCCAGGCCTCGGCGCCCGAGTCGGCTCATCAGGGGATACCACAACAGGCCGATCGCGACCGGCACGACACCGACGTAGAGCCCGATCAGCGCGAACACGCCGAAGAAGCGCGCGGTGGGACGCGGCGTTTCCAGGGCCACGCCAATTTCGTGATCAAATGTGACACCTGATGAACTGAGCAGCTTGACATGATGCGTATCGCCGTGCACCCATGGATACGGGATCGTGATCGTTGCGCGCTGCAAATGCGCGAGCTCACCCGCCGGCTCCGCGCGAAAGCTCCAGAAGGCATCGTCCACAGCCACTTGAGCGATAGTGACTGGGTCGGGTCCATCGTTGACGACCGAGACGCGCATTTCGCCTGGCACCAGATCGACTCGTGTGACCGCAAGCCGTTCCACGGGGGGAGCGTCGTTGCCTTGAATCAGACGCGCGGGTCCCATGCCGACGATCACCGCGAGAAGCGCGCCAAGCAGGACGATCGGCACGATCGCCAGCAGCCACATCACCCCTCCGCGTGACCCGGTAGCTGGAGCCTCGTGCGCCATCGCGCTCGATGCTTCAGGACTCACGGCGCGCCTCCTCTGCTCGGAACAGACCCATCCATCCCAGTTCTGCGAATTCAGTTTGATGCGCGTGGAACATGTAGTCGCCCGGGTAGCGGAAAGTGGTCTCCAAAATCGCGCGCTCGCCCTGACACAACATCACCGTGTCGGTGTGGTCCTTCACCGCCTGCTGCGTTCCTGTTTTGTAGGCGTCGAAGAACATGCCGTGCAGGTGGAAGCTGTTGAGCAAATCAAACTCGGTGATGTTGACCAGGTAAACACGAACGAGGCGTCCCACTTGCACCTTGATCGGATCGGTCATGTAGGCATTCGCCACCGTGTTGACTGCATACACCTCGTTTTCGCTATCGAAATTCGTGTCGAACCCGTTCATCATCATGACGAGCTCGTCGGCGGGCGCACGCCCGCCGCGCGGGTCGACGATGAAGACCCCGTACAAACCGCGATGGAGATGCCGCTTCAACGGCACGGTGTGGCAGTGATAAAGGTGCAGGCCGGCCGGTTCTGCGTCGAACTCGTAAACAAACGACTCGCCCGGAGGAATCTGATGCTCGGGCAGCGACCCGTCCATCTCGGGATGATGCCAACCATGAAAGTGAATCGTGTGCGGATGACTGCCTTGATTGAGAAACCTGACACGGACGCGGTCGCCTTCGGCAACGCGAATCGTAGGTCCCGGCACTTGACCGTTGTAGGTCCACGCGGGGAACGTGACGCCTGGGGCGATCTCGATTTCTCGATCGACGGCGTAGATCTCGTATTCGCGAAGCATCGAGCCGTCAGGTCGCGTCGTCTCGCGATAGAACTTCGACTGCTCGTCCGGAGGCAGATGGTTGAAGTTCCAACTGCGCAGGTAGCGCACAGGGTCGACGACGACGGGCGCCACGCGTCCCACCGTGCCGAGCAAGTGCCCTGATTGGTGAGCGTAATGTGAGTTGTGTGTGAGTTCGCTGCCTTGACCTTGAAGGCCCTTCGTCCCCGCAGCGACACCCGTCAGTAGCGATCCAAAGCCGGCCGCCTGGAGCCATGAACGACGCGTGAGTTGCCAGCGCATGATTTTGACCACTCAAAATCTAATTCAATATGAGCCTAAACGTCAAGGGGTCGCTGGTGCGATTCTGCTAACATCTTGAGCGCCAGATGCTTCCGTCCAGCACCGTCGAGAATTACCTGAAGGCGATCTTCATTGGGGAGAGCCAGTTGCCGGCCGGGCAGCGGCTGCTTCCAATGGGTCAGCTCGCGGCAGCGCTCACGGTAGCTCCCGGCACCGCGACCACCATGGTGAAGGCGTTGGCGGAGTCGGGGTTGGTTGAATACGAGCCCTACAACGGCGTCCGTCTCACCTCCGCCGGATCCCAGCTCGCCGCGTTGGTCCTTCGACGTCATCGCTTGCTTGAGCTGTTCCTTGTTCAATTCCTCGGGATGCGCTGGGACGAAGTTCACGAAGAGGCGGAGCTCCTCGAGCATGTGGTCTCAGATCGCCTCATCGAGCGAATCGACGAGATGCTCGGGCACCCCGAAGTGGATCCGCACGGCGATCCCATCCCAAGCCGCGAAGGCGAGCTCGTACGGCGCGAACTGGACACGCTTCTCTCCTGTCCGATGAACACGGCGGTGACGATCACACGCGTCACCGATCAGGACGCGGCATTCCTGCGATTCATCGAAAACAATTCGCTCAAACCGGGTCAATCGATCGAGGTCGAGGCGCGCGATGAAGTGGCAGACAGCGTTCGGCTCAAGCTGCCGAACGAGCGACGACTGACGATCGGCATGCGAGCTGCGTCAAAGCTGCTCGTCGAACGCTCGCGCGACGTTACCTGAAGGGCAGTTCGTAGGAAAAGTACGAGAACACGCCGCCGCTGGTCAGTGCTTCGCTGCGAACAATCGGCACGGCCAGGCCGACGACAACTTGCTTTTTGCCGGGATTCCACGCGTACCGGAAACCTGGTGAGATCGTGAACAGGCCGGTTCGTTCCGCCGCACCAGTTTCTGTCCAGGCCGCAATTGATTCACCGACAACTTCGACGAGCAGATTGAGCGTTGAAGACGCTTGCCAAATTGCGCTGCCCGCGACAAACGGGCTGACAAGCGCCTCCGCTGCATCTCCGAAGGTGTCGTGGTCGCCTGGAACAAACGTGAGTCCGCCGTTCCAGTGAAAATACCAATCGCCGCCGCCTTTGCTGAACGGGGCGTTGAATTGCCATCCCACGACGCCGGTGCCAAGCCCGCTGTCATCAGAAGCAAAAGGCACGATGACGCTCACACGCGGCGCAAAGGCCGGGCGATGATCGGTTTCCTCCCACACCTGATGTCGATAATTCACCAACAGGTCGCCAATCGACGTGCTTTGTAAAACGCGACCGAAGGGAATCGTGAACGAGAGCTGATGCGTCATGTTCGGCAGCGGCCACTCTTGCGTAAAACTTGCGAGCCACTGCCCGCGTTGCCAACGGTATGTTCCGATGTTCTGAAAGACGCCGGCTTCCTGGTTGAAGGCTTCCTCGACGAGGAACGAGTTGTCGAGGATGCCAAAGCCCTGTGCGGCCGCCGGCGCGGCGACCGCAATGGCGAGTATCACAAAAATGGCGCGACCAACCATATTTTGACGGCATTATAACTTGATTTTGACCAGTCAAAATTGCCACTTAGGCGCCGCGCATGACCGCGGCGACGCGGTCGACGGTCCCCACCAGGTCGCGGGGCGCGTCGAGGATGTAGCGGGTCTCCGGCGGTTTGTCTCCGAAACGCGCTGCCCCGAAGCCGTACCGCGCCCAGACAAACACGCACCCTGCGTTGCTGGCGGTCTGGAAATCGATGGGTGAATCGCCGACGAGCAGCGCGCCGTCGACCGACGCGCCAAGGAGCGCGCGCAGCCCGGTTGGATCCGGCTTTCGGCCGAAGGGACTGTCGCCGCCTATGACCATGTCGAAGAACTCGCGAAGGCCGAGCCCGGAGAGCAAACGTTCCGAATGTGCCAACGGTTTGTTCGTGAGCACCGACATCCGCACACGCGGCGCGAGCAGCGTCAACATTTCGCACGTGCCCGTGTACGGTATGGTCGTGTCAAGAAGGCGTTGATCGTAGATCTCGAGAAAGCGCGGCAGGGCACCGGGTGTATCGGGATCGAGGCCCGCAACTGTCAGCGCTCGCCGCACCAGGACGCGCGCGCCGTCGCCCACCATCCTGGCGACGTCGGCAAGATCGATCGAACGCCCGCCAAAACTCGTCACCGTTTCGTTCGCCGACACTGCGATGTCATACGCGGAATCGACCAAAGTGCCGTCGAGATCAAAGACGACGATCATGCGCCGTAAGTCGCGAAGGAAGTTGGCGTCTCCCACACGGTCACTTTGACAACCGGCAGCCCTTGCTCGCGCGCATGATCGAAGATGAGACGCGCGATCCGTTCGACCGTGGGGTTGCTGTCGACGATGAAGATCGGTTCACCGAGTTGCCGTAGCGGCGCGACGAGCGGGTCGTCATGACGAAGGATCATCTTGTGATCGAGCTCGCGATCGATCCAGCCCTTCACGATGCGCTTGATGTCGCTGAAATCACAGACCATATTGCGACCGTCGAGCGTGCCGGTGTGAACTTCGATCTCCGCCGTCGCGTTGTGGCCGTGCGGATGTTTGCAGATGCCGTCGTAGTCGAGAAGGCGGTGGCCGTAGCAGAAGTCGATTTTCTTGGTGACGGAGTACATTTTGCTCAGATTACACTGAACGCGGACCTGCCTTCGACTCGCGTACGCTCGCTCAGGCCGGGAACGGCCCGCGCGACATCGGGTCACGGGCGGGATAGCGGACCTGTAGGGTCCGCCTCGGTCAACGTGGAAACCTTGTTACTGTTCTCCGGCGGACTCGACAGCGCCGTGCTACTGGCCCACGAGGCGCAGCACGCGCGCGTGCATCCGCTCTACGTGTCCATTGGCCTCGCGTGGGAACCGGCCGAACGCAGTGTCATCGCAAGACTCCTCGCGTCGCCGATCTTCGATGGGCAGCTTGCTCCAATGACGACCGTCGAGTTCACGATGCGTGACGTGTACGCGCCCAGTCACTGGGCAATTCGCGGCACGCCTCCCGCGTATGACGCACCGGACCAGGATGTGTATCTTTCAGGCCGCAACCTGGTGCTGCTCACGAAGGCCGGCGTGATTGCCGCGGCGCGGAAAATCCGGCGCATCGCGCTCGGACCGCTCGCCGCTAATCCGTTCCCGGATGCCACGCCGGAGTTCTTTGCATCGATGGCGAGGACCCTGTCGCTCGCGTTGAATCACGCCATCGAGATCGCGACACCGTTTGCGTCGATGCACAAAGAAGACGTGATTAGGATTGGCAGGTCGCTCGGCGTACCGTTCGAGCACACCTTGTCATGCATGAATCCCGTTGTGAATGGAGACGTACTGCACTGCGGGTTGTGCAGCAAATGCCGAGAACGCCGCGACGCATTCGCCCAGGCCGGTGTGGACGATCCAACGCGCTACGCAAACCGATCGCCGCGTGGGACGGTCAACTAATATTCAATACGAATCGACCCGTCTCCCGTCCGCACGCGTAAGACCTTTCCGCCCGCGCCGAGCGTGGTCCGCAGCGACCGGCGACGCTCGTCGCGGTCTTCGCCTTCGCGCTCCACTTGCTTCACAGCCGGATGGGTAGACCGCACGGAGCCGTCGCGTGATTCGGCGTCGAGCTCGGCGTTGAAATCGCTTGGCAGCGTCAAGACAACGCTGCCGTCCGACGTCTGCAGATCCCAATCGGCCGCCATCCTTGCGTCCGCCTTCACCTGAAGGCGAATACTGCCGTCGCCGGTATGGGCGCGCAGGGCCGTCGGTTTCGCCTCGCCGGAAATGCTGCCATCGTCGGTCTCGAGATCGAGGGAGCCTTCGACATCGTCGACGCGAATGGCGCCGTCACCCGAGCGGACGATGACATCGCCCGACACACGCGTCGCGCGAATACTGCCGTCATGAGTGTTGAGCGCGACTTTGCCGGCCACGTCTTCGACGGAGATTGAGCCGTCGTCGCTGCGCGCGCTGACCTGTGCCTGCCGGGGCAGCGCGACCCGTAGCCGTGCGGTCGGACCAAATTGAACGCCAATTTGAATGCCGCGGCTCCCGTCGCGCGTTGGTCCGGCGACCTTGAGCACGATTCTGTTCCCTTCCTGCTCCGCGACGATTTTTATCTCGTCGACAAGACTCTGCTCCATCGCGCGCTTTTCGACCTCGATTTCCACTTCGTTGCGATCCCATGAATGGATTTCGATGGCGCCGTCAAAGGTCGCAAGCTCCAGTTCGGGCGGACCTGATACAGTGAATTTCTTGGTTTCGCGGGCAACAATGCCTTCGGAGTTGAGATTGACCTCGCACCCTGTCAGCGCCAAGGCAGCTGCGGCTAGCAGTACAGATCTCGCGTACATTTCTCCCCTCCGGATCTAGACGGATGCGGTACCGGCTGTGTTCCCGCCTCCGCTCGCTCGATTCCACCAGCATTGGCGAGGAGTCCTAGACGGCCGAAGGCTGCAAAGGCGGCCGCCAAATCTCCCCGTTGATGATCGTCGCGCGGACGCGCAGCGTGTCGCGTTCCAAAATCGCGAGATCGGCCAGATTTCCGGCCGCCAGCCGACCCATGTCGCGTAAGCGGAGGCACTCGGCCGGAGTTGTCGAGCACAGTCGGGCCGCTCCTACGACGCTCATCCCTACTTTGTCTACCAGCACACGAAACGCAGCGTCCATCGTGAGCACGCTGCCTGCGATAGTACCGTCTTCGAGCTCGGCCGTCCGTGTCGTGACGACGATCGGGCGGCCCCCGAGCCGGGCGCGGCTGCCGACTGAAAGTCCGGAACCAGCGGTGCCGTCGGTGATCGCCATCACACCCTTTATGCCTTTCGCGCGGATTGCCAAGCGCATGAACGCTGGATGCACATGAAAGCCGTCGCAAATCAGTTCAGCGGCAACCGATTCCGAATGCAGCACAGCGGCGGCTACGCCGGGCGCGCGATGTGTCATCGGCGTCATGCGGTTGAACAGGTGAGTTGCGTGCGACACGCCCGCGGCGATGGCCTCAACGGCCTGCTCATAAGTCGCGCCGGTGTGACCAATAGAGACGCGATGACCCGCGCCCGCGAGCTGCGAAACCAGATCGAGACCGCCCTCGATTTCGGGCGCGACGGTGACAATGCCAATCTGCTCGCGCCGGCGCGCGATCAGCGTCAGCACGTCGGCGCCGCTGAAATCGGGATCTGTCCGTGCCTTCGGCGTGCGCAGACATTGCAGCGGCTGTGCACCTTTGTATTCAGGATTGATGAAGTTGCTTTCCAGGTGAGCCGGTAGAACGCGCGCGCTCGGCACGCTCACAAGGTTCGCGCGAGGCAGTTCGTCGAGCATCGTATCGAGCATCGATGGAGGGCAAGCAACCGTCGTGGGACAGAACGCCGTCACCCCGTAGCGCGGAAGCGTCGCGGCAACTTTCGTGACCGCGCCGGGGCCGTCCAATACGTCGATTCCTTCGATGCCGTGCACGTGGACGTCGATGAAGCCTGGCACCACTAGCGCGCCCGCCGCATCAATGCCTGTCGCGCTTTGCGGAACATCGATCGTGCGCGGCTCAATCGCAACGATCCGATCACCCTGGATCACGACACTGCCCTCGTCCACCAAACGATCTGGCAGAACAAGCACAGCGCCCGAGATGACGATCATGCCTGGGGCTGGGCTGCCATGCGCGCGGCGCCAATGGCAACGGCGTCTGAACCGAGCGTGGAGAGAACGATCCGCACGTGCTCTGCCTGCGCCGGACTCAGTCGCCGGCTACACTCCATGCGAATCGCTTCGAGCATCATGTCGCCCGTTGCGGCGAGTGCTCCGCCGAGCACGATGGCGTCGGGGTCGAGGATCGTCGCGAGATTTGACACGGCCATGCCGACGTACTTTGCCGTGTCGCGTACAACCGAAATGCACACTCCATCACCCCTGCGTGCACCTTGAAAGGCCAGTTCGGCGGTTAGCCGACCCAAATCGTCACCGACCTGATCGACGATGCCCGAGCGATCGCCGGACTTGATACGCCACACCAGTCGGCGCACGATTCCGGCGGCCGCGATTTCAGCTTCGAGTCCTCCGAGGCGGCGGTAGTCATCGCGCTCCACGGGATTCAGCGTCAACCAGCTCACCGACGACGCGTATCCATGCGCGCCGCGCAGGATTTCGCCGCCGACGATGACGCCGGCGGTAACGTGGTCACCGATCGCAAATGTGATCACGTTTTTCACACCGCGCGCGGCGCCGCACCACGTCTCGGCAACGGCGGCCGCCGACCCGGACGGCACCGTTGTGGCGTAGATTCCGGGCAGCGCATCTGCGGTCGCGGAGACGATCTCTTTCGACGGCGGTTCTCCCGGAGTTGCGGTAGCAACACCGGCGGTGCTGATGTCCTTCCCCGCCGCGGAACGTGTTCGCTTCACTGCCTCCCGTAGCGCCTGCACCAACCCGCCTGCCTCGATCGGCTGATCGGCGCGTGCGAGCACTTGCCCGGTGTCGCTGACGGTTACGGCGCGGATCACCGAGTTGGTGAGGTCGAGTCCGAGCTTCATCGAGTCCTAATCATGACGAGGAGAGCAGGAGAGATTCGAGGACCAGGGAGACGGATTCTACCTCAGCCTGTTCCCAGTTCGGGAAAAGCCTGCAGTTTCGTTTTGTCCAACGGCAGCGCCACCGGGCTCGTCCCTCCTGCTCGAAACAGATCCAAATCAAGGCGTTTGAGCAGCTTTTGCAGCGCTCGCTCGTCGGGGGCCGAGATGACGACTACACCGCTGGTTTCCCCAGGGGGAAACGCCTCGTCATCCAAATAGTCACGATCGAGCGTGATCAGCGTGCGGTGAAGTTGTCGAGCAAGGCGGAAGTGTTCGATATCGCGCGCGCGGCGCAAATCAGCATGTTCGAGGACAAAGAGAACGTCCCATCCGAGCGTGATTCGCATGTAGCCGACCAGCCCCGCAGGGACGTTCGCGTCGGCGTAAACACGCGGCCCCGCTGCGACGTCGTCCGCCACGGGCGCGAGCTCTGACCAGAGTGTGCCCATAACCGATCTAACCCCTCAATTCACTTGAGTGACGAATCGTGGCATCGAAGTCATTCGACTGTATGGGCCGAAAGCCGGCGGCGTTCGCGGCTCGCGCCGTTGGCGCTATTCACTCAGTGAAGTCCGTATTTAACTGCGCGTGAGAACCGCTTTTCGCTTTCGCGTGGACGACTTTCCCGGCGCTGGCTTGCGCGCTTTGACGGCTTCGAACTTGAGCGCCGCAACGAGAGCGTCGCGCCTATGTACAAGACTCTTTCGTTTTCGCTTGCCGTTTTTATGCCCGCACGCGTATTCAGCGAACAGCGGAAATGCCAGGGTTGAATCGGCGTAGGTGACTACGGTGTCGGGAAGCACGCCCGGATTGACTTTCCCCCAACTGACGGCTTCCGATGGCGTCGCACCCGAGAGACCGCCCCAGACTACTTGATCCGTAGTGATCTGAATGAAATAGTCGTTGCCACCTTTGGGAATGCCGTAGACCTCCCACAATGTGGGTTGACCCTGCAAATAAAAATTCTTCGGCGACCCGCCGCCGAGAATCACGCAACCGTTCTTGTCGCCGGCGAGAATGATGGCGCAAATCTCATTCACGTCTTTGTTCGGATTGATCATGAGCGTCCCGCCGTGTATCAATTCGTGGAACGCCACGTTCATTCCGATCGAGCTGTCGCCGGGAGACGACGTGTAGACTGGCACGCCGAATTTTGCGGCGCTCGCGACGACCGAGTACTCCTCACATCGGGGACGCACGCGGCGTACGTACTCACCCAGTGCGTAATGGAACTCAGCGCTCGAGACTGCGCCGTCAAGACCGCTTTCGGCAAGGAATTCGCGGATGAACGCGTCCGTGTCGAGCAACACTGTTGAGGGGAACAGCACGTCGTAAATCCGGATCACGCCCTGCTCGTACAGCACGCGATCATCGAGGAACGGCGAACCGCGATGGAGCGTGAAATTGAGCGCGTAGTGGAGATCGTGATAGAGATTGGCGCCCGTGCTGATGATGAAATCGATCAGACCACGATCCATCAACTCAATCACGCAACCGCCCAGACCTGCGGGCGTCATCGCGCCGGCGATCGTCAACCCGATCGTGGTGTCGTGCTCCTTCGCGAGCATCTTGTCGCAGTAGATACGGCACGCCTCGCCCAGACGAGCAGCGTTGAACGCCTGAAACCCCTCATCTATCAGCTGTGTGATGTCGGTCCCGCCGCGCGGGCGGTAGTAGCGAATCGGTTTGCCGGAGAGGAACGATCTGGCAGATTTCTGGGGCGATCCTGGTGATCGGTGAGGCATGTCTGCCTCGTTAGAGTAGCATTGCGCTGTGACCGAAGAGGTGGTGATTCCGATCGCCATTGCTGTCGCGCTGGTGCTGGTTCCAGTGATGTTTTTCTGGTGGAAAGGACGTCCTTTTGCGCAAGGCGACGTGTTTCGCGCGAGTCGCCTGTCGCGAGGAAATCTGTTGATGCCGACGCAGGTTCTAATCACTCCCACCAGCGTGGTGCACTACACGCCGGAGATGATCGGCAAGCGGGAGCACTCCATTCACATTGCCCACGTCGCGTCAGTCGGGATCGACACGAACGTGCTGTTTTCCGACGTGGTCATCGAAACGAGCGGTGGCGCGAGTCCAGTGAAATGTCATGGACACCACAAGAAAGATGCGGTACGGATGAAGGCACTGATCGAGCAGTATCAAACCGCGTATTATCGTACTGGTCCGCACGATAGGGCATCTACCTAAAAGAACTCGAGCTAAGCTCAGCAATCAGGTAAACTCCCCTTTCCGCCAAACCGATAGAGCGAGCACCTCGTGGATGATCTAACCTTTGCGGCGAAACGCGCCACCGCTGGTCACCAGCGAGGAGAACACGACGTAGAGGCGCGATTCCGCACCCTCGTCCAATCGCCGCTCCGCGCCGGCATCCTCCGGTTCCTGAGCGCTCGGCCGGACGAATCGTTCGACATCGAGTCTCTGATGCAAACATTTGGGCGAATGCGTCTGGATGTCGACAACTGCGTGCGGGAATTGGTCGAATTTGGCGTTGTCCGGAAGTTGACGGGTGAGCCAGCCAAGTACCTCGCTGCTCGTCCCGAAACCGATGTGATGGTGCGCCTGCTCGACACGTTCCTCGAGCGCCGCGCAGACGTTGGCATCGAGGACACCTCGCCATCAGTGCTGCGGTTCCGTGAAATGATCGGCCGCGACGAGAAGATGGTTGCCATCTTCGAGTGGATCCGCACCGCGGCCAAGTCAGACATTTCGGTGCTGATTCTCGGACCAACCGGCTCCGGCAAAGAGCTCGTGGCACGGATGATCCACGAGCTGTCGCGCCGCGGAACCGAGCGGTTTCAAGCGGTCAACTGCGCTGCCCTGCCAGACACCCTGTTCGAATCGGAAATCTTCGGCTACGAAAGAGGCGCGTTCACAGGCGCGCACGATCGAAAGCCGGGCCGTCTGGAGCTGGCGAACGGCGGCACGCTCTTTCTCGACGAAATCGGCGATCTCTCCCTCGTTGCGCAAGCCAAGTTGCTGCGCGTGCTCGAAGAGCGGCGTTTCGAGCGTCTCGGCGGTAACCGATCGATCTCCGTGGATTTCCGATTGATCTCGGCGACCAATCGCCCGCTCGATTTGTTCGTGCGCGAAAGCCGCTTTCGTGAAGACCTGTATTACAGAATCAACGCGTTTGCGATCCGCCTCCCATCGCTTCGCGAACGCGCTGTCGACATTCCCGTTCTCGCCAATCGGTTTTTGGCGCGCTATTGCGCGGTCAACGGGTTGCCGCTCGACGCCAAGCAGTTTGCGACTGAAGCCCTCGACCTGCTCTCTACCTATCACTGGCCGGGCAACATCCGGGAGCTGGAAAGCACGGTGTCACGCGCCGCGCTCTCTGCGCCGGGGCGTGTGATCCGCGAAAGCGACATCGAATTCCTGCATGGCCGCGTGGCGCGGCCCGAAGAAGAGAGCGGCAGTCGCCTTCCCTCGTTGCGCGATGCGGAGCGCGCCCACATCATCCGAGTGCTCGAGGCAGTGCACTGGAACAAGCTCGAAGCCGCGCGAATTCTGGACATTAGTCGCGGCACGCTGTATCGGAAAATTGATGAGTATGGTCTCGAACCCGCGGCGGCCACAACTGCCCGCCGACGAACGCGTCCGCAGCCCGCTCACTGACGCCAACCTCTTGCAGTTTCGTAATTTGGTGATAATTGCACGGGGTTGCATCGTGATGGAGTCCTGCGGCAGTTACGCCTTGTTTGCGACTCGAACGTAAGCTATTCTCGCCGAGTTCGCCGCCTCATCCGAGGCGGTTGATTGCCTGACGCTTCCTGGGTTCCGACCGTTTCGAACTGATGAGCTCTTTGCCCCGGAAGGCGCGCGTGTACGTCGCGTCCGTCATTGTCATCGGAGCGTTGCTGGTTGCGTTCCTGGCGCCGCGCTCGACGTTCGATCAGCCGCTTCTCTTCGCGGCGTTGCTGCTCCTTTCCGCCATCACTTCCGCATTCAAGGTCAGCTTGCCGCTCGCTAAAAGCGGTTCGACGCTCTCGGTTTCTTACGCGGTTGATTTCCTCGCGTTGCTGATGCTCGGCGCCAACGAGACGATGCTCGTCGCGGTTGCAAGCGCTTGGAGCCAGTGTACGTTCAAGATGAAGGCGCGCAATCCGCGGTATCGCACGCTCTTCAGCATGGCGTGCCTCGCGATCACAGTACAGGCGGCGGGCTGGGTGTTTTTAGAGCTGGGGGGCATGCCGGGACAATGGGCGCGACCGCTGCAGGCATGGCGCGGCCCCTCGTCGGCGCGGCGATGATCTATTTCACGCTCAACACCGCGCTGATCGCCGGAGCGATCGGCTTGGCAACGCGTCAGTCGGTCTTACGCGTGTGGAATCAGAATTTCCGGTGGAGCGGTCCGAGCTATTTCGTTGGCGCCGGCGTCGCCGCCGCGGCCCAATGGGTGTTGCTGGGATCGGGCCTGTGGTGGCTCGCGCTTCTGTTGGTCGCGCCGATCATCCTCACCTACAAGAGCTACAAGATCTACATGGGCCGCATGGAGGACGAACGCCGCCATGTGCAGGAGATGGCAGACCTGCACCTTGCCACGATCGAGGCGCTCGCGATCGACGCCAAAGATCAAACCGCACAAACCCATATTCG
>JBKPAJ010000134.1:0-16072 GCA_046726375.1 Acidobacteriota bacterium
TCTCGGCCTCAACATCGAGAATCTGTTCGATCAGGAGATCGTCACGCGCCTGTTCACGACTCGCTATCGCGATTCGTTTAACGTGACGAATGACGCGTTCTTCGGCGGGACGTTCGATCCGGTGGCGATGGCCAACGCGGCGCCGACCACATATCGCCCAGATCCGCGCTTCGGGCTGCCGGACCAGTGGCAGAACCGGCGTGAGATGCGGCTCGAGCTGAAGTATCTGTTTTAGTGAGCCGGTGAGATTGCAGAGGTGAGATTGCAGAGGTGAGTTGCAGATGTGAGATTGCAGAGGTGAGATCGTAGATTGGAGATTCGATTGGGCGATTTCGAACCGCAAATCCTTCAATCAATAGGTCAACAATCCCAAATCTGCAATCACACCAGCTCAGGCCAGGGACCGGATTCGGGCCCAGTTTTCTGGTTTCTGGCTCTTGACTTTCGTGCTCTGACATCACAGAGTTCTGCCACTCCGACGTCGCGCCATTCGGATGTTTTTGAGGAGGAGACGACATGAGACGGCTGTTTGTGTCTTTCGTGGCTCTCACGCTTCTCTATGCGCCGGGCGCCTCGGCGCAGCAAGGCACCGGCGACCTTCGCGGGCAGGTGGCCGATCAGCAGGGTGCGGCGCTGCCTGGCGTCGCCATCGTGCTCAGGCATCAGGAGAGCGGGCTCTTTCGCGAGACGGTCAGCGGCGGCGACGGGACCTTCTTCTTCAGCGCGATGACGCCTGGCGTGTACGAGATCAGCGCCGAGCTCGCATCGTTCAAGAAATATCAGGCACGCGACGTGCGCATTGAAGTCGGCAAGACGGCGCAGGTGGCGATCAAGCTCGAAGTGGGCGGCATCACTGAGTCGGTGACCGTCTCGGCGGAGTCACCGCTCGTCGACGTCTCTTCGAAGGAGATCGGCGGCAACATCACGGCACAGGAATTCGTCGACACGCCGTCGTTCAACCGCAACTTTGCCGGGTACCTCGGGATGCTGCCGGGCGTGGTCGCGACCATCTCGGCGACGACGTTCGGGGCCGACTCGATCAGCGTCGCGGGCCAGAACGTCCGCAACGTCAACTACACGATGGACGGGTCGAACAACAACGACACGTTCAACGGCGGCAACGGCGGCGCGCAGGCGCGCGTGCCGGTAGAAGCGGTGCAGGAGTTCCAGCTGCTCACCAGCCAGTTCGACGCAGAGTACGGCCTGGCCTCGGGCGGTATCGTCAACTCGGTATCCAAGCAAGGCACGAATCAGTATCACGGCAGCGCGTTTTTCTTCCACCAGGACGAAAAGCTTGCGGCGACAGAGTACTTCGCGCGCCAGGAAGGGCTCGAGGAACCAGAGACCAAGCAGCAGCAGTGGGGCGGAACGATCGGCGGTCCGATCATCAGGGACAAGGCACACTATTTCTTCAGCCTCGAACGAATCGCGCTCGACGCCGGCGTCACGACGAACATCCCGACGCGGCCCGACCTCAATCGCACGGATTTCGAACGCTCACGCGTATGGAACACGTTCCTGCGCGGCGATCACCAGCTGAACTCGGCAAACACGTGGGGCATCCGCTGGCTGCGCGAGACCTCGCCGCAGCCGCTGCAGATTCAGGCGGAGAACCACACGCCGCCGCGCCATGAAGCCGAAACCGACGTCGACTGGACGGTGGTCGGGAATCTCAGCTCGGTGATCGGCACATCGAAAGTCAACACGTTCCGGGTGTCGGCGGTCAGCGAAGACGTCTTCTTCGGCAATCCCAACTTCAATACCAACGGGCACAACCAGAAAATCCTGCAGCCGCGCCTCGTGTTTCTCAGCTTCGAGGATCAACAGAGCCAGCGCGCGAATCGGCGACTGGACGTCGCGTACGGCGCCGACAACGTGTTTGCCTGGTTCCTGCCCAACAAGGGCGGCGACCACGATCTGAAGTTCGGCGTGAACTATCTCTACTCGTCACTGCGGATCGAAGATTACGGCGACATGAACGGGACGTTCCGCTTCGCCAGCGATCAGCCGTTCAATCCCAACGATCCGCGCACGTATCCTGAGCGGCTGATGGTGCGCGTGCCGGACGCGCTCAACTTCCTGATGAAGGGCCACTTCATCGGCATGTTCGCGCAGGACAAGTGGAAACTGGGCAACAATCTGACGCTGAGCCTTGGCACGCGCTATGACCTCGAGATTCTGCCGACGCCCAACCAGGACAATCCGTTATTCACCGACCGCAGTGATTACCCGAGCGACATGAACAACATCTCGCCGCGCATTGGTTTCTCGTGGGCGCTCGACGACGCCGCGCGGTCTGCGGTGCGAGGAGGCTTTGGCCTGTTCTATCAGCGCACGTCGTATACGTTTCTCACCGGAATGTTTGGAACGCAGGCCTACTACTCACCGTCGTTCAGCGTGAACTTTCCCACAAACCAAGCCGATCCCGGCCCGCGCGCCGGCAACTTCCCCACCAACCCGTTCCTCGTGAACGGGCCGGTGATCAATCGCGCTGCGCTCGATGCACTCTACCCACCCGGCACGATCACCAAGAATGGCGGGACCGTTCGGTTCGACAACCCCGACCGGAAAAACGCCTTCGCCCGCCAATACAGCCTGGGGTACGAGCGTCAGCTCGGTCCCACCGCCGCAATCGGCGTGGATTTCATCCGGTCTGAGCAGCGCGGGCAATATGTGCTGAAAGAGCTGAATCCGGGGGTGCGCGACACGACGCTGGCGACGAGCATGCTGCGCCGCTTGAACCCTCTGATCGGGAATGTTGGCGATTGGGCAGCCAGCGTCGTCACACTGGTCAACGAAGGGTGGATCAACTACCACACGGTGCAGGTGTCGGCGACGAAGCGCTACGCCAACAACTGGCAGGGGCGGCTTTCGTACGCCTACTCGCGCGGGCGCGGCAATCTGCCCACCGGGCAGGCCGACCCTGCGCGGTCGCAGTTCGGCGCCGACTTGAATCTCGACAACGAGATCGGTCCCACGGACGTCGACAGGCCGCACATTCTGACGATCACTGGAACGTACGATGTGCCGAGAACCCGCGGCCTCAAGGTGAGCGGGGTGTACAGCGCTCGAAGCGGTATACCGTTCTCGCTCATCGATTCGACTTTCGATCTCGACCGAAATGGTTTTACAACCAACGAGTATCTGCCTGCCGGCAGCTACAGCGGCACCGAGCCTAACGCGTACCCGGTTGATTACAAGGGCGGCCGCAACGGCGCCCGCGGGCCGAATTTCCAGCGCGTCGATTTCCGGGCCGGCTACCGTATTCGACTCGCGGGAGGACGCACGATCGACGCGTTCCTCGACATCTTCAACCTCACCAACGAGCCGAACTTCGCCCGGCCGGTGCAGGACCCGGCCACCACCGGCGGCGCGAGCGATCGGCGGCTGGCGACATTCCTGCAGCTCACTGCAACGTCAGACGAAAGTCCGACGCGGACGGCGCAGTTGAACCTGAGGTACGGATTCTGACGCTGACGATGTAGCTTTCAGCTGTCAGCTGTCAGCATCTTGGCTGACGCTGACAGCTGATAGCTGACAGCTGATAGCCGATAGCTGATAGGTGGACAGCTGATCGCTGATCGATTCAGCGAAGATCCGCAAAGTCCGGCATGAATGCTTTGAGTCCCCGATTTGGCAGCGTCTTCGAATAGCCCGCCACCAGCTGCTTGTTCCAGTTATCGGCTGAGAAGTCGAACGGATCTTTCGGATCGAGATCGACGAGCTCGAGATCCGTGTCGGTCATCGTCAACTTGCCAAACGACAGTTGCGACCCCCGCCAGTAGATGTGATTGGGCGCGAGCGGGCGCGATGCGACCGGTTTGCCGCTGCCCGCGCCAAACGTCTGCACTAAATAGTCGCCGTCGATCCGGACCTCAGTCAAGCGGCCGCGGATGGCCGGAGCGGGTATGAGACCGGCGGGATCGAGAATCAGGTCGTTGTCGGCGACAACAACGCCGTGCCCCGGTTTGACCTTGAGCAAGTCGTCCATCTCGAGACCGAACAGCTTCATCAGCGGCTTCATCGGCACGCCAAACCCCTTGACCGACTTGGTGCTCACGCGAATGCGGCCGTCTTCGGTGACCGAAACGGTGCTCTTTGCGCTAAACGGGAGGTTGATCGCCGAGTCGATCACGCCTTTCTGACGCAGCGTTGCATCTTCGCCGATCGAGAGGTTGACTTTCTCGATGTTCGAGTTGTCCCCGCCGAGCGTACGCGCCATCAGTGCGTTGAGCGACGCGAGATCGAGCGCGATCTCGCCGCTGTCGACGGCGACGCTGTACGACTGCTTGCTATCAAGGTACGGCGGGCGCGTGCCGGCCGGCACGAATCTGCCGCGAAGGTGATGGACATGCAGCGTGACATCGGGTGAAACGTGCAGGTCGACATTGTCCATGTCGACGTACACGGGTTGGCGACTGGCTTCAGCGCTGGCGCATGCGCTCGTGAGACCTGCGACGAAGACAAGGCTCAGAATACGCATGTCGGTGGAAAGGTGCAGATTCCACGCCAGGACACGGATGACCGCAGATCAGGTTGGACGCAGACGCAGATGGAGCAGATCAGGTGGAACGCAGATGGGCGCAGATGAGACGCAGATTGATTAACGCATATGGACACAGATGAGACGCAGATTAGGTTGAACGCAGATGAACGCAGATGAGACAGATTAGGTGACGCAGATGGACGCAGATGGAGCAGAACGCAGATGGACGCAGATGAGACGCAGATTGGGTTGAACGCAGATGGGCACAGATGAGACGCAGATTAGGTTGAACGCGGATGGGTCCGCAGATGAGGCGCAGTTAGGTTGAACGCAGATAACCGCAGATGGATGCAGATAAAACGCAGATGGCACACGGATGGAGCTCTACCGTGGCCACAGCCAGCCGAACGTTCCTCCCGCGAGCAGTCCGTAGATGAGCCCATCGATGGCGTGGCGCAGCGTCGTCCCCCAGTTTCTCTGGTACCAGATTGAAGCAGGAAACTGGCCCATTGCGTGGGCAACGAAGGTCGTGCAGCCGGCAAAGCGGAACACTTCGAGATACTCGGCGCCGCGTGGCAGAGCGCGGCCGGTGATGTAAGCAGCAAGCACGCTCACCACGACACAAAACACAAACCACATGATGAGACTGCCGGTCATGCTGGGCGCGCGGCCTGGCGTTACCGTCATGAACACGATCGGCCCGGTGCGCAACTTGTCGACGAACCGCGGATCCTTCATTGCGGCCGGAGAACTGGCATGCGGCACGCCGTAGTCGCCCGGCGGGATGTTCAAGCGCCGCATCGCCTCCACGAACTCGTCCTCCTTCGGCACCTTGCGCATGTCAGCACGATGAAAGGGGAGAACCATGTGCAGGATGAAACTCGCGAGGAACACGATGACCGCCGCGGCGAGTATCGGTATCCAAAGAGACATCAATGGGACCATGTTTTTCTCCGCTCACGACCAAATCTTCCGAATCCACGGAATCGCCGACCGTAACGGCTCGATATATTGCGTCACATCGTCATGCGGCGCGTCTTCGACGGCGGCAAACGCGACGCTCGCGCCGGCGGTTTCAAGGGCGTGCACGGCCTTTTCAGCCGCGTCAAAGGGCTGCGTTTCGTCGCGCCGGCTGTGAATCACATAGACCGGCATCGCCGGTTTCGTCTCTGGCGGCGGCGCCGCAGCGATGATAACCGCACCACGAAACAGGTCAGCGCGCGTCGACGCCATTGCCCAGGCGCCGGCGCCTCCCATACTGAAGCCGGTGACAAGCGTGCGCCGCGCGTCGATTGAATTCTCTTTCCTGACTTCCGTCACGACCGCCGAGACGAGTCGTTCGCTGATCGGCGTGGTCCACGTCGCGTCGGGCGCGTCGGGAGCGACGAGAATGGCGTTGAGATCCTGCAGCGCAGGAAGCACGAGCTGACCGACAAAGCCGAGACCGAAATAGGGTGACAGTCCGGGCGTCGGCGAGTGGTAATGAAGGCCGACGATCATCGGATAGCCGCTTGATTCCGCTGCCGCTTTCGGGATGAGCAAACCGTAGGTCTGGCCGCGTCCGTCGACCGTGATTTCGCGCTGTTCGATCCGAACCGGTAAGTCGGCGAAACGCTGAGCGCGCGTCATGCGCTCATTGTAGTCGCGCCTAAACCCGGAGCTCGCCGGAGCTCACTTGAGTGGATAGCGCCAACGGCGCAACCGCGCGAAAGCGGCCCGTTCTGCGCCCATACGGTCGGATCACTTCGATGCCACGCTGCGCAACTCAGGTGAATTGAGGGGTTAGAGGGGTTGCCGCTTCCAGGCGATGACCTCGATGTGTTTGGCAAAATGCACGAGTGGCGGCTCGTTCGGCAGCGTGACGCCGGCTGCGGCCGCCATGGTGTTGACCTCGATCCGTGCCTCAGCCGGCTGCAGCGGCCATGGATAATGGTGAACGTCGAGACATCCGAGCTCGCCCGAGCGGCTCACCAGGAACAGACAGTAGCGCTCGACGAGAAAGTAATCGAGCGTTCCCGGCGACGCGTGATACACGGCACCAACTGGGGCGTACGATGCCGCAAACTTGGCAGGCGGCGCGCCCGCGTGTGCGCGCGTGCTCTCGTACAAGATTCGCTCCTTCTCCGAACGCACGAACATCGTCGCGTCGTAGTACGGGAGATTGTAGAGAAGCCGCGCACCTCTGACGGCCAAACGACTGCCTGCATCGAGACTGAAGAACCAGACGCCAGAGCGCTCACCATAGCGGACGTACGTGCGCACGTTCAATTCGGGGAACGCGCTCGTCCCTGGAATGGCCGGCGAAAAGCGCAACCGCACGTCTTCCATCCGGAACGGCACGACCCCCAGCCAGGCGGCGCCGTCGAATGTCTCGAGCTCGAATTTCGGCGGGATGAGCGATCGCAACAGTTCGGGATCGACTCGCCAGTGCAGGAACGCGAGATCGACCCAGCGCATATGGCCGGCCCACGGCCGCGATGGTACAGGCCACGGGCGATGAGTCGTCTGATCGAGAACGGGCGAAGCCAGGTCGCTCATGATTGCCGCGCGGGCTCGGTCATCCGTCAGCTCCATGCGGGCTGTGGCTGATGGTACTTCTGCCTCGTGCGCTTCGGAAGCAGCCTCTTCACCACACCTGGATCGACCTGAGTCCCTTCGCGCGCGAGATCGCCCTGTGTGCTCGCCGACGGACGCGGTAGCAGCACGCTGTCGGCAGCTGCGTTGATCGAAGCAAACAGGTTTGGCGCGATCGCGTTCAGAAGAACGGCTGCACGCGCCTGAACCCCGGGCGTCAGCGTTGCACGGCCGCGCCGGCACGCTTCGACAATCATCCGCGCGGCGCGATCCGCGCGCATCGAAGTCAACGGCGTGGCGCTCATTGCCGTGAACCAGCGAAGCTCGTCGGCGTGCCGGCCGCGCACCTTTGCGTTCACGTACGAGCCGGTGCGCATCAGACCAGGCGTCACCGTCGTCACGAGGACCCCTTCCTTCTTCAGTTCGGCGCGCAGCGTCTCGGACAGACCAACGAGCGCGAATTTGCTCGCCGTATACGCGGCAAGATGCGGAACCGCGACCCGTCCGCCAATCGATGCGATGTTGACGATGCGCCCTTCGCCGTTGCGTCGCATGTGCGGCAGGCTGGCACGAATGAGATCGAGTGGGCCCCAGAAATGCGTGGCGAGCGCGTCCTGGAAGTCGTCGATCTTGGCGTGCTCTACCGGACCCACTTCGATGATCCCTGCGTTGTTGACAAGGACGTCGATCAGATCGCCGGATCCCGTGACCGTATCGATGACGCGGCTCACATGATCGGGCCGGCGGATGTCGGCGCAGACGCTGCGAACCCATCCGCCTCGCGCAGTGAGCTCGTCGGCCGCCTCCGACAACTCTTCGGTGGACCGGGCGATCAGCCAGACGCGCGCGCCCTCGCCGACAAAAAGTCGCGCAATGCCAAAGCCCAGGCCGCGTGTCCCGCCGGTTATGAGGATCGTGCAGTCGCGGAAGGAGTAGCGAGGCCGGCTCAGGCGGCGCGCGGCTAACCATGCTGCACCAACTGCCGAGGCGCCGGCGAGGACACGAGAAGTTGGCGAGTCAAGCCGGATCATGGACGGCACCTCCACAATCCCAGGGCGGTGCAAGCGACGATCCAGGCTTATTCCTGGCGCAGCGCCAGCGCGGGATCCGTGGCCGCCGCACGGCGCGCGGGAATCGCGGATGAAATCAGCGCGACGACGAGCAGCGTCATCGGCGCTGCTGCGAACGAGACTGGATCGAGCGGCTGTATTTCCACCAGCAGCGTCTGCATCAATCGCGTCAATGCCGCGGCCGATGCCATGCCGACAACCAACCCGACCACCGCCACCGACAGCCCCTCCCGCAGCACCATGCCGACGAGACGTCTCCGGCTCGCGCCCAGGGCGCTGCGCACGCCGATCTCTCGTTGCCGCCGTGCAACGGTGTAGGAGAGCACACCATAGAGACCGACGGCGGCGAGCAGAAGAGCCAGGGCCGCAAACGCACCGAGCACCGTCGCCGCAAAGCGCGGCTGTGCGACCGACTGAGACAGCTGCTCGGCAAGCGGCCTGACGTTGTCGACTGCCGCGTCGGGCCACAATTCGCTGACGACACGGCGAACCTGTTGCGCGTACGCGGACGGGTCTGCCGTGCCGCGCAATACAACATTGATTTCACGACGAATAGCCGCGCCACCGCCCGCAAGCACGTAGACCTCGGCCTGCGGTTGCTGATCGAGGCTGTCCTTGAGAACGTTCCCGACGACGCCGACGATCTCCGCACTTCCCTCACCCGTCGCGAAAATCCGCGGAAAGCGCATGCCAATTGGTTCGATGCCGGAAAGGAACGTGCGCACGAAGTCTTCGTTGACCATCATCATCTGGACACCTGACGCGCGATCGCGGTCTTCGAGGAGCCGGCCTTTCCGAAGGCGCAGCCGCAACGTCTCCGCGTAGCCAGGAGTGACGACGTAGGTCAGCGCGCGTGCGGTGACGGCTTCACGCCCCGGCAGCGGCATGGTGAAGCCTGAGACCGCGCTCATCTGACCGAGCGGCACCATGTTCGACGCGCCAGCCGACACGATTCCCGGCAGCGCGCGTAGACGCGCGAGCAACTCGTCTCCGAATCCGTCCGTTTGCGCCTGACTTCGTGATGCTCCCGGTAAGTAGATGCGTGCGGTGAGAACGCCGGCGGCGTCGTAGCCGGCTTCCGTCCGGATCAAATTGATGAAGCTGCGGCCCAGAAGCAGGGCGGCGATCAGCACAAGGACGGCAAGCGCGGCCTCTGCCACGAGCAGCATGCGTCGGACGAACGCGATACGACGGCTGCTCGATGCGCCGATCCCCTCTCGCAGCGCCGGCAGGAGATCGGGACGCGCACCTCGCACCGCGGGCATCGCGCCGGAAAGCAAACCAGCGACAACGGACGCGATGAGAGCGACCGCTAGCGCGCGCCAGTCCAGTTGCACCGCGTCGAGGCGCGGGAAGTTGGCGGGAGCGCTGAAAGCGAGCGCACGCACGAGCGTCCAGGCCAGCGCGACACCCAATGCACCGCCCAGCACGGCGATCACGACGCTCTCGGTCAGCAGCTCACGGACGAGTCGTCCGCGCTGCGCGCCCATGGCAACGCGAACCGCGATGTCCCGTTCACGCGATACACCACGCGACAAAAACAGGTTGGCGACGTTTGCGCAGGCAATCAAGAGCAGCACCGTAACCGCGCCAAACAACACGACAAGCGCCGGCCGGACGCGTCCCGTCATCTGATCGCTCAGCGTTCGCACGCGGATTTCAACCGGACCACCCTTGCCGAACAGCATCTCGGCAGCGAGCGGGCGCGCAACTGACCGTGCCGCGGCGGTTCCTTCAGCCGCGGCTTGCCCGGTCGTGGCATCCGGCGCAAGCCGGGCGACCGCGCGCGTGCCACTCACTCGTACGTCGCGACTATCCGGCGTAGTCGGGGGTGTGACTCGCTCCGGAGTCCAGAACCTTGCCTCAGGCTCGGGCAGTGGAATACCCGGCGGCGCAATGCCGATGATTTGGTGCGGGCGCTCGTCGATCGTGATCGTGCGTCCGAGTGCACCAGCGTCGCCGCCGAACTCGTCGCGCCACATCTCGTAACTCAGCACGACTGTTGGCGGCGCACCTGGCAACGCATCATCTTCTGCGAAGAAACGACCACGCAACGGCTGGACGCCGAGCACCTCGAAGAAGTGCGCTCCGACCACGCCGCGGCCGACGCGACGCGGCCGATCGAGACCGACGGTGGAGGTTCCTGCGCTGAAGTTTGCGATCGCCTCGAGCGTGGTGCGGTGCGGCTCCCATGCGTAGAGCGTGAGATTGCTGATCCACGTCGCGCCCGGCAACGCCGGAGTGCCGCCGGGAACCACTTCTGACAGCTGGACAAGGCGATCGGGATCGGGAAACGGCAGCGGTCGCAGCAGGACGCCGTAGACGACGGAAAAGATTGCGGTCGTCGCGCCGATGCCGAGAGCCAATGTCAGGAGGGCGGCTGTTGCGAAACCACGTTGACGGCTGAAGGTACGAAGCGCCAGACGAATGTCCTGCAACATCGGCGCATCTTACTCTCGCTGAAAGGCGAAGCGTCCTCTTCGTTTTGTCGCGTGCGCCTCGGCGACCGCAAGAAACGCGCGAGCGGATTGCGAGAGCGTGCCGCCGGTTCGATACACAAGTCGCACCGGCCGCTCGAACGCAAGCTCCGGCACAAGGATGCGAACGAGATCGCCGCGTGCGAGTTCGGTTTCAACCGCGATGGCAGGCAGGAGCGCCACACCGTTGCCGGCGGCGACGAATTTCTTGATGGCATCGATGGTCGGCATCTCAACCGGCATCTGCAGCTGGACACGGCGCTTTTTGAACGTGTCGACAACTTTCGCGCGGTACGGCGACGTCACGTGGTGTGCGACAAATCCCTCCCCACCGAGCTCCTTGATGCTCACCTCCGTACGGTGCGCGAAGGCGTGCGTGGGCGGCACGACAAACGCCAGCTCATCGCGGTAGACCACCACTGACTCGAGCCCGTGATCGACGGGGTGATAGGTGACCACACCGAACTCGGCGCCGTAGTCGCGGACTTCGGCCGGAATCCGGCTGGCAAGAGCGCGCCGAATCGACAATCGCACCGCCGGATAGAGCCGGCGATATTCATGCAGCATCGGCAGGAGATACAGACAGGTCAACTCGTTGGTGGCGATGATCAACTGCCCTCGCCGCAGATGGCGGACGTCGTCCAGGGCAGACATCGTTTGCGACCGGAAATTGAGGAGGCGCTCGGCGTGGTCGAACAGCACCTGCCCGGCGTCGGTCAGCACACCGCGCCGGCTGGAGCGGTCGAACAAGGGCTGGCCGATTTCGTCCTCGAGGCGCTTGATGATCTGGCTAATCGCGGGCTGGGTCCGGTAGAGCGCCTTGGCGGCCTTGGAAAAGCTGCCCTCGCGGACGACGGCGACAAAGGCTTCCAGCTGAAACAGATCCACGGCTTATAACGTAATGTAATTCGCTCAGAATGTTTATCAATTTGCTTTATGACACCCGTCAGCCCACACTATCTGCCCTATGGGCGACGTGGCACGGGTGCGCATATTCGACACGTCTTTGCGCGACGGCGAGCAGGCGCCGGGATTCAGCATGACGGCCGCGGAGAAGGTGCGGCTTGCAGCGCAGCTCGATCGTCTCGGCGTGGACGTCATCGAAGCAGGCTTTCCCATTGCGTCGGACGGAGACTTCGAAGCGGTCTCCGCGATTGCCCGCGACATTCGCCGGCCGATTGTCGCGGGGCTGGCACGAGCGTGCCGCGGCGACGTCGAGCGGGCCGCCGCCGCCGTGATCCCAGCCGCCCACCCCCGCATCCACGTCTTCCTCGCCACCTCCGACATCCACCTTCGCGACAAACTCCGAATCGACCACGCGCAATGCATAGCGCAAGCCGCCGAGGCGGTCGCCCTGGCGCGGACTTACGTGGATGACGTGGAGTTTTCGGCTGAGGACGCCACCCGTTCTGATATCGACTTCCTGTGTGAAGTCGCAGACGCAGTGGTTTGCGCCGGCGCAACCACGGTGAACCTGCCCGACACCGTCGGATACGCGCTGCCCGAAGACATCCATCGCATTTTCGCTGCTGTTCGGTTGCGCGTTGGCAAAGATGTGGTGCTCTCGGCGCACTGTCACGACGATCTCGGCCTGGCCGTCGCGAACTCGCTTGCCGCCGTGCAGGCCGGCGCGCGTCAGGTGGAGTGCACGATCAACGGTATCGGCGAACGTGCCGGTAACGCCGCACTCGAAGAGATCGTGATGGCGTTGCATGTACGGCGCGACCGTCTTGCCTATGAGACCTCGATCCGCACCCCCGAGCTTCATGCTACGAGCCGTCTGCTCAGCGACATCGTGTCCGTGCCCGTACCGCCGAACAAGGCCATCGTGGGCGCCAACGCCTTTGCGCACGAGGCCGGCATTCACCAGGACGGCGTGCTCAAGAACCCATTGACCTACGAAATTCTGCAGCCGGAAAGCGTCGGTGCGCCGGGGACACGCATCGTGCTCGGCAAACACTCAGGGACACGCGGTGTCGACGCGCGTTGCCGCGCGCTCGGCTACCGGTTGCGACCCGAGGCGCTTTCGCGCGTCTATGCGCGGCTGGTCGCACTGGCCGATTCGGTCAAGACGATCGAGGATCATCACGTCAAACAGGCAGTCCTCGCCGAATCGAGTGACGCCGCCTGGCTTGCGACAAGTCAGGGCGCGTCGAGGGGACAGCAGCAGTGGCATTGAAGATTGCGGTACTGCCTGGCGACGGTATCGGTCCCGAAGTCATTCATCATGCAGTGCGTGTGCTCAGCACGGTTGCCGACGCGGCACGCGTCGATCTCGTCCTCGGCGAGTATGCAATCGGCGCGTCCGCGATTCGGCGACATGGCTCGCCCCTGCCGGATTCAACGTTAGAAGCCTGCCTCGGAAGCGACGCTGTACTGCTCGGCGCCGTGGGCGATCCGTCGTTCGAGCAGGCGCCGGCCGCGGAGCGCCCGGAGGCGGGACTGCTCAAGCTGCGCCGCGCGCTTGGCGCGTTCGCCAACCTTCGTCCGGCGCGGTGCGAGGACGCGCTCGTCGACGCCACTCCGTATCGACCGGAAAAAGTTCGCGGCGCCGACATTCTGATCGTCCGTGAGCTGCTGGGCGGGCTGTATTTCGGCGAGCCGCGAGGTTTACGCCCGTCGGAAGCGTTCAATACGATGCGTTACACGCGCGACGAAGTGGACCGGATCGCGCGGGTCGCGTTCGAAGAGGCGCGATCGCGGCGCGGGCTGCTGACGTCGGTGGACAAGGCCAACGTCATCGAAACGTCGCAGCTATGGCGCGCCACGGTCACTGAAATCGCGCGTGAGTACCCGGACGTACGCGTCGAGCACATGTACGTTGACGCGTGTGCGATGCGGCTCGCCCTCGACCCCCTTCACTTCGACGTCATCGTTACAGAAAACCTGTTCGGAGACATCCTGAGCGATCAAGCCGCGGCGGTTGCCGGATCGATCGGGATGTTACCCTCGGCGTCGATCGGCGGCGCGGTCGATCTGTACGAGCCGGTGCACGGCTCTGCGCCCGACATCGCCGGCCGTAATCGCGCCAATCCCCTGGGCGCGATCGGGTGCGTCTCGATGCTGCTCCGCTACACCGCGGAATTGACACTCGAGGCGGCGCTGGTAGACGAAGCGATTCAGCACGTGCTCGACATCGGCTTCCGTCCAGCGGACCTCGCCGGCACGGCTCGAGCGTCGACGACGAATGAAGTCGGCGAAGCGGTCGAACACACACTCGCCGAACTGATCGATCATCGCCGCTCGTATCACGCCGTGTAAGATGTTCCGAACGTCGGAACCTCGGAACCTCGGAACTTGGGAACTTAGGAACTCCGGAACGTAGGAACCCGAATTGGCAGCGAAGACCCTGTTAGATCGTCTTTGGGAAAGACACGTCGTCCGCGACATGGACGACGGCCAGTCGCTGCTCTACGTCGATCTTCACCTCATTCACGAGGTCACCTCGCCGCAGGCGTTCAGCGGGTTGGCTGCAGCCGGCCGCCGAGTGCGCCGGCCTGATCGCACCGTCGCGACAGTCGATCACAACGTGCCGACGACGGCCCGGCACCTGCCGATCACCGACGCGCTGGCGCGCGCCATGATTGAGGCACTGCGTAGAAACTGCGCCGCGTTCGGTGTTCCGTTTTTCGATCTCGACTCCGCCGAGCAGGGGATCGTCCATGTGATCGGCCCGGAACTTGGACTGACGCAGCCAGGCATGACCATCGTGTGCGGCGACAGTCATACCACGACACACGGCGCGTTCGGCGCTCTTGCTTTTGGCATCGGCACGACGGAAGTAGAACAAGTGCTCGCCACGCAGTGTCTCGTGCGCCGCAGGCCGAAATCGTTGCTCCTCCGTTTGGACGGAGCGCTCGCACCGGGTGTGAGCGCCAAAGACGTTGCGCTTGCAGTCGTGTCACACCTCGGCATGGCGGGCGGCACCGGCCACATCATCGAGTTCGCCGGCACGCTCGTTGCGGCGCTGTCGATGGAAGAGCGGATGACGCTGTGCAACATGAGCATCGAAGCGGGCGCGACCGCTGCGCTGATCGCTCCGGATGATGTCACGCTGACGTATCTCGCGGGGCGGCGATTTGCTCCCGCGGACGTGCGTTGGCCCGCCGCTGTGACCGAGTGGCGACAGCTGAAAAGCGATCCGGACGCGCACTTCGACAGGCATGTGCCGATCGACGTCAGCGAGCTCGTGCCGCTCGTCACCTGGGGCACTCGTCCCGACATGGTCGTGCCCGTCGGCGGCGCAGTTCCTGATCCCGAACAGGCCGCCGACGCCATCGAGCGCAGCGCGATGGAACGTGCACTCGAATACATGGCGCTCGAGCCCGGTACGCCGATCACGGACGTTTTCGTGAACCGCGTGTTCATCGGCTCGTGCACCAACGCGCGTCTCGAGGACCTGCGCGCGGCCGCTCGCATTGCGCGCGGGCATCACGTCAGCAGCAGCGTGCAGGCGCTCGTCGTTCCTGGATCACAGCGCGTGAAAGCCGCGGCAGAGAAAGAAGGGCTCGATCGCGTGTTCAAAGAGGCGGGATTCGAGTGGCGCGAGCCGGGCTGCTCGATGTGTCTGGGCATGAACCCCGACATCCTCAAACCGGGTGAGCGGTCGGCATCGACGAGCAACCGCAACTTCGAAGGCCGGCAGGGACGTGGCGGACGAACGCACCTCGTAAGCCCCGCCATGGCTGCCGCCGCCGCCATCCGCGGCCATTTCGCCGACGTGCGCGAGTGGGACTACCGCTGATGCAAGCCTTTCGCAAGCATCACGGGCGCGTGGCACCGCTGGTACGGCGCGACATCGACACGGATCAGATCGTCCCCAAGCAGTTTTTGAAGCGCCTCGAGAAAACGGGATTCGGGCCGTTCCTCTTCTACGACTGGCGCACCGCGGCCGACGGCTCCGCCAACGCGTCGTTCGCGCTCAACGAGCCGCGATACGCGGGGGCGTCCATCCTGGTCACCGGTCCAAACTTCGGCTGTGGCTCGTCGCGAGAGCATGCGGCGTGGGCGTTGTTGGACTTCGGGTTCAAAGCGGTTATCGCGCCGTCGTTCGCGGACATCTTTCGCGCCAACGCCATCACCAATGGGCTGTTGCCGCTTGCCCTTCCGGAAGAGACGGTAGCGACCATTGCGCAGCGCGCGCAACAGATCGACGGCTACGAGCTCTCGATCGACCTCGAAGACACGCGCGTGACCGACGCGCATGGTTTGAGCCAAGGCTTCCAGTTCGAGTCGGGTGCCCGCCAACGTCTGCTCGAAGGGCTCGACGATATCGGTCTGATCCTGCAGTACGAGTCCGACATCGCGAAATACGAAGCCGCGCGACGCTAGTCCCCTGGAAACGAGAGGCGTTGCATAAGTCCCGGAGCGCGGCGCCCGGATCGCAAGGCGCGCCGACCGCGCATATTGGGCATATGCAAGGGAGAAGCAACGCCGCGAGCCGGGATGCCCCGCCCGGGAATTAT
>JBKPAJ010000135.1:0-21420 GCA_046726375.1 Acidobacteriota bacterium
CGACTCTTGAGGCGTGCGAATTGCGCGTGAAAATAGGTGTCTTTCGCGCGTGCGGCGGCCCAGGCCGCTTGCACCATCGTGGTCTTCAGCCACGGTGCACTCGGCCGCGTCCGCGTCGACCGCCGTTTGCCCGCACGCAAAGCGTTGCAGAGTGCGCGGTGTTTTGGTACGAACGAGTTCGTAAGTGCAGGTCGTGGACGCTGGCTGGGCGGCAAGCGGTGCGGCAACAGCAAGGGGCCAGGAACGCGGCGCGAGATTCACTCGCATTCATCAGGAGTGTAGCGCTTCCGACGTAAATCAGCCGCGCTGGACAGACCGGCGGCGTCTGTTACACTCGATCGAACCTTTTTTTTCAGCTCAGGAGTGTGTGCCATTCGAGCCCTCAGCCTGATGGTCTTGCTCGTTGTGTCTCCGCAGTTTGCCGCCGCCGGCACGGTCGCCGACGGACCGGCGTTCATGAAGGCGCTGGACAAGATGATGGCCTCGCTTGCGCCCGAAAGCGCGCAGGCGTCGGCGGCGATCACGAAGGTGTACCGCCAGCACATGGACCTGCTGGTGCTCGATCAGTACGCGTCTCTCGAAGGGGCGCTGGCGAACGGCGGCCTGGTGCCGCTCCCTGCCGATCCCGCGCGCTTCAATCTCAAGCCGCGCGTCGAGGG
Organism: Acidobacteriota bacterium; assembly: GCA_046726375.1. Lineage (GTDB taxonomy): Bacteria > Acidobacteriota > Vicinamibacteria > Vicinamibacterales > UBA2999 > DASPWV01. Next base: position 660 of record JBKPAJ010000135.1, read on the forward strand.
CGTGTCGCCGATTGCCGAAAAGGATCTGGACAACCAGAGCACCTATCTCTCCGCACGTCCCGAAACGATCGGCGCGCTGCTCGACATCGCGTCGCGCATCACCTCAGGACCGCTCGAAATCACCAGTCTGGTCCGGCACCGCGAGTATCAGGAAATACTCAAAACCACCAATCGAAACGCCAGGACGTCGGTTCCCACGCACACGATGGGGCTCGCCGTGGACATCGCGCTGCTGAACACGCCGCTCAAGACGGTGTACGAGATTCGCAACGTCCTCCGCCGGATGCAAGCGGCGGGCGACCTGCTCGTGATTGGCGAGCGCCAGCAGCTCGTGTTTCACGTCGTACCGCATCCCGCGCGCCTCGGACACTTCACGGAGGTTTACGCGAAAGCCGTCGCGGCTGAGATGCCCGGCGCCAACATCATCGCCTCCACTCCCGTTGCCGACATGCTGACGCCGCTGACGCCGTCGGTCACCGCCGAGATCATCGCGATTCGCCCGGTCGAGGAGATAGCCGAAGAGTGGTGGGCTGCAAGCGATTCACCAAGCGATCTCACGATCGAGGTTTCTCCCCATACACCAGCGGCCACACGCGAGCGGCCCTCTTTCGTCGGGCAGGTAGCCACCACGTGGGCGGAGCTGTTTAGCGGATTGTTCCAGAGGATGCGGGCGATCGTCTCGTGACCAGAGAACAGGGAAATCAGGAGTTCGGGGAGGAAATTCGTCTCCCCTGATCTCCCGATCTCCCTGTCCGTAAAGCTGCTAACCTACCTCTTCGTGCCCCCGACGACCCGTTTCGTCCTTTCCTTCCTGTTTCTGCTCTCTGCCAACGCATTCGGTCAGCCATCGACGCCCCTCACGGTGCCCTTCGCCGGCAGCGATTACATCCATCGCTGGTCGAAAGGCGGCCAGCACGAGTTCACCCCCAAGGGTGAGGAGGACCTGACCAGGTGGATCAGTATGGTCACCGTCAACGTGTACGAATCGGCGCGAACCGGCGAGCAGCTGGCGGAAATCGCTAATCAGGTGCTCGGCAACTATCAGCAGACGGGAAAGATCGTTCGAACCGATTCGAAGCCGCGCACTGACAAAAGCGAGGCCGAGCATCTAACAGTCGCCGTTCTCGGCACGCCGGAGTTTCTCGAGGCCGTGTTCGCCCGTTTTCTGGTCCACGAGGGCCGTCGGGTGTCTGTTGTCCACTCAAAGCGCGTGTACGGCGCCAAAGCCGGCAACGAGATGAGCGCCTGGCTCGAAAAGAACGGGCCGGACACGGAGCGCGCCCTCATGGCATGGACGGGAATTCCTCGGCTCGCGGAGCTGAGAGCGCTCCCGCAGTCGCCTCAGCATTGACGCGGCCACGCCGAAGCGTCACGACCGTGACCTCGGGAAGCGCGCCGATCCGCAGCGGCAGTCCCCAGTAGTTCGTCCCCGGGCTGATATACAGCACCGACTGCCCGCGCGCGTGCGTCCCCATCGCGTGCTCAAGAAACAACGACGCGAGGCTCCATTGCATGTGCGGAATTGACAACTGGCCGTAGTGGGTGTGGCCGCTGAGCGTGAGTCGCACGCCGCGCTCGGCCAGCTGCGGCCACAGCGCCGGATTGTGCGCCAGCGCGATCGTGAACGCATCGGCCGGCACACGCGCGAGCGTTTGCCGGATATTCGGCGCCACATCCGGCGTCCGGCCGAGCGGGCCGCCGTTGCCGGCCGGATCGCCCGTCCCCGCGAGCCAGATCGAAGCCGAACCGCGCCTGATCGCGATCGCCTCGTTCACCAGCACCGTGACGGGCATCGCCTCGAGCCCGCGGCGCACATCGGCCCATCCAGCATAAACATCGTGATTGCCCGCCACAGCAAACACGCCGAGCGGAGCCGAGAGCTCGCCAAACGCGCCGGCAAAATGCGCGACATCGCCGGCAAAGTCGTCCACCTGATCGCCGGTATAGACGATCAGATCGGGCTTGGCCTGCTGCACCGCCCGAACGATGCCCGACAGGAACCGTCGCGGTGTGTGCGGTCCAACGTGCACGTCCGACACCTGCACGATGCGGACACCATCGAAAGCGTCAGGAAGATCGGGAAACTGAAAGTTCAGCCGCTTCACGCGCAGCAATTTCGAGCCGATGAATCCAACGAGCGCAGCGCTGACAAACACTGCGGCGACGCTCGCCACCGCCAGCCGGCCGGTCAAGAGAGGCGCTCCGAACGGCAGGCCGGCGATCACGCCGGTGAGACCGCCGAGTGCGACCAGCGGCGCCGCAAGTTGCACGTACCAAAACGGGCGGAACACGAACAACCGAATGAAGGCACCGGGATACGCGCCGCGGAAACGCTGCACGAGCAACAGAAGCGGCGCAATGGCGAGAACCGCTGCCGCAGCAATCGTCAGCCATCCGCCCGGCATGATGGGCGCAATCACTGCGCCGATGATGAGCCACCACATGCTGCTCCAGAGCGCGCCGATCGCGACAATCCGCCACATCATTGAAGGAGTAGCATAGTAGCGATGCGCGTCGCCGGCCTGATGGCCCTGTTGATGACCCTGGGGATCTCGCAAGCGTTCGTCGGCGTGCTCGACGAGCATCCGGCCATCCAATACTCATCGCGGCTGGTCCACGACCGCGTCTCCAAACTAAACCGCGCGATTTCAGAAGGCGCCGCGTCGCTGACGTTCGAGCAAAACAGTGGATATCTCCGGTCGCTGCTCGACGCTTTGAACGTTCCGAGCGAGTCGCAGCTGCTGGTGTTCTCCAGAACCGGGGTGCAGCGCGCGGCGACAGGCCCGTTGCATCCACGCGCGTTGTTCTTCAACGATTCGGTCGTCGTGGGCTACATCCCCGGGGCGCGGTTCCTCGAGATTGCGTCACATGATCCGGAACAGGGCATCATCTTTTACACGGTCGATCAGATCCCTGCACCGAAGCCCGGGCTCGCACGGCGTACGACCTGCCTCTCCTGCCACGTGTCGTCGAATACGCTCGAAGTGCCGGGCGTCCTCAACCGCAGCATGTTCACCACCGCCGACGGCGACGTGCTGCCGCAGCTGGGGCGCTTCTCGGTGAGCCATCGCACGCCGCTGCTCGAACGGTGGGGCGGGATGTACGTGACGGGCACCTACACGGTGACGCCATACACGGGACGGAAAGAGCACATGGGCAATGTCACGGTCATGGACGCGCGAACGCCCGACGCAGCCACCACTTCGAACGAAGGTCTGATTCGTTGGCTCGATAGCTCTCCATCGACCCGCGGCTACCCTTCGGGCGACAGCGACATTGCGGCCCTGATGGTGTTCGATCATCAGATGTACGCGATGAACCTGCTCACGAGGATCAATTGGGAATCGCGTGTCAACGGATCGTGGCGCGAGCTCGCCAACGAGTTGGCCGACTATCTGCTCTTTGTCGACGAAGTGCCGCCGCCCGCAAAGCTCACGCCGCCGCGTGGATTTGCCGAGCGATTTCTCGCCGCCGGTCCGGCCGATCGACTGGGACGTTCGCTGCGTGAGTTGGACTTGGAGAATCGGCTGCTCAAGTATCCGTGCAGCTACATGATCTACTCGGAGACGTTCGACCATCTCTCCGCGCCGGTCAAGGACGCCGTGTATCACCGCATGTGGGCGATCCTCTCAGGGCGCGAAACGTCGAACAAATACGCACACCTTTCTGGTGACAGCCGCCGCGCGATTGTCGAGATCCTGCGCGATACGAAGAAGGACTTGCCGGCGGCGTTTCGCTAACCCACGTCGCCGCGGACCTTTAACCCCTCAGTTCACTTGTGTTGACAATCGCGGCGCCGTGGCCCGCGCAATTTTGGGGCGTGATAGCAGCACCGTTCGGGCGGTATCGCGCCGTTGGCGTTGTAGACACAAGTGAATTCTGGGGATAGGTGGGCGTAACAAACCCCGCATGTGACGCGCCGAGAAAGCCATCCGCGGGCGGATTCTATGCGTATCGGGCCGGAGTTGGGTTACTGTTGACCGACACTTGAAGGAGAAAACACCCATGCGTGCCATTGCCAAATTCCGGGTGGTTGTCCTGGGCCTCGCGATCACTGTCACGGGTTGCGCGTCGCCGCCGAACACGGACGTGGATGCGGCCAAGGCCGCCCTGGACACGGCCGATACCGCCCGCACGCGTCAGTATGCCGCCGAGTCGCTCAAGGCTGCCCAAGACGCCCGGGCCGCGCTCGACGTCGAGCTGAAAGCTCAGGAAGGCAAGTGGCTCAAGTCGTACGACAAGACCAAGGAACTGGCAGTCGCTGCGAAGGCGGCAGCCGACAAGGCCGCGGCCGATGCTGTCGCCGGCAAAGAGAAGGCCGATACTGTCGCGGCCAAAGAGAAAGCCGCCGCCGCCGCCAAGGCGAAGGCCAAGATGGTGGCACCGCTCCGCGTCGGGGGTCAAATCAAGACACCCGTCAAGATCAAGGACGTCAAGCCGATATACCCTGCCATTGCGCGGTCGGCGGGTGTCACCGGTGCCGTCACGATCGAAGCGACGATTGGACCGGACGGGAAAGTCATAGACGCGAAGGTGGTGCGCTCGATCCCACTGCTCGATCAGGCCGCCCTTGACGCTGTGCAGCAGTGGGAGTACACGCCGACTCTCCTGAACGGCGTGCCCGTGCCGGTGCTCGTGACCGTCACGATCAACTTCACGCGGTAGCAGTCGTCTGCTCCGTGGGAGAGTGGGAACCGTTTGAAGGATGCCCGGCGTGCTTGAGGTGTCCGCGACCGGCGTAGTGGCTTCTACGTGGTCGTCCACGCGTCCGTCGATCTCTCGCGACCTCAAACGCCGCACAGGCGAGCACCATAGCCGTCACGAATTTCTAGCTACGGCTGAGGCTCAGGAACTGTCCGTTTCGACGTAATTCCGGACAATAACGTGCGCTATTCGTAGCGAAGGGCAAGAATCGGATCGATGCGGCTCGCGCGCTGCGCGGGGATCATGCCGGCGGCGGCCGACACCAACGCCAGCAAGATCACGGTCGCGCTCGCGATCCATGGATCGTTCGGCGTGATGCCGTACAACTGGGACGAGACGTATCGGCCCAAACCGATCGCCGCGGGCACGCCCACTGCGAGACCGATCACCAAAAGCAGCAGGACTTCCTTCATCACGATCCAAAGAACCGATCCGCGCTCCGCGCCAAGGGCGAGCCGCAGACCGAGTTCCTTTTGCCGACGCGTGACCACAAACGCCATCACGCCGTAGAGACCGATTGAGGCAAGCACGGTTGCGAGAAAACCGAAGCTGGCCGAGAGCGTCGCGATCAGCCGATCGGTGAGCAGCGTCTCGTCGAGCTGCGCCTCCAGCGTTTTCATCTCATACACCGGCATCGACGCGTCGAGCTGCTTCACCTCGTCGCGAATCATGTTGTACGTGCTCGCCGAGGCATGTTGCGTACGCACGTAAAACGCGGCGCTGTTGCGGCCCCAGTGCGGCACGAACACCTGACGATGGATGCCTTCACGCGGCCCCTCGTAAAGCGCGTTCGCGACCACGCCAACGATCTCGATATTGAGCTTGGCTTTCGGTCCGCCGCCGGATCCAATCCGCTTGCCGACGGCGCTTTTGCCCGGGAAGAAATGCTCCGCAAACTGGCGATTCACGATCGCGACGGTCGCCTGCTTCTTCGCGTCGAGGCGCGTGAAATCACGTCCTTCGAGAAACGGAATCTGCATCGCGCCAAAGTACCCGGGCGAGACGCCGTTCATGAACATCTGCATGTCCTCGCCGTCTTTGGCCTGGTAGCCCTCGACGCTCATGCTGCTGTCCCATTCGCTGCCTGATAGCAGCGGAACCATCGCGGTCCCGGCCGACTTCACGCCAGGTACGGCTCGCAAGCGCTCCAACAGCTGCTCATAGAAGCTGCCTGCGCGTTCGTCGTCGTAGCCGCTGAGCGCGGGCGACAGTTGAAACGTGACCAGGTTGTCCAGCACGAGGCCGGTGTCGGTCGCTTGAAGGTTCTGCAGACTGCGCACGAACAGACCGGCCCCAAACAGCAGCAGGAAACTGAGTGCCACTTGGGCGGCGACCAGGCCCTTACGCAGAAACAGCGACCCGCCCGATCCCGCGAGCGCCCCCACCGTGTCTTTGAGCGTCGTCCACGGATCCGGCCGGCTCGCGCGCAGCGCCGGCAGCAGTCCAAAAACGATGCCGGTCGCGAGCGTGAGCACCAGCGTGAACGTGAGGATACGGAGGTCCGGCGTTGGCTGAACGAGAATCGGCGCTCCCTCCGCTGGGACGAACGCGATCAGGCCGCGGGTCAAGGCCACCGAGAGAAAGACCCCAAGCACGCCGCCGGCGAGCGACAACACGATGCTCTCCGCGAGCAACTGCCGCACCAGCTGACTCCGCGTCGCGCCGATCGAGAGCCGCACGGCGATTTCGCGCTGGCGTGCAAACGCGCGCGCGATCAGGAGATTGGCGACATTGGCGCATGCGATGAGGAGCACAAGACCAACCATGCACATCAGGACGAGCAGAGGCGTGGAGAAATCGTTGCGCAGACCTGAGTAGCCAATCGCCGCGCTCTCGATCTTGAGTTTGCCTTGCATGAAGCGGTCGCGCGCGAACGGCGACCACTCTTTGGCTCGCGGCAGCGTCATCTCGTACGCCCGGATCTGCGTGAACAATCCCTGCAGCGGCGCCTGCGCGGATTCGATCGTCCACCCCGGTTTGAGCCGCGCAAACACCTGCACCCACCGCGCGCGCTCGTTGTCCATGTGCAGCCAGTCCCACTCGGGTGCCATCACCGGCTTCATCTGGATTGGCACGCGGATTTGCGGCGCGCGCGACGGATCGAGTCCGGCAAAACCCTTTGCCGACACGCCGACGATCGTCATCGGGTAGTTGTTGACGAGAATCTTCCTGCCCACCGCAGATGGATCACCGTTGAAGCGCCGCATCCAGTAGTCGTAGCCCAGCACCACGACCGGGTGGCCCTGATACACGCGATCGTCTTCTTCAGAGTTGAAGACGCGCCCAACGGCTGGCTTGACGCCGAGCATCGTGAAGAAGTTGCCGGACACCATTTCAGCGGCAAGACGCTCGGTTTGGTTGTCGACGGACACCGATGTCTCGATCAAGCGCCGACAAATCACTTCCGACAGCGGCTCCGCGCGCGTTTGGTACTCGTGATAAATCGGGTAGGAGTGCGCGCGCAGACCCATGTTGCTGCCGTTGTGCGGCCCTTCCTGATACAGCATGACGAGCTCGTCCGGGTTCTTTACCGGCAGCTTGCGCAGCAGGATCTGGTCAATCAGCGTGAAGATGGCGGTGTTTGCTCCGATGCCAAGGCCAAGCGAGAGGATGGCGACGATCGCAAAGAGAGGGCTGCGTCGTAAACCGCGCAGAGCCAGATGGATATCGTGTGTCGGCAACGTCATGTCGAGTCGTTAGACGAAACCGGCAGTGCCAAGGTTGGGTCAGTGATGGCGCTTCGACTCGAGGTTCATCACCACTTCTTGCGGATCCGAGAGCTCGTCCGGGCCGAGCTGGCCATCAACATCTTCCTCGGGCAACCGACCGGGCGACGCTTCCATCGGCTCGTCGCCAGAACTGATCGTCCGGTTGGCCGCCTCGCGATCGGTGAAAGTTTCGGCGTCCTCATCGCGACTGCGTTTGGGATTCATACGCATTCCAGCTCCTGTGCGGCTCCCCGTCCTGGACAGCAAGCGGCATACCGCTGCCGTAAGGCAACATTGGGCGTGCTTTTGGCTCGTAGAATGGAACACTGTGCGCAATGTTCCACTCGTCGCGCTGCTCCTGAGCTTCGCCATTCTCAATTCTAGTGAAGCGCAGGGGCCACAACTTCCCTGTGCATCGTCTACGGCGTGTGCCGATTTGGCAGTCGAAGCGATTCAACGGCAGGAGTACGAGCACGCACATGATCTCGCATGGCGCGCGGTTCAGACCGGTCCGCGAAACGACCCGACCCTGATGTATCTACTGGCGCGCACGCAGAGTCTGAGCGGCCGGCCCGGCGACGCGTTGGTCATGCTGCAACGGCTGACGGCCATGGGATTCCGCGGCGAGGACGTCGAGACCAGCGACGATTTCCGCCGCGTCCGCTCGCTCCCGCAGTGGGCGCAATTGCTCGAAACATCTCCCCCAACGTCGATCGCACCGCGCACGAGCACGCCGGCCGCCGGCGCCGCCCGCGTGCCGGCCGGAACGCCAGGCAAGCCTTCGACCAGCCTGCGCATTCCTGCCTCGGTGCTCGCGCCGATTGAGCTCGCCTACGATGCGGTGTCGGCGCGATTTCTCGTCGCCGACGCCGACAGCAACACGCTGAAGGTCGTCGACGAGCTCGCGGGCAACGCCGTGGATCTCGTGGCCCGCGATTGGGCTGCGCCCTATCACTCGACCGCCATCGCGATCGACACACGGCGCGGCGATCTCTGGGCTGCAGCCGTCGACGCCACAGCCAACGGCGGATCGCAAAGCAGGCTTTACAAGTTGCAGCTCGTGTCGGGCCGCTTGCTGAACACGGTCAACTTGCCAAAGAGTGCGGGACCGACACGCATCACCGACGTGGCTGTTGCTGCCAACGCTCTATTTCTGCTCGACGGCCTCGGTGGTCGAATCTTCAGCCTCGGGGCCGAATCGAGCACACCGCGATTGCATATGAAGCTCGTTGGCGTCACCTCGGTCGATAGTCTGGCGCTGGCCGGAAACGAGGTGCTTTACATCGCTCACGCAAAGGGCATCGTTCGCGCGGATCTCAACACGCGCACGGCGCTGCCACTGATTGCAGTCAACAACGCCGACCTCGCCGGACTTCAATCGATCGCGTGGCACGACGGAGCGCTCTTCGGCATTCAAGCATCAGATGGCGGTCAGGTTGCGGTCCGGATTGAGCTCGATCGCACCGGGAAGATCGCCACCGCGCGCGAGGTTCTTGGGCCGGCGACGACACGCGCTGCGGTCATGTCTGCAGGAGCCTTTTATTACTTGAGCAGGGATGGAAGCGACGGAAGCGTGATCGTTCGAAAAGCACCGACGAAGAAGTAACCCTGAAGAGCTAACAACTCAGAACTTCAGAACTTCAGAACTAACTTTGAACTTTGAACTTTGAACTTTGAACTGACCGTTGACCGCCGACCGGTCGACCGCGCCTTACGGCGCCTTCGCGATCGTCGTCCGTTGTGGTGCGGCAAAGTCGCCGAACTCGATCGCGTCCGACGCTCTGAGGACTCGAATGGTCGACGAATACGTGCGCACCGACATGACGACCGCTTCGCCGATTACCGATGGTCTGGCTTCCGCGGCTTTGCGACGGAACAGCGTCATCCGTTGACCCGCCTGCACGCCTTGATCCTGTCCGCGATCGATCACCAGCAATCGGCGCGGCGCGCCAAGGAGCTGCCCGTCATCCGCAAACAGAATCTTCGCGGCTTCCTCATACACGGGCGTGCCGGCCGGATCCGCTGCGATGACGTACTCAGGCCGGAAGGACATGAGCAGATCGCCCTGCATCAGCTCGTTGCACGCGTGCACGACAACCGCGGTTGCCGAGTGTTCGTCAGCGTCGACGATTTGTACCAGTCCCGCGGTGTGCTCACCCATCTCCGGCCATTGTGCGCCTCTGCTGTTCGCGCGGAAATAACGCGTCACGATGAGATTTTGCCCCACCATCAAGCCGTTGTCGGTTCCGCCGTTGACAACGAGCGCGTCGCCCTTCGAATAGAGCATGCGGCCGTGCGCGAAACGGTGTGACTGAATCGTGCCAAACGGTCCCAAGGTGTTGCCCGCTCTGGCGGGCCGGCACGCCGTCTCGAGCTCCCGCGGATCGACTGGAACGACCGGTGGCGGAGGATCCGGCATGTGCGGCAGCGGCGGCGCGGGAGCCTTGCTGACTACGACGACTTCTTCTTTCATGTGCGCGAGCTTCATGCGCGCAACCAGACGCGATTCGACACCGCGCTGGACGACAATGCTGACCGAGCCGGTCTCGAATCCGTTGAGTTCAAAGTGAGCTTGATCGGGCCGGGCGGCACGGCGTGAAGCACGTAGCGGCCCACGCGGTCGTCACGGTATTGCCGACGACCTGCCCGTCGAGTGTTGCGGCGACAACAGTGACGCCGGGAAGAACGCCGTCCGAACTGTCAATCACTTCGCCGCGGACGACACCGTCCGGCGCCTGCGCCGAGATCGTGGCCGTGAAGAGACACGAAGCTGCGAGAAGCGTGAGAGCGTTGGCGGGGACGTTGCGGCACAACCGGTTCACGCCTTCGGTATCGGCGTGGTGAGGCCCACAGAATAGGTGGGACACACCTATTCTGTGGATCCTGGCAAGCTTACTGCTGTTGGCGCGTGGTAGACGGCGAGGGCGCGCCAACGACGCTGAAGTTAATCGCGGTGAACATCATCTCTTCCCACGTCTGATCGCCCCACCAGACTTCCTGCGTCGGGTCCGGATTGTAACGATTCGACTTGGAATTGTCGTACCACGCGCTCGCATGGATCTTCGACCCCTGCGGCAATTTCAGCGGCTCGCGGAACTGATACTCGTGCTGCCACTCGAAGTCGTAGTTCGGCACCGATAGAATCGTCTGGCGGCGGCCGTCCGGATACTCGACCTCATAGAGCCAGCGCTTGCCGCGCATGTGCGTGTGCGGCACCATGCTCCAGAGCAGGATGTCGCGATTGACGGTGGCTTCCGCATCGACGCGGTGATTGGCCGCGCCCGCGGGAATGTGCAGGCTGCCGTTGACGAGCGCCGTGCCGTTCAACACGATCTTCGGCGGCTCCTTGGCGAGAAAGAGTCCGATGCGCGTGCGATCGGTCGTGGCTTCGCCCACTGGTGTGTAGTGCATCTGAAACACGAGCGACGAGCCCGCTGGAATGCGAACCGCAGTGCCCGTTGGCAACACGCGAGTCGCGTTGCCAGGCACGTATCCGCCGATCGATCCCATCACGCCGCGCGGTGCTCGCTCGTTGGCGGCGAGCGGCTTGCGCTGACCTTCGGGAAGCGGCCGTCCGCCGGTCTGACCTGAAGGAATCTCCATGCCCTCGGCGGGTTCGATCGACGGCTTCGGCCGCGACTGAGCGTCGGCCTGCTGCTGCGGCTGCTGTGCCGCCTGCGGATTACGCAGATTGACGATCACGTGGTGCACCACCGAGCGATTGCCCGGCCGCATTTCGTAGGCGGTCAACCAGCGGTCTTCGGTGAAGTTGGTCGGAATCTCGAAGTACTTATAGGGAACGGTGCCGGTCGCCGGAATCGCGAACTCTTCCTGCATCGACAACACGACGTCCGGTTCGCCCAGGCTCCAGCCGTCGGTGTACTTCGGCTGCTCGGGCAAGTCGCTTGGATTGCCTTCGGGCGCGCCCGCGTCGGCCCACCTGATGATTGTGGCCTTCTGCTCGTCGGTGAGCCGGCGCGCGTTGACGAAATCCCCAACCGCCGGGTCGGCGTGCCATGGCGGCATGGTGCCGTCCTTCACTTTGGTTGCGATCGATCGCGCCCACGGGCGCGCATCCTTGAAGGTGAGCAGCGACATCGGCGCGACTTCGCCCGGCCGGTGACAAGTAGTGCAGTTCGCATAGAAGATTGGCGCGACGTCCTTGCTGAACGTGGGGGCGGTCTGGGTCGCCGTCGCTGGCGCCTGGGCCGTAAGCGCAGGTGCAACGACGGCGGCGACCGCCAAGGCGGCGGCCGCAACGAAACGCTTTCTGGTCATGTGTGGGCTCCGGTGAAGGACCATTATCTACCGAACAGCCGTTCGGAATTGCCTGAATTCTTAATACACGTATTTACGTTCCTAGCCGAACGGCTGTTCGGTGTATGCTCGGCCGCGCCGAACCAGGTGCTCAGGTGGCGTGGGTGCGGGAGGTGCGGAAGGCGCGGTGCAACGAGTGCTCAGGTGCTCAGGTGCGGTGCAAGTTCGTAGCTTCCGCAGCGGACCTCGCACCTTGCGCACCCTGCACCGCACCTTCAGCACATACCACACCTGAGCCCTATCGCACCCCTCTTGCGGAGGCCCCCATATGTTGCGTGTTGCTTTGCTGCTTGTGTTCGTCCTTGCCATTGCAAGTTCCCTCGTGGCGCAGACCCCGACCGGCACGGTCGCCGGGACAGTAACCGACAGTCAGGGCGCCCTGCTGCCAAACGCTTCCGTCACCATTACAAACAAGGACACCGGCGCGTCGCGCGTGGTCGAGACGCGCACGGATGGCACGTTCTCGGTGCCGTCTCTGTTGCCGGGACCCTACGACGTGCTCGTGGCCGCGCAAGGGTTCCAGCCGGTCGTGAGTCCGGTGACGGTGACGACCGGCGCCATCACCACCGTCAAGCTGTCGCTCGAGTTGAGCGCGCGCCAGGAAACGGTGACGGTGACCGGCGCGTCAACCGCGGTCGATCTGGTGTCGAATCGCGTGCAGGGCGTCGTCGAGCGATCGCAGATCGAAAACCTGCCGCTCAACGGCCGCAGCTTCATGAACCTCGCGCAACTGCAGCCGGGCGTCACGGTCAACCTCGGCAACCCGGCGCAGTTCAACGCGCAGTTCACCGTCTCGGTGCTCGGAGCGCCCGCGTCGCGCACCGCGATCACTGTGGATGGCGGCAATGTGCGCAACCCGGTGGAAGGCGGCCCGGGCCAGAACTTCTCGCAGGAAGTTGTGCAGGAGTTCCAGATCTCCACGTCCAACTTCGACCTCTCGACGGGCATCGCCGCCTTTGGCGCGATCAACGTGGTGACGCGCTCGGGATCGAACGAGTTTCACGGCGCCGGCTACTTCTACACCCGCGACAACAGCATGGCCGCCTACCCGAGCCTGGCGCGCAACGCACTCACGGATGATCCGGAATTTTCGCGACACCAGGGCGGCTTTGTGCTCGGTGGCCCCATCAAGCGCGACAAGGTGCACTTCTTTGGCAGCTACGAACGCACGGATCAAGAAGGTGTGTACGTGGTGCAACCGGACCTCCCGTCGGTTGCGGCGTTTGGCACGCTCGCACCGGCGCCGTATGACGGCCACCAGGCGAGCGGCCGCGTGGATTTCCGTTCGAGTAACAAACATCAATTCTTCGGACGGTATTCGCACGACAGCAACACCAACAGCGGCCCGTTCGGCACCCCGGTGCCGCCATCGAATTTCGTCTCGAACAAGAACTACGTGGATCAGCAGCTCTTCGGATTGACCAGCGTGTTCAGCACGTCGCTCGTGAACGAGCTGCGCGTGTCACATATGTACTGGCGCAACCGCAACACGCCGGCGGTATGTGAAGGCGATCCCAACACGATTTGTATGGGGTCAGGAGGACCGGAGATCTTCTATCTCAACTCGGTCAACTTCCAGCTCGGAAACAACTTCAACTCACCGCAGGGCCGCGACCTTCACCGCATTCCCATCTCGAACAGCACAACGTGGCTCAAGGGTTCGCATCAGGTGAAATTTGGCGGGACGTGGGAGCACGCCGATGCGCCGGGCTACTGGGGCTTCTTCGATCCAGCGCGCGCGTATTTGCTGTCGCCGGAGTTTCTCTTCAACGCCAATCCGGCGCTGCCGACGCTGTTTGGCCTGCCCGACCGCACGATCCGTAACCAGGCCGATTTACTGAAGCTGCCTGTGGTCGCGTTTCTGCTCGGCATCGGCGACCCGTCGCAGCCGTCGTATCATCCGGAGCGCGCTAAAGCCAACGACCGCTATCACCTTTACGTGCAGGACAGCTGGCGCGCCACATCGGCTCTCACGATCAACTACGGCCTCGGCTGGCAGCATGAAACCAACGTCCTCAACTACGACTTGCAGCGGCCGGCGTTTCTCGCCCCGCTCTACGGCAGCGATTTGAGCCCGACCGAAAAGGAATACAAAAACTTCTCGCCTGCGGCCGGCTTTGCGTATTCGCTCAACAGCAAGCGGGCGACGGCCATTCACGGTGGCGCCGGCCTCTTCTACGACACGCAGCTGGGCTGGTGGCGCCTCGGCGAGCGTGCGGTGATTGGCGGCTCGGGTCGTCAGTTCATCGGCAACGCCGCCGTGATCAACCCGTCCACCGGGCAGCCGTTCAGCACCGCGTTCCTCAACTCCCTCGTCAATCAGTTCGGGCAGCCTGTTTACACCTACGGCATGTTTCTCCAGCAGCTTCCGACGCTGCGCGCGCAGCAGGAAGCGAAGTATCCGGGCACGGGCGACACGCCCCAAATCCTGCTCTCGAAGCAGGCCACCGCCTTGGGCGCGCTCTTCCCGCGTGAGTTCCCCACTGCGCGTGCCTATCACGTCAATCTGGGCGCGCAGCGTCAGGTGAGCGACGACATCTCCGTTGCGGCCGATGTCGTGTATCGCAAGATGCTGCACGGCACCCCGGGCGGTTTTTTTGGCGCGAGCGTGGACTACAACAAATTCAACTCCGTGCAGGGGCCGATTATTCCGGCCTGCACGGCGGCGCAGGCCAACGATCCGGCGGCGCAGTGCTCGTCGGGTCCGATCAACTTCTGGTGGCCGGGCGCGAAATCCGAATACCTCGGCCTGCTGCTCAAGGGCGACAAACGCTTCTCGCACCGCACGCAGCTGTCGGTCTCTTACGCGCTGCAGAACAGCAAGAGCGTCAACAGCGTTTCCTACAATCTCGACGATTTCTTCGCGAGCTACGGTCCTGACCTGCCGCGCCATAACCTGACGGTCTCGGGTATGGTGCTGTTGCCGTGGGACGTGCAGATCTCTGTCCTGTCAACCTTCCTGAGCCGGCAGCCAATCGCACCGACGATCAACGGCGTAAGCAATACCGGCAGCGACATCTCAAGCGGCGGGGTCACGTCGCTGCTCAACGTGCTGGGCAAGGGCTACTCAGACTTCTTGAGCAAGGACGAACTGGCGGATCTCGTTCAGGAGTACAACACGAGGATCGCCGGCACGCTGACGCCGGCGGGTGCGGCGGGCCGAGTTGCGAATCAGCGCTACCCGGTGATTGCGCTGCCGACGACTGATTACCCGCTGTCGGACATCTTCAGTTCGCAGGACGTGCGAGTGTCGAAGGCCGTGAAGTTCAACGGCACGTCGCAGCTGCAGTTGATGGCGGAAGTGTTCAACATCTTCAACGTGTCGAACGTGACCAACTTCAACTACAACCTGGCGGTGCCGGCGTCGTTTGGCAAGCCGAATCAGCGCGTGGGACAGACGTTCGGTTCCGGCGGTCCGCGCGCGCTGCAGTTGGCGGCGCGGTTTACGTTTTAACACGACGTTCCGACGTTCCGAGGTACCGAAGTTCCTAGGTTCCGGGGTTCCGAGGTTCTGGGGTTGCGAGGTTCCGGGGTTCCGGGGTTCAGGAGTTCAGGAGTTCGAACCTCGGAACTCCGGAACTCCGCAACTCCGCAACTTCGGAACTTCGGAACTTGGGCAACTTCGGAACTTCGGAACCTCGCAACTACAACCGACCCAGCTTCTCCATCGCCGGCCGTATCGATTTCGGCCGGCGGTGCAGCTCTTTCCACACATCCCTCACCGCCGCCACTCGCGCCGCCATCGTCCGCAGCGTGAACGAGCGCGGCGACACTTCTCCACCTTCAAGCTCCTCCCAGGTGCAGGGCGCCGACACTGGCGCGCCCGGTCTGGCTCTCACCGCGTATGCAGCAGCAAACGTCGCGCTGTAACCGTTTCGCCCAGTGTCGACGTAGATCCTTCCGCTGCGATCCGCTTTGCTGAACTCCTGCGTCAGGTGCTGCGAGTCACGGCTTGTGAAGATCGCACCCGCGCGGTTCGCAAATCTCGCCGCGTCGCCCATCGTCGTCTTGCCATCGAGCGGCACGACGACGTGAAAGCCTTTCGAGCCGCTGGTCTTGACCCAACTCCTCACGCCAAGCTCTTGGAGAAAGTCGCGCAACGCAAGCGCCTGCGTGCGCACCGCCACCGGATCGTCCAGCGATGGATCGAGATCAAAGACGCAGATGTCCGGGTAACGCAGTTCAGGCGCGCGCGAGGTCCACACGTGCGGCGTGATGCTGTTCTGGTTGGCGAGCCACAGGAGCGAGTTGGTGTCGGTGACGAGCGCATGATGAACCATGCCGCCTTTCTTTGGCACCTCGACGCGCTCCAGCCACGCCGGAAACCCTCTCGACACATCCTTCTGCCAGAAGCTTTGCGCGCCAATGCCCTGGGGATAACGCTCCATCGTGACCGGCCGGCGCAGGATATGCGGCAGCATGAAGGGCGCAATCGCTTCGTAGTACGCCGCAAGCTCCCCCTTGGTGATTCCATCGTCGGGGAACAGCAGCTTGTCGGGATGCGTGATTCGCACCGCAGGCGACGACGATGGTGAAGCGGCAGACGGCTGCGCTGCACCGGCAGATGACGTCCTTGAAGGGGCAGCCGGCCGTGCTGAAGCGCTGCCACGACGTTTCGCGGTCACTCCTTCACTCCGAGGAGCCGCGGGTGACGCAGCTTGCCATGCACTGTCCACTCGATGAACGCCACATGGACGACGACCTCGGGTCGTACCCAGTGAGCGCGGAGACGCGGGAGGCCCGTTGCCTTGGTGAACGGCGATGTCGCGATCTCAATGGTATCGAGACGCGCGCGGAGATCGCGCAGAAGCCTGGTGTCGAAACCGGTGCCGACCTTGCCTGCGAACACAAACTCGCTGTCTTGATGGTGACCGACGAGCAGCGCGCCGAGCCCAACGCGGCCGCCTTGCGGATCGGTGAAACCGCCGACCAGAAAATCCTGCGTGACCTCGCACTTCATCTTCAGCCAGTGTGGCGACCGCCGCTGCTCGTAGCGCGAATCGCGCCGCTTGGCGATGACGCCTTCCCAGCCTTCGCTGCAGGCGCGCTGCCACGGCTTGTCGTCTTCGAGCGCGGCCACGCGCTGCAGCGGCGCGCGCAGTGGCAGGTTGCTCAGAAGCGCCCGCCGTTCGTCAAACGGCAACGTCGTCACGTCGCGCCCATCCATCCAGAGGATGTCGAACACGTGATACGCGGTGTGTCGATCCCACGTCACCTCGCCGTCGAGAATCAGCTCACGCGGCGGGAGCTCGGCGATGGCATCGGCAAGATGCGGAAGGTGCTGCGGCAAGCGGTTGCGCGAGAACAACCGCACGTCGCGTCCCTGCTTGAAGGCGAGCAGACGGATGCCGTCGAGCTTACGTTCGAAGATCCACTCCGGGCTGGTGAATCGCTCCTGCGTGAGCGTGGCGGCCATCGGCACGATCCAGTCGGGCAAGGCCATGGATGAATGCGGATAGTTTAAGCCGCAGATGCAACACAGATGGAACGACATGAACGACAGCCGCAGATGACACGCAGATGAGAGTAGATGAAACGCAGATGAAACGCAGCTGAACGCAGATGAACGCAGATGAACATGGATGTTGTTTGGATCTTGAACAGCTCAAGGGCAGTCTCAACACCCCGGCGCCGAGCGCCCGGCTTGGAACGCAGATACAACGCAGATAAAACGCAGATAAGACGTAGATGAATCAGATGGCGTTGGGGATCGTCGACGACAACGCCCCTCGGCTCAGCAGCCGTGAAAGTGTCAGGTTTTTTGAGTGCGGGGCTCGTTAGACAGTCATGCTTTTGGCGCCGTGGGAAAACGCGCGCGGTGCGGTTTTCCACGTCGCGCGAAGGCATCGGGCCCACCGCGGCGGCGGCGGCACGGGCCACCGTGTAAATCGCCGCAACGCACCCCCCAGGTGCCTGCGCTCCGTTCAATTCGCGACGTCGAGAACGGTTTCCGTGGGCTGGGCAGAGCCACTCCTGATGCTAGATGCCCCACAACGCGAAATTCGTGACACTCTCTAAATCTTGGGAGACACCGTAATTGCGACAATACGCCCTGACGCGTTCACGAGCTCAAAACGCGCTTCACGATCCTCTAGACATCTGCGTTCTATCTGCGTTCATCTGCGTTCCATCTGCGTTCCATCTGCGGCCTTACCCTTCCTCTGTTAGACTGCGCGCACTATGTCGAAGGAACTGATCATTGCGGTCGCGCTTCTGCTCGCGGGTCGCTCGACCGCGTTTGCCACGTGGTCGGTGATCGCGCTCGATGCGCGCACAGGACAGGTGATCATCGCGTCCGCCACCTGCGTTCGCCAGGCTGGCTTCCCTGAGCGCAAGCCCAACGGCGCACGGGATTTGATGGACGTGCAGGCCGTCATCGTGCCTGGCATCGGTGTGGCCGCCTGCCAGGCCGGCGTCGACAATACGCGCGAGAATCAGATGCTCGTCTACCGCGAGCTCAAAAAGGGCACGCCGCCGCCGCAGATCCTCGAGCTGCTGAAGAAGGATGCAAACGTCGAGCGGCGGCAATTCGGCATTCTCTCCATACCGAACGGTGGCACGATCACCGATCGCAACAACCGCGCGGGGTTCAACGGCAGCGGCAACTCACAGTCGTCGCTGTTCTTCGGCGGGCAGGTCGGTCCCGACATCTTTTATCAAGTGCAGGGCAATACGCTGCTCGGCGATCAGGTCGTGCACATGGCGGCGCTCGCGTTTACGCGTGCCACGGGAACGCTGGCGGATCGCGTCATGGCAGCCATGGAAGCGGCCGACGCCAACGGCGGCGATCATCGCTGCAACTGCGGCAACAACCCGCTCGACTTCGTGCCGTGCGACAACAAGACCGCTCACGTCGCCTACATTGCCATCGCCGAAAAGACGGACGAAGCCGGAGTGACGCACAACGATGGAAAGTACTACGTGTATATCAGCGTGACCGACGACAACATCAAGCCTGGCGAAAGCGCCAACCCCGTGAAGACGCTGCGCCTTCGCTACAACGAGTGGGTGCGCGCCGGCATGCGTCGTTTGCCGCCTCCCGAGCCGACGCCGTACAAGCCGGCAACGTCTTCGCAGTAGGGCGGTTGGAGCGGGTCGGCGGGTGGGGCAGGTAGCGCCGGCGAGCCGCTACCTGCGTGTGTGAAGAATTTGCAGAGGGGCCTGCCCCCATCGTGACGACCCGTGACAAGGGTGTGTCACCGTTGCCACGTTTTGTCTCGCGATGTCATGAAGGGGGCAGGCCCCGTTTCACGGCCCACCTGCCCCACCTGCCGCACCTGTCCCACCTGCCCTACCAGCCCCACCTGCCCTACGCGACCTACCAGACCCACAGCGTAGAGTGTATCCATGGCCAATCCCCTGCTTCGCGTCCTCACCGGGCTCTCGGGCGCGAAACGCGCGGTCGACTCGATCGTCCCGCGCCGCACCTTTGACGATGTCATTCTTCCGCCGGCGACGAAGCGCACCCTCGAGCAGGCCTTGATCCAGGTCCGGCACCATGACCTGATCTTCAACCGTTGGGGGCTGGGCGAGCGCCATCCAACCGGTGCCGCGCTCGCGTTCAACTTTGCCGGGCCGCCGGGCACCGGCAAGACGATCTGCGCCGAAGCCATCGCGCACGCGCTCAATCGCCGGCTGATGATCGTTCGCTACGCCGAGCTCGAATCGATGTGGATGGGCGAAACCGCCAAGAACGTCACGGCGGTCTTTCGTCTCGCGCGCGACGAAGGCGCCGTGCTCTTTTTCGACGAGGCCGACGCCATCGCGTCGCGGCGATCGACTTCTCCGGAGCACGGTTTCACGCGCGAGGCGAACACCGTGGTGAGCGTGCTCCTGCAGGAGCTGGAATCGTTCAACGGCGTCGTGATCTTCGCCACCAATCTCGCGGCGAACTTCGATCCGGCGTTCGAGCGCCGGATTCGGACGCACGTCCTGTTCGAGATGCCCGGCGTGGAGGAGCGCGAGCAGATCTGGCGCGTGCAGATGCATCCCACGCTCACGCCCATTGCCGATGATGTGAACTACGGCGATCTTGCCGACAAATACGAGGCGAGCGGCGGCGACATCCGGAATGCCGTTCTCAAAGCCGCGCTTGCCGCAGCTGAGGAACCCGGCCACGATGCTGCCAAGGCCATCCATCACAGCCATCTCGAGCAAGGCATTCGCGACGTGCTCGCCGGCAAGCGCGTCATGCAGCAGTCGCTGTTTACGGGAACTCCGGAACACGAGCGCGCGTCTATGCCGATGCTGATAGCCGTGGCCGCCTTTGGCGTCGCACTGATCGCGTTGGCTGTGGCACTGTATTCGTTGTTATGACCCAGCTGTTGACCGACCTCCGATCGGGCGTCCGGATGCTGGTGAGGTATCCGATGCTGTCGTCGGTTGCCGTGCTCACACTCGGCCTGGGCATCGGCTTGAGCACGACGGTCTTTTGTGTCGTCAACGGCGGGCTGTTCAAGGGCCTGCCGTTTCCCAACGCCGATCGCATTGTGGCGGTCGTCTCGACCAACCCCGCGCAGCAACAACCACGACAATCGATCAGCGTGCACGATTTCGCAGTGTGGCGCGAACGGCAAAGCTCGTTCGAAGCGCTCGGCGCGTGGACCTTTTCGCCGGTAAATCTCGCCACCGCCGACGGACGGCCGGAGCGTTTCAGCGGCGCGCAACTCACCGTTGGCGCGTTCGAAACGCTGGGAGTACAGCCGATTCTCGGGCGCGGCCTGCGCGAGGGCGATGACCGGCCAGGCGCCGATCCAGTGATCCTCATCGGCCACGACATCTGGCGCGATCGCTACGGCAGCGCACCGGAGATCGTCGGTCAGGCAATCCGCGCGAACGGAATCTATCGCACGGTGATCGGAGTGATGCCACCAACCTTCGGGTTTCCGATTCGGGAGTCGTTGTGGATTCCGCTCTCGATCGATCCGCTCGCCACCACGCGCGGCCAGGGGCCGAGCTATCAGGTGATCGCGCGGCTGAAGCCCGACGTGAGCCTCGCGCAGGCCAAGGCGCAAGTCGGGGCGATCGCCGGC
>JBKPAJ010000136.1:0-53239 GCA_046726375.1 Acidobacteriota bacterium
CTCCGCCTCAAACCGCCAAGGACTGCGAAGTTGTCTCCGCTTCACTGCCATATGTTGGTTTGCCCCCGCTCCGCGGGGGCTAGACATCCCCTAAGGCGCTTGCAAAACTTGCCTCATTTCGCACGCTCTCAGCCTTAGGAGATGTCTAGTCCTCATCGTCGTGGCGTGCGTGATAGCGCGAGAACTCCTCCATATAGCTCAGCGACTCGAACGAGCGCATACGGTCGAAGAACAAGATCCCGTCCAGATGATCGGTTTCGTGCTGTACAACGCGTGCGGGGAAATCCTTAGCCTCGAACTCAATGCGTTTTCCGTGCCGATCGAGCGCGACGACGTTGATGTGAGAAGCGCGCGGTACCAGGCCGCGAATGTCCGGAATGCTCAGGCATCCCTCCCAGCCCTCGACGGTTTTGTCACTGACCACCGAGATCTGTGGGTTGATGATCGCGGAGGCTTCGCCCTCTGCCTGCCCTTCGGGATCGAGGTGGGCGACAAACAATCGGAACCTTTCGTGGATCTGGGGCGCGGCAAGGCCGATGCCCGAGTATTCGTGCATCGTCTCGATCATGTCGTCGATCAACTTCTGCATGCGCGGGTCCTTGAGCTCCTGCTTGTCGATCGGACGTGCCTTCTGGCGCAGCACCGGATGGCCCATACGCGCCACTTTCAGGATGGACATGAAGGAGATCTTATATGGTCGCGGACCTGACGGTCCGCGCTACAGTACGGCGATTGCACTCCCACGATCTCACACCGCCCTATCGGTTCTGCCCCGTCTGTGGCAGTGCGCTCGAAGCACGGGTGCTCAAGGCGACCGAGCCCAAGCGGCTCGTGTGCGCCAACGCGCGGTGTGGATTCGTGTTCTATCTCGACCCCAAGATCGCCGTCGGTACCATCATCCGTCTGGACGGCGGTATCGTGCTGGTCCGGCGCGCGATTGAGCCTGGATACGGGAAGTGGGTGTTCCCCGGCGGCTACGTCGATCGCGGCGAAGAGATCATGCTCGCGGCCATTCGCGAAGCGCGCGAAGAATCGGGCCTCGACGTGCGCATCGATCACCTGATCAACATCTATTCCTACGCCGGACGAACTCCGATCGTGGTCGTCTATGCCGCAACGTGTATCGGCGGCACGCTTACGGTGGACGACGAAGGCCTCGAGGCGAAGGCGTTTGAACGCGCAGCAATTCCATGGGATGAGCTCGCGTTCCGGAGCACTCGTGAAGCGCTCACCGACTACCTGAACTCTGTGTCACTACACGGCCGCCGCTAATCGCACCGGCGGGAACTGGAAGCGTTCGAGCGCGGTCGTCGAGACGGCGAGATCAACCATCGCTTCGATCGGTAGCGTGTCTTCAGCGGCCGTCACATCGCGGCGCCGCACGCTCGTGACCGGGTGACGCGGCGTGAAGAGCGTGCAGCAGTCTTCGTCGGGAACGATCGAGATGGGATACGTCCCGAGCTTCTCCGCCTGCGCCGTGATTTCATCCTTGTCCATGCCGATCAACGGACGGAACACGGGAAGGGTCGTCGCCTCGCCGATGGCCGTGAGATTTTCGAGCGTTTGCGACGCCACTTGTCCCACCGCTTCGCCCGTGACGAGGGCGTGTGCACGCCGCAGCCTCGCGATTCGCTCGGCGATGCGCAACATCATGCGGCGGTAAATCACCACGCGCAGCGGCCCAGGCACGCTCAACGTAATTTGCCGCTGCAACTCGCCGAATGGCACGAGGTACAAGTGCGTGCGGAACTGATATCGCGTCAACAGTTGCGCGAGCTCACGCGCCTTGTCCTGCGACGTCCGCGACAGAAACGGATAGCTGTGAAAGTGGATGAGCGTGGTTGCGCATCCACGCTTCATCATCCGCCACGCGGCTACTGGAGAATCGATGCCGCCCGACAGCAGCGCCGCGACACGGCCGGCGGTTCCCATGGGCAGCCCGCCCGGTCCGGGCAGCTTGGCAAAGTAGTAATAGGCCTCGTTCCGTACGAGCTCCACGCCAATTGTCATGGCCGGGTGCGACAAGTTCACGTTCCAGCCGCGCGCGTCCTGGACCCGGCGTCCAAGCACGCGCTCGATCTCGGGCGAAGGAATAGGAAACCGTTTGTCGGCGCGCCGCACGGCGATGCGAAAGCTCTCCACCGGCTCCTGCGGCAGATCGCGCACGAGCGCGTCGCCAATCGCCTCGATGTCAAGCGAGACACGCCGGGCGAGCGAAAAGTTGGCAAGACCAAACATGCGGCTGAGACGTTCTCGGACTTCGGGCCACACTTCCTCGTTACCCAGGACGATCTCGATGCGTCCCATCGGCGTGCGCACTTCGGGGACGTCAAGGTCCGACAAAGCCAGTCGGATGTTGCGCACGAGCCGGTGCAGAAACCACGGTCGGTTTTTCCGCTTGAGCGCGATCTCCTGGTAATGCGCTATGACGGATAACACGCGTTCCTCAACGCCGCGCGCGCCGCGGCATGCCCCGACACAACAGCACTTTCAATCGTAGCGGGGAGCCCGGTGTCGATCCAATCACCGGCGAGCAGCAGCCCCTCGATCGGTGTCACCGTCGCGGGACGCGCCGGCATGGCGGGCGACAGCGAAAAGGTCGCGCGCCGCTCGCGAACGACGGATGTGCGCCGAATCTCCGCGCTGCGCACTGCCGGCACCGCCTGTTCGAGCTCAGCTACGGCCATGCGGCGTAGGGCGTCGTTATCGAGCGCGACGATGGCGTCCGCGCCGCTCGACACGAGTGACAGGTGCGAAACCTCACCACCCAGAATGCGCGCCTTGTCGAACACCCATTGAAATGCGCGGCCTGGGAGACCGATGAAGTCGTCTTCCAGAACCGGACGATCGAGCCACAGATTGAGCGTGACAATCGGTGAGCTGGCGAGGGCACGCGCGTTCGCAATCGTTCCATCGACTGACGACGGGGCGCCGGCGAGCAGATCGGGCAGCGCAAACCAGGGGACCGCGCTCACGATCGTGGGCGCAGCGAAAACATCGTCGCCGACCGATACACCGTGAATTCTCTCCCCTTCGAACACGACGCGCGCGGGTTTGCCTGTTTTGCACACAGAGCGTCGATTCGTCAGGTAGGCACGCGCGGGCTCTGCGTACAACTCGTCCAGCAGCGTGGCCGGTAACAGAATGGTGGCCGCGTCGCCATCGGACGCGAGCATCCGGCCGATCACTTTGAGGAACGGCGCAGCGGACGCGTGATCGATCGACTGGTTCAGTGTCGCCAGCGCCAGCGGTTCCCAAAACAATTTGCACAGACGTGCCGGCTGACGATGCCGCTCGAGCCACTGGCGCACCGTTTCGCCGGTTGGCGGCGCCACCGAGCCTTTCGACAGGCGCTGCAAAAATGGTCCGATGCGAAGCACCGCAATGCGTTCACCCCACGAGAGCTCGCGCCACGCGAGAACGCCCGCAACGAGGTGCAGCGGTGGCGGCAGCGGCGGCAGACTCAGCTCGAGTCGCGATCCGTCTTCGTCGATCAGGGCGACGTCGAGCGTCGTGGGGCGGCGCAGCGCGTGTTCCTGTCCAATGCGGCGAAGAAATCGCAGCGTTTCGTCGTAGCACCCGGCGAGCACGTGCTGGCCGTTGTCGATGCGTTCTCGAGTGATGGGGTCGCGATAGGCGGTCGCGCGGCCGCCGAGATGCGGGCGCGCTTCGATGACCAGCACACGCGCGCCCGCCTCGGCCAGCGCGGTCGCGGCGGAGAGACCCGCGAATCCGCCGCCGATCACAATTGCGTCGGCATCGCTCAACTTTCGGCTTTCAGCATGCGCAGACCATCGCGGTGCAGGCTCGCGGCGATGGTTTTCATCCAGGTGACGACGGCGATCACGGCGCGGGCGGGACGCGGCACGCGAATGACGCGCGAGAACACATCGTAGTTGCTGCGTTCGATGCGCCGGAGAAGCTCGAGATACACGGCCCCCATGATCTCCGCGGCCACCAAGCGGCGCGCGTTGGTGCGGCGCAGCGCCTCGGCGGCGCGTGCGAAATACTGCCGCGCGCGCGCCGCTTCGAATGCCAGCAGCGCGCGCACAGGCTCCGTCACCACACCGCGGCGCAAGTCCTCATCCGAGCAGCCAAATCGTGACATATCTTCCTGCGGCAGATAGACACGGCCGCGCGCAAGATCGACGCCCACGTCACGCAGAATGTTCGTCAACTGCAGCGCAAGTCCTAGATCGATTGCGTAATTCCGCGCAGCCTCGTCGCGGCAGCCGAAGATCTGGATGCAGATGAGTCCGACCGCTGATGCGACGCGGCGGCAGTAATCGGCGAGCTCGTCGAACGTGTTGTAGCGATCGTGGCTGAGGTCCATTCGGACGCCATCGATCAGGTCGTCGAAGGGCTGTCGCGGAAGCTGAAACGCGCGCACCACCGGCTTCAGCGAGCGGCCTTGCGTGGTGGCCGGCGCCGCCGGTCCGAAGCACGCATCGACTTCGGTGCGCCAACCGGCAAGTTCCCGCTCGGCCTCGTCGCGCGCGGCCGGCGACAGCGGCCACTCACCAAGGGGCACGGCTTCGTCGACAGCGTCATCCACCGCGCGGCAGAAGTCCCACACCGCCACAATGGCGTTGCGCTTTGCCGGCGGAAGCATCAGGAATGCGTAGGAGAACGACGTGTCGCGCGCCACTTTTGTGCTGCGGCCCTACCAGCGTGCAATTCTCCACGCTATCACCAACGCGTCTCGCAGTCCGAGTGACGGCCGGCGGCGAAACACATTGAACTCGCCGCGCTCGAGACGCTCGAGGATGCGCACGCCACCGAGCCACGTGGCGCGGAGCTCGTAGCGCAGCCGGCCCGCGACGCCGTCGGCAATCGGCCGTCCGCTTTCGAACAGCGCGCGCGTGCGCTCGGCCGCTCGCGCCAATGCTGTCTGCCATGCCGGCGTGAGCCGGCCCGCGTCGAGATCGGCCAGGGACGCGCCCGCGGCGCGCCACTCCTCGGCCGGAAGATAGAGACGGCCGCGCCGCCAGTCGATCGCGAAGTCCTGCCAGAAATTCGTGAGCTGCAAAGCCGTGCACACCGCATCGGATTGGCGGTCCAATTCGGGGTCGTGGTAGCCAAACAGTCGCAGCACGAGCCGCCCCACAGGATTGGCAGAGCGCCGGCAGTAATTCAGCACGTCCCCCCACGTTTCGTAGCGACCGGTCGTGACGTCCTGCCGAAATGCGCTCAATAAATCCTCGAACGGCTCGATCGGCAGCGCGAATTGCTGCCTCGTATGCGCAAGCGCGGCAAACACGTCCTTGCCCGTCGAGGCGGTTGTGGACGTCGAACGTGGGAATGACTCCGCGCGCGCAGGCGTCTCCGCCGCGATCACGGGTGACCTCAGCATGCGGCCCCACTCATCCAGCAGTTCGAGCCGTTCGTCGCGTTCTCGCCCGGGCTCGTCGGCGAAATCATCCGCGATGCGAGCAAACGTGTAGATCACCGCGACGTGCGGACGCAACGCTTTGGGCAACAACCACGACGCAACCGGAAAGTTCTCCGGATGCTCGCGCGCAATGCGTTGACACTCGTTGTACGCCTCAGACAGCGCGGCGAGCCCGGCGGTCCTCACCATTCGGTTTCGCGGACGCCCGCGCGTTGATTGGTGGCACGCGCCATCACAAAGAGCAAATCGGAAAGACGATTCAGATACACGCGGACGACCGGCTCGACGGCTTCGGGGCCCAGCGCCAGCGTCGCGCGTTCCGCGCGGCGGCACACCGTGCGCGCGACGTGCAGCGCGGCGCCCGAGATCGCGCCTCCGGCGAGAATGAAGTGCCGCAGCGGCGGCAGCGCCGCTTCCAGTTGATCGATCCATCCTTCGAGCTTCGCGACGCTCCGATCGTCAATCATCACTTTGGTCACCCGCGGCGCGATCCGATGCGCGGGGTCCGCGAGCCGCGCGCCCAGTGCAAAGAGATCACGCTGAAGCGCGATGGTCATGTCGCGCAGTTCGGCGTCGAGACCCGCCGCGGCAGCCAGTCCGAGCCACGCCTGCAGTTCGTCCACTTCGCCGTAGGCGACGACGCGCGCATCGGTCTTGGGCACGCGTGTGCCGTCGAACAGGCTCGTCTCACCGGCGTCGCCCGTTTTTGTGTAGATTTTCACCTGGCCCGATTATAAAAGCCGACCAACATTGCCGCACCCATCGTCTTCGCCAGCACTCCCAACCAGTCTCGATCGCCAGCGGTTTCGCCGAACGCTGCTTGCGTGGTATCGAAAATACGGGCGCGATCTGCCATGGCGGCGCACCGACGATCCGTACCACATTCTCGTTTCCGAAATCATGCTGCAGCAGACGCAGGTCGATCGCGTCCTGCCGAAATACGAGGAGTGGCTCGAGAAGTATCCCTCATTCGCAGCGCTCGCCGGCGCGCCGATCGACGAGGTCACGAAAATGTGGTATCCGCTCGGCTACAACATCCGGCCAAAGCGCCTGCATTCGATCGCCCGCGAGGCGGTGGAGAAATTCGGCGGCGAGCTGCCCTCCGACGAGGCCACGCTGCGATCGTTCAAAGGCATCGGCGACTACACGGTCGGCGCGATTCGCAGCTTCGCCTTCCGCGAGCGCGCCGCCATCCTCGACACGAACGTCGCGCGCGTGCTGCTGCGCGTGTTTGTCGGCGGCGGCCGCGCCAAGGCACACGCGACCAGGCGGCACTTGTGGAATCTGTCGGAGGCGCTCGTGCCGCGCCGGCACGTGTTCGATTTCAACCAGGCGTTGATGGACTTCGGCGCCACCATATGCGTCGCGCGCAATCCAAAGTGCTTGATCTGCCCGATGCGGCGGATGTGCCGCGCCTACCCATGGAATCCTGACAACGAGCCTCGCCGAACCGTGTGACGAGCGTCCGGTAACGATGAGCTCGACCGCCGGCCCGCCACGGCAGTTCAGCCCGGAAAACCGCGGGATTATGGTAGTATTACTACCATCCAATTGCGTCTGGATGGAATGACGGATGACACCGCGTCCGACGAGGGGTCAAAGCTCATCCCGCAGCCGGCTGCTGCAGGCCGCCAAACGTCTGTTCGCGCTCCAAGGGTACGAACAAACGGCCACCTCAGCTATCGCGCGCGAGGCGGGCACCTCGGAATCTCAGCTGATGCGCTATTTCGGCGGCAAGGTTGGGCTTCTGGATGCGCTGTTCAGCGACGCCTGGCTCGAGTTCAACGGACGTGTCCGGAAAATCGTGAGGGACGCCGCGACCAGCCGCGACGCGATCGTGAACCTGCTGCAGTTGATCGCCGCCTCGCTCGCGCGTGACCCGGATCTGGCAACCCTCTTCCTGTTCGAAGGCCGTCGTTTGCGCGGCGACGCCCCGCGCGTGCGCTTGTCCGAAGGCTTTCAGGCCTTCGCGGAGATCGTCAAGGGTCTGGTCAAGAAAGCGCAGTCGGATCGTGAGATCGATCCGCGGCTCGATGCCGGCGCCGTCGCCTCCGCCATGATGGGCGCGTGCGAATCGATGATTCGCGATCGAGCGCTGGCGCGCGTCAGCGGCAGCCGCGCCTTTGCCGAGCGCGAAATCAAGCGCACGCTCGATGCGATGCTGGCCGGCTTCTCCGGCCGATCCGCAAAGGCGGTCAAGACTGTTCGCGGGGCGCGCGCCCGCCAGGCGAGCTAAGCCGCCGAATCAGTTGCGCGTCGGCATCTGGAACCGGCAACGACGTCAACTCCTCGCGCTGAATCCAGCGCATCTCCTGACCAAGCATCGGCTTGGGCTGACCGCGGTAGCCGCAGCGATAGAAATAAAGTTCAACCGTCTTCTCCGGATACGTGTGCGTGATCGACTGAACGAGCTCGCCGACGTCAGCCACGATGTCGAGCTCCTCGTGCAGCTCGCGGCGCAACGCTTCGATGTGTGTTTCGTGCGGATAGCACTTGCCGCCAGGAAATTCCCAGCGCCCTTCGAGATGCGTCCCCGCCCGCCGCAATGTCAGAAGAAAGGAGCCGTTCCGCTCGATGACAGCGGCGACGACGGTAATCGGCACGGGGTCAAAAATATCAGTTGTCGCGTGGCTGTTCGCGCTCAGGACACGACCCTTCCACTCACGCCAGCTCACGACGCGCGGGCTTCCTCGCACTCGCGTCCCTCAACAGGGCTCGCGCGGGCAGGGCGGCGGGGCAAAGCCCCGCCACCGAGAAGGAACTAACGACGGGTCGTTGCCGCAAGTTGGACTTGCACCTGGAACTCACCGCCGTTGTCGTTGACGTAGTCGTCGTTGATGCCGAGGAAGAGTTCACCTGCCGCCGGCATTGTGATGGTCATGCCGTCAAGAATCGCGAACGGAGCCGAGTTGCCGACTTTCCCAATCAACGCGCCCGCGAGCGCGCTCGGCAGGGGCGCGCCAGCAGTGCGGCGGCCCTGCGTCGAACCGGCGGGCGTGGCAACGTCGGATTCCTGCGACAGCCTCACCTGACCACTGGCGTTGAACGCCAGTCGGTTACCGCGACGCACGATGATGTTGGTCGGCACCCACGCGGCGTTCCCGGGCACGCGAATCGCGCCGGCAGGAACGTTCGTGGCGGGTTGGGTGGCGGCGGTGCTGGTGAACGGATAGTTGCCGAAGTAAATACGCCCAACTTGATCGAGCCCAATCCGCCGCTCTTCACCGCCGACGCGGAAGATCAGCGTGTGCGGCTCGTTCGCCGACGCATTCGCCTCGCCGCCGTGGATGTCCACGAACTGGCCCTGCCAGTGCGACCCGTTGCGCAGCATGACGAGGTGCTCCGGTCGCGCGGCAACCGAGAGTTCCGTATCGGGCAGGCCCTGAGCGCCGCCGACAAAGTCGATCACCAGCGTTTCACCGATAGGAATACGTCGCTGATCGTGGAGGCTGACGCGCACGTAGACCGTGCCGTTTTCAACGTCTTCGAGCGCACCGGAGACACGCTCACCGCTGCGCGTGAGCACCGTTGCGCGGTGCTCGTGATCGGCGATGGCGAAGCCCGGCATCGCGAGCCACGTCAACGCAACTATGAGGACGAGTTTGCGAATTGCCATGCCACCACTGGTTGCAAGGAAGGTTCCAGAACGCCTACGTCATTTCGGTGCGCCCGGCCCCGCTGGAACCGGCTGTGTCCACGCCAGGCGACCATTCGATTCCAGCACTTTGGCGCGAACGTACCCTTAATGGCCATTGATGGCGTATGCAGCCGTTGGCGTGCTTTGCTCTGACAATACCCCTCCGCCCGAACCGATGAACTGGATGCGGTATCGGTTCATGTTGTCGGGCTTGACCTCGACGGTGACGGATCGGCCGGTGGTGATCTCCAAGGTCGAGAGCTCCACACCGGTCGAAGCATAAAAAGCGCCCGCTCAATCTCACGCTACCATCGCACCACATCGTCCGGAGTGCTGTCGGCTGTTGAGCGTGTGGGCGTGCGCGTTTCCTTTGAACAATCGGAGCGACTGATTGGCGGCTGCTGATTGTGTCGCCTTGCCGCGTGCGGTGGTGATAAGGAGCGCGCCGGCGAGACCAAGTGCGAGTGCCAGGCGCCCATGGCGTGCGAGCATCCAAGAGCATAGGTCAGGGCGATGACGGTGCCGCAACAAACGGCAGTCTGGCGATCGTTGCCGCAGCCCGACCTCCTACGGTTGTCACTTCGACCGCCGTTCCCGGCGCAACGAAATCGCGATGTACGTAACCGAGCGCGATTGGACGTTCGAGCGCCGGTGACCAAACAGCGCTGGTAATGCGGCCAATATCGCGATCGCCCGCACGAACGCTGTCGCCCGACTTTGGCGACGCGTTTTTGTCAAACTGAAGCCCAACCAGCTTCTTCGCGACGCGGCCATGCCCCCGCTGCGTCACGCGCACGATCACTTCCTGTCCAACGTAGCACCCCTTCGTAAACGAAATCGCGCGATCCTCGATTCCAGCTTCGAGCGGAATGGTGTGTTCGTCCATGTCGACCAGGAACTGCGGCGTCCCCGATTCCACACGGACGACGTCGAGCGTCTCGAGCGTCGTCTCGACGGCGCCTGACGACACCAATCTCGCGACCACAACGTCGACATCGCCTCGCGGTACAAACAGCGTCAAGGCGGAACCGCCAAACACGTCGTCTTTAATGGTCGCGATCGCTGTTATGGAAAGCGGTAACACAGCCTCCGCCCCATGGACATCAACGACCGCGATCGAACCGGTTTGGTCCGCGATCTGGACGTCTTCCGCGAAGATCAGCGCATCGAGCCGCGCGCGGAGCGCCTCGGCAAGGACAGCGGGCACTTCAAGGAATGTGCGATCGGCGAGCTCCACAACCCGCACGTCCGAGATCATGCGTCCCTGCGCCGTCAGGTAAGCGGCGTAGCGGCTCTCGCCGGGTTGCAGCTTCGCCACATCGTTGGTCAACAGTCCCTGAAGCCATGGCAATCTGTCGGCGCCGCGGACCTCCAAAACACCGCGATCGCCGCGGCGGATCACGGCGCTTGCCGTCCGGAGCGCGCGGTAGCCCTCTGAGGAATACATGGTCTAACCCCTCAATTCACTTCGAGTTGCCAATCGTGGCATCGAGATGATTCGACCATATGGGCGGAAACGTGGGGCTTTCGGGCGGCTCGCGGCGTTGGCGGTCTCCACTCAAGCGGGCTCCGGGTTAAGCTGAAATCATCGTGATCAAGCTTTATTCTACGCGGCTCATTCTCGCGACGTGTCTGGCCTCGTCCGCGCCGGCCGCATCGTCTCTCACCGGCTTTCAACAGTCCACAGATTCGATTAGCCGCTCGTACGTTGTCTTCCTGCAATCGCGCCCGATTGGGCGTGAGGAAGTGTCGATTACGCGGCTCGCCGGCGAGTGGATCGTGCGCGGCAGCTCCCGCATCGGACAGCCGGTCGACTCCGTCACGCGATCGACCGAGATCCGTTACAGCAATCAGTGGCAACCGACGCGTTTTTCGCTCGAAGGTTCAAATCGTGGACAGGAGATCGTCATCGCCACGACGTTTGCCGATGGTAAGGCGAACAACGAAATTACCGTCGCCGGTAAGACGAACACGAAGTCGGACGCGGTGTCGCCTGACGCCATCGTCTTGCCCAACGCGCTACTCAGCTCATATTCGGTTCTGGCACACCGACTTGCCGGCGCGAAGCCAGGCGACACGTTTCCCGGCTACATCGTTCCGCAAATCGAAGTGCCGATCTCGGTTGCCGGCATCAACCGCGATCGCGTCGAGACTCCACAGCGGGTCGCCGAAGCCACGCGCTACACGTTGATCGTGAAGCAGCCAAACGGCGAAGTGCGCATCACGCTCTGGGGAGACGCAGATGGGTCGCTATTGCGCCTCAGCGTTCCAGCACAAGGCCTCGAACTGGCGCGCGAAGATATCGCATCGGCCGCAGCGCGAACGACGTCTTTCTCGCTCCCCACCGACGAAGCCGTTCGAATTCCGGCAAACGGATTCAATCTCGCGGGGAGCGTGGCAAAGCCTGTTGGCGCGACCGCGAAGCTTCCCGCGGTGTTGTTGGTCGGCGGCTCCGGACCAACCGATCGCGACGAGACCGTGTTCGGGGTGCCAGTGATGGGGCACATCGCCGGCGCGCTCATCGATGCCGGCTTCCTGGTTGCACGCTACGACAAGCGGGGCGTCGGCCAAAGCGGCGGTCGCGCCGAAAGCGCGACCATTGCCGATTTTGTGGAGGACGGGCGTGCCGGCCTCGCCTGGCTGGCCAAGCGCCCCGACGTCGATAAGGAGCGCATCGCGATCGTCGGCCACAGCGAAGGTGCGTGGGTTGCGCTCACAGTGGCGGCGCGCGACAATCGCGTCGCGGCCGTCACGATGATTGCCGGTCCATCCACGCCCGGGACCGAGGTCGTCCTCGAGCAGCAGGCGCATCTCTTCGAGCAGATGAAGACGCCGGACGCGGAGCGCCAGGAGAAAGTGGGGTTACAAAAGCGGATTCACGACGCCGTGCTCGGTCGCGGCAGCTGGGACGGTATTCCAGCGGACCTCCGCAAACAGGCAGAAACGCCGTGGTTCCACAGCTATCTCACGTTCGATCCGATCAGAACGATGAAGGACGTGCGACAGCCGATTCTGATTGTGCAGGGCGAGCTCGACACGCAGGTGCCGCCGCATCATGCCGACAAGCTCGCTGAGGCGGCACGGGCGCGTAAACGGAACGCCGGCGTCGACATCGTGAAGGTGCCGGGCGTCAACCATCTGCTCGTGCCCGCGAAGACCGGCGAAGTCACTGAATACGGCACCCTGAGCGATAGCAAGGTGTCGCCCGCCGTGACATCCGCAATTTCCCTGTGGCTCGCGAAGACGCTGGGGCCGGCCGAACGAAGGTAACGAGCGAGCCGTCAAATGACGGTCCACATTTCGTCGACCGCGTTGCGCAGGCGATTCGCCGACTCTCCATAATCGGCAGCGGCCTCGAACCGCAGCGGTTCTCCAAACCTGACTTCCTCTGGATAGATCTTCTTGCCGTTCGCGAGAACGATGACGTCTTTTTTGCGGCCCGTAATCGTCAGACGTCCGCGCTCATCCAAGCGGCCGAGATCGCCGGTGAAAAACCACCCGTCGGGCGAGAGCGCGCGGTTGGTGTCGAGCCGATTGTAATAGCCGTGCATCACAACGGGCCCGCGAATGGCGATCTCGCCGTCGAGGCCCTCTTCGGCGGGTGGCAGCACTTTGATCTCCTGTCCTTGCAACGCGCGCCCGACCGTGTCGAGATGTGCTTCGTCGGCCGCGTGAGCGTCGCGGCGCCAGTGGTCTCCGTGAGGCCGTACGCTGGAGAATAGTGAACCCAAGCGCATAAAAGTCGCGACCGATCGCCGCATCGAATTTCGATCCGCCGGTAATGAACAACCGCATTTTTCGTCCCAGTCGGTTGTGCACACTGGCAAAGACGAACGGCCCGAGGTTGAGGCCGACGCGTCTCAGCGCGAAGTTGGCGGACAGGAGTGTCGTAAACAGCACGGGCTTCAGCCAACCGCCTTTTGCCTCTTCGTGCATCAGGCGTTCGTGAATCAGGTAAAAGAACTGGGGCACGCAGGCGAAAATCGAGACCTCGCGGTCGGCAAGAGCGCGCAGCAGCTCCGACGAGCTCAAGGTCTCGAGAAACACGACCCGCGCACCGACGGCAAACGCGGCTAACTTTGAACTGACATCGAAAAACTGGCAACTACCGACATCGAATAGCCGCTAGCGCCTGCCGACGCCGATTTTGACGTGCAGGTCGCCGTCGCCGAACGCGCCGCGCCGACACTCGCGGGATGCGTGGCATCGAGCGCTTGCGAGCTCCAGTACGCGCGACGGGGGCGGCGAAACGCGCACCGAACCCGCCTCGCGACCCGCTAAACGCGCCATGGCGGCGGTCGTCAGTTACACTAACGGCCGATGTGGATTCTGGAATCGACCGATCCTGACCTTCCCTTCATATTTCGCATCGTCCCCGGATCAATCAAAACCATCGGCCGCGCGCCGCGTGCCGACTTCATCGTGGATGCTGCGCTCGTGTCGCGTCTGCACTGCCGACTGACGCTTGATTCCGGCGGGCTCGGTGTCGAGGACCTGGGAAGCACCAACGGCACCTGGGTGAACGGGCGCAAGATCGCCCGCGCGCCGCTGCTGGCGGGCGATACCCTGAAAGTTGGACGCGTGGAATTCGCGGTGAAGGCGCCGTAGCGAGTCGCTGCGCGTGTCAGTGGCCGCCGGCCAGAAACGGATTGGTCCGCCGCTCCTGTCCGATCGTCGTCGCCGGGCCATGGCCCGGGTACACGCGCGCTTCGTCGCCAAACGCAAACAGCACGCGTGTAATCGATCGAATCAGCGTCTGGTAGTCGCCGCCCGGAAGATCGGTGCGGCCGATCGAACCGGCAAACAGCGTGTCGCCCACGAACAGATCGAGCCCCGGCTCACTACGCCGGCCGATTTGCAGGCACACGCCGCCGGGGCAATGACCCGGGGTGTGATGCACCCATACGTCGTACTCCCCAAATGGAATTGGCCCAGATCCGTCGTAAAACACATCAACTGGCGGCGGTTGCTCAACCGACAAGCCAAACAGGGTTCCGTGTGCCACAGCCTGGTTGTAGAGAAACAGATCGTCGCGATGCAGATACACCGGCACCTTCAGCGCCCGCTTCGCGCGTGCGACGCCGCTGACGTGATCGACATGCGCGTGCGTCAGGAGGATTGCCGTCACGTGCAGTGACTCGCGCGCGATGAAGGCGAGCAGGATGTCAACTTCGTCGCCCGGATCGATGATGACGGCCTGACGCGTGTTTTCACAGCCAACGACAAACCCGTTCTTGTAGAACGGTGCAACAGCCGCGGTTTCGAGGACCACCAGAGATAGGATAACGAAAGACCAATGATCCTTGTTGTGGTGGACGACTTGATGTTCCGCTCGAAAATCTCGACTGCCGCCAAGGCGGTCGGCGCGACCATCGCGGCCGCGACGAGCGCCGACGCGGCGATCGCGCGGGCGCGTGAGCTCAACCCGGGGCTCGTGATCCTCGACCTCGACAGCGCACGGGTTCAACCGTTCGAAGTGCTGCGCCGGCTGGCGGCCGACGAAGAGCTGTCTCGCATCCCGACGCTTGGCTTTGTATCGCACGTTCACGCGGAGACGATCCGAGAAGCGCGCGCGCTCGGCATCGGCGAAGTGCTGGCGCGAAGTGCATTCGCTGCCACTTTGCCCGATATTCTGACGCGTGGTCGAGATGATTAGCCTCCTCGACATCCTCGCCGCGCGGCGACGTCTCGCCCGTTATCTGCGCGACACGCCGCTGCGGCCTTCTGACTGGCTCTCTGCTGCAACGGGCGCCCGGGTCCATCTCAAGCTCGAATCGCTGCACCTGACGAACTCGTTCAAGATTCGCGGTGCGTTCAATGCCGCACTGCGAATTGTCGAAACCGCTGGCGCGGCGAACGCGCCGACGATCGTCACCGCGTCAGCCGGCAACCATGGAAGGGCGCTCGCCCTCGCGGCCAAGCGGCTTGGTCTCGAGGCGGTGGTGTTCACGCCACGCACCGCGCCGGAAACGAAGAAAGCGGCAATCCGCCATCACGGCGTCGCGTTGCAGGACGAGTCATCGGACTTTGATGCCGCTGAACACGACGCACAAGCCCTTGCCGAGCGAGAAGGTGCGCTCTACGTATCGCCCTACAACCATCCCGACGTGATCGCGGGTGCTGGCACCGTGGCACTCGAGATCCTCGATGTGTTGCCCAGATTTGATGTGTTAATCACTCCGCTCGGCGGAGGCGGTCTCGCAAGTGGAGTGGGAATCGCCTTGAAAGCCGCCGCACCTCACGTGCGCGTGATCGGCGTCGAGACAGCCGCCTCGACTCCGTTTGCGGCATCGCTCGCCGCGGGTCACATCGTTCAGATACAGGTAAAAGCCTCGCTCGCCGATGGTCTCACCGGAAATCTCGAGCCTGGCGCGGCAACCTACGGAATTGTCCGGCGCGTGGTCGATCAGGTTGAAGCTGTGGACGAAGGCGAAATCGCGACTGCGATTCGCGGGCTAGCGGCCGAGGAGCACCTGATTACTGAAGGCGCGGGCGCCGTCGCGACCGCCGCTGTCCTGGCCAAACGCGTCATTCGGCCCGGCGAAACCGGCGTGGCATTGGTCACCGGCGGAAACATCGACGTCGCGAAATTCGCCGAGCTGCTTCGTTAACGCCTTTTACTCCCGCAGGAAGCAATTCGACCCGACACCCGTGATGTCGAACAGCGTAACGAGAGAAGGATGAAAAATTCGGGTTGCGCTGGGCGCGCGTTCCACATCGCCGCGGACGAGGCGTTGGCACCTCGATCTCACGAAGCAGGACCGTCTGCGCGGACTCCTGGTCACGCGCACGCTGGCGGATGACGGGTTTGGCGGGCTCGAGCGGCTGATAACGGCCGGCAATCATTTGGCGGGGCGCGACGGCCGGATTTCGATTCGGCTTGGAAGGCTGCGCGGCGGAAATTCGAGCAGCCCAACAACTGCGCGCGCCACGTCCTCCGCGTGCAGCTTCCAGTCGCTCCCCTGGCCAGCGGATCGTCCTGAAAACCCGGTGGCTACGGACCCAGGCAGCACGTAACTCACGCGAATGTTGTCGTAGCGAAGCTCCTGCATCAGCACTTCGCTCAGTGCGTTGAGCGCGGTTTTCGACGCGCAGTACGCGCCGGCGCCGGGAAAGGGATTCTTGCTCGCCAGACTGCTCACATTGATGATCCAGCCTCCGCCGCGCGCGCGGAGATGCGGAATAGCTGCCTTGCAGCAATGGAAGACGCCAGTCAAGTTGGTTCCGATGATGCGGTTCCATTCATCGTAGGTCATCTCGGCAATCGTGCCGCCGACACCAACGCCCGCGTTGTTGACGAGCACATCCAGCTGTCCGAACCTGTCCACGACGTGACGCACAGCGCGCTCCACGGCAGCTGGATCACGCACGTCGCACCGAATCCCTGTCACCTGACCGGCGCGGCCACCTGCCGCGAGTTGTTGTTCCGCACTCTGTGCACCACCATCGGACGTGCCGGTGATCGCAACGCGATTGCCGTGCGCAAGCAGCATTTGTGCAATCGCAAAACCAATGCCGCGCGTGCCTCCCGTTACGAGGCAGACTTGATCCATGCAGATAGAATAGTCCGCGTGGCGACGGCAGTCATCATCGGCGCCGGCGATCTGGGCGGTGCGCTGGCGCGGCAACTCGCCGCCGTCGATGTGGTGTCGAACGTCACGCTCGTCGACGAAGCGGGCGGTGTCGCACAGGGAAAAGCGCTCGACATCCGGCAAGCCGCTCCCATCGATGGCTGTTCGACGATTGTTATCGGCGCGACCGCACTCGATGTTGTCGTCGGCGCCGCCTTTGTTGTCGTGGCCGATCGTGGCGACCTTCAGGGGGAGTGGCGCGACGACGCTGGTATCGGGTTGATCAGGCGGATTACAACGCTCAACGCCGCTGCCCCGATTGTTTGTGCAGGCGCGATGCAGGCGCCGCTTGTCGAACGCGCGGTTCGCGAGCTGGGTATTTCGCGCTCACGGATATTCGGAACCGCGCCGGAGGCGTTGCGTTCGGCGGTGACCGCGGTCGCGGCACTGGAAGCGGGCTGCGCGACGACGGACCTCAGCCTGACGGTTCTCGGTTGCCCGCCGAATCAGATCATCGTCCCCTGGGAGGACGCGTCAATCGCCGGCCGTCGCGCGACCTCAATTCTCACGCCGCCTGCGGTAACGCGATTGGATGCGCGCCTCGCCAGGCTATGGCCGCCCGGACCTCTGACGCTGGCATCGGCCACAACACGCGCGATTGACTCCGCGCTCTCACGCGCGCCGCGAACATTGTGCGCGTTTGTCTCGATGACGCGCGAAGAAGGCTCGTTCGGTCATGTCGGCATGCTTCCAGTGACGCTTTCGCCAAGAGGAGTCGCATCGGTCGCGAGGCCGGCGTTGTCGACGCGTGACCGCGTGCGACTGGAAAGCGCGCTCTCAATGCAAAAGTGAACGCGCGCCGCGATGCATCACGAGATCAGTGCCGCTCGCGCGACGCTCGGCTCCGCAGTGGTCGACTGGAACACATCGAGAAAATGACGCACCAAGACATCCTCGACGGTCTGCAACCCATGGCTGTGGCCGGTCAGTTTGGCTAGCGACGTGACGCCGCGATCGGCAATCCCGCACGGCACGATCAGATTGAAAAAATCGAGGTTGGTGTTGACGTTGAACGCGAAGCCATGGCTCGTGATCCAGCGCGAAATACGCACGCCAATGGCGCCAATCTTGTCGTTTCCGACCCATGCTCCTGTCAAACCAGCAATGCGATTCGCGTGAACGCCAAATCCGGCACACGTGCGAATCATCACTTCTTCCAGGTCGCGCACGTAACGATGGACGTCTTGCCGATCGGGCCGAAGGTCCAGGATTGGATACCCGACGATTTGACCCGGCCCGTGGTACGTCACGTCGCCACCGCGGCCGCTGTTGAACACCTCCACGCCTAATTCGGTCAGACGCTCTGACCCCACAGTGACGTTGGAGGCGCCGCCTTTGCGCACGCCAACCGTAATGACATGCGGGTGCTGCAGCAGCAGCAACGTATCGGAGATGCGGTCCGCCTTACGGTCTTGAACCAGCCGTTCCTGCAGCGCGATGCCATCGGCGTACGGCACCACGCCGAGGTGGGAGATCGCAAGTTGCCTGGTTGGTCCGGTCGCGTTGGTCACCGATCCACCTGCTGTATAACGTCCACGGGTCAGACCCACCTGCCCCGCCAGTCTTCCAGCCCCTACTCACCCAGTATCAGACCTGCGACGGATCGAAGTTCTCGATGCCGTTCTTGACCTCGGCCATGAATTGATCGGCCACAGCCCCATCGACCAGACGATGGTCGTAACCGAGCGTGAGATATCCCATCAGACGGATGCCAATCATGTCGTCAATCACCACCGGCCGCTTTTCAATCGTGCCGACGCCGAGGATCGCAACTTGCGGCTGATTGATGATCGGCAACCCGAATTGCGCGCCGAAGTTGCCTGGATTGGTGATCGTGAACGTGCCGCCGTGCACCTCGTCCGGGCTCAATTTCTTCGCTCGCGCCCGATCGGCGACATCGGAAATGGCGCGTGACAGGCCGAGCAGATTCAACTCGTCGGCTCGTTTCACGACCGGCACGATCAAGCCGTTCTCGAGCGCCACCGCGACCCCGAGATTGATGTCGCGCTTGTACACGATGTTGTCGCCGTCGATCGACGCGTTGATCACCGGATGGCGCCGCAGCACGTCGATCGCGACCTTGGCAATGAACGACGTGTAGGTGAGCTTCACGCCCCGCTGCTCGTACTCCGCTTTCCGCGCTTTACGAATCTCGTCGACCTTGCTGTAGTTGATTTCGAAGACCGAGTACACGTGCGCGGAGGTCCGCCGGCTGACCACCATGTGCTCGGCGATTTTCTTGCGCATGATCGACATCGGCTCGACACGATCGCCGCTTGGCCCGCCGTGGCTCGGTTGACGATCGGCCCGCGCCGAGACCGAGCCTGCCTCGCTCAAGCTCGGACCCTCCGTCGTCGGAGCCGAGGCAGGCGATCTGCTGAGATAGCCAAGGATGTCGTTTTTCGTGACGCGTCCCGCGATGCCGGTGCCGCTGATCTCGCCGATATCGACGCCGTGTTCTTTCGCAATGCGGCGCACAAGCGGCGACGACTTTTGACGATCGGGTGCGGAGGGTGCGGGAGGTGCAACGGGTGCGAGGCGTGCGGCCTGCCGCAAGCGCGCGTCAGCGAGTCGAGCGGTGGGCTGCTCGAGTGCCGCCGGTGCAGTGCGGGGCTCGGGTGCGACGGAAGCGGTCGTCGACGCCGGCGACCCGTCCGCCTGCGGCGTGTGCGGTTGGGCCTTGCCTGAAGGTGGCGGCGTGGTCGCAGTCGTCGCGGCTCTCGCGGGCGGCGTTGCCGCCGCTTCTCCCGCCGTCCCGATAGTCGCGACGACGCTGTTCACCGCCACCGTTTCGCCCTCTTTGACTTTAATCTCCAGCAACGTCCCGGCTGTCGGCGATGGGATCTCGGCATCGACCTTGTCGGTAGAAATCTCGAACAGCGGCTCGTCGCGATCCACCGTGTCGCCGATTTTCTTGATCCATCGGACGATGGTGCCTTCGGCAATCGACTCGCCCATCTGGGGCATCACTACTGCTGTTGCCATTCTTTCGCTCAATGTCGACGGTCTACGGTCGCCAGTCGACGGCTAAATATGAATTGTGGCCCCGTGCACCGCGTGCGCGGCCTCCCCTACGGCCTCCGCCATCGTCGGATGCGCGTGCATGGTTTTGATCAGCTCCTCGACCGTGCACTCCAGCCGCAGCGCGAGCACAGCTTCGGCGACGAGCTCAGTGGCGCGAGGGCCAATGATGTGCACGCCCAGCACCTCGTCGTATTTCTTATCGGCGACGATCTTCACGAATCCATCGGTCTCGCCCGCCATTCGCGCGCGGCCGAGCGCTTTGAACGGGAACGATCCGACGCGCACGTCGTAGCCCTTCTGTTTGGCCTCCGCTTCCGTCAGTCCAACGCTGCCGATCTCGGGATCGCAGTAAGTACACCGAGGAACGTGGTCGTAGTTGATCGGCCGTACTTCCTGGCCGGCGATCCGTTCGGCCAGAACCACCCCTTCCATCGAGGATACATGCGCGAGCTGATAGTGCGGACCGCCCATCGTGATGACGTCGCCAATCGCCGAAATGCCGGGGACGCTGGTGCGGAACAATTCATCCACCACCACGTAGCCGCGATCCATCTTGACGCCGAGCGCTTCGATACCAAGCCCTTCGGTGACGGGTCCGCGGCCTGTCGCGACGAGCAGCACGTCGGCCGAGAATTTGCCCGGCTTGCCGGGGCCTGTGCCTGTCGAAGGGCCTGGCCCTGAGTTGCCCTCGGGCACCGCCATTTCGATTTCCACACCTTTAGCGCCGGCTCTTGCAGCAGTGACCTTCGTGTTCGTAAACGATTTGATCCCTCGTCGTTTGAAGTTCTTTTCGAGCTCTGACGAAACCGTCTCGTCCTCGCCCGGGACGAGGCGCGGCAGCAGCTCGATGATGGTCACTTCGCTGCCAAAGCTCTTGAAGATCGACGCGAACTCGACGCCGACGGCGCCGCTGCCCATGATCACGATCGACTTCGGCACGTCTTTCAAGTGGATCGCTTCGTCGCTGAAGATGATCTGCTTGCGATCGACGTCGATGCCGGGCACGCTGCGTGCCGTGGATCCTGTCGCGACGATGATCTCTTTTTTCGCGATCATGGTCTGCTTGCCGCCATCGTGCAGCGTGACCTCAACGTTCCGGCCGCCCGTCAGGCGCGCGGTGCCCTTGATCCACTCGATCTTGTTCTTCTTCATCAGAAGCTCGACCCCGCCGGTGAGCCCGCTGACGATCTTGTCTTTACGCGCGTGGACGGTGGTCATGTCGAGCTTCACCGTGCTGCCGTCGATGGTCAGTCCCCAGTCTTTTGCCGCCTGTGCCACCTTCAACGCGTGAGCGTGTTCGAGCAGCGCTTTCGTCGGAATGCAGCCCCAGATCAAACAGGTACCGCCCAGCGCTTTTTGTTTTTCGATTAAGCCGACTTTGAGGCCGAGCTGCGCGGCGCGAATCGCCGCGACGTAGCCGCCTGTGCCAGCGCCAATGACAATGACGTCGTACTCGTTGGCCATATGAACAGCCTCTCACTGTCCCTTGGAAAGGTACGGCGGGTCAAGCCTTGAGCCGCCTGAAGGCTTTCAGCTCTCGGTTATCAGCGTTCAGCTCTGTACTTTGCTGAGAGCTGACCACTCAGAGCCGAAAGCTGCGCGGAATTTACTCTGCGTCCAAGTGAATTCCGGGCTAGGGGCGTTCGCGTTTCAGGCTTGAAAGCGGAACAAACGACTGCTGCACTGGCGAGGAAGCGGCCGCTTGCTCCTCCGGCGGTGCCAGCGCCTTCACGCGCGCTTTCAGTTCCCCATGGTCGTATTTGAGCTCCCAATACAATTCCTGGAGCTGAGCCAATCGGCGCGACAGCCGCCTGGCCGTTGCGAGCGCACCAAGGGCAATCAGCCAACCGGTGACAGCCACGAGCCAGAGCCAGGTCATACCTGAACGAATATACTTCGGCCGTGTCGGTGCGCCGCAAAACCGTCATCGTGATCGATGCCGACGACGAGTCGCGCGAGCGGCTTGCAACCCCGCTGCGCCGCGAGTATCGCGTGCTGCGCGCTTCGTCTGCCGAAGCGGGGTTGGCGCTGATGGAGCGCGAAGACGTGGACATCGTGCTCGCCGATACGCACCTGCCGGGTCTGAGCGCGTTCGAGCTGCTGCGCATCGTTCGGGAAAACTACCCGCTCGTTGAAAGCATCCTTGTCGCCGGCGCCTCGGATGTCGAAGGTGCGGTGCAGGCGATCAAGCTTGGCGCCTACCATTACCTGTCCAAGACGTCCGACCCGGATACCTTGCGCGCAACGGCTGCCCACGCGTCCCAGCGGCAGGACCTGAATCGTCGGGTGCTGACGCTGACGGCAGAAGTGCAGGAGCTCGGCGATCGCGAGTTTGTGGCCGGACCGAGCCGCGCCATGCGCGAGACACTCGAGCTCGTGCAAAAGGTCGCGCCGCTCTCCGCCACGGTGTTGATCCTGGGCGAAAGCGGCACGGGCAAGGAACTGCTGGCGCGTTTGATCCACCGTGAGTCGTCGTCCGCGGCGGGCACGAACGGACAGGATCGGCCGTTCATCCCGATCAATCTCGCGGCGATTCCGCGCGAGCTCGTCGAGAGCACGCTCTTCGGCCACGAGCGCGGCGCCTTTACCGGAGCGCTGCAGCAGCGCATCGGCAAATTCGAGCTTGCCAACGGCGGCACGCTGTTCCTCGACGAAATCGGCGATCTGCGCCTCGAGCTGCAGGCCAAGCTGCTGCGGGCGATTCAGGAGAACGAAATCGAGCGCGTCGGCGGGACAAAGCCGATCAAGACGTCGTTCCGACTGATTGCGGCGACCAACATCGATCTCGAACGCGCGGTGAAGGACGGCACGTTCCGCGAGGATCTCTTTTATCGCATCAACGTGATCCCGGTGCGCCTGCCGCCGCTGCGCGAGCGGATGGAAGATCTACCCGAGCTGGCCGAGTTCTTCCTCAACCGCTGCAACGCGAAGTTTCACAAGCGCGTGCTCGGCATCGCGGAATCCACGCTGCGCATGCTCTCGCATCACTGGTGGCCAGGCAACGTTCGTGAGCTGGAAAACCTGATTGAACGGCTTGTTGCCACCGCAGACGGCGAATGGATTACCGATCACGATCTGCCGCTCGAGTTTCACGTCGCCGAGCTCGATCATCAGAAGACGGACGAAAGCCTGCTCGATCGCGCGCTCGGCACCTTCGAGCGCAACTTCATCATTCGCGCGCTCGAGCGCAGCGGCTGGAACGTGACGCAGACCGCACGTTACCTGGGCGTGCCGCTGTCGACGCTGAAGTTCAAGATGGATCGGTTGGAGATCCGTGAAATCGCGCGACGGATCAAAGGCAATTAGCGGGGTGAAGCTCATAGGCAGAAATCAAAAGGCTCGGCGCCTTCTGACTTCTGCCCGCTTCTTGCCGGGGGAGGAGTAAGAGACCGTCGTTGTTATTTGCGCGGCAGGACGGCGTCCTTGAG
Source organism: Acidobacteriota bacterium (assembly GCA_046726375.1). GTDB lineage: Bacteria > Acidobacteriota > Vicinamibacteria > Vicinamibacterales > UBA2999 > DASPWV01. The sequence continues at coordinate 23,113 of JBKPAJ010000136.1, forward strand.
CTGCTTGACGATTCGCGCCTTGACGACGGTCTTGGCGGGAATCTTGATCGGTTCGCCTGTTGCCGGATTGCGGCCCATGCGCGCCTTCCGCTTCTGCACGACAAGCTTCACCATGCCGGGCAGCACGAACTCGCCCGAGCGCTTCAGTTCCTTTTCGCACAGAGAGGCGAGCTCATCGAAGAATTCGCGCGCCTGCGTGCGCTTCATCTCGAACCGTTCTGCAAATGTCGAAAACAGCTCCGATTTGCCCATCCTGCGGGCTTCAGCCATCGTGGTCCCCCTGGTCAGTGCCGCGCGCGTGTTGATGATGATCCCGCGACGAGCGGCTTTGCGCGGTGCAGCCGCTCACGGAAAATAGCGAAAAAACGCCCGTAATCCTACTGCGCGCGCTCGGGGCTGTCAATCAAGCGCGGTGCTAACATGAGTTCGATGTCAAGCGCGCATGCGCTCGAGACGTTTCCCAATCCGCGTCCGGAGCGTGAGTACGAGATCGCAATCGACTGTCCCGAGTTCACATCGATGTGCCCCAAGACCGGGCTGCCCGACTTCGGTACCATCCGCATCCGCTACGTGCCCGACGCGCAATGCATCGAGTTGAAGTCGCTCAAATACTATCTGCTCGACTATCGCACGCAGGGAATTTTCTACGAGGCCGCCACCAACAAGATCCTCGACGACCTCGTGGCCGCATGCCGGCCGCGGCGCATGACCGTGATCGGCGATTTCACCGCGCGCGGCGGTATTACCACCAAGGTCACGGCTGAATATGCACGATGATCGGGCGGCGGACGAAGAGCCGGTCGCGATTCCGATCGAAAACGCGCTCGATCTGCACGCCTTCCACGCGCGTGACGTGTTATCTGTCGTGGACGAATACCTGCGGGCCGCGCACGAGAGCGGCTTCGACGAGGTCCGCCTGATTCACGGCCGCGGCAAGGGCGTGCAGCGCGCGGCCGTGCAACGGCTGTTGAGGACACATGTCCTGGTCGCCGGCTTCCGGGACGCGCCCGAGACCCACCTGGGCGCGACGATCGTCAGGCTGAAGCCGCGAGACCCGACGCTACCAGAGCGCGAGCCATCGCGCTGATCTGCGTGTGCAGCTCGGTGCGCAGGCCCGACACCGGGACACCGGTATTCACAGCGGCGGCCACGGTGCGGTAATCGCTCGGCAGCTGGTATTCGATCGAGCGGTTCATCACCTTCTCGATCTGGCTTGCCGGAAGGACACCGTTCTCGGACGTACGATTGAGCACAATCCGCACTCGCTCCGGCGCGACGCCGGCGAGCTTGAGCGCGTCGCTGTAACGCCGCATGTTCCTCAAGCACGGCACGTCGGGATTGGCAACCAGCATCACCACATCCGACATCGTGAGCGCGGCTGCCGCGCACGCGTTGACCGTGCTGCCCACCACGATGAAGTCGTAAATCGAAGAAAAGCAGCGAAGCGTTTGCTCGACACCCTCCGCGTCGCGGGACGACGGGCGTCCGAATGCGTCGGACGCCGCGAGCACGTGAAGCCCGCATCCATGCTCGACGGTAAAGCGCTTCGCCAGGCTGCGATCCGCCCACCCGAGTTGGTCGATCAAATCGACGATGCTGTATCGCGGCCGCAGGCCGAGGAAGACAGCGACGTCGCCGGGGCCCGCCTTGAGGTCGGCGATGAGCGTGGGCCGTTCCGTCACACGCCGGATGTCTTCGGCGCAGTTGACGGCCAACGTGGTGGTGCCGGTGCCACCTTTCGTTCCGAGGAAAGTCACAATCATGTGGCGAAGACAAAGGCAACCCGTGTGCCACGATGTGAAAAGGCCGCAACCGGCAGATTTCTGACCAAACCACCTTCTGCGGGCTGGCAGAGAGTTGCATATGTGTAACGCCGCGCGCGGCTTTGGTAGCTGACGTGGCGCTCACAGCGCGCTTTCGCGGCGCGGCCGCCCCTCGCAACTTGTGCGTCGCGCGGAACTTCCTGCCGGCCGGGCGAGGCTCGAGCTGGAGGCATGTTTGTTGCTCAAGGGCTCAATCCCCAGGAGCGCGCAATGGCTCTCGACAACAGCGCAGAACTCGTCCCGACGAAAAGCCCGCGGTTGACGAATGGGGTATTTACGACCCATCGCAAGCCGGGCTGGAAGCGGTGGCGAATCGACTCGGCACCGAGCGCAGCACCGCCCAACCCGACGCCCGTAAAGTGGCGTCGTCCCTGAAAGGCGCGAACCGACTGGCTGTCGCACTCGCGCGTGATCTCGCACGAAAGCGTTAGCTGGCCGGATATCCTCTCGTTGCGTTGCGGTAGTGAGCCCGGGCTTTGCCCGGGCACATCCCTCGAGATTCCGCGTTCCTCGTTCCCGTCTCCGCTTGCTGCCGTCGTTCCAAGCTTCGGCGAGGGAGGCCTTCAATCTTCGATCTTCGATCCCCGATCTTCAATCCTCGTTCTTCGTTCCCGCCTTCACTCACTGTCTTCTTTCCGAGCTTCGGGGGCAAGTCTCACCCCGAGTTGCGTAAGTCTGCGGCATATAGGTATGATCCATACCTATATGCCACCAACTAGTTCATCGCCGCGCGCGCTACAGAAAGGCAGCGCCGAAGTCCTCGTGCTGGCAGTACTCGATGGCCCGCAGCGCCATGGATACGAGATCGCGCAGCTCATCGAAAACCGCTCCGACGGCCGCCTCAAGTTTCCGGCGGCAACGCTTTACCCGCTTCTGTACAAGCTCGAAAAACGCGGCCTGGTGGAGGGCCGCTGGGTCGAAAAGGCGGGCCAACGCCGCCGCCGTTTCTATCGCCTGACCGCGGCCGGCCGCGCCGCGCTTGGCGAGCGGCGCCGGCTGTGGCGCGAATTCTTCGAAGCGCTCGATCGAGTGGCGCGCGTCAAGCACGCGTAATCGAAAGGGAACGCCGGTGCAGCAATGGCATCGCTACGTGCGTGAGCACCTGCCTCCGCTCGACATCACGCCGGAACGTGAGATCGAGATTGTCGAGGAGCTCGCGCTGCAGCTCGAAGGCGCGTACGAGAGCGCGCGAGCACGGGGCGCGTCGGAGGAGCAAGCGCGCGCGAGAGCGCGGGCAGAGGTGCCTGATTGGCACGCGCTCGCGGCAACGCTCGCGCGGATCGAGAGGCGGCCGCCACGGGTGCCGGCGCTCGGATCGCCAGGGGGAGATCTCATGTCAGGGTTCACACAGGATGTGCGCTATGCGGTTAGAGCGCTGCTGCGCGCGCCGGGGTTTGCCGTTGTCGCGATTGTCACACTCGCACTCGGCATCGGCGCGACGACGATCGTGTATGCGCTGGTCGATGGAATCCTGCTGCGTCCATTACCCATCAAAGACGCGGCGCGTGTGGTGCTGGCACGGGAGATCAGCCCGACGGGTCAGCAGATCGGCGTCGCGTGGCCGAACTTCAAGGATTGGCAGGCGCGCGCGCAATCGTTCGAGAACCTGGCGGCGTGGCGCGGCCGAACGGCAAATCTCACTGGCATCGCCGACCCTCAGCGCATCTACGTCCGTGAAGTGACCTGGAATCTGTTCGACGTGCTCGGCGTGCAGCCGATCGCGGGTCGCGGCTTCTCCGCTGCAGACGACGTGCCGGAGGCGCCGCGGGTATGTTTGATCAGCTACGGGTTTTGGGAACGCCGTTTTGGAGCGGACGCTTCGGCGATGGGGCAGCGCATTCTCCTGGACGAAGTGCCCGTCACTGTTGTCGGCGTACTGCCACGTGACTTCACGGTTGCTCGCGTCGAAGATGCGTTTCTACCGATGGGAAGTCTGATCGCGGCCAACAACGGGATGCTCAATCGCGGCAATCACTTCGGCGTCGCGGCCATCGGACGGCTGGCGCCAGGCGCGACAGTCGAGGGCGCCCGGTCAGAGTTGCAGGTCATCGCCAGACAACTCGCCGATGCCTATCCCGCTACGAACAGCGGTGTCAGCGCGACCGCACAGCGGTTGTTCGACGTTCTCGTCGACGACGCACGGCCGGCGCTGGGCGTGCTCGCCGGCGCCGTTGCCGCGATGCTGCTGATCGCGTGCGTCAACATCGCGAACCTGCAACTCGTACGGGCGATCACCCGCGCGCACGAGATCGAGGTGCGCCAGGCACTGGGCGCCGAACGGTGGCGGCTGGTGCGGCAACTCCTTACTGAGAGCGTGCTGCTGGCGCTCGCCGGCGCCGCGGCTGGCGTGGCGCTCGCGTACGCGGGGTTCGGACTATTTGTCGGGCTGCTGCCGGCTGACCAGCCTCGCATCCATCAGGTCGCCATCGACTCCCGCGTGTTGATCTTTGCGACGGTCACGTCAGTCGGAGCAGGCCTGTTGTTCGGACTGATGCCGGCGCTGCACGCCGGTTCGCGCCGCGCAGGTGCGCTGCTGCGCTCGGTCCGCGTCGCCGGCACGGCCGCCGGCCATCACGCCACGCGTCAGTTGCTGCTCGTTCTCGAGGTCGCCTTGTCACTCGTCCTGTTGGTGGCTGCCGGGCTGATGGCGCAGACGATGAACAATCTGCTCGCGGTGGATCTCGGCTTCGCGCCGGAGCAGGTGTTGACCGCGCAAATGTCGCTTCCGAGCGGCCGTTACACGCGGGAGCGCCGGCGCACGTTCTACGCCGAGGTCGAGGAACGGCTTCGGGTCATACCCGGTGTGACGAACGTCGCCCTCACGCTCTCGCTGCCAGTCAGCGGATCCAATTGGAATTCAATTTTCATCGTTGAAGGGTTGCCGGTACCGGAGCGAGCCAACCTGCCAAGCGGCGCGTGGACGCCCATCACGCCGTCCTATTTCGACACGCTGGGCATTCGCCTCATGCGCGGACGCGGCTTTACGGCCGGCGACAGCGACCAGGCGCCGCGCGTCGCGGTAGTCAACGAATCGTTCGCGCGCGCCTTCTGGCCGGATGGCGACGCAATCGGGAAACGTGTCAAACAAGGCTGGCCCGAAGACAAGACGCCCTGGCGGGAGATCGTCGGCATCGTGAACGACGTAAAAACCGATGGCATCGATCGCGCCTCACGCCTTCAGGCCTATCTGCCGCTGGCGCAGGAATCGATCCCGTTGCTCGCACTGGTCGTGCGAACAGCGGGCGAGCCGGGAGCGGTGCAGAGATCGATCGAAGCGGCACTGCAGGCCGTCGATCCGAATCTGCCGATCTTCGACGTGCGAACACTGCCACAAGTGATTCAAATCAACGTCGGAACGCAGCGCTTGCTGCTCGTGCTTCTGCTCGCGTTTGGCGGGCTGTCACTGCTGCTCGCGGCCGTCGGGGTGTTCGGCGTCAATGCCTATGCGGTCTCGCAGCGAACCCACGAATTCGGCGTACGCATGGCGCTCGGCGCCGATCGACCGCGAGTCCTCCGCCTCGTCCTCCGGCAGGGGCTGCTGACCTGCGTCATCGGCGCCGCGATCGGGCTGGTGCTCTCACTGGCCACGACGAAGCTCTTGAAGGCGTTGTTGTATCAGGTGACGCCATACGATCCCGGAACAATCGCGGCAGTGACGGTGGTGTTGTTAGCGGTTACCGCAGTGGCATGTTACCTACCAGCGAGAAGGGCCACCCGAATCGACCCGGTCACGGCGTTGAGGGGGGAGTAGCACACGAAACCGCTGCGAACTCAGGTGAGGAGCACGTAGGAAACCCACGTAAAGAACCGCCGGGAACTCACGTAAGGAACGTACGTAAGGAACCCACGTAAGGAACCGCCGTGACGGATATCATCTTCGTCATGCGTCGCGTCGCTCTCAGCGTCTTTCTCATCGCCTCCGTCGCTCTCTCCGCTCAAACACCGACACCGCGCGCGCCGGTGGAGTTCTTCGGCTTCCCGATGGGCGAAGATCGCCAACTCGCCGGTTGGCCCGAAATCCAGAAGTACTTCACCGAAATCGCCGCGGCGTCGGAGCGCGTGGAGCTGGTCGATGCGGGGCCCACGACCGCAGGCAACCGGATGATTGCCGCGATCGTTTCCTCACCGGAGAACATCGCGCGGCTCGAGGAGATTCGCACAGCGAGCCTGCGGCTTGCCGATCCACGCAGAACCAGTGAAGCCGAGGCACGCGAGCTCGCTGCGCGCATGCCGGTGATCGTGGCGATCGGCGCCAGCATTCACGCCAGCGAAATCGGCGCGACGCAAGCCGCCAACGAGCTGCTTTACACGCTCGCGACGTCGACCGCTCCGCAGATCGAAAGCGTGCTTCGCAACGTCGTCCTCGTTCTTCTTCCCTCCCTGAACCCCGACGGCCACACCCTGGTCGTCGACTGGTATCGCAAGTGGCAGGGCACCGAGTTTGAAGGCGCGCCCATGCCGTGGCTCTATCACCGCTACGTCGGACACGACATCAACCGCGACGCGTTCATGATGAACATGGCGGAGAATCGCACAATCGCCGACTTCTTCTATCGGCGCTGGCATCCGCAGGTGTTCCTGGCGATGCATCAGATGGGCCCGCGCGGGCCGCGATTCTTCGTCCCGCCCAACTACGATCCGATCGATCCGAATTACGACCCGTTGATCTGGCGAACCGCCGGCCTGCTCGGTCACGCGATGGCGCTCGCCATGGAGGAAGACGGCCGCCGCGGGGTCGTGTCGAACGCGCTTTACGACTACTACTGGCCGGGATACGAAGACTCCGCCCCTCTCGGGCACAACACCGTGTGCCTGCTGACCGAAGTCGCGAGCGTGCGTGTCGCCACGCCGATTACTGTGGCGCCTGGTGAGTTGGAGGGGTCGGCGCGCGGCCTGCCGGAGTATCGCGCCCAGATCAATTTCCCCAATCCCTGGCCGGGCGGACTCTGGCGGCTGCGCGACATCGTGGATTACGACCTTTCCGCGCTGCGCGGATTGCTCTCGGCGGCGGCACGCTATCGCGAAGAGATTCTGCTCAACTTTTTCCGCATGGGCCGCAACGCCATCGACGCCGGCGCGCGCGGCGGACCGTTTGCCTTCGCCATTCCTCCCGAACAGTTCGATCCGCATGCAGCCAATAAACTGCGGCAGCTGCTGATCGACGGCGCTGTCGAAGTACGCCGATCGGGTGAACCGTTTTCGATCGGAGAGACGACGTATCCGTCCGGCACCGATCTCGTCCTGATGCCGCAGCCGTTCCGCGCCTACGCCAAAACCCTGCTCGAGAAGCAGGCCTATCCGATGCAGCGGCGCAATTCAAACGCTCCGCCCGAACGGCCATACGACGTCGCCGGATGGACGCTCCCGTTGCAGATGGCCGTGACGGTCGATCGCATCGAGCAGCGATTCGAGTTGCCGCCCTCGCGCCTGCTCGATCGATCGACGATCGCGGCGGCGCAGGTCTGGGGCGACAAGAAAGCGTCGTCGTTCGTGATCGACGGTCGCGGCACAAGCGCGTCGATCGCGATCAATCGCCTGCAGCGCGACGGGTTTGACGTCTCCTGGACGACAGCACCGATCGAGATCGACGGCTTTTTGTATGCGCCGGGATCGATTGTGGTGTCAGGGAAGTCGAATCTGCCGGCCGCGGTGGAAACCATCGCCACCTCGCTTGGCCTTCGGGCCAACGGGCTGCCGCGCAGAGTGACACCGTCCGCACGGCGCCTGGCAACGGCGCGAATCGGGCTCTACAAGTCGTGGGTTGAAAACATCGACGAAGGATGGACGCGATGGATTCTCGAACAGTACGAGTTTCCTCACGAAACATTGAGCGATCAGGACATCCGCAAAGGCGATTTACGTGCGCGTGTGGACGTGATCATCATTCCGGACCAGACGTCCGAACGCTTGCTGAACGGCCACGCCGCCGGAACCATGCCAGCCGAATATACCGGCGGTCTCGGCACCGACGGCGCGGCGGCGATCAAGCAATTCGTCGACAGCGGCGGCACCCTAATCACGCTCGATTCAGCCAGTGAGTTCGCGATCAACCTGCTTGCGTTACCGGTGCGCGACGTGCTCCGCGACGCCCCTCCGGACAAATTCTTCTGCCCGGGCTCGCTTCTGCGCATCAGCCTCGATCAGGAGGAGGAATTGAGCTACGGTCTGCCACCCTGGGGCGCCGCGTTTTTTGCTTTCGGCAGCGGATTCGAACTGACCTCGCGCGGCGAGAACTCGAATCCGGAGTCGGGCACGATGGCGCCCTCCGCTAGAATCGTCGCGCGTTATGCCAGAGAGGACGTCCTCCTGAGCGGCTGGCTCGAAGGCGAACAGGCGATCGCAGGCCAGGGCGCGATCGTCGACGCGCATGTCGGTGCCGGCCGCGCGATGCTGTTCGGATTTCGGGTGCAGCATCGCGCGCAGGCGCTGGGCACGTTCCGTTTGCTCTTCAACACCATCCACACGGCATCTTCCTTGCCTGCTTCCGCAAAGCGACGACGGACAGACCGGTAAGTACGCAGGTTCTGCTCGCGTCTGCGGGGAGGAGGCGAGCAGAAAGTGCAATCCCTATTTGCGTCCGGCGACCAGGTGGAGGTGCGCGGCGAAGTGTGGGTCGTGGTCCAGAGCGAAGTCTTTACCGACTGCACCCTGGTCACGCTGCGCGGCACCGGCGAAGACAACCATGGGCAGACCACGCGTCTTCTCACGCCATTCGATCGCCCGCGCACGCTGCACGCGACGGATCTTCCTCGCCGCGTCAACCGGGAGCACGCGCTCCGGACCGCCGCGCGGGCCGTTGCTCACACGCGTCGCTGGCTTGACCCGTGGACCGCGGCGCGCGCACGAATCGACCTTCTGCCCTGGCAGCTCGAACCGGCCATTGCGGTGATCGGCGGCGCCACCCGCGTGCTGCTCGCGGACGAGGTCGGCCTCGGCAAGACGATCCAGGCTGGCCTGATCCTTTCTGAGCTGCGTGCACGCGGGCTCGTTACGCGGTCGCTCATTCTCACGCCAGCATCGCTGCGTGAGCAGTGGGCCGCTGAACTGCGCGATCGGTTCGCGCTCGATGCGCAAGTGCTCGACCATGCCACGCTGACGACCGTGCTTGCCACGCTTCCGGTTGGCGTGAATCCGTGGGAAACGACCGAGATTGCGATCTCGTCGATCGATCTCGTCAAACGCGGCGACATGCGCGGCGCGCTCGACGCGGTCCCGTTCGACCTGTTGATCGTGGACGAGGCACATCATCTCAATCCAGGCACCGAGCGCGGCGCGCTGGTCATGGCGCTGGCGGTTCGTATTCCATGGGTCGTGCTCGCAACCGCCACTCCCCCCGCCGGTGACCAGCGTGCCTTGGCATTTCTGCAGAACATCGGCGCGCACCCGAACGGCGGCGACCTGCTTGTGTTTCGGCGTTCGGCACAACAGACAGGGCGACGCCGCGCACGCCGTTCGCGGTTTCGGCCCGTCGCCTCGAGTCCGCTGGAGCGCCAACTGTTCGACGAGACATATGCGTATGCACAGGAGATCTGGCGCCACGCCGGCGACGGTCCGTACGGCGCCATGGTCGCGAGCGTCACATGCAAGCGCGCCGTGTCTTGTCCCTCCGCGCTTGCGCGCACGCTGGAACGGCGGCATCAGCTGCTGCGCGGCGGCACTGCGAGCGAGACATCGCAGCCCGTGCTGCCGTGGCTCGAGGACGAGAAGGCCGACGACTGCGAGCCGGATGCGGTACTCGGCAGTCCGGGACTGGCCGATCGATCGCGCGAACTCGCATGGATCGAGCGCATCGTCAGCCTCGCCAAGGCGCTCGAGGACCGATCAGCGAAGTTCGACGCCATTGGACGGCTGCTTGCGCGAACCAACGAACCGGCGATTGTGTTCAGTGAGTATCGGGACTCGATGACCGCGCTGGCGACGCGCCTGGGGCAGCGCGTCGCCGTTGCACTCCTGCACGGCGGGATGTCGCCGCGTGAGCGCCGCGAATCGATCGAGCGCTTCGTGCGCGGTCAGGCGCGCGTCCTGCTCGCGACCGACGCCGCTGGCGAAGGGTTGAATCTCCAGGAACGCTGCCGGCTGGTGATCGATCTCGAGCTGCCCTGGAACCCGACGCGGCTCGAGCAGCGCGTCGGACGCGTTGACCGTCTTGGACAGCGCCGGCGTGTGCACGCGCGACATCTGTTTTATCGAGACACGTTCGAGGAGCACGTCCGCACGCGATTGCAGGCGCGGCTCGACGCGATGCCGGCGTTCGCAGAGGAACTCACCGGCGTAAAGATCCAGGAAGTCGTCGACCGTGTAACTTTAGGTCGCACCGCGTTGCGCCTTACCATCTCACGCCCACACCGCTGCCGGCACGATGGGCGACCGGTTTGCGCTTCGTCTTCGCGGCGACGCGATCGAACGGCGGGAATCCTGCTGCTGTTCGGCGCAGACATTCACGACGGCGGCGGACGGTTGGTCGCCCGTGAGCTTGTCCCGGTTCGCGTTGTCTGCGACCGCGGTTCATTCCGCAGCGACGATCGTCACGCCGTCTCGCGATTGGCGCAATCGGGTGTGGTGCAGAGTGCGGTTGCCGCAGCGTTGAAGCCGTATCTGAGCGTCGCGCGCAACGACGCCAGTCGCACGTCGTCCGCGCTTACTGCACGGCTCGCCGGCATTCTGGAAGGTCTGACGCCGCAGCGTCCTGCGCTGTTTCAAGGCTCTCTTTTCGACCGCCGGGCGGAGCGCGCCGCACGTGCCAGCAATGCCGCCGTAGGGAAGCTGCGCCACCACGTCGAAGCGCGGCACGACGCGTTCATCGCGCTGACCCAAGTGAAGGCGCCGGCTCCGCGACTGATCGCCGCATGGGATGTCGTCGGATAGCGCCATGCACCCGCCGATTTCAGGTTCGCTCATCCCATCGGGATTCCTGGCCGACCACTTTGCCATTCACTTCGATGCGCAGGTGTCGGCTGCCAGGCGATCGATGCCGCTTGCCGGTTTCGCGCGCTGGTGGCGCCGCGCTCAGCGTCAACTCGGTCCCGCGTCGAGCGTACGGCGCGTCCTCGACATCGGCGTGCTGCCGCTGCTCGAGCTGCTTGGCCATGAGGTGCTCCATCTCGAGCCGTCTTCAGAAGGATTCATGGGTGTCCTGGGGTACCAACGCAGACCTGTTGCTGTTCTGCTCGTGCTGCCATGGAACTACGCCTCGGACCACACCTTTCGGACGGCAGCGCGGATTGCGCAGACAGCCGGAACGCGCTGGTGCGTAACGGCGACAGGAGCTCGTCTGCAGATCATCGACTCGTCGCGTCCGTGGTCGCGGCGCGCGCTGGAATTCGATCTCGGGCGTGTCATCGCCGACGAACGCGCGCTGCATCTCCTCTGGACGCTCGCACGGGCGGGGGCACTCGCGGACTTTCTCGAGTCCGTGGTCGAACACGCGGATGCCCACACGGTGGGCGTCTGCGCCGCGCTCAGCGACGGCGTGCTGACTTCGTTGGGCACGCTCGTGACTGCCATGTCACGGAGTGGCACAACCCGCGGGCACGATCGCGAGGTCACGTTCGAACAGGCGCTGACGTTGGTCTACCGCGTGTTGTTTCTGCTCTTTGCCGAAGCGCGTGCCCTTGTGCCCACATGGCACCGTGTTTATCGCAACGCCTACACCATCGAGGCGCTCTGCAGGCGCAGCACGCGGCACAGTCGGCCGACTGGCTTGTGGCAAGCGTTGCAGGCAATCTCTCGCCTTGCACATGCAGGGTGCCGAGCCAGGGATCTCTGCGTCACCCCCTTCAACGGACGGCTTTTTTCTCCAGCTCACACGCCGCTCGGCGAGCGCGCGCGCATCCCTGATGCAGTAGTTCGCGAAGTGGTGCTCTCGCTCGCAACAGCACCCACAGCCGTCGGACGCCGGCGTATTGCATACGCCGATCTCGGTGTCGAGCAGCTCGGCGCCGTTTACGAACGAGTGCTTGAATACGAGCCGCGGCCTCACAACGGGCCGCTCATCCTCACCCGCACGTCCACCGAACGAAAGGCGACGGGCAGCTTCTACACGCCGCGCTCGATCACGGAATTTCTCGTGCGCCGCACCCTTCATCCGCTTGTCGCCGGACGGACGAGCGACGAGATTCTTGCGCTTCGCGTTGTCGATCCAGCCATGGGCAGCGGCGCGTTCGTTGTGGCTGCCTGCCGCTTTCTAGCCAACGCAGCGGAACACGCGCGGATCGAATCAGGAGAGTGGCGCGCCGACGAGGTCACCGTTGAGCAGCGTGCCGAACTGAGACGCACCATCGCGCAGCGCTGTTTGTACGGCGTCGATCTGAACCCTACGGCCGTGCAACTGGCGCGCTTGTCGCTGTGGCTGACGACGCTGACGACCGATCGGCCGCTGACGTTTCTCGATCATCACTTGGTCAGCGGCGACAGTCTCGTCGGCGCCGGTCTCGAGGATCTCGCGCGGCAACCGTCTGCAGGCGTCGGGGCACGCTCACCTGCCGCTCAGGCGCTCCCGTTATTTGAAGACGCCGCCTCGTCAGAGATTGCGGCGCACGTCCTGCCGGATCGTTTTCGCATCGCGGAAGAACCAGGCGACACGCTTGCGGCAGTGCGGGCGAAAGAGCGTGCACTACAGAACCTCAACGCACCGGGCGCGCCGCTGCGGCGATGGAAGGCCGCCGCCGACCTGTGGTGTGCGGGATGGTTCTGGCCGAATCGCGCGCTCACGCCGGCCTTGTACGGCGAATTGCTCGCAGCGAGCCTGCATCGCCATTCCGCGTTGCCGGACGACCAGGTGCAGACACTGCTCGATCAGGTCAGCACGCTCGCGCGGCAACTTCGCACGTTCCACTGGCACTTCGAGTTTCCCGAGGTGTTCTTCGATCGTGACGGGCGGCTGCGGCACGACGGCGGGTTCGACGCGGTGCTCGGCAATCCCCCTTGGGACGTACTGCGCGCCGATACCGGCAGTGAATCCGTCAGAGCCGACGCGCGCCGGCAACGGAAGCACGGCCTCAGATTCTTCAGGAGCTCTGGCGTGTATACCTGCCAGGGCGGCGGACATCCAAATCGCTATCAATTGTTCGCCGAACGTGCGCTGCAGCTCCTGCGGGCGGGCGGACGCTTTGGTGTGATCCTGCCCTCCGGCATCGCAAGCGATCACGGGAGCGCGCCGCTTCGGCGCATGCTGTTCGATTCCACCACGATCGATCATCTCTTCGGTTTCAGTAATCGCGACGGCATCTTCCCCATTCATCGCGACATGCGATTCGTGCTCGTCACAGGCACACGAGGAGGTGTCACGACTCGACTGCCGTGTCGATTCGGCATGCGTGACGCGACCTGGCTCGATAGTCTTCCCGACGCGGCGTCAGAGGAGCCCGTGGCAGCGAGACCGATCGTGCTGTCCCGCACGTGGCTCGATGCCTGGGACCCCACTCATCTTGCAATCCCGGAGCTCGATAGCCCTGAGGATCTCGAAATTCTTGCGCATGTCGCGGCGACGGTTTCCCCACTCGGCAGCGAACGCGGCTGGCGGGTGCAATTTGGCCGCGAACTGAACGCAACCGACGACAAAGCTCACTTTGAGCCTCGTCGTGAGGCAAATCGAGCGAGCCTACCCGTGATCGAAGGAAAGCACCTGGAGCCGTTCAGGGTCCATGCCGAACGATCGGCATGGGCGGTTCCGGCACGAACGGCCTCGCGCTTGCTGAAGGCCTCCGCAACGTTTGGGCGGGCGAGAATCGCGTATCGCGATGTTGCGAGCGCGACCAACCGGCTTACGTTGATTGCCGCGATCCTGCCGGCACATACGGTCTCAACACACACTGTGTTCTGCCTGAAGACCCCTCTTGGCGCGGCAGGCCAGTATTGTCTCGTCGCTCTTCTCAACAGCCTGGCCGCGAACTATCTCGTGCGGCTTCAGGTCACCACACATGTGACCGCGTCGCTGATGTCGCGTCTGCCGGTCCCAAAACCGGATGGCCGCTCGCCTGATTTCCGCGACCTCGCCGAGCTTGCGCGCGAGTTGGAGAAGAGCGGCATCGAAGCAAGTCCCGAGGCCTATGCGCGCCTCAACGCAATTGCCGCGCGTCTATATGGCCTACGGACCGACCAGTACGCGCACATCCTGACGACCTTTCCGTTGATTCCCTCCGAAATCCGACAGAAATGTCTCGCCGTGCACCGTGAAGCCACGGAATCACGGAAACACAGAGGCTAGTCGTGCTGTATCAAGACCTCACGGATCGCATTTTTGGGCTGCCTTGTAACCGTCCACACGCTGTCGGCCCCGGCTTACCAGGACACTCGTATCAGCTCGCCTCCGCACTCGAATTCACCGCGATGGAAATCCCTTTCGTGCGAGAACGTTCGAGCAACGACGTCGGCTCCGTCGGTCAGGATTTCCGTGGGTCGCCGTTCTCCCAGGGTTTCAGCGCGGCGTACAGCGTGTTGATGATCGGCATTGGCAAGCCGCGTGCGGCTGCTCGCCGCACCGCGGCGCCCTGCAGTGCCTCGACCTCGATGCGCTTGCCCATCTCGAGATCGATCAACAGCGACGAGCGCGTCGTCGGAGGAATGTTCTCCATGTAGTCGCTTAGCGACGACCATCGCGTCGGTGAAATCTCGACCCCTTCTGCCGCGGCGAGCGCCGCAATCTCGTGAGCCGCGGCGTAGAACATGTCGCGCACATGCGGGTGCTTCCAGACGGCGCCGATCGGAAGGCGCGCGGCGCCCGTGAAGCCGGAGAAGGGCGCGAGGTAGACGAACTTGTCCCAGATCGGCACACGACCGTCGGCAACCGCGGTCACCTGAATGTCGGCCGGCGCCATGACGTCGGCTATCGCGCGCACCCGCGGCGTGATGGCGCCGCGCTTACCGAACACTTCGCCGAAGATGATTGAGCGGTGCAGGCCGGTCTGAACGATCAATCCCGGTTCTTCGAGCGCCGTCGCCACGTATGTCGTCCCGCCAAGGACGTGATCTTCACCAACGGCTGCCGCTACCTCGTCGACACTGTCCACGCCGTTCTGCAGCGTGAGGACGACAGTCTTCGGTCCGACGAGTGGTTTGAGCAGCGGGATCGCTGTGCGGTTGTCGTACGCCTTGACGGCAAAGATCGCCACATCGACGTGGCCGACCTTCGTCGTGTCTTCTTCCGCGTTGGCCCTGACACTGAAATCGCCGAGCTTGGCGCTGCGGACGCTGAGGCCGCGCGCGCGAATCGCCGCAAGGTGCGCTCCCCGGGCAATAAAGCTGACGTCCTGGCCGCTGTGCGCCAGCTTCGCGCCGAAATAGCCGCCGACGGCGCCGGACCCGACAATCGCAAATCGCATGCGACCGTACTTTTAGCACAGTGCTAAGATCGCCTTCGTGGCGACTCGCCTCGCGGCCTACAGCGTAGCCCTCATCGTCGGCATCACGTTCATCGCAGGCTTAATCGTTGGCGCCCAACGCGCCGACGATGGTCCTGTCGATGTGATGGTAGTGAACGGACGCGTGTATACCGCGGACGCCAAAGGCAGCACCGCGGAAGCCATCGCCATTCAAGGCAACAAGATCCTGCGCGTCGGCACCACGCGGGAGATTCAGCGGCTGCGACGCGCGCAAACCGTCGTAATCGACGCCAAGGGTGGCGCGGTGCTACCCGGCTTCATTGAGACCAACACGCAGCTCCTCGACACAACGCCGGAGTCTGCCAACGAACCGTTCATCGGGCCAGTGCTTGCCCACACTCGAGGCGAGGACCTCGCCGCCGTTCGCGCCGCGGCTGCGCACGCGCATCGACAAGGCATTACCAGCGTGCAGGATGCCGGCGGTACGCCGCAGGAGCTCGATATCTACGACGAGTTGCGGCGCGACGGCGCGCTCACGCTGCGCGTCTATGGCGCGCTTTCCGCGACGACCGGCATGACGAACGAGCAACTCGACGCGTTCGACGAACTTCGCGAAAAGTACGCGGACGATCCGCTGTTCAAGTCCGGGGCCATTCAGCTTGTCGTTTCGGACGAGGATGCGTCCACGAACTTCACCGCCGACGAGCTCAATCGCGTCGTGGCCGAGCTGGATCGCCGGGGCTGGCAAATCGTCATTCACGCCGCGGACGAACACGCGCTTGCGATGGCGTATGAAGCCTACCAGCACGCGATCGAGGTGAATGCCGTGCCCTCACGAGGGCGGCGCCACCGTATCGAGCCAGGCGAACTCATCGGACCGATAGATTTCACGAAGTTCGATGCGCTCGGCATCGTTCGCCCGCTGCCGGTTGAGTCGGGAACGCTGCGCCGCGCGATCGACACGGTGACCCGCCAGGCGGCCTGGAGCTCGTTCGACGAACAGCGCAAGGGCGTGCTCGCGCACGACATGCTGGCCGATGTCGTCGTGCTCACGAAAGACATCTTCGCGCAACCGGCCGCCACGCTCGACGAGGCGGAAGTGAGCGTCACGATTTTCGACGGCAAGGTCGTTTTTCAGCGCTCGACAGACAGCGATTACTGACGCCGCGTGTTCTGCGCAACGGGCGCGAACTTTCCTCCTCGATTTCGCGTCTCATGCCTAAGCGCCCGCCTGTTTCTTGGAGGAAGGTTCCAGTGAGAATTCGTCCATGGCTTCCGGTGGCGGCTGCTTTCGCTGTTCTATTCGGCCTCCGAGTGCCTCAGGCCGCCATGATGGTGGCAAACGGTACCGCTCCCGCAACTCCAGGCGCTCAGTCGGACCTCGATGCGTTCATGGAACGCGTCATCGCGCGGCGCGATGAAAACTGGAAGAAACTTCAGCAGTACATCCTCGACGAACGCGAAGCCTTCCAGCTGACAGGACCAGACGGCGGACGCCTCTATGGCTTCGAACGGGAATACACGTGGTTCATCCGTCAGGGGTATTTCGTCAGGAGCCCGCTCAAGGCCGACGGCGTGCGTGTGAGCGAAGAGGATCGCGCCACGGCGGAGCGCCAGTGGATTGCGCGCGAACGCGCACGCGAGAAACGCCGTGCGCAGGCGGACGCGAGCCGTTCGGGCGAAACGGGCAGTACCCCGCCACCCGATGAAAACGCGACAACGCCGGCGGAAACGCCGTCAAACGTGGAGGACGTCCTGAAGCAGTCGCTCGAACCGCGATTTGTCTCGGCGGCGTACTTCCTGCGATTCAAATTCGACCCTGGACATTACGCGCTCGCCGGACGCGAGCGGCTCGCCGATCGAGATGTTCTGCGCGTCGAGTACTACCCATCGAAACTCTTCACCGAAGGGCGTACGCGGCCCAACAAGCGCGTTCGCGACAAGGACGACGAAATCGAAGAGAAGATGAACAAGGTGTCGCTGGTCACGCTGTGGATCGATCCCACGCAGCACCAGATCATTCAATACACCTTCGACAACATGGATTTCGATTTCCTTCCCGGTCGTTCGATCGTGCGCATCGACGACCTGCGCGCATCGATGCGCATGGCGCAACCGTTTCCCGACGTGTGGCTGCCGAGCACGATTGCGATGCGGTTCCGCATGACGATGGCGATTGGATCGATCGCGGCGCGCTATGACGTGGATTACCACGACTACCGACTGGCCGAAGTGACGACAAGGATCAAAGGCAATGAGTAGGCGCGCCGTCCTGCTCATTGCCGCCCTGTCACTCGGCGCCGCTCCGCTTGGCGCGCAAACCCCCGCGACACCGGCGCCCGAAGTCATCGGCGAAGTCCGTGTGCACGGCAATCACACGACACCCGATGCCGATGTGCTCACGCTCGCCGGTCTCACCGTGGGTACGCCGCTCGCACCGGACACGCTGCAGCAGGCGGAATCGCGCTTGCGTGCCTCAGGACGCTTCAGCAACGTCGAAGTGAGAAAGCGATTCCGATCGCTGACCGATCCGTCCGACATTCTCGTGATCCTTCTCATCGACGAGCGCACGGGGATCAGTGACATCGATTTGACGCCCGGCCCCATGAAGCGCGTGTTCGGTACTGGAATGTGGCTACCCGTGCTCGACTACGAGGACGGATACGGTTTCACATATGGCGCACGCTTCAGCTTTGTCGACCTGCTCGGTCAGCGCAGTCGCATATCGGTGCCGTTGACGTGGGGTGGCGAACGGCGCGCCGCTGTTGAAGTCGATCGCACGTTCGAGCGTGGTCCGTTCACTCGCATCGAAGGCGCCTTGTCACTCAGTCGGCGCGAAAATCCGTACTATGAGATCGGCGACACGCGGCGCGAGGTGCGCGTGCGCGCGGAGCGGACGCTCACGAGCTGGCTTCGGGCCGGCGGCAGCGCCGGTCTCACCAATGTGCGTTTCGGCGACATCGATCAGACGCACACGACCACGGGCGTGGACGCGATAGTCGACACGCGCCGCGATCCCGCATTCCCGCGCAATGCCGTTCACGCGACGCTCGCATGGAACCACCTGCAGTTTCGTGGCGGCAGCGGCGTGAACGTCCGCTCGGCCGACGTGCGCGGCTATGTCGGCGTTGTGCGATCGACCGTGCTGGCGCTCCGGTTCATGACGTCGCAGCCAGATGCGCCGTTGCCGCCATATGAACAGGCCCTGCTCGGCGGGACGTCGCTGCTTCGCGGTTATGGATTCGGATATCGCGCCGGCGACAACCTCGCGGCCATGTCGGCGGAATTTCGCGTGCCGCTCACGTCTCCCCTCCGTATTGGCCGCTTTGGTGTCAAGGGCTTCGTCGATTACGGGACGGTTTATCCGTACGGCGCGAAGCTTTCGGACCAACCTTTCGATAGGGGCATTGGCGGCGGCCTGTTTCTAACGGCAACCGTCGTTCGGATGGGACTCGATGTGGCGTGGTCCGCGGACGGCAAGCCGCACGCCCACTTTGGGCTGGGCGTAACGTTTTAGCCGTTCGGTTCACTTGCGTTGCGCCTCGTGGCGTTGAGGTAATCCGAGCGTACGGACGAATCGGGGCGGCGTTCGGCAGTTCACGCCGTCGGCGCTATTGACTCAAGTGAGCTCCGGCGAGCTCCGGGTTTAACAGTAGCGACGAATCGCCTGCGCGAGGCCGGCTTCATCGTTCGTTCCCGTGACCTGCAAACCCTCTTTTAACTGGGCTACGGCGTTGCCCATGACGACCCCGACGCCCGCCCATTCCAGCATGTCGCGATCGTTGAAGTTATCGCCTACCGCCATGACCTCGTCGCGGGCGATACCGAAATGCGCGGCGAGCCGCGCGAGCGTCGAACCCTTGGTGGTGTCGGCGGCGCAGACGTCAACGAGGGAAAAATCGCGATGCGGATACTCGGTCAGCGAGACCGATAGATGCGCGACCGGCGTCTCGCTGCGCAGTGTCTCGACCAGCGCCCGCATGGTCGCGACGCTGCCGTTGAAAGCGATCTGGATCGGGTCCTCGATCAGCGCATCCTCGAGCGCCGGCACTTCTTCGATCAGCTCACGATTCTTTTCTCGAAAGCGGACGCGGTTGGGATGGGTCCAATCGAGCCGGTCGTACACCAGCTGACCGCGGCTTGGCCGGTCGAACTGCATCAAGGCGCTGTCACGCCAGGGTTCGGCAACACCCAGGACTTCGCGGGCCGCCTCGACCGGGAGCAGGCGACGAATCAGAGTTTCGCCACTTCGCATGCGCGCAATCGCGCCGTTGTACACGATGAGCACGAGCGGATCGGGCAGGCTTTCGACCGCTGGCAAGGCAAAGTGGAAGCTGCGGCCGGTCACGACCGCAATGCGAACGCCTCGTGCCGCGGCTTCGGCGATGGCCTCGACATTGTCGGGCAGCACGCGACCCTTGCTGTCGAGGAGGGTGCCGTCGATGTCGACGGCAATGAGCTTGATGGACGGCTCGTTCATTAGCCTTTGACGCGCTTCACAAAGGCGTCGTAGCCTTCCGCGCTTCGCCCTTTGACGTAGGTCACAAAGTCAGTGCCCACGGTTTCGAGATGCTGATAGAGCAGCGGGTCCTTGAACATCTCGCGCACCTGCGGCAGGACGTCGCGCAAGCGCTCCCACACGAATAACAGCTCGCGCCCACTCTGAAAAAACAACTCCTTGTGCAGCACGCCGCTGGTGATGAACGACGCCACCATGTCCCAATAGCTCACCACCATGCGATACGACGCGTTTTCGTCGCTGCCCGGCGCCGCGATTTTCTGGAGCTCGTCCCACGTCTTCACTTTGAAGTTGCCGACGAACCACGCGCGCGCTTTGCGCATGCGTTCTTCGCGCCGCATTTCGTACAACCGCAAGATGAGGTTCGCATCGTCATAGGTCGGACGTGTCGTCATTGAGGTCTCCGCGCTGGATATAGACTAGAAAGGTTATGAACCCGTGGGACCAGTTTACCGGGGTCAACGCCGGCTACGTTTTCGACCTCTACGAACGCTTCCAACACGATCCCCAATCGGTGGACGAGGCGACCCGCGCTGCCTTTTCCAAATGGTCTCCGGAGATCGAGGCGGAGCCGCGAACCGACGGTTCCGCGGTCCGGACGACGGACGTCCCGGCGGCGATCGCCACGTTCAACCTGGCGGAATCGATCCGCCGTTTCGGTCACCTTGCCGCGCGGCTCGATCCGCTCGGCTTCAACGAACCAATCGGCGACCCGTCGCTTCTGCCCCAGTCACATGGACTGACGCCGGACACCCTCGCGCGGCTGCCGGCGTCGATCGTCGCGGGTCCAGTTGCCGCACACGCGTCGAACGCACTCGAAGCCATTGAGCGGCTACGCGCCATTTACTGCAGCACCACCGGACACGACTACAACCACGTGTTCGTGCCGCAAGAGCGAGTGTGGCTGCGACAAGCCGTCGAAACCGGTCAGTTTCGTCCGCCGAACGACCCGATCAACTCCAGGGAACTGCTAGCGCGCATCACCGAAGTGGAGGTCTTCGAGCGGTTTCTGCACCGGATATTTCCAGGAAAGACGCGTTTTTCGCTCGAAGGGCTCGACATGATGATTCCGGTGCTCGACGAAATCATCAACGACGCCGCGAGCGCGGGCGTGCAGCACGTGATGATTGCGATGGCGCATCGCGGCAGGCTCAACGTGCTCGCGCACATTCTGCAGAAGCCGTATGCCCAGATCCTTGCGGAATTCAAGGATCCGGTGTTTACACGTTCGTGGCGCATCGATTTGGGGTGGATGGGCGACGTGAAATACCACGCGGGCGCGCGCTATGAGGGTGATGGCAGCCGTCCACAATCGCTCGTGCTTACGATGCCGCCCAATCCAAGCCACCTCGAAGCGGTGGATCCAGTGCTGCATGGTATGGCACGCGCGGAAGCAACGTCGGTTGATGCGCCCGGCCGGCCGCGCCTGGACACTGGCCGGGTCCTGGCGATTCTGATTCACGGCGACGTGGCATTTCCGGGACAGGGGGTGGTGGCCGAAACGTTGAACCTCTCGCGTCTCGAAGGCTATCAAGTCGGCGGGATGATTCACATCATCGCGAACAATCAGCTTGGGTTTACAGCGGAGCCGAAGGAGTCCTACAGCACGAGTTACGCGAGCGGTCTGGCCCGTGGGTTCAAGATTCCGATTGTTCACGTGAACGCTGATGATCCGGTCGCTTGCATCGAAGCCGCGCGGCTGTCGTGGGCATATCGGCATAAGTTCAAGCTCGATTTCCTGATCGATCTGGTCGGCTATCGCCGTCACGGACACAACGAGGGTGACGAGCCGGCGTTTACGCAGCCCGAGATTTATCAAATCGTGCAAGCGCACCCGACTGTGCGCGAATGCTACGCGCGGCAACTCGTGGAAAGCCGCGAAGTAGAACCGCACATCCCCGACGAGCTCGTCAAGCGTTTTCAAATGGAGCTCGAGCAGGCGTACGCCGCCTTGAAGCCCGAGCACGACTACGCCCCTCCCATTCCCGAGCCGCCGCCGAGCGGCGCCGCCCGGCGAGCGCACACCGCCGTGCCGCTCGATCGGCTTGCAGCGCTCAATCGCGAGCTGCTCAAGGTGCCGGAAGGGTTCACGATTCACCGCAAACTGGAACGCGCGCGCGAGCGGCGCGCCGCTATGTTGCAGCAACCCGACGAGCGCACGATCGACTGGTCTGCCGCCGAGGAGTTGGCGCTTGCGTCGATTCTCGAAGATGGCATCCCGATTCGCCTGACCGGGGAAGACGTGGAGCGCGGCACGTTCAGCCATCGGCACGCCGTGCTGCACGACGCCGTTACTGGCGAGGAGTACGTGGCGCTCGGGTCGTTTCCGCAAGCGCGCGCGTCGTTCGAGATCCACAACAGCCCTCTGTCCGAAAACGCGGCGCTCGGCTTCGAGTTTGGATACAACATCCAGGCGCGCGGGCGGCTGGTGATGTGGGAAGCACAGTACGGCGACTTCATCAACGGGGCCCAGGTGGTGCTCGACGAGTTCATCACCTCGGGCCGCGCCAAATGGGGGCTTCTGCCCTCTCTTGCGATGTTGCTGCCGCACGGGTACGAAGGGCAAGGTCCCGATCACTCGAGCGCACGGCCCGAGCGGTTTCTGCAGTCGGCCGCCGATCTCAACATGCGGATCGCCAATTGCACCACAGCCGCGCAGTACTTCCACTTGCTGCGGCGGCAGGCTCTACTCCTCGAGACCGACCCTTTACCGCTTGTGGTGCTCACGCCGAAGAGCCTGCTGCGTCATGCGTTCACTGCCTCCTCAGCACGCGAGCTCGCGGAAGGACGCTTTCAGCTCGTGATAGATGACCACGAAGCCAGGGCGCAGGCCGGCAAGGTCCGGCGCCTGGTCTTGTGCAGCGGCAAGGTGTTCGTCGATCTCGTCACGAGCGAACAGCGCAAGGCGGGAGGCACGAGCGTGGCACTCGCGCGCGTCGAGCAGCTGTACCCATTTCCCACCGACGACGTGCGGGCACTGCTGGATGGATATCCCAAGTTGCGTGACGTGTGCTGGGTCCAGGAAGAGCCGGAGAGCATGGGAGCGTGGGAGTTCGTCAGGCCTCTCCTGGAACAAGTAATCGATGGCCGGTGGCCGCTTCGCTATATCGGTCGCGTCCGCAACTCGAGCCCGGCGGAAGGGTCCTCGACATGGCATGCAGCAAACCAGCGGGCGATTATTGCGGAGACCTTTGAGGAGAAAACCGACGCGCCGGACGCGCTCCGCGTGCTCTCGAGACAGGTATAGGAATGGCGACGAACATCGTGGTGCCGGAGTTGGGCGAATCGGTTGTCGAAGCGCGTGTCGCGAAATGGCTGAAGAACGAGGGCGATGCCGTGGCGATTGGTGAGCCGCTCGTCGAGCTCGAGACCGAAAAGATCGATCTCGAAGTGAGCGCCGATCGCGAAGGCACCCTGACGACGATCAAGCACAAGGAAGGCGACGACGTCAAAGTAGGCGAAGTGCTCGCGGTGATCGAATCATCCGGCCGCGGCGCGGCTCCAGCCGCGCCCGACGCAGCCGCTGCACCCGTCGCACACACCGCACCTGTCGCACCCGACGCACGCACCGCGGCCGCAGCACCTACCGCAGCCGCCCCCGCTCGCCCTGCAACTGAGGCGAGCTACGACGAGACCTCGCCGCAGCGGCCTGCCGGCCGCGAAGGCGGGCCGGCCGCACCCACCGCACCTGTCGACGTGCGCTCCACCGCCACGGCTCGCAACGTCGCTCGGGAACAGGGCGTAAGCATTGAAACTATTCCGCCGAGCGGACCGGCCGGTCGGGTGATGAAGGACGACGTGCTGAGGGCGGGTCGAGCAGGTAAGGCGGAGAGGGCAGCTGGGACTGGGGTGACTGGTAAAGAAGACCAGACTGCCCGACCTGCCCAGCCCACCCCACCAGCCTCACCTGCCCAACCAACCGCACAGGCTCGAGCTGCCCGCACCGAGAAACGCGTGCGCATGTCCAAGCGCCGCCTGACCATCGCTCGCCGCCTCGTCGAGGCGCAGCACAACGCCGCCATGCTCACGACGTTCAACGAGGTGGACATGACGGCGGTCATGTCACTTCGCGAGCGTCGCAAGGAAGCGTTCCAGAAGCAATACGGCGTCGGTCTTGGCGTCGCGTCGTTCTTCGTGAAGGCCGCGATTGGCGCCCTCGAGGCGTTTCCACAACTCAACGCCGAAATCCAGGGCGATGAAATCGTGCTGAAGCACTACTACGACATTGGCATAGCGGTGGGTGCTGAAGGTGGACTTGTGGTGCCCGTGATTCGCGATGCCGATATCTTGAGCTTCGCCGATATTGAGCGCGCGATTCGCGCCTTCGCCAAGCGTGCCGACGATGGAACGCTGACGCTCGAGGATCTCAAAGGCGGGACGTTTACGATCACCAACGGCGGCGTGTTCGGATCGCTCATGAGTACGCCGATCCTGAACCCGCCGCAAGTCGGCATTCTCGGTTTACACAAAATTGCGGATCGCGCGGTGGCGGTGAATGGGCAAGTAGTCATCCGGCCGATGATGTACCTGGCGCTCAGCTACGATCACCGCATTGTCGACGGACGCGAGGCGGTGCAGTTCCTGGTGAAGATCAGGGACTACATCGAAGATCCAGCCTGGTTGTTGATTTCGTAGGTTCGCCCTTGCGCCCGCTCAGAGCACGCAGGCTTGCAGGTGCGCAGGACAAACCTGCGCACCTGCGAACCTGCCAACTTACTGCGGCAGATTGTTCTGCACGTATCGGCTTCGCTCTCTCGCAAAGCCGATCATCGCCGAGCGCTGCGCGTTGAAGTCGTCCATCGAATACGGCCGCCGCGGATCCTCGTTCATTGCGTCGTTGATCAAATCGAATCGCGTCCGCATTTCGTTTTCGAGCCAGCCGATGTCGGATCCCGCAGCCCGCTCGTCGCTGATATGCGCCGCTTCGGCCAGCGTCGCGTAATACAGGTTGCGCAGCTCACCGACTTCCATCGCCTTGCGAAACAGCACGTTGTCATCGTGCCGCATCGTCAGGCCGAACTCCGGGCCCCAGAACGCGTTGTCTTCGTCCCACGCGATGAACACGAACTGATCGGAGTTCTCTTTGCGATAAAAGTAGAAGTTGTTCATCCCGTCGTAGCCCAGGAATCCGTCGTTCTCACCCAGGAAGTTCTGGATCGCGACGTAGCGAACAAATTGCCGCAAATCGAGTTTGGGGTCGAGCTGCTCGAGGAAGCGATCCGATGGCAAATCGTTGGCCAGCCGGACGATTTCCTCGATGCGCCGATACAGCTGCTCGTCGCTCGAGCTCTCGTGCGTTTTGGCGCTGAAGCGCTCCTTGTACGGCTGCAGGTCGGACCCGAAATAGTTGAACGTCCAGTGATTGGTGAAGTCGTATTCGTACAAGTGGCCGTCGTTCTGCGTGTCGCCGTTGATCTCGCCGAAGGCGCGCGTGAGGAAGTCCTTGTTGATCTCCTCGACCACCGCATAGAGGCCTTGATACTCGTCGTTGATATACAGGCGGGCGTGCGCTTCCCTCGGCGCGTAGATGTTCATCCTGTTGAACAGCTTCATCGCCGTCGTCTCGCGAATACCCGACGCGTCCTGCCACAGGTTATCGAGCACAAACGCGCGCATCCCGAGGAAGCGTTGGTCGGTGGCATAGCGGTCGGTATCCAGGCGGATACCGAGTTTGTTGTCGTTGCGTGAGCCGAGGCCGCGGGACCGTACACCGCAGTTTCGCACCGTAACACCGCTCCACACGACGTCGGCGGGGTAGTACTCGTTGGTCTGGAACCCGGCTCTGAGCTTCTCCACGTCGGCCGAGTTCATCCGCAAATCGACTCGCTGGACGACTTGATCGTTGAAAAAGTCGGAGGAACTCTGCGCCCACACATCCGCGGGCGCGAGTGCTAGCCCCGCGACTAAAACAATGACGGCTCGCTGAAGGCGACCCATACACACCTCGCTAAAACACAAGCTGAAGCCGAAAGACACCCGACCAGTAGTCGGTGATACCGTTCTGCAGCACACGCCCCGGATCCTCAAGGCTCTCGTGAATCGCGTTGAGCACGACTCGTGTCCAACGCGACGGAAACCAGTTGATCCCGATCGTCCAAATCGCGGCGCTGTTCTGGAGGATGTTTTCCGCGCGCGGATTTGAAAACGCCGGCCCGATTTTCTCCGCGCTCTCGAATCCCAGCTCCTCGTAACGTGCGCCCAGCTCGATCGCGCCGAAGCCCTCCGTAAAGATCGGACGTCGCGGATGATCGAAATCCTCCTTGTCCTCGCCGGTCACCAGCCACGTCGCGCTCGCGTACCACCCCGTGGTAATCAGATCCGACAGGTCGACGTCGCCAAGTCCCTGCCCGATGCGCTGTTCCCGCGCTTGCATCCACTCCGCCACGAGACCAACCGGCCCTGGCGTGTACACAAACTCCGCTCCGTAGCGATGGCGGCGCCCCTTTACATAGACGGGCTCGAAGAAATCTTTCGTGCCCCATGCCGTAGTCCCGCGAAGGCTGTTGAGACCCTCGGGAACGTGTACTGTCCCGTAGGCACCCCCGATGCGAAATGTGTCGAACGCCTCTCCGAGCTCGCGCAACGGCGTTCCCGTTACACGCGCGGCAAACGAATGCCCGAGGCCCTGCGGCGGCTCGTTGACCCGCTGAAACTGCGCCTCTTCGAGCCGGCCGTTGTCGCCATCGCCGTCGAACACGCCCGCCTGGTAGGTCAAGCCGCGGCGAAAGAACCGCCCATGCACCATGACGCCGGTATCGCGTGCCGGCGGAATCGTCGTCGATGCCAGCGTCCGATACGCGAAATCGACATCCGTGATGCCGATAAGCTCTTCGCGCCCAAACGGGACCTTGAAGCGCCCGACCATCACTTCCGCTTGACGAAACGTTCGCCAGTTGGCGAAGACGTCGCGCCAGCGGCCGTTGGCGTTGAAATCCCGCTCTACTTGGAATTCGACGTGGTCGCCGATCTCGCCGTTCACTCCCCAGCGGCGGGCGCGGAAGTCATACGTGTCTTCCCCGATGTCAGGATCGAAATCACGCCAGTCGAATTGCAGCTTGAGGCGAAGGTCGAGGCGAATGTGTTCGCCCAACTGGATAGAAGGCCGGTTTCGCCAATAGATCCCGCTGGGTTCCGGTTCGCCCTGCTCGGTGGATTGGGCCGCCGTGGTCGCTGCGCCCGCAAGCAACACGGCGCCCAGTACGATGGTCGTGAGGGGAAGCTTAACCATGCGACGCCATTGTGTCAGATACGCTTCGGCGGCGACCAGGAAACTGTCTGAATATCCTTGGCTGCTCGTATCTGGCTGCTCAAATCTTCCAACGAGGCGTCCGGCGGGAGGGTTGTCAGGTATTCGACAGTGGCTTCGTCGCCTTGCGACACTTCGCGCGGCTCGAACGTCACGTGGTTGCGGGCAAACACCTGCTGGACGTGATCGAAGGGAAACTCGCGTCCCTTCGCGCCGATCTCCACCATCATCATACGGGCTCTCTGCGCACTGAACACGTTGAGAATCGGCAACATCGCACACAAAAACAACGTGCCGAGACCAGCCAGCGCGAAGCCCCCGAGCCCGGCCG
Organism: Acidobacteriota bacterium; assembly: GCA_046726375.1. GTDB lineage: Bacteria > Acidobacteriota > Vicinamibacteria > Vicinamibacterales > UBA2999 > DASPWV01. Next base: position 50,351 of record JBKPAJ010000136.1, read on the forward strand.
CCATTCCGAGGCCCATGAGGATGAAGAGCACGGTGATGTCACGGGCGTCCTCGATTGGTGTGCGAAACCGAATGATGCTCGCCGCCCCCGCAATGCCAAACGCACGTGGCAGTGAGCTGCCGATGATGATCATCATCAGCGCACCGGAGATGCAGAGCAGCACTTGCGCCTGATCGAGCGTGGGATTTGACTCGCGCTCGATTCGATAGAGGCGATGCACCGCGGTTACGAGCATGCCGACAATGGCCGCTACCACGAGCTTGCTGAGTTCAAACAGCGGCTGTGACCACTGCGTGCCCGGCTGCTCCGACGGCCCGAGCGGCGTCATCGTGACCTCGCCTTCAGGTTGAAACCCGAGCGTCGGCCAAACGATGCCGACGATGACAAGACCGACCCCGGCAACCGCGACGGCGGCAAACGTCAAAGCGCGCTTCCACGGCATCGGGGTCGCTTTCGCTTCGTTCAGCGAACCGCAGATGTTCAAGACGTCGTGCAGTCGCAGCAATCCAATCTCGTCGCGCACGCGCGCGTTGGGATTGACGATGGTGAAGCGGCGGGCGAGGCGCTGCGCGGAGGTGTGACCGCGCACGAACGCGCGGATACCGGCGCTGTCGACGACCGGCACGTGGCTTAGATCGACGATCACGTGCTGCACACCACTGCGCAGCGATGCCTGGATGTGGCCTTCGAGTTGCTCGGCCGCGCCGCCCGCCGTGAGTTCTTCTTGCGGGGAGAGCACCAGCGCTTTCCCGGTCGGGCGTGCAGCAGTGGTCAATACCATGTCAGCGCCAAGAGGCTGGTGGCGGAACGCTACCACGTATGGTAAGTCTTCACCAAGGTGAAGAGCTTCCGCGTCGGCGCGTTGCTGCTGGCGGTCCTCGCCTCCTCCTGCGGCAAAGGCTCTCCGACGTCCCCGACGCCTCCGCATGACGGCGAACCGCCGCTCGGCTCGCGCACCGCAGTCCTGATTGGCGCCGGCGACATCGGCTTGTGCGGGTCACCGGCAGTTGCCGCCACCGGTCGATTGATTCAACACACGCTCGGCGACGTCTTTCTCGCCGGCGACATCGGCTACCCGCAGGGCACGACAGCGAACTTCATCGACTGTTTTCAGCCGTTCTGGGGACACGCCTCCGATCGCTGGCATCCCGTTCCCGGCAATCACGAATACGAGTCTCCCGGCGCAGCGCCGTATTTTCAGTTCTTTGGCGCCGCTGCAGGCCCTGCCGGTCTCGGCTACTACCCCTTCGCGCTCGGTGAGTGGCTGATATTGATGCTCAATTCCGAAATCGATGCGCGTCCTGGTTCGGCGCAATACGAGTTCGTCCGTCAGATACTGCAGCAACGCCGGACGCGCTGTCAGATGGCCATCTGGCATCGTCCGGTGTTCACGTCCGGTCCAAACGGCCCTCACGGATTCATGCGCGATCTGTTCAAGCTGCTCGACGACCACGACGTCGACGTCGTCGTCAACGCGCACGAGCACTTCTACGAACGCTTTTCGCGTCAGGACCCAGATGGACGGCCGGACGAACAGGGCATTCGCCAGTTCATCGTCGGCACCGGCGGTGCGCAATTGTATGACTTCGTACGCATGGCACCGAATTCCAGTGTCCGTATTTCTACGCATGGCATCATCCGCTTCACGTTGCGACCCGATTCCTATGATTGGGAGTTTCTCGAAACGAATGGCACACTGGCCGACAACGGCACCACGCCCTGCCATTGATAGGATGTTCAGCATGAAATCGCGCGTCGCCTTTGCCCTGCTTGTCGTATTGCTCGCTCCTGGACTCCTGTGGTCCGGTTCGTTTGCGCAACAGCCTCCGAGACCGGAACCAGCGCCTCCACCGCCAGATGTCGCGGCACCGCCGGCGGATGCACAGAAGACACCCTCCGGGTTGGCGTTTAAAGTGCTCGAGGCGGGTAAGAGCGAGACACGTCCGGGCGCGAAGGACGCGGTCACGGTGCATTACACAGCGTGGACCACCGATGGAAAGGCGTTCGATAGTTCGCATACCCGCAAGATGCCGAGCACGTTTCTGATCGAGAACGTGATCAAGGGGTGGGGCGAGGGCGTGCAGTTGATGACGATGGGTGAAAAGCGGCGCTTCTGGATTCCCGAGGACATCGCGTTTCGCGGTCTGGCGGGACGACCCAAGGGAATGGTCGTGTTTGACGTCGAACTGCTGGACATCACACCGGATCCCCGCGTGGCGCCGGCCGATGTTGCCAAGCCGCCTGCCGATGTGCAGAAGACGCCTTCGGGTATCGCCTATAAGGTGTTGCGGCCCGGTACCGGTACCGTTCACCCGCAGAAACAAAGCAGCGTTACCGTCCATTACACCGGCTGGTCAACCGACGGAAAGATGTTCGATAGTTCGGTAGTGAAGGGCGCCGCCGCAACGTTCGGTCTCGATCAGGTGATCGAGGGCTGGACGGAGGGCGTCCAGTTGATGGTCGTGGGCGAAAAAACGCGGTTTTGGATTCCCGCCCGGCTGGCGTATCAAGGCCGGAACGGACCGCAGGGCTTGCTCGTATTCGATATCGATCTCCTTGCCATCAGGTGAGGTCGATATGAGAGACGGTGATCGCGCGCTGGCAGTCGTTCTCGGCGGGATTGTGGTGCTCGGGCTTTTGGCCGGCACCGGTGAAGTGTCGGCGCAAAAAGCGGCGGCGTCGAGCGTCAAGCTTGGGAGCAGCTACGCCGAATGGAACAGCCCGGCGCGCTCATCGTCGATGGTCAGAAAGTCGTTGTCGATGGCTCGACGAAGTGGAAAGGCAAGTTCTCGTCGATAGACGCCGTACCGGCTGGCTACGAGGTGCGCGTCGACGGCGTGCGCCAGCCAAACGGGGCGGTGTTGGCAAAACAGATAGACGTGCGCCCGA
>JBKPAJ010000137.1:0-47730 GCA_046726375.1 Acidobacteriota bacterium
GTCCGCTTCGCTCGTGAAGTGAAAAACGTGGCCATCGTGATCGAGGACGAGCCGCCGCACGAGCTGCTCGAGGAAATGGAGATCGGTCCCGACGAAACGCTCCTCGGCCTCTATCAAGGCGTGCCGTTGACCGAACGCGGATGGGGACACGGAAACACGCTGCCCGACTGCATCACGCTGTTTCAGCAGACGATCGAGGAAGAGTGCGAGGGCGATGAGGAGGAGATCGTGGTCGCCATCGGCGAGACGTTGATCCACGAGCTCGGCCATTACTTCGGTCTCAGCGAAGACGAAATCATGGAGATCGAAGAACGCTACTGGCGCAATCCGTGGCGCGAGCCGGACGAGCCCGAGCCATGAAACGAGCCCGCCTTCGCTCGTCAGATCGACCGGTGAAGCCTCGGCCCGGCAAGCCACGCAAGCGCTTCGGACAGCATTTTCTGGAGCCGGCGTGGGTGACGAAGGTGGTCGACGCCGTTGCTCCCGCGCCGTCGGACATTCTTCTGGAGATTGGGCCTGGCCGCGGTGCGTTGACCGAGCCGCTTGCCGCTCGTGCCGCGCGACTCGTCGCCGTCGAGGTCGATCGCGATTTGGTCGCGTCGCTGACCGCCCGACGAATCCCGAACCTCACGGTCGTCAGCGCGGATGTTTTGCAGCTGGATCTAGGCGCCCTGGCACAACGTGAATTGGGAGCAACACCGGCCAACGTTGTGCGGGTGGTGGGCAACCTGCCTTACAACCTCTCATCGCCTATCCTTTTTCGCCTGCTCGATACAGCGGCTAGTACGGGCGTATTTCGTGACGCCACGCTGATGCTGCAAAAAGAGGTCGCGGATCGTCTCGGCGCATCGCCTGGAAGCGGTGACTACGGACCGCTCGCGATTACAACGGCGCTCGCGGCAGACGTGACCAGAGTCCTCGAGCTGCCGCCGGGCGCGTTCCGGCCGATGCCGAAAGTCCGATCCGCGGTGGTGCGACTCGCATTTCGCCCCCCAGCCGTGGCCACCGCTGATCAGAAGGTGCTCATCTCGATGGTCCGCGCGCTTTTTCAGCAACGCCGAAAGACGGTGGCCAACGCCTTGACGCCCTTTGCGACCGCGCGACAAGCGGACGCGAAGGCGGCGCTCGCGGCCGCGGGCATTGATGCGAGTCGGCGGCCCGAAACGCTGCACCTCGTTGAATTCGCACGACTTGCGGACGTTTTTGCCGGCCGCTGAAACGGGGCTGCCTGTGCTATAGTTTCGCGTGTCGCACCGGCAAAATCTGCGGAATGGGGACAGTCCCCTTTCAGGCAGTTCTTGCGAGCTGGCAGAAACTGCGGAAATGGGGACAGTCCCCTTTTCAGCAGGTTTTGCGATGTTCGGGTGCGAACCCAAACCCGCCTCTCTCACAGGCTCTCCCAGCAGCCTGAATAGCTGATCGACTCGACGCGCGACGTGTCGAGACGGGATTGGTTCGGCCGCTCAGGATCCATGAATGACTGACGCCGTAGAAGTCGTGCCGCTCGGCGGCCTCGGCGAGTTCGGCCTCAATATGATGGCGATCTCGTGTGGGGAGACGACTATCGTCATCGACGCCGGCTCCATGTTCCCAGAGCCCGAGCTTCTCGGCGTCGATCTGATCATCCCGGATCTGTCGTACCTCGAAGCCCGCCGCGGGACGATCAAAGCACTCGTCCTCACGCACGCCCACGAAGATCACATCGGCGCGATTCCGTACGTGCTACCGCTGGTCGACGGGCCCACGTACGGCACACCGCTGACGCTCGCTTTCATCCAACCGAAGCTCGAAGAACACGGCATCGACGACCTTCACGGACTCGTTTCGGTGAAGCCACGCGACACGTTTTCGATCGGTCCGTTTCAGATCGAATTCATTCGCGTCACGCACAGCATGCCGGACTGCATGGCGGTGGCCATCAGGACGCCGCAGGGACTGCTGCTGCACACCGGCGATTTCAAAATCGATCAGACGCCGCTCGACGGCGAGCCGTTCGATCTCCATCGCTTCGCGCAGCTCGGCGCCGAGGGCGTGCTCGCGCTTTTCGCCGACAGCACCAACATCGACCGGCGCGGGTACACCGGTTCCGAACTCGACGTGCAGGAGGCCTTCGAGGAGATCTTCACGAGCACCGAAGGCAAAATCGTGGTCGCCGCGTTTGCGTCGAGCATTTACCGGCTGCAGATCCTCACGGATCTCGCCGTCCAGTTCGATCGCAAGGTGGCGTTTGTCGGCCGCGGCATGGTCGAAAACTCCCAGATCGCGCAGAAGCTTGGCTACCTGAAGATTCCGACCGGCGTGGTCATTCGCGACACCGACGTGCCGAGCTTTCCTTCACAGGACATCCTCTGCCTCGCCACGGGATCGCAGGGCGAGCCCAATGCTGCCCTGTCGCGCATCGCGATCGACGATCACCGGTCGGTGAAGTTGACGTCACCGGACCGCGTGGTGATTTCCGCGCGCGCCATTCCCGGCAACGAAAAAGCGATCGGCCGCACCATCAACCACATCGCGCACCGCGGCGTCGACGTCATTACCGAGTCGTCCAAGCACGTCCACGTTTCGGGCCACGGCTCCGAAGAGGAATTGAAGCTGGTGCTGTCGCTCGTCCGCCCGAGGTACTTCGTTCCGATCCACGGCGAATTCCGTCAGCTCGCGCGGCACGCGCGCGTCGCCAAGCTTGTGACCAGTGGTTTGGCGTCGCGCGTTGAGGTCCTGACCCCGGAGAACGGCGACCTGCTGAGATTTGATGGCGAGGGCGGCCGGCTCGCAGGCAAGGTGCCCGCCGGGCGCGTACTGATCGACGGCACACGGGTGGGAGAAGTCGGTGACGAGGTTCTGCGTGACCGCCGCCATCTTGCCGCGGATGGGCTGGTTGTGCCGGTGGTCACCATCAGCCGCCAGACGGGCGTGGTCGAAGGCACGCCCGAGTTAATCGCTCGCGGATTCGTAACCGATACCGAATCTGATGGAGTCCTGTCCGAAGCGTCGCGCTTGATCACCGCGGTCATTGCCGAGGCAAGCCTTGAAGAACGTACCGATCCCGGCCTCATGAACGAGAAAGTGCGGGTCGAGTTGCGGCGCTACCTGCGAAAGCGAACGGGCCGCCGGCCAATGGTGCTGCCGGTGGTCATGGAGATCTGATGGCTCGAAGTGGTTCAACACTGTCGCGACGACTCAGCGAAGTGGTCGGCGTTGCACTATTTGCCGGGGCGCTGATTTGGCTGATTGCGGTCGCCAGTTACGACCCGAACGACCCGGTGTGGTTTTTTACCTCGGGCACCAACGACGTCCCGGCCAACTTCGTTGGCCGCGTCGGCGCCTTCCTGGCCGAGTTGTCGTTTCAGTTATTCGGCTACGGCTCGTATCTGATACCCGCGCTGATCGCGATTGCGGGCTGGCACTACTTCTGGTGCCGCGAGATCGACGCGATTTACACCAAGCTGACCGGTGCTGGCCTGGCGTTGTCATGCACGAGCGCGTTTATGAGCCTCGCGCTCGGCAGCGCGAAGGTGAGTGAGCGGCCCTTCCGCGCCGGCGGCTACGCCGGCGACCTCGTCGCGCGGTGGATGTCGGACTACCTCAGCCGCACGGGCTCTATCATCGTCATCCTCACGCTGCTCTTTGTCGCCGTCATCCTCGCGACGCAGTTTTCGTTCGGCCGCTTGTTCAGCTTCGTGTTTGGCCTCGTGGGGGCTGGTCTGACGAAGACACGGCAGTCGCTCCGCAATCGCATGGAAGAACGGCGAAAAGCGAAACAGCGCCTGGAAGTCATCGCCAAGCACGTCAAGAAAGGTACGGCGTCGCCGGAGTTGCTCAAGGCGGCGGTTGAACGTGCCGCTCGTCCGGAAACCCCGGCGCCAAAGCCGAGGGCCCGTGTGCCGGAGCGGGACGAAGACGAGGAGGACGAGGTCGACGACTTTGATGATCGACCTTCGACGCTGGGGACGCGCGTAACGCCTCCGGTCGTGCAGAAGCACGCGCTCAAGCCATCCGCTGCTGCGCCGTTGCCGCTGCCGCTCGAGCCGCGCAGTCCAGCCGAGCGCCGGCTGAGCGGCTACACGCTACCGCCCCCTTCGCTGCTGGACCCGCCCAAGGCGGAACGAAAGATCGACGAACGCGAGTTGATGGACGCGGCGCGGCTGCTCGAGGAGAAGTGCCGTGAGTTTGCAGTGGAAGGCGCGGTCGTCCAGATTCATCCGGGTCCGGTCGTGACGACGTTCGAGTTCAAACCCGACGCGGGCGTGAAATACAGCAAGGTCACGGGACTCGCAGACGATCTCTGTCTCGCCATGCAGGCGGAATCGGTGCTGATCGAACGGATTCCTGGCAAGTCCACCGTCGGTATCCAGATCCCGAATCCCAATCGCGAAGGCATTTCGTTGCGCGAGCTGCTCGAATCCGAAGCCTACCAGCGCTCGGCGTCGAAGCTCACGCTCGCGTTGGGCAAAACGATTCATGGCGAGCCCTTCATGACCGACCTCGCCGCGATGCCGCATCTTTTGATTGCAGGATCCACGGGAACGGGCAAGTCAGTTGGTCTCAACGCGATGCTCACGAGTATCCTGTATCGCGCGACGCCGGACGACGTGCGTCTAATCATGATCGACCCCAAGCGGCTGGAGCTGGGCGTATACGAGGACATTCCGCACCTCCTCTCGCCGGTCGTGATGGATCCCAAGAAAGCGTCCAACGCGCTGCGCTGGGCGGTGCGTGAGATGGAGGAACGCTACAAGACGCTCGCCGCGTTCGGTGTGCGCAACATCGAACAGTTCAACCGCAACATGCGGCAACTGATCGACGCCAAGGAAAACACCGAAAACGGCGAACCGCCGCGCCTGCTGCCCTTCGTCGTCGTGGTGGTCGACGAGCTCGCCGACCTGATGATGGTTGCTGGCAACGAGGTTGAGGAATCGATCGCACGGCTGGCGCAAATGGCCCGCGCCGTCGGAATCCACCTGATTCTCGCGACGCAGCGTCCGTCAGTGGACGTCATCACCGGTCTGATCAAAGCGAATCTCCCCGCCCGCATCTCGTTCCGAGTGTCATCGAAGATCGACTCGCGCACGATTCTCGACGGCAATGGCGCTGAGCAGCTCCTTGGCAGGGGCGACATGCTGTTTCTGCCGCCCGCCTCGTCGCAGAAGGTACGTCTGCACGGGCCGTATATCTCTGAGCAGGAGTCGGCGCGCCTCGCCAGCTTCCTGCGCAAGCAAGGCAAGCCCATATTCGACGAAACCATTACCGCGGAAGACGAGAAGAGCGGACCGGACAAGATCGAGTTCGAGAAGGACGAGCTCTACGACGAAGCCGCGCGCATCGTCGTGCAAAGCGGTCAAGCGTCGATTTCGTATCTGCAGCGCAAGATGCGCATTGGTTTCAGCCGCGCGGCACGCCTCGTCGACATGATGGAGGCGGAAGGGCTCGTGTCGCCGGCCACCGGCGGCAAGCCGCGCGAGGTGCTGGTTGGCCGCGAGTACTTCGACGAAGTGGACGCGCAGCTGCGGTGAACGCTGCGTTGACGGAAGTGGAGTGTTGATCATGAAGCTCGTCATGTCTCGTGCCACGGTGATCGCGGTGGCGATCGCTACGCTGCCGATGGTCGCGGAGGCGCAGAGCGTCAAGGACCGTTACGAGGCCTTGCAGGCGCGCGATGCCGAAGTGGCGGCAGCCGTGGACGCGGCTGCCGCGGACCTGCCGGCCAGCGCGCGCGATGAGCTGTTGAGACAAGCGCGTGGGGTAATCGCGTCGTACGACGACTTTGTGCAAAGAAACCGGCGCAGCGGCTATGCCGACAACGCGCTCTTCAACGCGGGCACGCTCGCGCAAGCGCTGGCCGACAAATTCAAGCGGCCTGCCGATCGCACGGCGGCGGAGCGATACTTTGCGCGTGTGCGCGCCGAGTATCCATCAAGTTCGCTGCTGAAGACGGCTGGCCAAAAGACCAGCCCCACTACCGCCCGTGTTTCCAACGCTTCTGCCGCAGGACCTGGCGCGAGCCCGGCCGACTCGCGCTCGGCTACTTTGACGCGCATCGACCGCACTGTGATGCCCGAAGCCATCCGCATCACCCTCGCGTTCGATCGCGAAGTCGTTTTTCACGAGGAACGTCTCGCCGGTCCCGAGCGCGTCTTTTTTGATCTGAAAGGCGTGCGCGCGGTTCCGGAGCTCAAGGAGGGCGTGCTGCGCTATCCGGATGATGTGGTTCGGCAGATTCGCGTGGGCCGTCATCCGGACGCGACTGTCCGCGTCGTCCTGGATCTCGAAGGCGTCACGAAGTACAGCGTGTTCACGCTGTATAACCCGTTCAGAGTGGTGGTCGACTGCGAAACGCCGACGCGAACGTCGGCAGCAGCGCCGCAACCCGCCTGGGTTCCCGCGCCGCCCCCTCCGATTGCGGCAGTCTCGATCGCCCCCGTGACGCGCGCCGCCCCCGTCGCGCGCGAGCGGCGGCCACCCGCCGTCACCGTACCGGCACTGCGCTCGAGGCGAACACCGCCCCTCGCACCTGTTGCCCGCGCCGTACCTGAGCACCGCACCCCTCCACTCGGTGAACCGGCACCTCGCTCGGGGGAAGCCCCTGGACTCGCTGAATCCGATGCGCGCTCGGGACAGAGCGCACCGGTCGCATCCGAGCACGGCGCCGCCCCCATCGCACCTTCTCCACCTATTGCATCCGCCTCCGCTCGCGCGGACGATTCACGCGCGAGCACTGGCGAGACCTCGCCGAAGCGGCCTGAAGGCCGCGAAGGCGGGCCCGTCTCCGGCCGCGGCCCTCGACTTGACGAACCGGAAAGTCGCTTGCCGCAGCCTGTTCGAGTGGCTGAACCAGAAGAACCAGTTCTGACCGTGGAACCTCCGCCTGCGCCGTCGGCGCCTCCGGTCGAACCGAAATCGAACGCCGCCGGCGGCTTTTCGCTCTCGCGTCAGCTTGGCCTCGGCGTCGCCCGCATCGTGATCGATCCGGGCCACGGCGGACAGGATCCGGGCGCGCAGGGCAAAAACCTCAACGAAGCCGACCTCACCATGGACGTCTCGCTTCGTCTCGAGAAGCTTCTTCAGCAGGACGGATTCGACGTGGTGCTGACACGGCGCACCGACGTGTACGTCCCGCTCGAAGAACGGACGGCGATCGCCAATCGCGAGAACGCCGATCTGTTTCTGTCCATTCACGCCAATGCGAGCCGCAACGAAGCCGCGCGCGGAGTAGAGACCTACTTTTTGAGCTTTGCCTCGTCGGCTGAAGCCGAAGCCGTGGCGGCGCGTGAGAACTCCACAAGTTCCGGCGGCATGCACAACCTGCCGGACATCATCAAAGCGATTGCGCTCAACAACAAGTTGGACGAGTCGCGGGATCTCGCCGGCATGGTGCAGGAAGCGCTCGTGTCGCGGTTACGCCGCTCGAACAAAGACATTCGAAATCTCGGCGTCAAAAAGGCGCCATTCGTCGTATTGATTGGCGCCAGCATGCCGAGCGTGTTGGCGGAAATCTCGTTTCTCACGAATAAAGAAGAAGTGCAGCTGCTGAAGACGAACGCCTACAAGCAGCGCGTCGCCGAAGCGCTACACGCAGCCGTGATGCGCTACCGCAGGTCGCTCAAGGGTCAAGGACAGATCGCTGAACAATGAACGGCGAGTTCAAGGTACAAGTTCAAAGTTCAAAGTTGGGAACAACTCGAGAACCTTGAACTGCACTTTGAACTTTGAATTTTGAACTTGTACCTTCCGCGCCGTCAGGCGCGGAAGAGATTGTGCTGGTAGCCTCGCGCTTCAATCGTTGAGAGGGGCCGTCGGCGTCGATACCAGATGATGGCGGCCGCAGCGATCAGTCCGGCGACAAGCGCGCAGATCATGATGACGCCAGTCAACCCAAACGCCGCGAGGGCCACTTGGATCATGCCGATGCTGGCCGTCGGCTCTTTGACGACTTCGACGATCGTCGGCGTTATCGGTGCCGGCGCCGGCGGCGCCGGTGGCGCTTGAAACAACATCGTTACATCTCACATTGCGAGATTAATACTGACATCGCGACATTACATCGCGACATCTCAGATCGCAGATCGCTACCTGTTTCTATTTGACACCAGGCCAGCCGGTTCCGCTGGTGCGCGCGAGCTCGACCAACGTTCGGATCATCGCGCCAGTCGCGCCTTTCGGCGTCCACGCTCGCGCTTCGTCGGCCCACGCCGTCCCGGCGATGTCGAGATGCGCCCAGGGCGCGCCGCCGGTGAATTCCTTGAGAAACATAGCCGCCGTGATCGAAGCCCCTGGGCGGCCGGGGCTGTTGATCATGTCGGCAATGTCGCTCTTCAACTGATCCTTGTACTCGTCGAACAACGGCATCGGCCAGATCTTTTCGCCCGCCTGCTCCGCCGCGCGGCGCACGACGTCGACCCAGTCGTCGGTGCCGAAGAGCCCGGTCGTGATTTTTCCGAGCGCCACCACAACCGCGCCGGTAAGAGTCGCGACGTCGATGAGATGCGTGGCGCCAAGATGACGCGCATACCAGAGGCCGTCGCCGAGAATCAGCCGGCCTTCCGCATCGGTGTTATTCACTTCGACGGTGAGTCCGGAAGCGCCTCGCAAGATGTCGCCGGGCTTGGTCGCCCGTCCGCCCGGCATGTTTTCGGTGCAGGGCACGACCGCGATCATTCGCAGCGGGACGCGTTCGAGCGCCGCGGCTCGAAGCGCGGCGACCACCGTTGCGCCGCCCGCCATATCGTCCTTCATGCGCTCCATGCCGTCTGCCGGTTTCAGTGACAGGCCGCCTGTGTCGAACGTGATCCCTTTGCCAACGAGCCCGAGCACAGGGGATGGCGCCGCACCCGGCGGATCGTAACGAAGCACCAGCAGGCGTGGAGGCTCGGCGCTGCCCCGCGCCACCCCCAGGAGCAACCCCATCTGAAGCTGCTCGATTTGCTTTTCGTCGAGAATCTCCGCTTTGACGTGCGGCACCACCGCAAATGCGCTTGCGCGCGCGACGAATTCGCGCGGCGTCAGGCTGTTCCCGGGTTCGTTGATGAGCACGCGCGCCGCATTGATGGCTTCGCCAATGCGGCGGCCGCGTTCGAGGGCACTGCTGATACCGTTGCCCCTCACACCGCCGATGGCGACGCTGTTGAAGAAGAACCGGCCCTCACTCCGGCTTTTGTACTGACCGCTGTCGAAGTTCGCGTAGGTGACGCCCTCGCCAATCGCTTCAATCCACGCCTCGTTACTCCAATCCGGCGGAAGATGAAACGCGAAGCGCAAACGCCGTTGCTGACGCGCCGCCTGACCGGCGCATGCCGCCATTCGTCGAATGCGCTCGACGCCGAGCTCTCCGCGCGGACCAACCCCAACCATCGCCACGCGCCGTGTCTTCCAGCCGTTGCCCAGATGCGTCAACCAGAGCTCGCACAGCTTACCCGTAAACTCACCTCGATCGAACGCGGCGTTCAGCTCGCCGCCACTGGCGCGATCGAACTCCGCGCTCGCGCTGCGATCGTCCTGAACCACAGGAACGATGAGCAAATCTGCTTCGGTGTCTTGCGCTTGGGTGGACGTCAGGCTGAACTGCGGGACTTCGTACGCGGGCTGCATCTGCAGCCAAAGTGTACTACGCGTTCGCGATCGCCGGCACCGCCGGCGGCGGCAGCGGCGGAGGCACCATCGACCAGCGCCCAAAGCCGGTGATCAGCGTTGCGCCAAGGCCAATCGTCCAGATCACGAACTCGACGATGATCCCCGTGGTCAGCAGGAAGAATCCGGCGACGCCGATGCCGGGCGCGACGCCGAGCACACGTGCCGCGAGCGTCGGCGCGACAATGACCATCATGCCGAGTGCCGCCGCCGCAAAGGCGTTGTGCCCGCGCCAGCCGAGCCGATCCTCGATCCATTCACCGACGCGCGTGGCGAGCGCCGTAAAGCCGAGCACCATGGCGATTGCCGCCGTGAGAATGGCCAGGGGCACCAGCATGACGACCAGCGGAATTCCGATGATCGTGATCACGAGCGCGATCGATGCCACCACGACCGCGGGAATGAAGAGGACCTCGGCGATAAGACCGGCAACGAAGGCCCGTCCCGGACCAGCGGCCGCAGCCTGCCCGATGCGCGCAACGGGGGCACGCGCGATCACGAGCGCGATGATCATCAGCACCGCGAGCAGCGAAACGCGGAAGATCGTACCGAACAGCGCGAACCAGTGCCCGAAATCACCTAAACTAAATGACGGCAGATCCAAACCGCCGAGGCGAATGGACGACCACTCGCCGATGCTGACGTTACTTATCCGTCCGTAAACGCGCGCCCCGGGGGCACGTGCGATCGTGCCGCCGATAACCAGGACATCGCCGCGAATTTCCGCCTGTGGACCGATGTCCGCGCTCCCGCCAACAACAATCAGCTCGTTTCGAATACGGCCGTCGATGCGCACTGAACCACCGATTGCGACGACGGTGTCCGACACCTCTTCATCGCTCGCCACGGTAACGCTGCGGCCGATGGCAATGCGCGATTCAGTGGTGCGATAGACACGTGGTTCTGATGGGAGTGGCTGTTCTGCAGGAAGGGCTTGGCCGTATGAAGAAGCGGTGAGAACCGAACTGACCAGAATCGTCCCTACAGACACAGCAAGTCGCACCCGTGTCACCCCCTAAGAAACACGGACGAGAGGAACCTCAGCGAAGTTCCCCGACGTCAAGCGCCAGGCTCGAATTCCTTCCGGGCCGATGATGACGAACGTGAAGTCCTCAAACGCCTCCTCTCGATCGGTTGTCGAGGGAACGGCCGGCGAATGGGGATGCGAATGATACGCTCCGACGACCTCGAGGCCCAGCTGTCGAGCACGCCGGATCGCGCTGAAATGATCCGCGGCGTCGATCTCGTACCGCCGCCGTGGCTGCACCGCATTGTTGCGCGTCGCGATTGACAATGTGACGTCGTCGCCTTTCCCGAGGAGCAGGCCGCAGCATTCGTCTGGCGCTGCGGCACGTGCGTGCCGTTCGATCGCGTCGAGCACCGCCCCATCGATCTTCACGACACGTCGATCACGAAGGCCAGGCCCAATTCAGAAGCTGCCGACACGATCCTGGATATGCAACGTCGCGCCCGTAGCTGCGCGCACGGCGTCGACAGTGGTGTCTTCGGCCACCTCGCGCAGCACGAGGCCGTTGGGCGTGACATCGATGACCGCCAGTTCGGTCACGATCAGGTTCACAACCTTCACTCCCGTCAACGGCAGCGTGCATCGCTTCAGAATCTTGTGACCGCCTTCTTTCGTCGTGTGCTCCATCGTCACGATCACTTTTTTCGCCCCGGCCACGAGATCCATTGCGCCGCCCATCCCTTTCACCATTTTGCCGGGAATCATCCAGTTGGCGAGATCGCCGTGCTCGTCGACTTCGAGGGCGCCGAGCACGGTGACATCGATGTGTCCGCCTCGAACCATCGCAAAGGAGTCGGCACTGCTGAAGTACGAACAGCCCGGGAGCTCGGTGACGGTTTCCTTCGACGCGTTGATCAGATCGGCGTCTTCTTCACCGGCCACCGGGTACGGTCCGACGCCGAGCATGCCGTTTTCGGAGTGCAGTGTGATGTGAACGCCCTCGGGCACGTAGTTCGACACGAGGGTCGGCATGCCGATCCCGAGGTTCACGTAGTCGCCATCACGAAGTTCGCGCGCGACCCGCCGGACGATGCGTTCGCGTTTATCCATGGCGCGTGGTCCGTTTCTCGATGCGGCGCGCGTAGCTGGCGCCCTGCAGGATGCGCTTTACGTAGATGCCCGGGGTGTGTATCAGATGCGGATCGAGTCCCCCTGGCTCGACGAGCGATTCAACTTCGGCGATTGTCACTTGCGCGGCCGTCGCCATCATCGGATTGAAGTTTCGCGCCGTACGCCGGTACACGAGGTTGCCATGATGGTCACCTTTCCAGGCGCGGACGAGGGCGAAATCCGCGCGCAGCGGCAGCTCGAGGACGAAGTGCCGTCCGTCGATCACGCGCGTTTCTTTTCCTTCGGCCACCACGGTGCCATAACCCGTCGGTGTGTAGAAGCCGCCAATGCCGGCGCCGCCGGTACGGATTCGCTCGGAGAACGTGCCTTGCGGCACGAGCTCGACTTCAATCTCCTTCTGCAGGAACTGCCGCTCGAATTCCTTGTTCTCTCCTACGTAGGTCGAGATCATCTTGCGAATCTGGCGGCTTTTGAGCAGGATGCCGAGGCCGAAGTCGTCCACGCCGGCATTGTTGCTGATCACCGTGAGGTTTTTCGTGCCTCGCTGATGCAGCGCCGCGATGAGATTCTCGGGGATGCCGCAGAGACCAAATCCACCCACCATGATGGTGGCGCCGTCCGGGACGAGCGCGGCGGCCTCGTCCGCGGACTGCAGTACCTTCTGCATACGAAGAATTATTGATCTGAACCCGATCCGCGCTCGACGAATGGCGGGATGAAAGTCGCGTCGCGGATGCACGCCTGCACGTCGCGGTGGCGATCGTGCACTTTGCCGCAGAGTCGTCCCTGAGGTATGCGTTTTGTGCGCACGCGTTCAGCTACGTCACGTCCTGCGCATCACCCGCGCCCGAACACCGCGGGCCGCACTCCGAAAACGGCTGTGCCTGAACCAGCAGAAACAGGGCGGGCCGCGCGGCTGCAATTGCAGGCCAGCATGCGAACGGTGGCCACAACCAACGCGCGCAACGCATGCAGACACATTACGCGCGTCTGTGGACGGAAGCGGATCATTCCCGTAGACTTCGCGCATATGCGATCGCTCTTCCGTCTGCTCGCGATGGTGTTTGTGGTCTTCGTCGCGTCCAACGCGCTTGCGCAAGACCGCCGCCCGCCGACCCTCGACGACTTGCTCAACCTGGTGCAGGTCTCCGGAGCGGAGATCTCGCCGGACGGCAAGCACGTGATTTACACAAAGTCGGAGTTGAAAAAGTGGTCCGACAACAAGCGCGTCACCAGCATCTGGATCGCTAGCGCCGACGGCACCGACCATCACCAACTGCTCGGCAGCGATAAAGATCGGTCGCCGGCCTGGTCGCCGGACGGCAAATACGTTGCGTTTCTTTCAACGCGGGACCAAGCCGAGAACGCGCGCGATGCAGCCGGCGCGCAGCTGTGGCTGTTGCGGATGTCGGGCGGCGAAGCGACAAAGCTCTCGGATCTAAAGAGCGCGATCCGTTCCTTCAAGTGGGCCGCGGACAGTTCGCGGATTTTCTTCGTCACGGAAGAAGCGCTGACCGAGGCGCAAAAAGAAGCGCGCAAGAACGGTGACGATGCGATTTACGTCGACGAAGGACCGAACGGACAGGGGCGCTCATCGTTCGCCAACGCGTGGGTGATCGCGCCGGGCGACAAAGAAGCTCGCCAGCTCACGAGCGGCGATCAGATCGTGACCGACCTCGCGCCCTCACCCGACGGCAAGCGCCTCGCGTTCATCGCTCGGCCAAACAACCGCCGCAACTTCCAGAATCTTGCCGAAGTGTATGTCCTCGATCTCGAGACGAGCGCGATGACGCGCCTTACCGAAAACGAAGCGCCTGAGATGAGAGTTGCGTGGTCGCCTGACGGCGCGCTCGTCAGCTATCTCGCGCCAAGCGACAAAGGGTGGGAGCTGGCACAGGAAAAACTGTTTGTGCACGCCGCGACCGGCGCAGGTGCGCCAACGTTGCTGTCGGCCAACTTCGCCGGCGACATCGGACCGTATTTCTGGAACCCCGCCGGCAGGACGATCGTGTTCAGCAGCGCGGTGCGCGGCCGGCGAGGCGTGCACGAGCTCGATTCAGCCACTGGCCAGGTTCGCACCATCGCGAGCGGCGATGTGGCGCTGGCCGTCACGTCAACGACCAGAGACCTGGCGCGTGCCGCCGGTACGCGCAACACGCCGTCCGATCCCGACGAAGTCGTCGTCGTCGATCTGGCAGACGGTCAGGTGTCGAACATCACCGCCGCGAATCCGTGGTTCAAGCAGATCCAAACCGCCGAGATGCGTCCGATCACGTGGAAGAGCAAGGATGGACGCGAGATCGAAGGCCTGCTGTGGCTGCCTCCGTCCTATAAGGCCGGCGAGAAGCTTCCCTTCCTATTGAGTATTCACGGAGGTCCGGCCGGCGTCTGGGCCACGTCGTTCCGCGGTATCAATCACGTCTACACCTCCCTCGGGTTTGCCGTGCTCGAGCCCAACGTTCGTGGCAGCACGTCCTACGGTGACGCGCTGCTGCGCGGCAACACCAGGGATATCGGCGGCGGCGATTACAACGATTTGATGACGGGCGTGGACGCGGTCATCGCGCAGGGCATTGCCGATCCCACGCAGCTCGCGCTGCGCGGGTGGAGCTACGGCGGCATCCTCGGCGGCTGGACGATCACGCAGACGAACCGCTTCAAGGCGGCGGCGCTGGGCGCAATGGTGAGCGACTGGAGCTCCGAATATGCGATGGGGTTCAATCACGACGTCGGCCGCTGGTACATCGGCGGCCGTCCGTGGGACAACGCGGAAGCGTACCGCCGGCAGTCGGCGTACACGCACATCGCGAAGGTCGCGACACCGACTCTCCTACTGCACGGCGAGCAGGACGACACCGACACCATCGGCCAGAGCATGATCTTTTATCAAGGGCTGAAGGATCGCGGCGTGCCGACCCGGTTCATCCGCTTCCCGCGCGAGCCGCACGGCTTCCGCGAGCCGCATCACATCCGCATTCGTGATGCGGAGGAGATCAGCTGGCTGATGAAGTACACCCGAGGAATCGACTGGAAGGCACCCGAGCGGAAAGACGAGAAGGACGAAAAGAAAGTCACGACGACGGCTTCGCAGTAACAGGGAGGCAGGCTATGGTCCTGAGTTCCGCGCAGGCGCTGCAGGACACAGTGGAGTGGCGCAAGCTCCGCTGTTCGTTCTGCGGCAAGGACGCCGATCACGTCCGCTTCCTTGCCGCAGGCATTGCGGGTGGCATGATTTGCGATCGCTGCAATCTGCACTCATTCGGGATCTTTCTGAAAGCGCACGTTGCCGCGGTGTACAGCCGCCTGCGGCGAATCGTGCGAGCACGAAATATCCGACGCCGGCGTTAATCTCCGGTGCTCACGTGCGTGTACAGCGCCAGAGGCGCGAGCTGCGCAGAAGCCGCCCGTTTGCTGCCCATACAGTCGGATAGGCGTCGCTCGCGTGTACTTCTCCAGCTGGTAGCGAACGTTACCGCGATGTCCTGCCTGTGAGTTCGCGGCGATGCAGATTTGCCATCCCAAACAGACGGCGCACCGCCGTCGAGTCGTGCAAGCTGCCGGCTATGCGCTCCAGCTCGCGTGCGAGATCGAGCAACAGCGGCTGCAGCGCATCGGCGTTGGTGGCGAGAATACTCTCCCACACGCGCGCTTGGCTCGCGGCGAGACGCGTCGTGTCGCGCAATCCACTGCCGGCATAGGCAAGACCGTCCGGCCCCACCGCTTCGCCGACGCGGGCCATGAGCGCACTGACCACCACCTGCGGTAGATGGCTCACCGCCGCCACCAGCCGATCGTGGGCGCTGCCATCGTCGTTCATGTAAACCGGTGTGGCGCCGAGTTGTTGCACGAAAGGGCCAATATTCACGGCCGCGGATTTGCCAATCAGGAACCATGGACGCGTGTCGAACAGGTCGGCCCGGCCAGCATCGGGACCGGTATTTTCGGATCCGGCCATCGGGTGGCCACCGACGAAATTCGCGAGTTGCGCGGCGCGCGCCGCGGCAACAATCGCGCGCTTCGTGCTGCCAGTGTCCATCACACGCGCGCGCGGCGCGATATCGCGAAGTCGAGGAATTGTTTCGAGGATGACGTCTACGGGCGTGGAGAGAACAATGAGGTCGGCTTCGGCAACGACGGTGAGCTCCGTCGTTGCCACCGTAAACAGGTCAACGATGCGCGGATGACGAATGGCGTCGGCGCGGTCGACACCAATCAGTGTGGCGTCCGGCCACGCGCGCCGTGTCGCCAACGCGACCGACGTGCCGATCAGCCCCAGGCCGACGATGGCGAGTTTCAATCAGCGTGCCCAGCCCCGCCGCGCAACGGGTTCGAGACAAATACTCCGACCAATTGCCGGCGCGATGATCCGCAGCTCCGCCATCAGGCGATCGAACTGCGCCGGAAATAGCGACTGGGCGCCGTCGCTCAGCGCGTGATCCGGATCGCAGTGCACCTCGATGATCAATCCGTCTGCACCTGCTGCAACTGCGGCGCGCGCCATCGCGGCAACCTTGTCGCGCCGGCCGGTGCCGTGACTCGGATCGACGAATACGGGCAGATGGCTCAATTGCTTCACCACCGGGATCGCCGAAATATCGAGGGTATTGCGGGTCGCGTTCTCGAACGTGCGGATGCCGCGTTCGCACAAAATCACGTTGGTGTTGCTGCCGGAAAGAATGTATTCCGCGGACAGCAGCCATTCTTCGATGGTCGCCGAAATGCCGCGCTTCAGCATCACCGGCTTGCGCGCGTGACCGAGTTCGCGGAGCAGCGTGAAGTTCTGCATGTTGCGGGCGCCAACCTGAAACACATCCGTGTATTTGTCGATCAGCTCGATTTGACTGATATCCATCACCTCAGTAATGAGTTTGAGATCGTGCGCATTCGCGGCGTCACGCAGCAGCCGCAGCCCTTCTTCGCCCAGTCCTTGGAAGCTGTAAGGCGAGCTGCGCGGCTTGAAGGCGCCGCCGCGCAGCATCTTGGCGCCCGCGCGTTTGATGGCGGCGGCTGTCGAGTTGACCTGATTCTCGTTTTCGGCCGAGCACGGCCCGGCCATGACGATCACTTCGTCGCCGCCGATCCGCACCTCACCCATCGAGAAAATCGTGTCCTCGGGCTTGAAGGTGCGGCTCGCGAGCTTATACGGCTCGCTGATGCGCAGCACCTCGTGGACACCGTCGAGCATCTCGATGAGGCGCGGATCGACCTTGCCGGTGCCGACGACACCAAGGACCGTCCGCGAGGCGCCGCTCGAGCGGTGGACGTCCATGCCGAGGTCAACGAGGTGAGCGATCACCTTTTCGATTTGCGCGTCGCTCGCGCGCTCTTTCATCACGACAACCATAAAAAATCCTAGGCGGACCTAAAGGTCCGCGGCTACGTACGATCCCAGGCGCAAAGGTCCGCGGCTACTCTCTCTCTACTTCGTCATCGATCGTTCTGGGCTCAGGTTCCACCTTCGCCTCAAGACGTTGAATGCGCCGTGCCTCGTCGATGATGCGCTCGTAGAGGCGGACGATCGCGCCTTCTTCGAGCGGTCCGCCGAGCATGGCGTTCACCTCCTTGATGTGCGCCATCACCGCCGCCTCGCGCTGCGGTTCGTAGATGCTGACGCCGTTCTCCTTCTTGATGCGCCCGATCGCGTACGCACAACGCGCGCGGCGATCGAGGAGGCGCACAATCACCTCGTCGATCTTGTCGATCTCCTCACGGAGGGCTTCGAGGCTCAGCTCCGCAGCCATCTCACGTACCGATCGATTTCGTCCAGCAGCGTGGCGGAGCGGCCATGTTCCGCAATCACGTTGACAAGCGCGCTGCCGACCACGGCCGCGTCCGCGCACTGCGCAATGCCGCGAACGTGTTCCGGCTTCGAAAAGCCGAAGCCGAGCGCGAGCGGCATCTGCGTTTCGCGCCGGACCCGCATCGCGAGCTCACGCGCCGAATCGGCGAGCTCGTCTCGTGCGCCAGTCACGCCGACCCGCGAGATTCCGTAGAGAAACCCCCTGCCCATCGCCGCCGCCCGGCGGATGCGCTCGACCGAAGTCGTCGGGCTGAGCAGAAAAATTGTATCAATGCCTGCTCCGGTGAGCGCGGCACGAAACTGTCCGGATTCCTCTGGCGGAACGTCGAGCGTGAGCACGCCGTCCACGCCCGCCGCGCTGGCGCGGCGCGCGAACTCGTCGAGTCCGAGCTTCAGCACAGGGTTAGCGTAGGTGAAGATCACGATCGGCGCCGAGATTTTCGGACGCAGCGCCGCAACCAGATCGAGCACACGCGGCAGCGTAGCGCCGGACGCAATCGCACGTTCGGTTGCACGCTGAATGACCGGACCGTCGGCGAGCGGATCGGAAAACGGCACGCCGACCTCCAGGACGTCGGCGCCGGCGCGATCGAGCGTGAGCAGGATGTCACCCGACCGCTGCAAGTCCGGATCGCCGGCGGTCGAGTACGTGACCAGGCCGGTGCGACCCGCCTTCCGCAACTCGCGAAAGCAATCCTCAATGCGCGACATGGGCTGCACCCTGCAACTTTTGCTCCACGGTTTGCACGTCTTTGTCGCCTCGTCCCGAAAGATTCACGAGCAGCACACTGTCGCGGCCAAACGTCTTTCCCTCGCGTAAGACGTAGGCGATCGCGTGCGACGACTCGAGCGCCGGCAGAATTCCCTCGAGACGCGCCAACGCCTGAAACGCATCCAACGCCTCATCGTCCGAGACATAGTGGTAATCTGCGCGCCCTTTCTCATGCAGCCATGCGTGCTCGGGACCAACGGCCGCGTAATCAAGTCCCGCCGAAACAGAGTGGGTGAGCTCGATGTTGCCGGCGTCGTCCTGCAGCACAAACGTGCGCGTCCCCTGCAGGACGCCGGCGCTGCCACCCGCGAAACGCGCGGCGTGGCGGCCGGGCCGAATCGCTTCACCGCCCGCTTCAACGCCGATCAATCGCACGTCCTCGTCGTCGACAAACGCGTCGAAGATGCCGATGGCATTGCTGCCCCCGCCGACGCACGCGATCACGGCAAGTGGCAGGCAGCCGGCAAGATCACGAAGCTGCGCCTTGGCCTCCTGTCCGATGACGGATTGAAACTCGCGCACCATGAGCGGATACGGATGTGGACCGAGCGCTGAGCCGAGCAGGTAGTGCGTGTCTTCGGGGCGGCCGACCCAGTCGCGCATCGCTTCGTTGATGGCGTCCTTGAGCGTGCGACTGCCGGCATCCACGTTCCTCACTTCGGCGCCGAGCAGTCGCATGCGGAACACGTTGAGAGCCTGGCGCGCCATGTCTTCCGAGCCCATGTAAACGACACACTCGAGGCCGAGCAGCGCACATGCGGTCGCGGTGGCGACCCCGTGCTGCCCGGCGCCCGTCTCGGCGACGACGCGCGTCTTGCTCATTCGAACCGCGAGGAGCGCCTGACCGAGGGCATTGTTGATCTTGTGCGCGCCGGTATGCGTGAGATCTTCGCGTTTGAGGAAAATGCGGGGACCGCCGCACGCCTCCGCGAGGCGGCGCGCTTCCCACAGCGGCGTTGGCCGTCCAGCGTACTGCGTCAGCAGGCGCGTCAGATCCACGGCAAACGCCGGATCTTTCCGGGCACGGAGGTATTCGACCTCCAGCGCCTGAATGGGCGCGACGAGCGTCTCCGGGACGAAGCGGCCGCCGAAGTGACCGAAGTAGCCGCGGGCGTCGGGGTCGCGGCGGCCGAACCAAGGTTGATTCATAAGGAGTCCAGATCGCGCACGGCGCGAGCGAACGCGCGCATCAATTGCTCGTTCTTGATGCCGGGTTGATCTTCAATACCGGACGACACATCCACGCCGTACGGCTTCGCCCGGCGAATCGCCTCACCAACGTTCTCAGGAGTAAGCCCGCCGGCCAGCATCACGCGACGATGCGCGGCAATGGCACCCGCTGCATTCCAATCGATCGTCGTGCCTGTGCCGCCATGGCGCTGCGGATCGTGTGCGTCGAGGAGCATCGTGGAGCCGTTTGCCCCAACCACTGATCCGGCCTCCTGCAACGACGTCGCGACCCACAGGTCGCAAGGCAGACCGGACAACACCGAAACGTCGTTCATGCCGTGTACCTGCGCGACACGAATTCCAGTCGCGTCGACAGCGCGTGCGATGTCCTCGCGTGTCGGGTGGACGAATAAGCCGACCGGAATGATTGACGATGGCAACGTCGATATCAGGCGCGTGGCGGTCTCCGGCGCGATCGCGCGCGGGCTGCCAGACCAGAACACGAAGCCCACCGCGTCGACGTTCAACTCGACGGCAATGGCCACGTCTTCGGCGCGGGTCAGACCGCAGAATTTGATGAATGTCATGTTAAGAGCCGCGCACCTGAAGGTCAGCGCGACGCCCGGCCCCACGCCCAATCAATGATCCAAGAGCCTGTCCAGGATCGGAGGCGGTCATGAAGTGCTCGCCGATCAAGAAGGCGCTGTAACCGAGGTCACGCATCCGTTCGAGATCAGCCGTACTCTTCAATCCGCTTTCGCTCACTGCAATTACACCGTTCGGCATACGCGACCGAATGGCTTCGGATGCGCGCGTATCGACCTCCAACGTGCGCAGGTTGCGGTTGTTGACGCCCACGATCTCAGCGCCTGTCGCCAACGCGCGATCGAGTTCGTCACCATCGTGCACCTCGACGAGTGCCGCCAGGCCAAGCGCGCGCGCCGCGCCGTGCAGTCGCGCGAGGTCGACGTCGTTCAGCGCGCTGACGATCAGCAGCACTGCGTCAGCGCCCGCAGCAACCGCCTCCAACAATTGGTATTCCTCGACGATGAAGTCTTTGCGAAGGAGCGGACAGTGAACGGCGCCGCGCACTGCCCGTAGGTGCTCGAGCGCGCCGTCGAAAAACGCGGGCTCGGTCAAGACGGAGATCGCGGCCGCGCCGGCGCGCTCGTAACCCTGTGCGATCGCGACCGGGTCGTAATCCTTCCTGAGTACGCGGCGAGACGGCGACCGGCGTTTGCACTCGGCGATCACATTGAAACGATCTCTCGGCGTCAACGCAGCGCGAAAGGCGGTGCGATTTGGCGTTCGCGAAGCCGCGCGGTGTTCGAGCGCGGCGTGCGACTCGCGTGCGCGGCGGCTGGCAACGCTCTTCCTGGTGGCGGCGACGATCGCTTCGAGCAAGTCGGGCGCATCTGCGCGGCTCATGACGCAACTCCCGCACTCGACTGCGAGACCGCGACGAGCTGGTGCAGCAGCTGCTTCGCGCGTCCGCTGTCGATTGCGTCGGCGGCGCGAGCGATGCCCTCGCGTACGGAGGCCGCGCGACTGGCAATGAACAGCCCGGCGCCGGCGTTCAGCAACACTACGTCGCGTGCAGGACCGGCGAAGCCGTCGAGCACGGCGCGAATGATCGCCGCGTTGATCTGTGCATCGCCGCCGAGCAACGTGTCGAGACTTGCCTTTCCGAGGCCGTATTCCGACGGGTGCACGTAAAAGGTCTGCACCGAACCGTCGCGACACTCAGATACCTTCGTGTAACCGGTGGTGGAAAGCTCGTCGAGGCCGTCTGCGCCGTGCACGACCCACGCACGCTCGGCCCCGAGCAGCAGCAACGCGCGCGCCAGCAGTTCTGTCAGCTCGGGCCGCGGGACGCCCACAATTTGCCGCCTGGGTGAGGCGGGATTCGTGAGCGGTCCGAGCAGATTGAACGCCGTCCGAACGCCGAGATCGCGCCGCGCCTGGCCGGCGTGTCGCATTGCCGGATGAAACGTCGGCGCAAAGAAGAAAGCAATGCCGGTTTCGTGAAGACAGCGCTCGACAACACCGGGCGGCGCGGAAATCTGCACCCCCAGCGCTTCGAGCACATCGGCGCTGCCGCACTTGCTCGACACCGACCGGTTGCCGTGCTTTGCAACGCGCACTCCGGACGCGGCGAGCACAATCGCGGCCGCAGTCGAGATATTGAAGCTCCCAGCGCGATCGCCGCCCGTGCCACACGTGTCGAACACGTCGCCCGCGCTCTGCGACAGCTTCACGGCTTCCTGCCGCATGGCGCGCGCAAAGCCCACGAGCTCGGATGGACGCTCGCCCTTCAGCGACAAACCGATCAACAGACCGGCAATTTGCGCGGGCGCCGCCTCGCCACGCATGATCGCCGCCATCGCGCCCGCGGCCTCGTCAGTGGTCAGGTCTTCTTGTCGCAGGAGCTTCTCGATCAGCTCTCGGAACATCGTCACAGCTCCAGAAAGTTCCGCAGAATGCGGCGTCCTTCGTTGGTCAGGATCGACTCGGGGTGAAACTGCACGCCGTGCAACGGCCATTCGCGATGGCGTAGCGCCATGACCACTCCGTCTTCTTTCGAGCGCGCGCAGATCTCCAGCGCCGCCGGCCATCCCTGCTCGCCCACCACGAGCGAGTGATACCGCGACGCCTGAAATGACGACGTGATACCGGCGAAGACGCCTTTCGCGTCGTGCTCCACCGTGCAGGTTTTCCCGTGCATCGGTACAGGCGCTCGCACGACCTCGCCACCGAACGCCATTCCCATGGCCTGATGTCCAAGACATACGCCAAGCAGAGGCATGACCTGGCCAAAGTGACGAATCACGTCCACCGTGATGCCGGCGTCTTCGGGGCGGCCCGGGCCGGGCGAAATCAAAATACGGTCCGGCGCCAAGGATTCGATTTCGTCGATCGTCGTGCGATCGTTGCGGCGGACCTGGATCGTTGCCCCGAGCTCGCCGAGGTACTGCACGAGGTTATAGGTGAACGAATCGTAGTTGTCGATCACCAGCACCATGAACTAACCATGAGGAACAACATTCACATCCGTGGCCGCATGACCGGCTACAGTCCTGCCGCCGCCAGTTCGAGCGCGCGCACCATCGCACGCGCCTTATCACGCGTTTCTTCGAATTCGGCCGTCGGATTCGAATCGGCGACAATGCCGGCCCCGGTCTGTACAAAGGCGCTGCCGCGCTCGAGCACGATGGTGCGAATGGCAATGCAGAAATCGAGATTGCCCGCGAAATCGAGATAACCGACCGCGCCGGCATAGATCCCGCGCCGCAACGGCTCGAGGTCCGAAATGATCTGCATGGCGCGAACCTTCGGCGCCCCCGAGACGGTGCCCGCCGGGAAACAGGCGACCAGCGCGTCCAATCGATCCTGGTCGTCGCTCAGTTTTCCTTCGACGACCGACACCAGATGCATCACGTGCGAGTAGCGCTCGAGCGACATGAACGTCGGGACGCGCACGCTGCCGTATTCGCACACGCGGCCCAGATCGTTGCGTCCAAGATCGACCAGCATGACGTGCTCGGCGCGCTCCTTTTCGTTGCGCTTCAGCTCGTCGGCCAGCCGCTGATCCTCGTCGTCGTTGCGCCCGCGCGGCCGTGTTCCTGCAATCGGATGCGTGACCGCGTGACGGCCCTCGACGCGAACCAGCATCTCCGGCGACGAACCCACGATCGTGCGCTCCCCCATGCGGATGAAGAACATGTACGGAGACGGATTGACGTGACGCAGCGCGCGATAGACGGTAAACGGATCGACGCCAACCTGTGCGCTGAACCGCTGCGACAGCACCACCTGGTAGATGTCGCCCGCGGCAATGTGCTCTTTCGCCTTTCGCACAATGCCCTCGAAGGCCGGTTGGGTGAAATTCGACTGCAGATCGATCGGCGCTGAGGGCGAGCCTTTCGGTGACGAGAGAGCACGCTCGAGCTCACGCTCGAGAAACTCGATCTTCGCGCACGCGAACTGATAGAGCGAGCGAAGATCTTCGTCTCCGGAGATGCGTGCGTTGGCAATCAACAGGATTCGGTGCTGCACGTGATCGAACGCCAGCACCGTGTCGAACAGCATGAAACCGGTCTCGTCGCCGATGCTGTCTTTGGCATCAGCGCGCGCGACCGCCGGCTCGAACGACTCTGCCGTGTCGTAGGAGAGATAACCGACCGCACCGCCGGTGAATCGCGGCAGACCGGGCACGAACGGCGATTGAAAGCCGTTCATCAGCTCACGAAGCGTCTCGATGAAGGGCTTTTCCGCGGTGGTAATCGCTCCCGCGCGCTCGATGAGCGTGCCGTCCTCGCGGCTGCGAAGAATCAGAAACGGATCCTTTCCGAGGAACGAGTAGCGGCCGAGGTGCTCACCGCCTTCCACGCTTTCCAGAAGGAACGCGTAGTCGGAATGCTCGGCGATTTTCAGGAATGCGGACACCGGTGTGAGCAGATCGGCCACGATCTCCTTGCAGACCGGCACGAACGTGCCGCGCTTGGCGAGATCGACGAATTCGTCAAAGGTCGTCTGTTTCATAACGTTGTGGCCCCCGATTTCATGCCGCGCGATCGCAGAGCATCCAGCGCCGCCCCGCGCATCACGCGCTCCGGTACACGCAGGCCGGTCCACCACTCGAATTGCCGCTGTGCCTGTGCGATCAACATGTCGAGACCGCCAATGGTCCGGCAGCCCGCCGCGCGCGCATCGCGCAACAGGCGGGTCTCCGGCGGGTTGTAGACCAGGTCGTACACGAGTTGACCGGTGAACGGTCCGTCCGGTAGTAGGGTGTCGTCGAGCGCGGGCGAAGTGCCGATCGGCGTCGTGTTCACGAGGAGATCCCATGACCCGGGGATCGGCGGCCAGTCGCCGACGGTTGCGTTGGTCAACTGCGCCAGGGCCCTCGCCTGCGCTGTTCGGCGGGCGCAAACCGTTACCCGCGCACCGGCCGAAGCAAGCGCTTCGCAAACCGCACGCGCCGAGCCGCCGGCGCCCATCACGGATGCGCGCGCGCCGCGCAACGGAATCGCCGCGGCGAGCGGCGCCAGAAATCCCTCGACGTCCGTGTTGCACCCGATCCAGTGATCGCCACGTCGCTGCAGCGTATTGACCGCGCCGACACGCCGCGCGACGGGATCGGATTCGTGAGCACACTCGAAGGCGTCCGCTTTGAAGGGCGCGGTCACACTTGCGCCCTCGAGGCGCATCTCCTCTGCGAAACGTCTGAAATCATTGAAATCTGCTGCGGCAAGCGGCAGGTAGACCGCGTCCAGACGAGTGGCACGAAACGCCGCGTTGTGCAGCACCGGCGACAGCGAATGTGCCACCGGCCGGCCAACGACGCCATAGAGCGCAGTCCGCTCGGCGATGCTGCGAAACGAAAACTGTTCGATCATCTGCACGGCCGGAATCTGTCCCGGCGCTGCGCCGTCACCCGTATAGCTCCAGCAGGATCCGAATCGCGACGGGAGGATGCGTGTCGCCAGCCCCGCCTCGCCCATGCCAATGACGACGGTTGACGATCCGCTGTGTGATGCGACTTGCTTCAACAGTAGGCAGTCGGTCAGCCGGCGCGCCATCGCCGCAACCTTGACGACCTCGGCGCCGGTCGCACGCATGGCCGCAACGTGCCCGGCCAGATCGGCAGGGACGACGTCGAAATCATGCAGAGAGAGCACGATCCCCTTGCCGCCCCGTTCCGAGACGAGATCGGTGAAGCCGGCGCGCATTTCGATATCGATGTACTCGGCGCCAAGGTGCTGGGCCTCGCCGAGCAATCGCTTCCGCTCCTCCTCGGATCCTTTGAAGCCGCCGCCTTCCCACGCGGCGCGACAGGTGAAGATCACGGGCATACGGCGACCCGCCAGCGCGCCAGCGGCGCTCGGATCACGCACGGAATCGACGCGCAGCTCCACGAGATCGGCCTGCGACACGCGGTCGCGTCGTTCGCGGAGTTCGGCCATGGTGGCGGCCGTCACGGTGACGCAAAGCTTCGCTGCTGGCATAAAACAAAAGCGCCTCTTCAGGATTGGCTGAAGAGGCGCTTGGGTCGAGTCGCTGGCGGTATGCAGGTCTACTCGGTGCCTGAGGCCCCTTCGGAGGAATGCGAATACCACCACCAATACGCGTACGCACCGCTGGCGGGCCGGAATGGGCCGGCGACCGCAGCGAGCGTAAAGGCGAATCCGGCGCGCATAAGTGGGGTGACTGTATCACACGGGCGGGTCGGGCGGGTAGGGCGGGCCGGGCGGATGGGGCTGGTCCCGTGGGTAGGGCGGGCCGGGCGGGTGGGGCTGGTCGGGTGGGTGGGGGCTGGTCAGGCGGGTGGGATTCGTGATCGCGCCTGAGATAAATCCGCGAACATCCCTACCTGCCTTCCTTGCGCTACTTCTCCCCAACTACCTTGCTAATGCTCAGCGATCCTCGTACATTTGGAGAATAAGTCCACGCCTTTACAAGCAGTTACAGATGAAAACTCTCACGCTGACCGCCGCCATCGCCGCTTTCAGCCTGCTGCTGGACACGCCTTCAGCGCAGACCCCGTTCATGCCCCTCGAGGAGGTGCGCGCCGGCATGGAGGGCGTTGGCGAGACGGTTTTTCAGGGCGCCAAACTCGAAGAGTTCAAGGTTCACATCCTGGGCGTCCTGCGCGACGTCGTTGGGCCCCGTCGCAGTTTGATCCTCGCGCGCCTCGAAGGCGGACCGCTCGCCAAGACCGGCGTCATCGCCGGCATGAGCGGCAGTCCCGTGTATATCGATGGCCGTCTGGTCGGCGCCGTGTCGTACGCACTTGGACAATTTGCGACCGAGCCGATCGCTGGCATCACACCGATCGCTGAGATGACAGATGCGGCCAGCCTTGCGCCGGCGGCACCGGCCTCGGGTACGCGTCCAGTCAACATCACCTGGCCGCCCACACCGCGCGAGCTGACGGAGATTTGGAGCCGTGATCTTGGCCGCATCCGCCCGTTCGTCGATGATCCGTCGCAAGCGAGTCTGATCGGCACGGCTGATGTGGCCGTCTCTGCGCGCCTTGGCAGCATGCTGCAACCGATTGCGGTCCCGCTCGTCACCGCCGGCTTTGCATCTGATGTACTCGCGCCGCTCACCGACGCGCTGACCACGCGCGGATTTCTGCCGGTGTCAGCAGCCGCAGCGCCGCAGTCCGCAACGCCGACGACTAAGAGCGCACAAAAGCTTCGGCCGGGTGACGCGATGGGCGTTGCGTTGATGACGGGTGACTTCATGCTTGGCGCGACCGGCACCGTGACCTATATCGACGGCGACAAGGTGTACGGCTTTGGCCACCCGCTCTACAACATCGGACCAACTCAATTCCCACTCACACAAGCCGACGTGCAGGTAGTGCTCCCGAGCCTGCTGCAGTCGATCAAGATCGCGAGCTTTGGCGACGTCATCGGCACTCTTCAGCAGGATCGCGCGACGGCGGTTGCCGGCCGCCTGGGACAAGGTCCCACGATGATCCCGGTCGCGTTGACGTTGAATTCGAATCGCGCCGGACGCCGGACGTTCAGCTTCAAGGTGGTGAAAGACGTCACGTTCACCCCGCTTCTCACGTATCTCGCGATCGCAAACGTGCTGACGTCCTACGAGCGGAACGTGGGTCCTTCGTCCTTCACGGTGCGTGGGACTGCGACCATTCGCGACTACGGCGACATCGCTTTCGAAGACATCTTCACCGGCGATCAGCCGGCCGGCGGCGCGGCCGCCTACGTGGCCGGCCCGCTCACCTTCCTGTTGAAGAACTCGCTCGAGCCCGTCAACGTTGAAAAAGTGTCGTTGACGATCGATGCGAGCGAGCAAACACAAACGGCGCGCATCGAGCGCGTATGGCTCGACACCGATCGCCCGCGCGCGGGTCGCGATGCGACGGTGAAAGTGCAGTTGCGGACGTTCAAGGGCGAGGAGATCGTGAGGTCTCTCCCCATCCACATTCCCGCGAACACGACGGGATCGTTGCAGCTGCTCGTGTCGGATGCGACCCGGCTGGCGGCCGAGGAACGCCGCGACCTGCGCGGCGCCGAGTCTCAGCGCGTGTCGCAGTTGATTCGCACGTTCAACAAGGCTCGGCGCGGCAATCGCCTGTATGTGCGCCTGTCCACCACCGACCAGGGCGCGATCGTCAACGGCGAACCCTTGAGCTCGCTGCCTCCGTCGGTGCTCGCTGTTCTCGAATCCGATCGGAACAGCGGCACCTTCAGTCCGCTTCGCAACGCGACGCGGGGCGAATGGGAGCTCCCGGTGGAGTTTGCCGTCCAGGGCTCGCGGCTGCTGACCATCTCTCTCGATCAATAAAGAGCGTCGATGACCTTATCTAAACGAGGAGGCGTGGTCGCGTCCGCCCTCCTTCTGTTGAGTTCGTTCACACTGTACGCCAGCCCGGGATTCTGGGAAGCAGCCACGCAAGCCGAGTTCCTGCGCGGCGACGTTGAAAACCTGTCGATTGACGAGCACGGTCGGCTCATGCTCGGCCCTGAAGTGCAGCGCGTGAACGACCCGAGCATGCCGTTCATCTGGGCGCTCCTGCCCGCAAGCGACGGCGGCTTCTTCCTCGGTACCGGGAACGACGGCAAAGTGATGCGCGTCGACAAAAGCGGCGCGAGCGCGGTGTTTTTCGACAGCGGCGAAATGGAAGTACACGCCCTCGCGCCAGCGTCCAACGGCGGCTTGTACGTCGGCACGTCTCCTGATGGACGCATCTACAAGGTCGACGCGCGCGGGGAGGGCACGCCGTTCTTCGATCCGGAAGACAAGTACATCTGGTCGCTGGCAGTGGATGCAAAGGGCGTGGTCTACGCGGCCACCGGTGACAAGGGCATCGTGTATCGCATTACGCCTGACGGAAAGGGCGATCGATTTTTCGCGACCAAGGCGACGCACGCGATTTCACTTGCCGTTGATTCCAACGATCAGCTGCTGGTGGGCACCGGTTCGCCCGGTCGCGTGTTTCGCGTCGATGCGGCAGGCAAAGCGTTCCTGCTGCTCGACACGACCTACCAGGAAATCAAGGCGCTTCGTCTCGATGCCAAAGGTGTGTTGTTTGTCGCGGCTCAGAGCGCCCGCGCAGCCGCGGGCGAGGATCGACCCGAGGCGCCGCCCACCGAAACGCCCCGTGCGCCAGCGGTGCCGACCGTGTCGACGGAAATCACTTCCTTTACGATCATCGACGTTCCAGTGACGCCGCAACCCGCCAGCCAGTCGTCGAGTGCCGGCGATCGCCGCGGTCCCACCGGTGCGATTTATCGCATACTGCCCGATGGGCTCTGGGATCAACTGTGGGAGTCGCGCGACGAAGCGCCGTACGATGTCGCATTTGACGCCGACGGAGCGCTGCTCGTCGCGACCGGCGGTAAAGGCAAGATCTTCCGCCTGTCCGGAGATCCGATGCGTCCAACCCTGCTGACACGCGTCTCCGCTCAGCAGGCAACGATGTTTCACCGCGTCGCCGATCGCACCTACGTGGCTACCGCCAATCCGGGACTGTTGCTTGCGCTCTCCGCTTCCCGTGCGGAGCGCGGCACCTACGAATCCGAAGTCCGCGATGCACGCATGGTGGCAACCTGGGGCACGCTGTCGTGGCGGGCCGTCACGTCCGCAGGAACGCGCGTTGAGCTCTCCACACGTTCTGGCAACACCCGAACGCCGGATGAAGCCTGGAGCGAATGGTCTGCGCCGTACAGCGAGGCGAATGGCTCGGCGATCACCAGCCCAAAAGCGCGCTATCTCCAGTGGCGCGCGGTGCTCACCGGCAAGGGCGAATCGCCGGTGTTGACGTCGGTCACGGCGGCCTACCAGCAACGCAACGTTCGTCCCGAAGTTGATTCCATCACGGTGCAGCCGCCGGGTATTGTGTTCCAAAAGCCGTTCTCGACCGGCGAAGCGGAGATTGCCGGCTTTGATGAAGAGACCGTCGAAAAGCGCGTCGGCTCGAACAACCCGCAAAGCGCCACGCCGGGTACGCCGTCGCTCGGACGTCGGACGTATCAAAAAGGCCTACAGACGTTCGTCTGGAAAGCCGACGATCAAAACAACGACGAGCTCACCTACGACGTCTTCTACCGGCGTGAGGGCGAAACGACGTGGAAGCTGCTCAAGGGCAGGCTCTCCGACACGATCCTGGTCTGGGACACGGCATCCGTGCCCAACGGCTCATATCTCTTGAAAGTGGTGGCGTCGGACGCGAAGTCCAACCCCGCGGATGCCGCGTTGAAGGGCGAGCGCGAGAGCAGCAGCTTCGATATCGACAACGCCCCGCCGGTCGTGACCGTTGGCGTAGCACGCCGCGAGGGCACGACGATCGTTGTGCCCTTCGAAATTCGCGACCTGGATTCACCGTTGAATCGTGTGGAGTACTCACTCGACGCGCAGCGCTGGCAGGGCGCCTTCCCGCAGGACGGCATCCTCGACAGCCGTCACGAGCAGTTCGTGTTGCGCCTCGACGGATCGGCTGCCGGACGCACACTGGTCATCCGCGCGACGGACGCGATGAGTAATACGGGCTCCGGGCAGGCTGTGCTTCGTTGAGAACAGGCGAAAGCCTGTCCACTACCGCTCCGGTAGTGGGGCCGGGTGTCAGCCCGGCGGAACACTACCCCGCTGAAACCCCGAGATCGCCAGTAGGAGCCGCCTTTATAGGAGCGGCGGCAGGAAGGGGGCGGGGCTTCACTGGCGCGACAGGACCTGACGCCT
Source organism: Acidobacteriota bacterium (assembly GCA_046726375.1). Taxonomy (GTDB): domain Bacteria; phylum Acidobacteriota; class Vicinamibacteria; order Vicinamibacterales; family UBA2999; genus DASPWV01. The sequence goes on from JBKPAJ010000137.1 coordinate 30,175, forward strand.
GCTCCCATCGCGGCGGGCGGAGCAAGTAGAGGTCGTAGTCGGGGCGTCCCTTCACGGTGGTCGTCGACAACAACCACACCATGCTGACTGCAACCGGTGCGCCACCCGCCTTTGCCGGCTCGAAGCGCGCCCGTGCGGCGACATGGAGCATGGCCAGCACGATCTCGGGCTTGACCTGCAGCGCGCGTGCCTGCTCCGCCACCACTTCGAGATTCTGCACCCGTCCTTCGCGCGTCACAACGGCGGCAACGGCCAATTCCGCGTCCTCCACCGGAATCATCGACGCGTCGACGGTGAACGACGCGCGCGGCACCGACATGTTGTCGTTGAGCCGCACCGGGTTAGCGTTGGAGCCGGGATTCGCAAGGTAGTCGATCAATCCCGCGAGCGAATCCGGACGCTCGCGGCTGGCGGCATGAAGGACGCCCGCAGACGCATAGACACAGATGACGACGGCGAACGTTGCGCCGAGACCGGCCCACACCAGGTGCATGTCGCCGAACAGACGACGCACCTGAACGCCAAACGAGAACTGCTGTTCGAGGCGAACGCGCTCGAGGATGATACTCGTGATCCGGCCGGGCTCGTGGGGCGCGGCGCCGGCCGCGGGGGGGACGCCGCGGAGCGCGTGGCCGATTTCCGCCAGCTCCGATGCTTCGAGCCGGCAGGAGACGCACTCCTGCAGATGGCTCTCGATCATCACCTGCTCGTCGAGGGCCAACTCGCCATCCACAAACGCTTCCAGCTGTTCGCGCACACGATCGCACGGCAGGACGTGCATCATGCGTGCATCCCCCGAAGCTCGCGCCGGAGCGTTTGCCGCGCACGCGTCAAGCGCGATTTGACCGTGCCGATGGCGACGCCAAGCGAATCGGCGATGTCGTCGTAGCTCAGACCGTCGATCTCGCGCAGCACCACCACCGTGCGCTGGTCGAACGGCAACTGATCGAGCGCCGCCCACAGCCTGGCTGCCAACTCCTTGCGCGCGAGTGCGCGATCCGGGGAATCCGTGTCGGTCTGTTGCCGCAGCTCGCCGTGCTCGAGCACGTGATGTTCGAGCTGCACCTGGTCGCTGCGGCGGCGCCGCCGCCACCAGCGCTGGCGGTTCCGCGCCTGGTTGATGACGATGCGATAGATCCAGGTGCGGAGGGCGGATTGGCCGCGAAAGGATGGCAGCGTCCGGAAGACGCGAAGAAACACCTCCTGCGAGAGGTCGCGTGCCTCATCGCGATCGCCGAGCAAGTGAAACGCCAGTTGGTACACCATGCGCTCGTGAGTGGTCACCAGTTCCGCGCAGGCCCCCTGCTCGCCCGCGGCGCAGCGCTGTATCAGCGCGGCTTCGGCGGTGCCGACCTCAGTCCACCCGAGTGCTCCTGCGTCTTTCACCAGTTGCTCGGCGATGAGTCGTGACTCCATCAGTCTATCAACTCCCCGCCCAGGCTGACCAGACTGCAAGCCCCGGGACGTATCTAGTTAGACCCCTTCGTCCCAGGAAAGTTCCGGGGGTCCGGAGTTCCGAGGTTCCGGAGTCCGAGGTTCCAGAGTTCCGAGGTTCCGGAGTTCCAAGGCTCGAGGTTCCAAGGTCCGAGCTTTGCAAGGTTCCGGGTTCCGGCGTTCCAGCTTGGGAGTTCGACTGCCGAACCCACGAACTCGCGAACGCTGGCGCCGCCTTTCAACCACAAATTTCGGAACCCCGGAACGTCCAACCCAGGAACTTGGAACCCGAACCCGACCCCCCGGAACCTTGTATCCTTCTTTTCGTGCGTCGCGCCTTGCTCGGCCTCGTCGTCCTGATCACTGCTGGCACCGCCGGAGCGGCGGTGTATGGCGTCTACGCCACGGAACAGGAATACGATCGCCTGATGGCCGTCGGCGACCACGCCATGGCTGCCGACCAGCCGTTTGCCGCGCTCGAGGCCTACAGCGGCGCGATCACGCTGCGCCGCGACTCGATGGTCGCGCATCTCAAGCGCGGCATGACGTACCAGCGGCGTGGCGAGCTCGACGCCGCGTTGAAAGATCTTCGTACTGCCGCGGAACTCGACCCGACAGCGACTCGCCCGCAGGAACTGCTGGGCGACGTGAACATGGCGTTGGGCCGCTACGAGCGTGCCGTCGAACGCTACCAGGCATATCTCGCCGTCGACGACAGCGCGGCGCCCGTGTTCTACAAGCTTGGCCTCGCGCACTATCGTGGTGGCCAGGTCCTTGCCGCCATCGAACCTTTGCGACAGGCGGTTCGCGTCGACCGGTCGCTCGCGGCCGCGCACCTGCTGCTTGGATTGTGTTTGCGTGAACAGGGCGACGGCCCTGAGGCGCGCCAGGCGCTCGAAACCGCCGCCGATCTCCAACCCGGACTCACCGCGCCGCGCGAAGCGCTTGCCGCCATGTACGACGCGAGCGGCGAAACTGCGCGGGCGATCGATCAACTCGAAGCGCTCGTGGCGTTGGACAGCTCGCGACCGGCACGACTCGTGGCGTTGGGACGCGCGTATGCGGAGGCGGGCCGCCACGAAGCCGCGGTGCTGGCGCTGGGACGCGCAGTGGAACGATTCCCGGACTCCGCGATGACCTATGGCGCGCTGGGCCGCGTGTGGCTGGAAGCCGCCGAATCCCGAGGGGATTCGGTGGCGCTGAGGAAAGCTGTTGAGGCCCTGACGACGGCAGCCACTCATTCAGATGCGTCGAGCGAGACACTGACGGACCTTGGACGTGCGCAGATGCTGTCCGGTGACAGCGCCGCGGCAGAGCGAGCGCTTCGACTGGCGATTGCCAAGCACCCGGTGATACCCGATGCGTACTTGCATCTCGCCACGATTGCCGCTCAGGCGAGAAACGTGCCGGAGGCGCGCGACGCGCTCGTGCGATATGCCACGCTCGTTGGAGATCGACGACCGCTCGCCGGAATCGCGACGCGGATCGCGCAGTACTCGCTGCAGCTAGGAGAAGCGCGGACGGCGACGCGCTGGATCGATCGCGCCATCGATGAGGCTGGGCAAACGCCGGCACTCGTGGCGCTGAAGCAGCGCGCCCAGAGTGGCCGCAGATGAACGCGGATCCCTAGACGCAGATGAACGCAGATGGAACGCAGATGAACGCAGATGAAACGCAGGTGAACGCAGATGGGACGCAGATTTTTGGTTAGACGCAGATGGCCGCACATGTACCAAAACACAGGTTCATCTGCGACCGCAGACTACTCGTCTGCGGCTTCCTTCCCCGCTGTCCCGATGGAAACGTCCGCCAGGCCCGATCGAATCATGAACCAGAACAGAATGACGCCGGGAAACGCGATGAGCGTCGTCAGCAGATAAAAATTGACGTAGCCCATCATCTCAATCAGCGACCCCGCGGTGGTGCCCGTTAGAAAACGGCCGGCGATGCTCGCGAGGGCGGAGAGAAGCGCGTACTGGGTGGCGGTGAAACGCAGATTGCAGAGAGCCGAGAGGTAAGCGACCACCGTGACGCCGCCGATGCCGCTGGCGAAGTTCTCGAAGCCAATTACCGCGGCCATGCCCATGTTGGTGTGGCCAACTGCCGCCAGCGCCGCAAACCCGAAGTTCGAGACCGCCATCAACACCAGGCTGATGAGCACCGATCTCTTCATCCCGACGCTCGCGTACATGATGCCGCCGACGAACACCCCGGCAAGCAACGCGACAAAGCCGATCGCCACGTCGTAGAACGCGATTTCATCGTTTGAAAATCCAAGATCCTCGAACAACAGCCGCAGCGTCAGGTTGGCCAGCGTGTCGCCTATCTTGTGGATCAGAACGAACAGGAGAACGACGAGCGCGCCTTCGCGTTTCAGAAACTCAGCCAGCGGGCTAAAGTAGGCGATAACGGCTTGAATCACGCCTCTGGCCGAGGCGGGCTCGCGATGTCTGCGCGGCTCGCCCATGACCATTCCCACGAGCATGGCCGGCAGCGCGAAGAGCGCGCATGTCGTGTATGCAGCGGCCCATCCGTATCGTGCTGCGACGACCAAAGCAACCCCGCCGGCAGTGGCGGCGCCGATGCGCCAGCCGTACTGCGACATGCCTGACCCGACGCCAAGTTGCCGCGGCTCCAGCAGCTCGATTCGGTAGGCGTCGATGATGATGTCGTAGGTCGCTCCAGCAAATCCGACGAGGATCGCCGCAAGGGCGACCGTCCCGAGAGCCTGCTGCGGATCCAGACTGCCGAGAAACACCACCGACGCCATGACGAGCAGGCCTACGAACCAGAGCCACGAACGGCGCTGGCCGTACCGTGCGAGCAGAGGAATGCGGGCCGTATCGACGACAGGCGCCCAGATCCATTTCAGGTTGTAGGCAAGAAAGGTGAGCGCGAACGCGGTGACCGCGCTTTTTTTGATGCCGTATTGCGCCAGGCGCGTGGTCAGCGTCGCGCCGATCATCGCGAACGCCGCACCGGAGGACACTCCAAGAAACGCCGCTGCCAGGGGGGCCCCTTCGACGTACGGCCGCACGCCTTCGGGCAGGTAGGCGCGCCAGTCGCGCGCCGATACCGCACCGTGTTTGTACACGTCCTGATCCAGCGCGTCGCCCACTACTGGCCATTATCGGGGATTCCGCTCTCGATGCCGAGGCGTCCCATGAGCTTGACGAGGCCCTGTCGCGTCAGTCCGAGCTCGCGTGCCGCAGGCACGATGCGGCCGCCCGCGCGCGCAAGCGCGGCACGCACATACCGTTCGTCGAATTGACGGCGGGCGTCGGTGAGCGTCAGGTCGCGCTGCAACGCCGCCGCGCGTGCGACGTGCGCGGGTAAGGCGGCCGGCCCGATAAGTCCGGTCGTTTTCGACGATACGATCAACGAGGCGAGCACATTCTGCAACTCGCGGATGTTGCCGGGCCAATCGTAGGTGCCGAGGGCGGCAATAGTGGCTGGACTCAGCATCGCCTTGCTGCCGGTGCGATTTGCCAGACCACGCCAGATATGCGCGGCGAGAAGCGGAACGTCCTCGAGCCGCGAGCGCAGGGGCGGCAGCGTCACGCGAATGACGTCGAGGCGATACCACAAGTCCTTGCGAAAGCGGCCTGCTTCGACCTCGCCGGCAAGCGGCCGATTGGTGGCCGCAACGATGCGTACGTCCACACGCCGGACCGACGATTCACCGAGGCGCCGCACTTCGCCTTCCTGCAGCGTGCGAAGCAGCTTCGCCTGCACGCGCGTGCCGAGCTCCGCCGCCTCGTCGAGAAACAGCGTGCCGCCGTTGGCGTCCTCGAAAACTCCCGCACGCTCGCTGCTCGCGCCGGTGAACGCGCCCCGCGTGTGTCCAAAGAGCTCGGCTTCGACGAGATCGTCGACCAGCGCCGCGCAGTTGATGGCGCAAAAACGCTTGTCGCGCCGGACGCTGCGCGCATGGATGGCGCGCGCCGCTAGCTCCTTCCCGGACCCGCTTTCACCTTCGATCACAACGGGAAACGGCGACGCCGCGGCGCGAAGAATGGCTTCGCGCACGGCAACTATCGCCGAGCTTTCGCCCACGAGCTCCGGGACCGGGTTGGCCGCCGGCGTGACGAGGCTTCGCCGTGCGATTGCCAGTCGGAGGCTCGGTGCCGCCGCCGCCGCCGCAATTCCCAGGAGCGTGGTCGCCTGTTCGGTGGCAACGGGCGTCCCTGCGCTCCATCGGCACCACAACGCACCGATTACCTCCGCCGCGTGGCGAATGGGACATGCCGATTCGACCGGCCCCTCTTCTTGTGCCGCGGGAATGCTGACGCCAGTCTCAATCGATCGCACTGCCAGGTCGACGCGCGCGCTCTCCGACCCGACGCGAGTGAGCACGTATGGACCGTTAGCCTCGCGTGCGACAAACGCCACCGTGGATGCCTGCAGGCGATCGCGCAGAAATGCGCCGACGCGCGCGAGCGCTGTCTGCTCATCCTCGATGTCCTGACAGATCTGGAGCACGCCCACGAAGTCATCGATCATGTCCCACCCCCTCGTGCTTGCCGCTGTGCGTTCCGAGATCTGCTGGTCGACGACGGCTCGCCTTGCCGCGGTGTCGGGATCGGCGTCGCTCACGCGCGCGAGGAGCGCGCGGGCCTCGAAGGTCTGCTCGCGCGCGACCAGCACTTGCGCAAGATCGAGTGTTTTGGCGCTACGCGCCGCGCCGCCGGTGAGATCGTCGAACATGAGCGCCCAACGCGCCGCGGCCTCGACCGAGATGTCCGGTGTCTTGTTGCCGGCGCGTTCCGCTTTCGCCTCGAACTCCGATTGGAAGCGGCCCAATTCCTCGTGCACCGTCGGAGGAGTCGACGCGCGGGACAGAAAGGGCCAGCGCTGATCGCGTGTGGCGAGCGCGCGCACCAGCACATGCGGCCGACTGTCCCGTTGCGCCAGCATGAGCAGGGCGAGCACCGCGTCGCCGGATAATCCGGGCGCCTCGACGAACACGACAAGCGAACGGTCCGCGAGCCACGCGGGCCACTGGCGCGATTTGCGCCGTGTGAACACGCCCAATAATTCGGCGTCGATCGGGATCCACCCGCGTACCCGGGCTTCACGAGCGAGTGCGCGGCGCAAGTAGTCGCGGTCGGCTTTGCGGCCCGCGGAGAGCTCGAACGGGCGCGGCGCGCCGTGCCGCGCGCACTCGAGGACTTCGACAAAGCTGACGAGCGTGGCATCGAGATCACGAGGTGACCGGCGAGGAAGCCACTGTTCCCAGATCTCGTACCGCCCCCTGGACGCCGGCTCGACGTCGATGAGTGTGCGTCCATCACGGGTCGTAAAGAGCGCCGCCGCGTTGCGGGCGTCGCTCTGCGTCCGTTCGAGCTCGACCAGGTTCCCACTGGTGAGATCGAGTGCGCGCGATGCAGCAAGGAGATAGCGATCGAAGCGAAGCATGCGAGCGTGTAGTGCAAACCGCCGTCCGGTTCAAAACGTCAATGAAACCGGGCCATTTCACGCGCGCGCGATCCCGGGGTTCGCAGAAACTTCGGATACAATGCGAGGGCGATGTTGAGATTTTTGACTGCCGGTGAATCGCACGGGCCGACGCTCGTCGCGATCCTCGAAGGCATCCCGGCTGGTCTCGTGATCGATTTTGATCAGATCACGCAGAATCTTCGTCGCCGGCAGGGCGGATACGGACGCGGGCGACGCATGGCGATCGAATCGGATCGCGCACGCTTCGTCGGCGGAGTACGGCGTGGGCGAACGACAGGCGCGCCGATTGCGCTGCTGATCGAAAACCGCGACTGGACGAACTGGCAGCAAACGATGCATGTCGAGGCTGAAATGCCCGAAGGCGTCACCGGCGCCCGGCGTGCGCCTGTCGTCCGTCCACGACCCGGGCACGCAGATCTTGCGGGTGCCCTCAAGTTCGAGCACGAGGACATGCGAGACGTCCTCGAGCGCGCGAGCGCCCGAGAAACGGCAGCGCGCGTCGCGGTCGGCGCGATCGCGCGGCAACTGCTCGAGCGGTTGGGCATGGTGGTCGTAAGTCACGTGACTGCAATCGGTTCCGTGGCTATTTCGGCCGATTCCGCGCTTCCGTTTGAAACCATTCGCGCGATTCCGGACGACTCGCCTCTTCACTGCGCCGATCGACAGGTCGAGAGCGAGATGATCGCGGCGATCGATCGTGCGCGCGAAGCGGGCGATACGCTGGGAGGTGCCTTCGAGGTCGTGGCCCGCGGCGTGCCGGCCGGACTCGGGTCGTACACGCAGTGGGATCGCAAGCTCGATGGCCGGCTCGCGCAAGCGCTCATGTCGATTCACGCGATCAAGGCCGTGGGGATCGGCGATGGCGTCGCCGCCGCACAACGGCCGGGCTCTCAGGTTCACGACGAAATCACGGAAAATCCGGAGGCCGAAGAAGGCAAGCTGGCGATCGTGCGGCCAACGAATCGCGCCGGTGGGCTCGAAGGCGGCGTCACCAACGGCGAAGAGATTCGCGTCACCGGGTTCATGAAACCGATCTCGACGCTGATGAAGCCCTTGCGCTCCGTCGATCTGACAACCCTGGAGGAAGCGCCGGCGGCGATTGAGCGCAGCGACGTCTGCGCCGTCCCGGCCGCCGCCGTTGTGGGCGAGGCGATGGTGTGTCTGGTGCTCGCAGAGGCAGTGCTGGATCGCTTTGCTGGCGACTCGATGCGACAGCTTGAGGCGCATTTCCGGGAGACCAACCAGCATCTCAAACAGCGGTTGACCCGTCGCGCGGCCGCGCGCGCCTGACCCGATGCTTCGTCCGATCGTCCGCTACGGAGCGGCCGCTCTCCATCGTCCTGCGTCACTGGTTGAAACCATCACACCCGACATTCAGACGCTCATCGACGACATGATCGAAACCATGTATGCCGCGCCGGGCATCGGCTTGGCGGCACCGCAGGTGGGCGTTTCGCTCCGCATCTTTGTGGTGGATCTCTCGATCGGGCGGGATCCTGCCGGACTAATCACGATGATCAATCCTGTGTTCGTGGAACGCGACGGTATGCAGCTCGAAGAGGAAGGATGCCTCAGCGTTCCCGGCTTCAACGCCACGGTCGCGCGACCGGAGCGCGTTGTCGTGCGCGGGCTCAAGCGCACTGGTGAGGAGGACACGGTGGAGGGCAAGGGACTCCTAGCACGTGCGTTTCAGCACGAGATGGATCACCTTGAGGGCACGATCTTCGTCGATCGCCTGCGTGGAATAAAACGCGACCTCATCGTGCGAAGAATTCGGAAGCTTGCACGCGCCGGCGAATGGTGAACGAAGCGCTGCCGCTGCGCATCGCCTTTTTTGGCACTCCGGACTTCGCGGTGCCGACACTGGTGAAGCTGCTTCATTCAAGGCATCAGGTCGTCGGCGTGGTGACACAGCCGGACAAACCGCGGGGGCGCGGGCACCGGATGTCGGATGCGCCGGTTAAGGCGCTCGCCGTCGAGCAGGGCTTACCGGTCTTGCAACCTGAGCGACTCGCGCGTGAGCTGTTCGAAGACAAGTTCAATGGCCTGGCGGCGGACCTTGGCGTTGTTGCGGCGTATGGGAAGATTCTCCCAGAGTGGCTTTTGAAGGCACCCAGGCACGGCATGATCAACGTGCACGCGTCGCTCCTGCCGAGGTATCGCGGCGCCGCGCCTGTCCATCGCGCGGTTCTTGCCGGTGAATCAGAGACGGGTGTGACCATAATGCGCGTCGTGAAGGCGCTCGACGCGGGACCCGTGATTGCGCGGGCTTCGCGCCCCATCGGATCACACGAGTCGAGCGAGGTTGTGGAGCGCGGCCTCGCCGTGCTCGGCGCCGATCTGCTGGTGGGTGTGCTCGACCATATCGCGGCAGGACGCGCGACGGAAACGCCCCAGAACGATGCCGAAGCGACCTATGCGCCGCGACTGACGAAAGAGGAAGGACACATCGATTGGAATAGACCCGCCTCGGAACTGCACAACCAGATTCGCGGACTGCGCCCCTGGCCGAACGCGTACACATTTCTCAACGGTTCGCGACTGGTCATCTATGAGGCGCGCGTGTCGGACTCGGCCGCTGGCGATGCGGCGCCGGGAACATGTGTGGCAGCGGGTCGAGTTATTCGGATTGCTTGCGGCGCTGGGAGCGCTCTCGAGTTGCTTCAGCTTCAGCCCGCGGGGCGGCGGGTCATGGCCGCCCGCGACTTTGTCGCGGGCCACGGCGGCCTGAGCGGTCAACGCTTCGGCTAATCATGGCTGCTCCCGCACGGGCAGCCGCGTATCTTGCGCTGCGGCAGATCGACCGTGCCGATCTCGGTGAGACCTTGGCGCGCACGCGCGATCATCTCGCTGACACCCGCGACCGCGCGCTCGCCACGGATCTCATCATCGGCACTCTGCGATGGCGCGCCGCTCTGGATTATCAAATCGCACAAGTCAGCGGCCGCGGCCTCGATCGTCTCGACGTCGAAGTTCTCGATGCGTTACGCCTTGGCGCGTATCAACTGCTCTATCGCGAGCGGGTGCCGGCATCGGCTGCCGTCAACGACAGCGTTTCGTTGGTGAAAACGGCGCGCAAGAAGAGCGCAGCGCCGTTTGTCAACGCGCTGTTGCGGCAGCTCTCGCGCAAACGGGATGCGATCACGTGGCCGCCACGCGATGCGCTGATCGAGCACCTTGCGGTCGTGCAGTCACATCCGTCCTGGCTCGTGGAGCGATGGGTTGCGCGATATGGCCCGGAAGCGGCGGAGGAGTGGCTGCGTTTCAACAATCAGACGCCCGCGCTCACGCTCGCGGCCAATCGTCTTGCGGCCAGCCGAGAGGATCTGGCCTCGAAACTTGCGGCTGAAGGCGTCGCCACTTCGCCAACGCGAATTGCGCCGTGCGGTCTCTACGTAGTCGATGGACGCCCCCTCACGTCGCGCGCGTTCAGCAGCGGTCAATTCGTGGTGCAAGACGAGGCCTCCCAGCTCATTGCGGAGCTCGTGGCGGCACATCGCGGTGCACGCGCGCTCGATGCCTGCGCAGCGCCTGGCGGCAAGACGGTCGCTCTTGCCGGACAAGTTGGCGCCTCAGGCGTTGTCGTCTCCACCGACGTGCGCGCGCGTCGAATGAAAGTGCTGGCGGCCACGATCGAACGATGTCGCGTTCGCAACGCGCGGCCCGTTCAGATCGCTGCGGCAGCCGACTTTCCGTTCGCCGACGGGGCATTCGATCGCGTGCTCGTCGATGCGCCATGTTCGGGGTTGGGTACACTTCGCCGCGATCCCGACATCAAGTGGAAGCGCATGCCGGACCACCTCCCGGCACTCGCGCGAACGCAAGTTGAACTTCTCCATCGTGCCGCGCGTGTCGTTCGCGCTGGCGGTCGCCTGGTGTACAGCACCTGTTCGAGCGAGCCTGAAGAAAACGAGCACGTCATCACGACGTTTCTCGCCCAGGCGGCAGAATTCGCGATCGAACCGGTTGATGCGCTCTCTGAGCTTCCGCGCGCGATCCGCAACTTGGTTAGCCCCGAAGGTTTTTTACGTACTGACCCCGTTCGCGACCAGCTCGAGGCGTTCTTCGGCGCGGTGCTGCAGAAGGTGCGGTGACATGGGCACAAGTTTGCAGGTTCGCGGGTGGGCAGCGGCGACGGCCGTGGGGATTACCTCCAAGTCGGATGGATACTGAAACGGCGGCGTCAGGGATCAGCCCGCCACCGGTCCTGCCTACCTGCAAACCTCGTGTAGTACGATGGAGCGTTACGCATGCAGCTAGGACCCCGTTTTTGGAGCGTCAGTAAGCTGCTCCTGCTCGGGGGCGCGCTGGTCACGACCTATTTTGTGTTTGCCGCTATCGCCATGCGCGTGGCGGTGCGCGCCCGCGAGGTGAGCGTTCCCAGCCTCGTTGGCCGTCAACTCGAGGATGCGGCGGCGTATGCGACGCAGCAAGGATTGACGCTCCGTATCGACGACGCGCGGCGACCCGACCCCTCGGTGCCCGCTGGACACATCCTGGGCCAGGACCCCTCACCTGGCACGACGACACGGCGGCAGCGCGGCATTCGTGTCTGGGTCAGTGCCGGCCCCCGCGCCATCGTGGCGCCGCGCCTGGTTGGCGAATCCGAACGCGCGGCGCAAATTCGACTCACACAGGACGGCCTCAGTACCGCGTCGGTCGCTGAAATCCGTGACGCCGACTATCCGCCCGGCGTCGTCGTGGCGCAGGACCCTCCGCCTGACACCCACACCGCGGAAATCCGGCTGCTCGTCAACCGCGGAGAAGATCGCCTGACCTACGTCATGCCCGACCTCATTGGCGTCAACGGCGATCGCGCGGCGGATCTGCTCCGTGCACAAGGCTTCCGCGTCGCGATTGTGTCCCAGCAGTCGGCGCCAGGTATACCGCCGGGCGTCGTGATCCGTCAAACGCCCGCCGGCGGTTATCAGGTGCATCCCGGCGACGCGATCTCGATCGAGGTGAGCCGATGAACGTGCGCGTGGCGCCCTCCATCCTCTCCGCCGATTTCGCCAATCTCGCCGCCGAGATCGCCGCCGCCGAGCGCGGCGGCGCCGACCTGATTCACGTCGATGTGATGGATGGCCACTTCGTGCCAAACATCAGCATCGGACCGCCGGTTGTGCGTGCGATCAAGCGCGTTACGAGGGTTCCGCTCGATGTCCACCTGATGATCGAAGAACCCGATCGCTACATCGACGACTTCGTCGACGCGGGCGCATCGATGATCTCCGTTCATGTCGAAGTGCTGCCCCACCTTCATCGCACGATCGGCTACATCAAGAAGCGCGGTGCAAAGGCGGGCGCAGTGTTGAACCCTTCGACGCCAGTCGTGGCGCTCGAGAACGTTGCCGGGGATGTGGACTTCGTCCTCGTCATGTCGGTCAACCCGGGCTTCGGCGGGCAATCGTTCATTCCTCGCAGCATCGACAAGATCCGCGCGGTGCGGACCCTGCTCGACGTCTCCGGTAATCCTGGACCAGTCGAGGTCGACGGCGGCATCGACCTGACCACGGTCGAGCAGGTGGTCGGCGCCGGCGCTGAACTCCTGGTCGCCGGGAACGCGATATTTGGCGCCGGCCACCCCGAGCAAGCCACGCGCGATCTGAAGCACGCCGCACGATCGGTCGTGGCTGCGCGAGCGCAGCGGGCCTGATGCCGGCCCGAGCGTCCAGGTCGATTGTGCGCGTCCGCTACGCTGAAACCGACAGGATGGGCGTCGTCTATTACGCGCAGTACTTCGTCTGGTTCGAGATTGGTCGTACCGATTGGCTGCGCGAAACCGGCTGGACATATCGTGACATGGAAGCCGAAGGCCTTGGCTTGCCGGTGATCGAATCCCACTGCGAATACAAACTCGGCGCGCGGTATGACGATGAGATCGCGGTGACCACAGAGGCGCGTCTTATCTCGCCGGTGCGGCTGGCGTTTGATTACGTGCTCACGCGGCAGCCCGACGGCGTACCCATCGCCTCGGGGTACACCGTCCACGTCACGATCGATGCGGCCGGACGGCCGACACGGCTGCCGGCCCGCGTTAGGGAGCTCCTGGCATGAAGGCGTTAGTGACAGGGGGAGCCGGTTTCATCGGCTCCCACTTGAGCGAGCGTCTGCTCGCAAACGGCGCAGAAGTCGTCGCGCTCGATTGCTTTACCAGCTACTATCCGCGAGAGATCAAAGAGCAAAATCTCTTCTTACTCCGCGGGCGCGATCGCTACCGCTTCGTGGAGGGCGCCATCGCGGGTTACGACTTGGCGCGGCTGCTCGACGGCGTGACGCACGTATTTCACCTCGCGGCGCAGGCCGGCGTTCGCAAGAGTTGGGGACGCGATTTCCGCATGTACACGGAGCTCAATGTCGACGCGACGCAAATACTTCTCGAGGCGTGTGTCGGACGTCCGATCGAGCGGTTCGTGTACGCATCGAGCTCCTCGGTGTACGGTGACGAGGTCCGGTTGCCGGTGATGGAGGATGCCTTACCGCGACCCGTTTCTCCTTACGGCGTCACAAAGCTGGCCGCTGAGCATCTGTGTCAGCTCTATTACGTCAACTATCGCGTGCCGACGGTCGCGCTGCGCTATTTCACGGTGTACGGACCGCGTCAGCGCCCCGACATGGGGTTCAACCGCTTCTTCCGCGCGGTGCTCGACGGGTGTCCGGTGACGCAATATGGCGACGGCCGACAAACCCGCGATTTCACGTTCGTGACGGACGCCGTGACGGCGACGGCGGCGGCGGCCGTCCGGGGGACGCTCGGAGGCGTCTACAATATCGGTGGGGGTTCGCGCGTCTCACTGCTGGAGGTGTTCGACCTGATTGGCCGCGTGTCCGGCCGTCCGGTCACGATCGATCGCCAGCCGGCGCAAACGGGCGACGTGCGCGACACCCACGCCGACACCAGCCGCGCTCGCGAAGATCTGGGATTTGTTCCCTCGGTCACGCTCGAAGAGGGTCTGCGGCAGATGTTCGTCTGGATGGAAACAACTCACACATGATGCATCGTGGTTTGTCTCTTTTGCTTGTCGCCGGCTTAGCGCTCGGGGGGGCTTGCGCCAGCAACCCCTCGGCGGTGCCGCCTGGAACGGCGCAGGCCGATCAGTTTCTGTTCGAACGAGGCCAGGCCGAGTTCAAGGAGAAGCACTGGAGCACGGCGCGCGAGTTCTACCGCCAGATCGTGGACAACTATCCGCAGAGCCCGTTCCGTCCCGACGCCAAGCTCGCCGTGGGCGATACCTACATCGGTGAGCACACAACCGAAGCGCTTGTCCTGGCGGCAAACGAGTTCCGCGAATTCCTCACCTTCTATCCGACCAACCCGCGCGCGGACTACGCACAGTACCGGCTCGCGTTTGCCTACGCCGAGCAGATGCTCGCGCCCGATCGCGATCAGAGCGCCACACGCGACGTCATCAAGGAGCTGCAGACGTTTTTCGATCGCTATCCGAACAGCGCCTTGATGCCGGAAGCGCGGAAGTTGATGCGCGAAGCGAAAGACCGCCTCAGTACGGCAAGCTATCGCGTAGGCCTGCATTACTACAGAGTGAAATGGTATCCGGGCGCGATCGATCGGTTCCGTGAAGTCTTGACGACCGACCCGGAGTACACCAACCGCGACGCCGTCTACTTTTATCTAGCGGAATCGCTGGTTAAGAGCGCGAAGGCGGCCGAAGCGCTCCCGTATTACGAGCGGCTGATTCAGGAGTTCGAACGAAGCGAGTATCTTCAGGACGCGCACAAACGCGTCAATGAACTCAAGACCCCGGCGCCGTCGCCCATTCGGTGAAGTTTCGATCACCGTCCCGTGACCACGCGGACCGGGTCGCCTTCCACTTCCACGCCTAGCCCGTTTGCTGGTTCGAACCGATAAGAGAGCTGAAGCACTCCTGTATTACGGGCGGTTAATAACGTTCGAATCTCGAAGACGCGCAAGAACGCGTCCACAGACTCAAGACTCCCTCAGGTACGTAAAAGGGTATGCACCTATGCGCACTTGTGTCAGCGTCGTAAGCGGTCTGCTCCTCTTCTCGGCTGGAGCGTCCGTCCAAGCACAGACTCAATCTGCAACAGCAACGCAAACCAAACCGCCGGTGCTCGAGATCACCGAACTGCCGACGGCGAGAACAGACCTTGGTCCCCGCACGCTGACCGCCGACCTGGTGGCGTGCACGGATCTGCCCACGACCTCGATGCCCAATTCGCCCTATCGCATTCTGTCGGGGCAGGCGGGCGACAACCATCGCCAGTACGCGCCTGGTGAGCTCGTGGTTCTCAATGGCGGCACGCCAAAGGGCTACATGATTGGCCAGCGCTTCTTCGTGCGACGGCTGCAGCTGGGGATCATGGGCGAACCGCCGACGACGGAAACACCCGGTGCGATTCGTAGCGCCGGCTGGTTGACTGTGGTGGCGGCGGACCACAACTTTGCGCTCGCGCGCGTCGATTTTGCGTGCGACACCGTGCTCGCCGACGATTATCTCGAGCCGTTTGTCGAACCAACACTGCCAGGCAGAGTCGCCGACGCGGGGCCCACGAATTTCACGGATCTGGGAAAGGTGCTCTTCGGCGCCGACCGCCGCGAATCCTTCGGATCAGGCGACGTCGCGAACGTCGATCGCGGCAAGGTTCATGGATTCGGCCTGGGCACACGCGTCGGGTTCTATCGCGACCGCGTCACCGGGACGCCACTCGTCGAAATGGGCGAAGGGGTGGTGGTCGAAGTGGCGGCGGAGACCTCGAAGATCGTCCTCACCCGCGCGCGTGATGCGGTTTTTGTCGGAGATTACGTCGCGGTTCGCGGGACAGTCACCCAGCAGTAGTGATCGCGGCTTTAGCCCCGCCTTTTGGTGGGGCGATCTTTCGCCGCGCCGGTAGTGGCGGCCCTGAAGGCCCGCCACTACCCCGCGCGCTTACGCTCTTGCGAGCGCGCCTTGGCGCTTTCGAAGTCGGCAATCTTCGAAACTTGACTCATGGCGCGATTGAAGCGGCGGTAGTAATCAATCGCGGACACGAGCGAGGTCGCCAACACCACCCACATCGCCGCCTGTCCGGCCATCAACAACAGCGGAATCCGCTCCCATCCAAGCAGCAGCAGGAGGATGGCGGTCACTTGCGACGCCATCTTCAACTTCCCCAGTCCCGACGCCGGCATCGTCAGGCCGCGCGAATAGGCGACGTTGCGCAGACCAGTAACCGCCAGCTCACGCCCGATAATCACCGAAACCATCCACGCGGAGGCAAGATCCAGCTGCACCAGCGACACGAGTGTGGCGCAAATCAGCAGCTTGTCAGCAATGGGATCGAGCACTTGTCCGATACGCGTCACCTGCCCGCGGCGGCGCGCCAGATAGCCGTCGAGCCAGTCGGTGAGCGACGCGATCCCGAAGATCGCTGCCGCCACGAGCTCCACGGGCAATCCAAGGACGAGCCGCCCTTCGAATTTGGTGAGCATGACGACGACCAGCAGCGGCACGAGAAAGATGCGCGCGATCGTCAGCGAATTCGGCAGGTTCATGCAGCCTTGCCAATTTTACAACGCGTCGCGCGTAGTATGAACGTCATGGCCTCAGTCCGGCAGGCTTCGGTTCTTGCCGTGTACGCGCATCCCGACGACGAGCTGTTTCATGGTGGTGGGATGCTGGTTTACTACGCCGAACGTGGGGCGCGCGTGACGCTCGCGTGCGCCACCAAAGGAGAAGCCGGCAGGCCACATCCGAGCGTGGGGCATGTGACAGACGTCGGCGCGCATCGCGCCGAGGAGCTGCGCCGGTCGTGCGCGCTGCTCGGCCTGGGCGAGCCGGTGTTTCTGGGTTTCCACGACTCCGCTCGGAACGAGCGAGTGCGACGCGACGATCCGCTGGCGTTGGTCAACGTCGACATGCTGGAGGTCGAAACCGCAATCATCCGGGTGATCGAAGATGTCCAACCGCACGTGATTGTGACGTTCGACCCGCACGGCGGCTATTACCACCCGGATCATGTCGCCGTTCACCGCGCCACGACAGCCGCGTTCTTCTCGAGCGGCACGCTCGGCGCCAACGCGCCGGAGCGTCTCTTTTACAGCGCCTTCACGCTCGACGACTTCCTCGAGCACAAGAAGCGCAGCGCGGGCTGGGGCGTGACCGCCGGGCTCGACGCGAACGTGTTCGCGGTCGCGGCCGAGATGGTGGCGTGTGAATTCGACGCGCGGCCGTACATGGACCGCATGCTCGCGGCGTTTGCCGCCCACCAGTCCGCTTTCGGCACCACCAAAGAGATGCTCGACTCGCCGCCACCGGAGCAGGCAAAGCGGCTTCATGCGTTTCGCGTGATCATGGAGCACGAGGTGTTCACGTTGGGCGCGGCGCGCGGCGCGATTGCTCGCTGGCCGTTGACGGATCTTTTCGGCGGCTTATCGGTTGCTCGAACCCATACCGGATCGTAATCCGGCAGTCCAGTTGACCTGTGCGGATGATTGAGGGTCGCGAGCGGCTTCGCTTCGCCCGACGCGTTCGGCGTCGACCGAAAAGGCTGGGGCGCTACCTGGATCGCCACCTCGCGATTGAGGCTGAGTGTCGCGCCGGCGGTAAACCTCACCCATCCCGCCCGCGCCGAGCGGTGCCATAATCTGGCACGGTCCAAAGCCGTGTACCAGCGGCGAGTGGCACGGAACGCGCGCATCGTAGC